>JBKQHQ010000242.1:0-13437 GCA_052148715.1 Xanthobacteraceae bacterium | reverse complement strand
TGGCCTTCCTCGATCCACCGAAGGCGGGGGCGCGCGAGGCGCTGACCGCCCTTGCCAATTTGGGCATCGTTCTGAAAGTGCTGACTGGCGACAATGAGCAGGTCACCCGGCATGTCTGCGGCGAGCTTGGTCTGAAGGTCACCGGAACACTGACCGGACCGGAGGTCGCGGCTCTAACCGATGAGGCGCTCGCGGCCAGACTCGACGACACGACCCTGTTCTGCCGGGTCACGCCGCCCCAAAAGTCTCGCATCATCGCAGCGTTGCGCCGCAAGGGCCATGTTGTCGGCTATCTTGGCGACGGGATCAACGACGCGCCGTCGCTCCATGCGGCCGATGTAGGCTTTTCGGTGGACACTGCCGTCGACGTCGCCAAGGAGGCGGCCGCCATGATCCTTCTGCGCAAGGATCTTGGCGTGCTCGCGGATGGCGTGCGTGAAGGCCGCAAGACCTTCGTCAACATCCTCAAATATATGATGATGGGAACGAGTTCGAATTTCGGCAACATGTTCTCCATGGCGGGCGGTGTTATGTTCCTGCCGTTCCTGCCGATGCTGCCGACCCAGATTCTTCTGAACAACCTGCTCTATGATCTGTCGGAGGCGACCATCCCGCTGGACGAGGTGAGCGACGCGATGGTGGCGAAGCCGCGCCGCTGGGATCTCGACGTCGTCCGCAAGTTCATGTTCGTGTTCGGGCCGCTGAGCTCGATCTTCGACTTCGTCACTTTCGGTCTGCTGCTCTGGGTCTTCCATGCGGACGAAAAGCTGTTTCACACCGGCTGGTTCGTCGAGTCGCTCTCGACGCAAGTCTTGGTGATCTTCATCATCCGCACAGCTCATCCCTTGCGGGATCGGCCGCATCCGGCGCTCGTGGTAAGCACGCTCCTGGGCTTCGCCGTGGCTGTGGCGCTTCCCTATTCGCCGCTGGCGCCCTGGCTTGGGTTCATTCCGCCGCCCGCCGCCCTCATGGGCGCGCTTGCGCTCGTCACCATCGCCTATCTTGTCCTCGTCTATGTCGTGAAACGCTGGTTCTTCAAGCGCTATCAGCTGGACTAGGCCGATGATCCCATCCATTGGGCAAGACCAGGGTGACGGGATTGGCACGTACTTTCCAGAGCGAGAGAAGAAATGTTCCCACTCCAGGATGAATCGCGGCACCCCTCACGCTTTCCCATCATCACTGCATTCATCATCGCGTTGAACGCTCTGGCTTTCATTCTCGAACTGATGGGGGGCGATGCATTCGTAACCCGATGGTCAGTTGTCCCTGCCGATATCGTCGCTGGCCGTCACTGGATCACCATTCTGACAGCCCTGTTCATGCACGCGAGCTGGTCGCACATTCTTGGCAACATGGTGTTCCTTTGGGCCTTTGGCCCGGAGATAGAAGACGCAATGAATCCCGGGCGGTATGCGGCGTTCTACCTTGTCGGCGGAATAGGGTCGATGCTCGCGCAAGTCGGGGCCGATCCCGGATCTACGGTTCCCAATCTGGGTGCGAGCGGAGCGATTGCCGCTGTGATGGGTGCGTTTCTGGTCACCTACCCGCGCGACAAAATTCGCACGGTTTTGATCATTGGCTGGTACGTCCGCGTCACGTTCATACCGGCTTCGCTCCTGATCGGGTTTTGGTTCCTCATCCAGCTTCTCAGTTTTGGCGTAGTGGCGGACGTGCAGTCGGGCGGCGTCGCTTATCTGGCTCACATCGTCGGCATCATCTTTGGGGCCGTCACCGCACGTCTATTCGAGGATCCAAGCCCGCTCGCCGAACAACGCGGCGAAGACTGACCATTCATGCTGGCAGTGACGATTTGGTCCTACCTCAATCGGCGCGCAAAGTTGACGCAGGTCCAAGTCAGCGGCCTCGCAATTTCTCCTCGAGCGCATGGCGCGTGAGATCCAGGGTGCCCGAGCGCACGGGAACGTTGGCGAGGTGGGTCGAGTTGATCGCGTCGTAGACCGACCAGAACTTTTCGTTCGACCGCCGCACGCCGAAGCTGTCGACCAGCTGCTCGTAGTCCGCCGCTGACTTGAGCCGTGCGACGGCGCTGCAAAATACGTCGATCTGGTCCTCTGGTAGGACGAAGAACGTGTTGGGGTATCTGTCGCGCTATACCCGCCGCGTCGCCATCTCCAACCGCCGACTGATCGCCTGCGACCACAAGGGCGTCACCTTCAGGTACGAGGATTATCGCGCCGACGGCCTCGCGCGCTACAAGATCATGACGCTCGCCGCGCATGAGTTCATCAGGCGCTTCCTGATGCACGTGCTGCCCAAGGGCTTGCATCGCTCGGTCATCCGATGAGCGGCCAAATCGGGCCGTGCGTCGCTCGCTTGAAAAATTCCCCGATAGTGATTGAGCACAAACAGTCGAAGCGCAGAAGCCAAATTGCCTACCCCGCTCGGCGTCAATCTTGGAGACGAGCAGTGTTAAGGTGACGCCGCGTTCCTGGACAACTTTCTTCAGCGACGTCCAGAAATGCCTCCTCGATTTCGATGGTCGTCCGGCGACCCTTGATAGCGATCGAATGCTCGACGATAAGCGACTTCGTGCTGACAAATCCAATCAAGGGTGATTGGGATCCCAAATCCCGGGACGTACGGGCTAATGGGGGCGCGGTGATGTGCCTCGACGGCCTCGCCGTCGGCAACGGCGTCGCGTCACCTAGGAGTTGCCCCTTGGTAGCGGCCAAGATGGCGCTCGAAGCTGCGGCTGTCCAATGAACAGATGTAGCGTGTTCAATACTTTACGAATATGCTGGCACTTGAGGGCCCGCGGCCGCGCACCACGCAAGAAGGGCCTTGGCGGGCAGGCTGAAGCCCAGTGCGCTACGGATGGTTTCGCCGATGGAACTTCGCTCGCTCCGTTACTTCGTTGCGGTCGCCGAAGAGCGCAATTTCACGCGCGCGGCCGCACGTCTCGGCATCCAGCAACCGCCGCTGAGCCGACGAATCCAGCAACTGGAAAAGGAGATGGGCACGCGTCTCTTCCGTCGCCTGACCCGTGGGGTCGAGCTGACCGGGGCGGGAAAGCTGCTCCTGCAGGAAGCGCTTGAGATCCTGCAAAAGGTCGAGCACGCCAAGATCAGCGTGCGGCGTCGTAGCCGTGGCGAAACCGGACAGATCAAGGCCGGCACCGCTGGGGGGACCTACTTTCATCCCCTCATCGGCGCTGTCGTGCGTGAGTTCCGGCAGCGTTATCCCGAGGTCCTGCTCTCGCCGGAGGAGGGCAACACCCCGTTAGTGGTTGCCCAGTTGCATGGGGGCCAGATTGACCTCGCATTCGTCCGACCGCCCATCGGCGACCACCGTGGTCTTGCCGTCGATCTGCTCCTCGAAGAGGACCTGCTGGTTGTGCTGCCGCGAGGACATCCGTTTTTTGGTTTCCCTACGGTGCGGCTCGCCGCACTCGCCGAGGAGACATTCATTATGGTACCGCAGGCGCTCAATCCCGGCTTTCACGACTCGATCATCGAAGCCTGCCACCGCGCGGGGTTCAACCCAATTCATGGGCAGGAAGGTCCGGATCTGGTAGCGAGCGTCCTGCTGGTCTCCGGTGGCTTCGGCATCTCCATCGTTCCTCGCTGCATCAACCTGCTTCATGTCGACGGGATCGGTTACGTCCCCTTGAAAGCGGAGGGGTTACGTGCGCCGCTCAGCCTTGTGTATCGGCGTGACGACTCCTCCCCAGCGGTGCGGAACTTCGTCGCCGTGGCTCGCCGTTTGGCGCGGACAGCAGTTTCGGGGGGGGCACACCAAGGTCCCTAGCGTGCCGAAGCCTCGCGACGGAGCGCTGCAGTGAATTGCGATCGTTGAACGGCAGGTCGAGGCACGAACCGCGCCCTTTGACGCTACGTCAAAGAGCGGAAGATAATGCAGGCGGCGACCGGGTCTTGAATCCCGGACAGGAGGCGACGTCAAGTTCGTCGGGACCTGGGCGCTTCTCTGTCGCGAGGGACAAAAAATTGGTTATGTCCCTCAAGTGTCGTGAACCGCCTCCCGTCACCACTCACTATGCTCCTTTCTCGTCATACAAAGCGCGCGGGTTAGTTTGCTGCGATGCAGCGATGTCGCATATGGGTCAAACTGAGACCTGCCGAACGCCGGGATCAACGGGCCCGTTGTCCGCGTTGCTCCGTTCGACCGCACAATCTTCGCCAAGTTGTGTGCGGTCGGGGCGCGCGGTCCGCTGCGGGACCCGGACCTGCGGCCGCTTTTGGGGGGAGGAACAGCTAACCTAATCGGAAAAAGATATAAGGTCGGCCAAGCATCATGGCGTGAGCAGCGCCCGTCCGGATCTGCTTTTCCTGACGTGATCGAACGCCTCGTCGGCTTGCCGGAGCGGCTTGCGCATGGCGATCGGAAGGCTGATGCGCTGCTGCTCCACGAGGCGGGCGAGCTCTGATAGCGCTGCGACATCTGGCCGGAAGAGGGTCCAAGCGTAATTCCTGGCGCCTTTAGGCAAGGCCGCGCGGTTAGCTTTCTTCGCGGAAAAAGACTTCAAGGCGCCGCT
The DNA here is from genome assembly GCA_052148715.1 of Xanthobacteraceae bacterium. Lineage (GTDB taxonomy): Bacteria > Pseudomonadota > Alphaproteobacteria > Rhizobiales > Xanthobacteraceae > JBKQHQ01. Next base: position 8,921 of record JBKQHQ010000242.1, on the reverse strand, counting down.
CAGCCAACCGTACCGATCGAAGTTGCCCAACAGCGGATGCACCGTGGTCGCATGGCCCAAGGCACCGTCCCGCAGGCAGCGGACGAGCGCAAGGTCGTCGTCCCAGGTTGCGAAATTAAGCGTCGCATCGAACGTGCGGCCGAGCGAGGCGAACGGCTGCTTGGTGCCGTCGAGAACCTCGGCGGCGCCCGCCGCCTGGCATCCGGCGAGGGTTGGCGCCCGAGCAATGGCCGTGACTTTGGCGTCCCACGCGGACAGCATCTGCAGCGCCAAGGTGCCGAGGCCGCCGGCAGCCCCATGCACGAGGATTTTCTTTCCCGCCGCGTTGTCATGGGTCAGTCCGGCGCCGCGTACGGCCAGCCACATGGTTACGAAGCTATAGGGGAGGGCCGCCAGTGCCTGAACGTCAGCGGCGGCAGGAGCGCGCAGCACGTGGGCCGCCTTGACCAGAGCGTAACTGGCATGGGTACCGTCGGCTGACGCGGGCTTCAACCCGTAAACGCGGTCGCCGGGCCTAAACGTCGAGATCTTTGCCCCGACGGTTGCCACGGTGCCCGCAAGGTCGTTGCCGAGCACCATCGGAAACTTGCCTGCACCGAGCAATGACAAGAGCCGCAATCCATAGCCTTCGGCGCGACGCACATCGATCGGATTGACCGAGGCCGTCTCCACAACGACCTCGACCTCGTCGCCCGCCGGATCTCGCCGTGGCACTTCGCGGATCTCGAGCGCGCCCTTGCCGGCCGGCCCGAGGCAGAACAATGCAGCCCTTGTCCTCATAACGTCTCACCGTGATCTTGCGTTCGTAACGTCAGCCAGGCGGTGATGTCATGCAATCGTTGTTATCTGCTCGCCGAGATCGAGCTGTCCGTCGGCGCTGCGGATCGTCTCCGTCATGGTGTCGCCAGGCTTGAGATATTCCGGCCGCCGGCGCTGCGAAGAAACAAATAGCTCCCAGACCTTCCGCTCGGGCAGCAGCTGCAGAATGCGACGAACCATTGGCGGCGGCACCCGCAACGCGCAGCCGCTTGGCGTTCCGGTCAGAAGCACATCTCCGGGGGCAATGTTGGCAAAGATCGACAACTCCGAGATCGTTTCCGCCGGCTTGAAGACGAGATTGGCCGTCGTGTCGTGCTGCCGCAGGACGCCATTAACCGAAAGACGCAGGTCAAAATTGTCGAGCAATGCGAGCTCCTCCGGCTCAAGGATGGTCAGCCATGGCCCGATCGGGCAAAAGCCCCTATAGCTCTTGCCCTTGAAGAACTGGGTCTGCGGAAGCTGCACGTCGCGGGCGCTGATGTCGTTTGCAATCGTGACGGCGAAGACATAGTCCTTCAGCGTATCGGGTGTGACCGTGACGGGCGATGACACGCAACGGCGGAATACAAGCGCAAGCTCAATCTCATAATCGAGCAACGCGACGTGCGCAGGCCGGCATACGACACTGCGCGCCGGACTGATTGATGCGTCGGATTTGGTGAAGAACATGTTGAAAGTCTTGGCGTCGGGGTCCAGCCCCGATTCGACCATATGCCGGCGATAGTTGGCGCCTTGGCAGAAAATGCGGCACGGTGCGGTCACCGGCGACAGCAGGCGCCCGGTATCGAATGCGGCGGCCGTCGTCCGGCGGCTGGCGCTCCGCCAGTCGTCTTCGCCATGCTCGATCAGTACAGCGGTCGTCGGATAGTCGCCGGATAACGAAACGATCTTATCTCGTTGCACGACCGCCCAGTGGGGGCCGCCATCCGTATCGAGGCGGGCAAGATTAACGGCCACGGACTCTGCTCCTTGTCCGCCCGCGTCAGGCCGCACGGTTTTTGAAACTTGGCCCATCAGGCGTCACGAGGCGCAATGCGATCTCGCTGGCCTCCCCCGCGGGCACGCCGATGGCGCGAAGAATGCCCGCGACGATGGCCGGCGCGTGCTTAGGCTTGAGGCGTCCTTCCGCAGCCGATTGCATCGTGCGCATCGTGATGCCGAGAATGAGCTCTAAGGCTATATCGGGCGCAACATCGTGAAGGCGGCCACTCGTTGCCGCCCGGCGGATGTCCTCATTGAGCCGCCCGCGCGCAACGCGTGCTACACTTGGCATTGCAGCGGCGCCGCGCACGATGAGTGCGCCCCAAGCCGGATCGTGCAGTGCCTGATTGATGAAAGCGCCGCATCCGGCGGCAATGCGTTCGATCGGATCATCGAGCGACAATCGGCGAGGCTGCAACAGCTCATCGAATTCGCGCGCCAAATCGTCAGCCAGGACGCTTTGCAGATCGTCGAGGCCATCGAAATGCACATAGAAGGTGCCCTTCGCGACATCCGCGGCGTTCACCACATCATCCACCGTTACCGAATCGAATGTTCGGGCCGCGTAGAGGACACGTGCCGCTCGGATCAACTCCGCTCGGGTGCGTGCCCGTCGATCGCGGCCAATCTGGGCCCGGCGCGCCAGATCGATCCTCGCCATGTTGGGCCCCTCTTTCCCGGTCTCTGATTTTCATATTGACTAAATAGTCGAAATGACTATAAAGGTCAATATGAGATTGGGGAGCCCAACGCAACTTCAGCGACGGGAGGATGCCAAATGGGGAATGGCGCGGGTGCAGATTGCGATTTGCCGTCCGACTGTGACGTGGCGATTGTTGGCGCCGGCCCGATCGGACTAATGCTCGGCAACCTCTTGGGGATCGCAGGCCTTAACGTCGTGCTCGTCGAGCGAAACGACGGGTTGGTCGGCGTGCCGCGCGCGATCGCGTACGACGCAGAGACATTGCGGCTGTTCGCGCAAGTCGACCTATTCGATGCAATCGTCGACGGGCTCGTGCAAGACCCGGAGGTCATTTATCTGAACGCCCGCGGCCGCAAGCTGATGGAGATGGTTCCGCCGCGTGGTGTGCACGGTCATTCCCGGCTTGGCACATTTTACCAGCCGCACTTCGAGCAAGGGCTCTTTGGTGGGCTTGCGCGGTTTGCTTCGGTGCGCGCGCTGTTTAATCACTGCGTGAGATCCATCTCCCAAGACGGGCATGGCGTCGAAGTGGGGGTTGAAACGCCCGCGGGCACCCGGTCGCTGCGCGCCAAATTTCTCGTCGGGTGCGATGGCGGCAACAGCATGACGCGCGATTTGATCGGTTCGCGCGTGGTCGGTGCGACCTACGCCGAGCGCTGGCTCGTCATCGACGCACGGATCGACAATCACGACGTCGACAACATTACGTTCTTCTGCGACCCGCGCCGGCCGACGGTTCGACTGCCGGCTGTCGGATCGCGGGTGCGTTGGGAGTTCATGCAGCTGCCCGGGGAGCCGCCGGACGAGCTGGCGAGCGATGACAGCATCCGGCGGCTCTTGGCGCCGTTCGTCGATGTCGCCGCCGTCGAGATCGAACGTCGGGTGGTCTACACGTTCCATGCCCGCGTCGCCGACCGGTGGCGAAAGGATCGCGTTCTGCTCGCCGGCGATGCGGCCCATCTGATGCCGCCGTTTGCCGGCCAGGGGATGAACGGCGGCATGAAGGACGTGGCCAATCTCGCCTGGAAGCTCGCTGCCGTCGTGGCGGGCAGCGCCGGCGAAGAGATCCTGGACACGTACGAGATCGAGCGGGCCGACCACGTCCGCGCGATGGTCAATCTGTCGCGCCGTCTCGGCGCCGTGATTATGCCCACAAATCGGGCGATCGCGGGAGTGCGCGACGCGGTATTCGCGCTTCTTAATCTTTCGCCGGGCTTCCGCTCGTTCATTCGCGGCGGTGGCGTGCTGCCGCCGCCGCACATCTCGCGCAGCGCGCTGACGGGCGCCGACAGAGACGGCATCGTCGGCCAGATGTTGCCGCAGCCGCAGGTGGCGGCCGCCGGGCAGGCGCGCCCGCTTGACGCCTGGCTCGACTGCCATCAATGGCTTGCGCTTGGCGTCGGCGCCGATCCGCGCGCCGAATTATCCCGCCGCGACCGCGAAATTCTCGACGCGTTCGGCGCGCGCTTCTTGGCCATCAACGGAGCGGCCGTGACGCCGACGCTGCAGATGCAGTGCGAGAATCAAGCGTTCCTGGACTGGGCAAAGAGACACAGCGTTCGCGGCATCCTCGTCCGTCCGGACCGCTTCATCGCCCAGCGGCTCAATCCGCGTCACAACCTGAGCAGCCTCGATCCGTTCGCCGGCGTTGCCGCGAATTCGCGGGGTGCCGCCGAATCGCAATCCGAAATCGCCGCCACGGCGGCCTAACCAGCTAGGGAGCTCGCACAATGAACGTGCACGTGGGAAACGGGCCGGTCGCAGCCGCCAAACTGCAGCACCACGTGATCTATGTCAGCGACCTGAAACGATCGAAGGACTTCTACACGAAACTGTTCGACCTACAATTCTCCGCGCTCAATCATCCCGATAGCAGCGCGGCTATGCGGTTGGCGCACATGGAGATGCATTTTTTCAGCTTCGGGTTCTATCACCACGATATCTGCTTGGTTAAGCACCATAAGCTGAAGATGGACAACGGCTCGATGCTGCACTTCTCGCTGGTGGCGCGCGACCGGGCCGCGTTCGACGCCATCCGGAAGCGTGCGAGAGAAATGGAAATTCCAACGCGCGACGGCCGGCTGATCGCCTCGGCAAAACCCCCGCGTGGCGGAGGCGCATTCTGTCTTCAGGACCCGGACCTGCACTGGATCGAGATCATCGAGGAGTTTGGCAAATGACTGCCGTTGCCTATGTTCCCCCGAACGTGCTGCCGCCGCCTCTGCGCAAGCTGGCGCCGCTGCTCAAGCGCAAGTGGTTCCGCAAGCTTGTGCTGATACCGCCGACGCTCACCGGCCGACGGTTTTCCAACAAGACCGAGGATTACGGCGTGTTCAAGTCCTCCCGGATCGCGCACATCGAGCAGCTGTCGATGTATGTGCAGGATATTGCCCGGTCGCGCCAATGGTATGAGGAGCTCGCCGGCCTGCGGCACAGCCGAACCTGCGAGGAGGAGCCCCATCCGTTCAAGCAAGGCTGGCGCATCCGCTGCTGCTATATGAACGCTGCCGAGCACGAGGAATGTCTGGTGCTGATCGAGGAACGCGATCCCGACGGCAAGGTCACGGTTCCGTCAGGGATGAGCTTCTTTCACACCGCGTTCGAGCTGCAGGGCAACAGCCTCGAGGACGTGTTCGCGTTTGCGGCGCAGGCGAAGCAGGCGGGCTTTGTCCCGAACTACGGTCCGGCGCGCCACAACAGCGAGCCGCCGCTCGGCGACGGCGAGACCGGCGGCAATGTCGCCTGCTATTTCTACGATCCCGACTACAACAACGTTGAATTCTGCGCGGCCATGGACACGATCGAGAACTATCGTGCGCGCTACGGCGACACCAAGGGTTCGGCGCGGGCGTGAGTGCGGCATCCCCCCGATAACGGACTCTTGTCAGCGCGACCGGCGGGCCTCTTCTCATGGTGGTGACGGCATAAAGTGCTACTGCACCCGAGGCCCTACCCAGGTGCCGGGCGGTAGGGCGGGGCACTTGATCGCCAGCCCGTCGAGCATTCCCTGCACAAGGCTCTCGCTCAGTTCGTCGGACTTTTTTCCTGGACCAACGAGTCCGTCAGCCATCAGCTGCGTGAGTCCGTGCACGAGCGACCAGCACGTCAGAATAGCCCCGGCGATCTTTCGTTCGTTTCGTGGCGTATCAGGTATTGCCCGCCCCAGACCACCATCACGGATGATCCCCGCAAGCAGGGCCCTCGTTTTCTCGGCCGCGACCCGCTCGATGGCCGGTCGGTCATCATCCGGGCCTCTCAGGTAGCCGCCGAACATCAATCGGTAGAGCGCCGGATTCTCGACGCCATAGCGAATGTAGGTGCGCAACATCGCGAACAGTTGCGCGCGGGGATTACCGAGCCTGGCCATCTCAGTGCCCATGCGCTCCGCCAGCGCCTCGAATCCGGTCGCTGAGACAGCCGCCAACAACTCACGCTTATCGGCAAAGTGCTTGTAAGGGGCGTTGTGACTGACGCCGGCGCGCCGGGCGAGTTCGCGCAGCGAGAACTCGAGGCTTTGCGTTTCACTCAGGATTTCAAGCGCGGCGATCACGATGGCACGGCGCAGGTCGCCGTGGTGGTAGGGACGCTCGTGGATATTGGATCGAAGCGGGGTCATGGCTAGCAATCGACGTACGTGGGTATTGATACTTAGGCATTAAAGTTGTCGGTATCAACACCCGGGCGCTTTTGCGCGACCCAAACGATTGGGGTCGCAGGAATTCCGCGGAATTGCAGCGACCCGGTCACAATTCCTTGAATGGTGTTGACGGCGGCAACTTAGGTGTTGACACCGCCAACTTCTGTGCGTAAGTTGTCAATGTCAACACAAAGGTTAGCCCTTGCCTGGAGAAGTACGATGAGTCTCTCAAATCCCACGCTCAACAAAGCAGAACGGGTCACCACTGAACAGGTCCGAATCTACTGGATCCTGTTTTTGGTGCAGGGCATCATCATGATGGCGCTCGGCGTCCTAGCGATCATTTCGCCGCAGATTTCGACGCTTGGCGTCGACCTTTACGTCGGCTGGATGTTCCTATTTAGCGGAGTCATTGGCCTGATCACCATGTCCATAGCTCCGCGCGTGTCGGCGTTTCTGTGGTCCTTGGTCACCGCCGCGCTCTCGCTGCTGGTGGGCATACTTCTGCTCTGGCATCCGGTCGAAGGGGCTGTGTCGCTCACGCTGGTGCTAATCGCTTTCTTCATCGTCGAAGGAATTTTTCAGATCTCGGCTGCGATCCGGCACCGTGACGCATTTTCCGACTCCTGGGGCTGGCTGCTGATGAGCGGTATCGCCGACTTGGTGCTTGCCGCGATGATCATCTACGGATGGCCGGCGACTGCGACCTGGGCGCTCGGGCTGATCGTGGGCGTCAACCTCATCACTTCGGGCTTGGCGATCACAATGGTGGCCGTCGCGGGCCGCAGCCTGCTGCGCATCGCGGAAAAAGGTATGCGCTGACCGCGGCCGGGATTTACTGGGAGGACGGACGCGCCAATGCATCCGCAAAACACGAAGACGCGTGACAACGCGCACGTGACAACGCGCACGGTTCAAGCGATCAACTCAATCCAACAGGAAGTCTAACAGAAGGAGAACTATCCATGAATAAGATGTTGGTTGCCGTTTTTGACGGCGAGGCCGCAGCATTCGAGGGGCTGAGCGCTCTGAAAGACCTGCACCGCGATGGAGACATCAGTCTCTATTCATCGGCGGTGATCGTCAAAGACAAGAACGGAACAATTGAAATCAAACAGGCGGCCGACTCCGGGCCAGCCGGCACCGCGATCGGCCTATTCACGGGCAGCTTGATCGGCATTTTGGGAGGGCCTGCAGGAATGGCCGTCGGAGCCTCGCTTGGCGGCTTGGCGGGCGCGGTCTTCGACATGAACAAGAGCGGGGTCGACGTGACTTTCCTGGATGACGTCTCGAAAACCCTCACTGCCGGCAAAGTCGCCGTCCTGGCGGAACTCGAGGAGAGCTGGACAACGCCTGTCGATGCACGATTGCACCGGCTCGGTGGAATTGTGTTTAGACGGCTGCGTGGCGAAGTCGTCGCAGATCAGCTTGTGCGTGAAAGCACGGCGCTTCAAGCAGATCTGAAAGCGCTCGAGGAGGATCTCAAGCAAGCTGCCACGGAGAACCGCGCCGCCATTCAAAAAGACATTGAACGCGTGAAGAAGCAGCTCAAGGCGACGCAGGAGCAGGCCAAGGCAAGGCTCGATCAGGCAAAAGCCGAAACTGAGGCGCGGGTGAATGCACTTAAGGATCAGGCGAAAGCCGCAACCGGCCGGGCCAAGGCGCGGATCGAAAAGCGCATTGCCGACGCGAACGCAGATTTCGAAGGGCGATCGAGGAAGCTCAGTCAGGCCTGGACACTGACAAAGGAAGCGCTCGCTGCATAGCGGCCTGGTCGCAGGTCGATTAGCTCGACCCACGCTCCGGCGGTGCTGGATTGCAGGACAGTCCTGCTTGAGCACCGCCGGAGCGCTCGTCACCTTCCAAGTCAATCCACAACTCTCCAGGTGGAATTGTCCTCCACAAGTGATTCGACAGTCCCAATCCTCAGCATGGTCAGCGACAGCTCGCCGAAACCGCGGTCTCACTGAAGCGGAAGAAGATCGCTCGTGGCCCACATAGCCGACGACCTTTCCTTCCCGGGCTATAAGGCTCCAGCTGGCCTGAGTTTTGACCAGCGTCTAGTTTTCGTATCGGCGCGCTGCCCGCGATGGCTTTTGCGAGCAAATCCGCAGCTGCGGGAAGGAAGTGAGTTGGCTTACTCGAAATTACGGGCGCCGCAGCTTCGCCTTCCGACAACACGGCAATTCGATTAGCCACTGGGAAATTCGAGCCCACGATTCGCATCTGCGGCACCTGCCGCGTGTGAAAGGCCCGGAAGCTCAGCTCCGGCACCTGCGCTACGATGTAGGCCGCAAGCTCGGTGACCTCGATCAGGCCGGTGTGATTGGGAAACTGAGGCGAGTGGGCGTTGTTACGGGGACCAGCGGCCTCCTCCCCGGATCGTGGCTGAGAGAGTATTCCAATCGGCCACGCCGAACGCCTGGGCGATCAGTTCGAGGCTTGGCTGACGGTGATCTTGAGACCCTTCGCACGCGGGGTGCGCGCCATGACTTTGGCCTCGCGGAAATCGCGAGGCGCCATACTCCCACTCCGCCTGAAGATCGGTGTGGCGCGTTCGCGGAGCGATACAGTCTATCGACCTCACACTGTCGCGGCACCGCCATCTCGCTCTCTTCTTGTCGACGCCATGAGGCAGCGATCCCACTTGGCTTGGTGCCGTCCGGAATGTGGTTGGAATTCGTGACGCGATCTCCAGCAACGTAAAGCTATCCGATTATTGATCGGCGTTCAAAGGGACCTCACTCTGAAAGAGCGAGCCCGTAGGAAGCCCGCTGGCAA
>JBKQHQ010000241.1:0-12309 GCA_052148715.1 Xanthobacteraceae bacterium | reverse complement strand
CAGAGCGCACAATTCAATGCTTGCGGCGTAGGATCGGCCGCATTGTTAACAGTTTCAGCCCAAAAGAATGCAGGAACTTCTTTCGCCACGCCGGTTATGTTCGAACATGAGCGGAATCCGCTCTAATGCTTGAAAAGAGGGGTGCAATGTTAAAGTTAATCGGAGGAGCCACATGAAGAGACAACCTCTATTCTTGGCGGCGGCAACCCTGTTGGCGATCGGTGGGACAGCTGGTCTCGAGTTCATCGGATCCTCGAATTCATTGTGTGCGGCGCCCGCGAAAGCGAGCTTTGCCGACGATGTGCTGCCGATCTTCACGGGGCATTGTTTCAGCTGCCATCAACCCGGTGGCGCCGGCAATGAAAAGAGCGGGTTGGACCTGAGCACCTATCAAGGCATCATGCGGGGTACAAAATTCGGTCCGATGGTCGTTCCGGGCGATCCTCAGAGCAGCAACTTGATGTGGCTATTGGACTGGCGTGGGGCCCCAGAGACTCATATGCCGCTCGGCAAGAAAAAGCTGTCGACTTGCGATCGCGACCTTATTCGCGCCTGGATTCGCGAGGGAGCGAAGGACAACTGAAGACTTTTGCCGTTCCGGCGCTGGACAAAATTGGTTCCTTTTTCGGCACGTCTTTCAATAGCAGCGCGCACGGGCCGCCGCGACGGCCTTGCCCCTCTCGTACGGGCAGACGATTTGCGTTTCCTTCGCAGAGGCGGGGATCGGCGGCAGGCCGGCCTGTAGGCGGCCGCGTCATGCGCGTTGGCGTCGGTCAGGGCGTCGCAATGTCCCGGAGCGCAGCAGCCTCGATGTATCAGCCTCCCATCAAACGGTGCGTGAAGCCGATCAGGATCATGATCAGGAGTATCAGGCCGGCGGCCATCAGAACGAAGCCCAATATTTTGGAACCTACCGTCACAGGCCGCGACGGCGCGTCCACCAGATAGTTCTTGAGTTGGTTCGTCTCGACGAGACGATCGTATTCGATGGTGTGCTCCCGCCTGAACTTTTCCAAGGGCATCGCGCCGGTGAACATCAAAATGTCGAGCGGGAAGTTCTCCGGCCTCCAGTGGTTATTGAAGAAATGCACGGTGAACAGGAACCCGGCGGCAAGGACCGCTTCTTCGCCGTGGAAGATTGTGGCCACGTTGAACACCCAGCCGGGCAAGATCGACGCTACGAGACTCTTGGCCCACAGCATCACGCCGCTTACGCCGATGATCGTGACGCCCCAGAACGGCGCCCAATAATCGAACTTTTCCCAGTAGCTCCATCGGTCGAAGAGCGGCCGCGGGCCCAAGCCGAAGAACCACCTGAACATTCCAACGGCATCCTGGAGATCCTTCATGTTGGGTATGAATGAGGAAGGCCCGAACCATTTGAACGTTCTCCAGTTGGGGCCGATCCGGGCCGCCACATAGGCCAGGTGCGCACAGAAGATGATTACGAAGGCAACCGCGAAAATCCGGTGCACGACACCAGTCACGCCCGGGCCACCGAACGCCTTCTGCACGATCGGCGCCCAGAAACTGTCCGCATAGAATAATGTCATGCCGGTGAACACCAACATGATGACGCACAGCGCGAAGGCGAGGTGTGCAAGCCGCCACATGGCGGGCCAGCGTCGGTAATAACGCACTCCCTCCTCCTGAGCCAATTCGTCGGTGCGTACGTGCGGGGTGTTCTTGCCTGCCTGCCGATCCCTCAACTCCCGATAATACCAAAGCGCCGAGTGCGTCCAGAAGAAGGACAGCGTCCCGCAAATCAGGACGATCATGAATTTCGATGCGATCCACGTGTACGGATAACGGGCCAAGTCATGGGTCGTGGCGTGCGGCTGGAACGTCGCAAATCCCGCGGTCGCATTTTGATGACATTTCCGGCAGGTCTGCAGGAGGTTGTCCGGATACACGCTCGATGACGGATCGCTGACGCGCTGAATCGCATGGTTGCCGTGGCAGTCGAAGCACTTGGCCGTATGGGCATAGCCCAACCGGTTGACCTGGCCGTGATAGGTCTCCAAATAGGATTTCAAGTTCTCTTGGTGGCAGTTTCCGCAATTCTTGGTGATGACGAGCCTGACCGAATCGAGCCTCGGCGAATCGACATCATGAGTCGTATGGCAATCCGAGCAGATGGCGGCTTTCGGGTTGTGGTTCTGCAGGACCTCCTTACCGTGCACCGAGGTCGCATACAATTGCAATTCGGTCTTGTGACAGTTCCCGCAAGTATTGGGAATGTTCAGCCGCCATTCCGCACGGATCGGACTGCCTTGCGGGTAGACGTAATGGGCATCGTGGCAATTATAGCAGGTGGCGTTGGGCTGCGACGGGTCTTCCACGTTCGGCCGCGCATGAATGGATTTCAAGTACCGGTCGATCTGCTTCACGACCACTCCGAGCTTGGCGAATTCCTGGGCGTTGCTATCCTGCTCGGCCTTAAACCATAGCTCCTGGTGGCACTGGATGCAGTTGACCCTTATGCGGTCTAGCTTCTGGTGCGGAACCTCGGTGATCTGCTTGTGGCAATCGACGCAAAAACGAACTCCATGAACGCTCTGCTGGAATTTGTCCTTGACGATGTACAGCGGGCGCATTTTCCCGTTTGCATCGGGCATGCCAAAGCCTTCGATTCCGTGGCAGCCGAGGCATGTCTCGTTGCTAATTTTTGCCGGAGCTTGCGGCTCTTGTGCCGCGCAGATGCCGTTCGCCGTTGCCAGGAAAATGACGGCCGCAGCGATCCACATCGCGCGCCTGGAACCACGTATGGCCTGCGGTTCCTTCGTTCGATCGGTGGAATTTATCGAGGTGAAGTCACCCTTGCGGGACGGCGAACGACGGCACGGAGCCGCTCCTCGTACGTTGCAGTTGATCGCGCCTGGCATCATCGGCACCTCTCTGTAGGTGTGCTCTTCCTTGGCGCCGCGAAGCGATGGGGGGCTCGGGAGCGTGGAGTCCTTCCCGAAGCGCCCCAGTCGCTTTCTAACAACACCTAATACTACAGGAATGTCTTGGGATATCAAATCGACATGCCGATTCGTTGTGCAAGGGAGTTCCTTGGCAGCGTCGTGGGCAAGGCTCGGTCACCGCCGAATACCGCGACGGTGCAATGTTACAATCAGTGACGGGAGCTCATCGACCGCGTTCCATGAGGTACACTCGATGCACGTGTTAGGGTCGGTTGGCCCTTTTGTTAGCAACATGATACCGCGAATGATCTGCCGATCCGGCCAGCGGTACCGCCGATAGTCGATCCACCCGGAAATGGCCGTTGCCGGGGCCGGCTCGAGCCGACTTCGGGCCATCAGTTGCCGTCGATAGGGGTTGCTCTGGGCTTTGCTCTTGCCAGGGTTCCTGGCCCTCGGCGCATCGAATGAACGCCGCCAGTGCATTGGCGACCTGCGGTGATTGATCGCAGTTGGCAGGTCAACCGGTTCCTTTGGCCGTTTGACCTATGTCAAGGCCCGACTACGGCTTTCAGTCATGCTAACGTTTAGATCGGTGCAATGTTAAAGTTAAACGGAGGAGCCACATGAAGAGACGACCTCTATTCTTGGCGGCGGCAACCCTGTTGGCGATCGGTGGGACAGCTGGTCTTGGGATCATCGGATCCTCGAGTTCATTGTGTGCGGCGCCGGCGAAAGCGAGCTTTGCCGACGATGTGCTGCCGATCTTCACGGGGCGTTGTTTCAGCTGCCACCAACCGGGTGGGGCCGGCAATGACAAGAGCGGGTTGGACCTGAGCACCTATCAGGGCGTCATGCGGGGTACGAAATTTGGCCCGATGGTTGTTCCGGGTGATCCTCAGAGCAGCAACTTGATGTGGCTATTGGACTGGCGTGGGGCCCCGGAGACTCACATGCCGCTCGGCAAGAAAAAGCTGTCGACTTGCGATCGCGATCTTATTCGCGCCTGGATTCGCGAAGGGGCGAAGGATAACTAAACGACCGTCGCCCGGCCCCGCGCGAGCGGGTTGCCTCACACTACATCCCGCCGCCGTCGCGCAGCGGACGCCGGTCGATCGTGCGGGTCCCGGTTCAAGGTAATCGGGAGGCACTCTAACGGCCGCTATGCCGCGCTCCACTCCTCGGCGCTGGCGCCGGCGAGCGACTGCACGCGCGCCTCGTCGGCCGCGAGCTCCTGCGCCGGGCCGGAATAGACGACGCCGCCGTCGTCGAGCACAAAGGCGTGGTCGGCGATCTCGAGACTCATGCGTACGTTCTGCTCGACCAGCAGCACCGAGATGCCCTCGCTGCGCATCTGCGCGACGATGCGAAACACCTCGCGCACGATCAGGGGCGCAAGCCCCTGCGACGGCTCGTCGAGAATGAGCAGCCGCGGATTGAGCAACAGCGCGCGTCCGATCGACAGCATTTCCTGCTCGCCGCCGGAGAGCTGCCGCCCGCGGTTGAGCTTGCGTTCGGCGAGCCGCGGAAACAGCTCGTAGATGCGCGCGACCGTGAACGGGCCGGGCCGCTCGAGCGGCACCTTGAGATTTTCCTCAACGCTGAGGTTCGGGAAAATTCGGCGCCCCTCCGGCACATAGCCCACGCCGCTCGCCGCGATGCGGAATGTCGGCCACCGTGTCGTGTCGGCGCCGAAGATCGTCACGCGGCCTTCGCGCGGCGGCGTGAGCCCCATGAGGCTGCGCAACGTCGTGGTCTTGCCCGCGCCGTTGCGGCCGAGCAGCGCGGTGATCTTGCCCTCGGCGACATCGAGGCTCACCCCATGCAGGATGTGGCTCTTGCCGTAGTAGGTGTGCAGGCCCTCGGCGGTGAGCGCGGCGCTCATGCGGCCTTGCCCAGATAGGCGGCCTGGACGGCCTCGTTGGCGGAAATTTCCTGCGGCGTGCCCTCCGCCAGCGGCTTGCCCTGGTCGAGCACGGTGATGCGGTCGGCGAGATGAAACACCACGCGCATGTCGTGCTCGATCAGCACGATGGTCAAGTTGCTGTCCTTGTGCAGACGGCGGATGAGCTGCGTGATCTCGTAGGTCTCCTGATCGCCCATGCCGGCGGTCGGCTCGTCGAGCAGCAGCAGGTGCGGCCGCAACGCCAAGGCCATGGCGATCTCGGCGGCGCGCTGATCGCCGTGCGCAAGCTCGCCGACCAGCCGGTTGGCCTTTTCCTGCAGCCCGGTAAGCCGCAGCGTCTCCTCGACCCGGCGCGCCAATTCGGTCGAGGCGGATCGATCAAGCCAGGCGCGCAGACGATAGCCTGCCGCAACCTCGGTGCTGATGCGCACGTTCTCCAGCACCGTGAGCTCCGGAAAGATCTCGGTGACCTGAAACGTGCGCGCCATGCCGAGCCGCACGCGTTCTTGCGCCGACAAGTTCGTTACGTCGCGGTCGTCGAACCGGATGGTGCCCGCGCTCGGCCGGAAGAAACCGCTGATCAGATTGAAGAAGGTGGTCTTGCCGGCGCCGTTCGGGCCGATGATGGCGCGCAGCTCGCCCTTTTGCACGGTCATGGATACGTCGCTGACCGCGACGAGGCTGCCGAAGCGCTTGCTGACGTTGTCGACCTGCAGCACGCTCACGCGGCACTCCTGCGTCGCAGCAGGCCGAGCAGGCCGCGCGGAAAGAACAAGACGACGACGACGATCAACACGCCGATGAACGACATCCAATTGATGGTGATGCTGGAGAGGAAGTCCTGCAGCACGACGAACACAACCGCTCCCAGCAGCGGACCCCAGAACGTGCGCATGCCGCCCATCACGGCCATTATCACGAAATCGCCCGACTGGCTATAATGCAGGCCCTTCGGATCGGCAAAGTTGTTGAGCAACGCATAGAGCGAGCCGGCGAACGCCATGAAGAAGCAGGACAGCGAAAACGCGATCCAGATATGCTGCTCGATCGGGATGCCGAGAAAGCGGGCGCGGCGCTCGTTCTCGCGGATCGCGATCATGGTGTGCCCGAACGGCGAGCGCAGCACGAAGGCCATCGCCCCGACTGCGGCGGCGAAGCAGACGAGAACGAAGTAATAGAAGTAGGTCTCATTGGAAAGGATGTCGATCTGGAACAAGCCGAAGTCGAGCGGCTGCCGCGAGAAGCCGCGCAGCCCGTCGTCGCCGCCGGTCAGCGAGCTCCATTGAAAGGCGATGTAATAAAATACCTGCCCGAAGGCGATGGTCACCATGGCGAAATAGACGCCGCGCCGATGCACCATCAGGGCGCCGAGCAGCGCGCCGAGCACGCCGCCGAGCAAGGTGCCCATGAGCAGCGACAGCGGCGTGCTGAGCGCCAAAAGCTTCAAGGTCAAGCCGGCGCCGTACGCGCCCAGGCCGAAATAGGCGGCGTGGCCGAAGGAAAGGACGCCAGCGAAGCCGAGCAAGAAATTCACCGACATGGCGGCAAGGCCGAGCACCAGCACCCGCGTGCCCAAGGCCGTGTAACCACCGACGAAGCGCATCCAGAAGGGCGCGAGCACGAGCACCGCGAATATGGCGATGGGCACCACGAGCTTGGGCATCTGCTCGCGCGCGGTCATGTCATCATCCCCTCTTCGCCGAGCAATCCGCGCGGCCGCAGCAGCAGGACCAGCGCCATCATCGCGTATATGACTGCCTCGCTTGCCGAGGGGAGGAAGACGGTGGTGATGCCGGAGGCGACGCCGATCAGCAGGCCGCCGAGCAGCGTGCCGGGGAGCGAACCGACGCCGCCGACGATGATGGCGATGAAGCTCGGCATCAGGAGCCCGGCGCCCATGGTGGATTCGAGGCCGAGCTGGCCGCTCGCCAGCACGCCGCTCAGGCCGGCGAGGAAAATGCCGATGGCGAAGTTCAGCGAGCGCAGCGCGCGCACGTTCACGCCAAGCGCCGCGACGGTTTCGAGGTCGAGCGTCCCGGCGCGGATGCGCAGGCCCGCGCGGGTGTAGCGCAGCAGCAGGAACAGCGCAGTCACCGCCACCCCTACGGTCACGACCATGAACAGCCGGTAGCCGGTGATGAAGAACAGATCGCGGCTCAGCGGCCGCGCAAGCACCGCCGGAATCGTGACCGGCAGCCCCTGCGCGCCCCAGATGTAGCGGGTGCCGTCCTCGAAGATGAAGGCGAGCCCGAAGGTCAGCAGCAGCGAGTAGAGCGGGTCGCGCCCGTAGAGCGGCCGGATCAGCGTCCGCTCGATCAGCAAGCCGAGCGCGGCGGTGATGAGCGGCGAGAGCAGCAACGCGCCCCAAAACCCGACATAGGGCGTCAGCGACCAGGCGATGTAGCCGCCGATCACCAGGAAGCCGCCATGGGCGAAATTGATGACGTTGCTCAGATTGAGGATGAGCGACAGGCCGAGCGCCATCAGCACATAGAAGGCGCCGATGATGAGGCCGTTGGTGATGTTGAAAAGAATAAGCTGCGTCATCGGCCAACCGAAGCGGCTTGCGGGTCGTCACCGGTCATGGAATGGGACGGCATCGCGGGCGCGGCGCACCTTGCGGACGAACAAGGAATGCCCGGCAAGGCGAAGCGCTTGCCGGGCATTCGCATCGTCGATCAGGCCGGGAACTGCAGCTTGCACCCGGTTTCGGACACCGGCGGCGAGGTCTTGTCACCGGCCACCACGGTCTCGACCTTGAACAGATCCCCGGGATCATCGCCCTTGGCCTGCGCCTCGCCGACGAAGGCGGATGTCATCAGCTGGTGGTCGCCCTTGCGGTAATAGACCTTGTTGGGCTGCAACTTGACCTCGGCGGGGAGCTCCAGATCGCCAAGCGCCTGGGCAAGTTTCACGGCATCGAGCGTCTTCGCCTCATTGGCCACGAGGGCGTAGGTGTACATGGACGTGTAGCCGAACCAGGTCCGCGCGGTCGGCACCTTACCGCCGGTGCGCTTGCGGATGTCGGCGACGAATTGCTCAACGCCGGCGACGCCTGGCTGCTTCCAGTACCATTCGAACATCCACGTGCCGATGCGGGCCTCCGGCGGCAGCGCCAACAACGATTCCAGCTCCTGCTGGGTCCCGGCCACGTGCACCTGCGTGTCCATACCGAACTGCACGATCTGCTTCAGGCAGTTCACCATATCGGAGCCTTGCACCAGCAATATCAGCACATCGGGACTCGCGGCCTTCGCCTTGATCAGATAGGCGGAGAAGTCGCTGGTTCCGAGCGGGGTCAGCTCGTTACCGGTCACGGTGCCGCCGAGCTTGGCGAGATCATCGGCGCACGCCTTCTGGAGGGTATGGCCGAAGGCATAGTCCGGGGTGATGAAGTGCCACTTCTTGCCGTACTTGGTGACCAGGACTTCCGAGACCGAATTTGCCTCCATGCGCGTGGTGTTGCAGACGCGATAGACGTTCCACTTGCAATCGGTGCCGGTGATCGGATCGGTATGGCCGCCCGAGACAACGTGCAGCACCTTCTTCTCATTAGTCACCTGGGCCATGGCGAGGGCGATGGCCGAGTTGACGTCGCCGATGATAAAGCTCACCTCGTCGCGCTCGATGAGCTTGCGCGTCTTTTGCACGCCGGTGCCCACGTCGTTTGCCGAATCTTCCACCAAGAGCTCGAGCTGGCGGCCAAGCACGCCGCCCTTGGCGTTGATCTGCTCGAGCGCGAGCTTGGCGCCGGTGACCTCGTTTCCTGCCACCGCGGCATAGACGCCGGTCAACGGATCGACCATGCCGATCTTGATCGGGCTCTCGCCGCGAGCTTCAATGATGAACGGCGCGCTGACCGGGATGACGCTCGCGGCAGCCGCCCCTTTGAGCAAGGTGCGGCGGCTGAAACGGCTTCCGAACACGGCTTTGGACATCGTTATCCTCCGGGATGTTTTTCTTTGGGAGCAGTGGGCTCTGCTCGACGGACTCATGAAAGGCGATTTTGGCGTGCGCGAGCGCGAATCACAAGGGCTGTACCCGCGATAACTGCTAAAGTCGCATGCCCGCAATGGGCCCGGCAAAAATGCCCATCGAATGGGCAGATCCCTTGATTCGCCTCGGCGCGCCGTCGCAAGATAGCGACCTCGCGCGGTCCTGCCGGCGACATCGAACCGTGTCGGAGGGCAGCATGAAAGCCGACTTCGCGCCTATCGGGTCCCGTGGCCGAGCAGCCGATGTTCACCGCCCGGCCCCTCGCTCAGCGTGACGACCCTGCCGGAGCTGATCGCGCCCGCCAAAAGGTGGCCCGGCGAAATCTCCGATGTGGCGACGGGCGTCGGCAGGATGACCCACCTCCGGAGTGTGCATGTCCACCGCTGAGGAGCCTTTGTTCGACGAGGTTCAGTCAGTCAGTCAGCCTCGACAGGCGGCTCTTGCCCGTTCAATGGCGGGTTCGGTATGCTGCATCGCGCGCGGGCGTAGTTCAGTGGTAGAACGACAGCTTCCCAAGCTGTATGTCGTGGGTTCGATTCCCATCGCCCGCTCCAAATCACGACGAAGGCGCGGCGGGGTTCGGCGGTTTTTCCGCGGCTGGATGGGTCCGTGGGCTCCGTCTGCATCGTTGCAGGGCTCTGACGCACATTTGCAGAACCTCAAGGGTGGCGTCGTGATCGTGGCGTGGTTTTTGCACCAATTCGGCGGCGGACGGGGGTTCGCAAGCCCACGGTCGCGGTCCGTTGGCTGCCCCGCCAAAAACCCTGGGAGAGGCATGATGAACGGTCGGTTGTGTTGGGCTCTGGCATTGGCCGGTTCGTTGCAGCTCGCCTCGGCGGCCTGCGCCGAGGAGCTGCAGGAGGCCGTCGCCCCCGCCGACGGCAGCTACACGCTCCAGACAGTCGCGTTGGCGCCCATCTCGCACAGGATCGGTGGGACGACCGCCGCCCAATGGCGACGGAGCGGAGAAACCAAATCGGGAGAACTGGCCCCGAGGCTTCCAATGCACCTGTCCCAATATCCTCTTTGAGGTAATTTCGGCGCAAGTCGGCGTCGCAAGCTGCCGGCATCATGACCTTTGAAATATCCATAAAATGAGGAACGGGATGCGTCCAGAGCCAAGATAGGGCGCCGACGTGCAAGCGAGCGACTCAGTATTTACGTCAGGGTCGCGAGAGCGAGAAACGTCCGCGCGATGATCACATTGCGCGTTCACTCAGCTTCCTCCGCTGCGCGTGCATAAGCTGTCGTCCATTATAAGGTTTGAGAATCGATCTCCCAGCATTCCAACGTCAGTAGATTCCGCGGCGGAACATCCGAGCCCGCGTCGCGTCGGGAATTTGTTCTCCACCGTGACCCATAGAACGCGTTGAAAAAATTCGTTTATATCTACGAGCTCCATCCGCGCCACGCGGCATCGCCGCGCCAGCAGCGCGTAATTTGACACGTACAAAAATTCTCACGTTGACCCGACAATCGATTGAGAATCAATCAATTTCGCCTGTCGATAAGCCTGTTGGCATCCGGTGGATAACCGGGATCTTGGAAAAAATCAGTTGAACTAATAGAGATCCACAGCTGTAATTCCATACCTCTGTGTTGCAAACAGAAGCATCGGCAGTGTCGTTGTTTTGCGCGGTGACGTCTGGGGGGCGGTTCGTGGCTAGATTTGTCGCTTGCGTCGAGCTGGGATCGACCGGCGACGCATCAAGAAATATTAATTTTCATCATCGAGCACGCATCGGGCGTCCTTTTCGCTTGCTGACAGCCTTGATCATGTTCGCTGCAGTTCCACAAGCAAGTCGGGTGCTTGGCGCGGACGCCCCTCAACCCAGCTGTGACAAAGCAAATCCAAAATGCACGCAAATCAACGGCGCCATTACGACCCTCGGCGACGTACTCAAGAGCCCGCCGCCAACGCTGCACAGTGATGAAGCGGCGCTGGTCCGCTGGCTGATCGGTCAACTTGCGACGGCTGGCTATGATTTCCCGAATGAAAATGCCGTGGCCTTGGCTAGCGCGCTCCAAGCTGCTCTTGCGAAGGTGACAGCGACCGCAGCGGATGCAAAATTCTCCAACGCGATGACGACGCTCCGGACCGCGCTCGCGAAGTTCGACCTTATTGGTCCGCGCATAAATGTCGTCGATGCCTGGTTCGGCGACCTCCGTGACATTAATCGAGCGCGGATGGCGGCGGGTGCTAGTGACCTTCGCCGCCCAGTCTCCGGATCGCGCTGGTGTCTTGCGTCGGAGGCCGTTCGTGCATTCTGCCAGGCGCGCACAATTTGCGCCGGCCCTGCTGTAGACTCCACTGCCAAGGGTACGACAACTTTCGCACCCGAATCTCTCTGCGGATATGACCCAGTTCCCTTCGCCGATGCTCGCGTCAAGGGGCTTGTCGTTCAATATGAATGTCTCAAAAAAACACAACCTGAGTGGGACGCCTTGGAAGCTGCGGGCCCCGGAACGCGGGAGGCCGATGACGATCAGCAGAACTGGGCCGTGCTTCGGGTGCAAAGTGCTGCGACAATTCGTTGTCAGGCGCAAACCAACTAGTCATGTCGATGCATTCCTGTACACGCTTCCTACGATCCCTGGCGCTGACGGCACACGTTTTGTCCGTGGTTTCGGGCTGCACCATCGCAGATTCGAGCCTTATCGATCCCGGCGCAGCAGCTGGTGCGCCAGGGGTGGAATGCAGCTCACGGCTGGGGTCCTATGCTCTGCCGAAATCGTTTGTTCACGTGATCGTGGGCCAAACTGATCCAAAATCCACGCCGCAGCTCGCGTTCGCCGACCTCAACAACGTCGCTTTTGATATTGTACGCCGCCCTGATCCCGTGCTGACATTCTGCCTCGACTATCTTGCGTCTGCATTCGCAAATGATGACATCAGTGTCACGAAGTATCTTCCGCCAGACGGCAATGAATTCTCTGGTAGGCAATTTCTCGGATCGGTTCTTGTCAACTCAACGGATCAGAGCGCGCAGATCATAAGAGCCCTGATCCGCACTGCATCCGTACTAATTTCTGGAAATCCGAACTATCGCGACGTTCAGTTGGACTCTAAGCCGCAAATTCTTGCCGATCTTGAATACGATCCCTTTGATACGCGGGAATCCGCGATAGTGAATGAGCGGTTGACGGCGCTCGGCATCTGTCTCGTGCTCGAAGGCTTTACCTTCGACATGCGGGCTTACAATGTCGATCAATATTGCAACTCGCCTCCCATCGGATGGCGTCACCCTCCACGAGTCGCTGAGCTCTACGCGGCGGCGTCGCAGGAGCGAGTGGTACCGCATACGGCGAGTATCCTCTATCGTCCGCGTCAGGCCTATCGCGTCGCGGTTTACAAGAAGCCCGATCGGGGCGGAGGTGCCGTCCGGAATGTGGTTGGAATTCGTGACGCGATCTCCAGCAACGTAAAGCTATCCGATTATTGATCGGCGTTCAAAGGGACCTCACTCTGAAAGAGCGAGCCCGTAGGAAGCCCGCTGGCAA
>JBKQHQ010000240.1:0-122726 GCA_052148715.1 Xanthobacteraceae bacterium | reverse complement strand
TCGACGAGCGGCTGTCGCCGCTGGCGCCGCCAAAGGTCAGAACATCGTTGAGCAAAGACATGGTCGATCGCCGCCAGGGCGGACAAGTTCAGAAAATGCGCCACGTGCACAATTCTATACTTGGATCACGCAGGAAACGCGTCAATGGCGATCCCGGGGCACAGATTAGAATACGTGTAAGCCTAGCGCTGCAAACTCGGGTGCCGGCCGTCATGGCCGCGGGCTCACCGCGGCGTTGCCGCGCCTTCGTAGACGAAGGTTAGGATCTTGGGGCCGGGGAGGAAGCGCGTCTCAAGATGGTCCATGCGAAACCCCGCCTTCGCGATCAGGTCGTCCATTTTTCGGTTGAGATGGCATCCGCCTTGGATTCTCCGCCATAGCGGCGTGATCCGGTCCTGCCAGCGTGCGACGCGGGCCTCCGGCGCGCGACCGTGCTCCACGAACAACAGACGGCCCGTGGGCTTGAGCACGCGGCGCATCTCGGCAAGCGCGGTCGCGACCTCGGGAATGCTGCAGGCGACGAATGTCATGACGATTGTATCGATGCTCCGGTCCGCGAGGGGGATCTGCTCAGCGGAGCCGGTGAGCAGCTTAATGCGGGCCTCCGCGCCGGCCCGATCGCGTGCGCGGGCTAACAGCTGCGGCGAAGGATCAAGTCCGAGGATCCTTTCAGCTTGCGGCGTATAGAGCGGCAGGTTGCGGCCCGACCCGATGCCGATTTCGAGCACGCATCCCTGCGCCGCCCCGGCGATACGTTGCCGGAACGGATCAAGCATCTCATTGCGCATCGCCCGGTCAATCATCGCCGGCAGGATACGGTCTTTGTAGAATCCCATGCTTTGCTCCAGCCGGCCGTCGGGAAGACGATCAGATAATTGGTCTGCTCGCGAAACGCTAATGAAGCACTCCAAGCGTGGGTTTGCGTCCGACTCCGCCGCCGTAGAACGCACTGTCCCAGTGCTGAAGGTTAACATTCGCGGTTAAAAGGTAACCTTAAGCGGCGTTTAACGATTTCCTGCGATGGTGCCGCATCGGTTCATCGACTTGGGGCTTGCACCCGTATGGCCCCACGAAGGAAAGGACGAAGTCATGGGTAGCGTAAAGAGTTCTCTCGTCGCGGCGGTGGCGGGGCTGGTCAGCACGGGGGCGATGGCCGCCGATCTGCCGATGATGATGCCGGCTGCGCCGCCGGTCGTCGAGGAGTTCGGCGGCGGTTGGTACTTGCGGGGCGATATCGGCTTCAGCAATCAGCAGATCAGCAGTCTGACCAGCCCCAGCTATAATCCGGCGCTCAATCCGGGGCTCGTCAATGTGGTGCAGGTGGGAAACAATTTCGACTCTGCTGGCATCTTCGATGTGGGCGTCGGGTTGCGATGGAACAGCTGGCTGCGCTTCGACGTGACCGGCCAATACCGCGGCGCGGCAAGCTTCGCCGGCAGCGCGAACACCACGTTCGGCATCGGGGGCGGCGCCTTGGGCTATGGTGACGACCATTACACGGCGCAAAAGTCGGAGATCCTGGCCCTCGCCAATGCCTATGTCGATCTCGGAACTTGGTGGTCCATCACGCCGTTCGTCGGCGCCGGCATTGGCGCCGCCGAGGTCAATATCATGGGCTTCCGCGATGATGGCATCATCTCCACCGGTGCGCCCTCCAACGCGACTTATTTCGACAACGGATCGCGCTGGAACTTTGCCTGGGCCGTCCATGCGGGACTTGCCTACAGAGTCGCGCCGGGTGTGACCTTGGAGTTGGCGTACCACTACGTCGATATGGGTCTCGGCCAAACCGGCCTGCCGCATAACTACACCCCCACTGCGATCACTCCAGCGAGCGCAAATGCTCCGTTCTCCTTCAACAACATCACCTCGAATGATGTAACGCTGGGCATGCGCTGGCAGTTCGACACGCCGGCCCCGCCGGCCATGCCGCTCATGCGCCGAGGCTGAGCCCTTCTTCTGATTTGCATGCGAACGGCGCGGGACGACCGCCCGCGCCGTTCGCCGTTCGTGCAACCATGCAAGACGGCAGGCCCTGTTAACGTTTGCTCAAGATCGCGCTCTGAAAAGACGCCGCGGCGGCGGCCTAAGGGTCCGTTAAGGTTAATCGGCAAAGCTCACAGCCGGCATCAGCGGTCGTGTTCAGCGTGATTCGAAGGTGGGTAATGCGCGTAGCAATCATCATGTCGGCGGTGCTTGGACTGGTCACCAACGCTGTGGCCGCGGATCTCGATGACGGCGTCCTGCGCGGCTCCTCGGGCTACCAGCCGGGGGTGCCGATCTACTATCGCTGGAACGGCGCCTATGCCGGGGGGCAGATCGGGTATGCAAGCGGTCAGTTCGACTTTTCGAACGCGACGAGCCCGCAGACCCAGCTCATCCTGGACAACACCGCGTTTACGAACCCCATTACCGGCAAGGACAACGCGAGCGCAGCCGCCTACGGTGCCTTCGTCGGCGTCAACAGCCAATGGGACGACGTCGTTCTCGGCGCCGAGCTGAGCTACAACCACACCGACCTGCTGGCCGCGAGCTCGGGCTTCTTTCACGTGACGCTCGCGGACGGGAACACCTACCCGCTCAGCGGCACCGCATCCGCCAATATCCTGGACTATGCGACCATACGCGGACGGATGGGCTACGCGTTCAGTCGCTTCCTTCCTTACGCGTTCGCGGGAGTGGCGGTTGCTCGCGCCGATCTCTTGCGCTCCACCACACTTTCGTCGCCAATCAACTCGCCGGTTAACCAGCCGATGTCGGCCACGCCGCAAACCCTTAGCCAAGGCCAGCAATCCGCCTTCTTGTACGGTTACACGCTTGGTGCCGGCATGGACATTGCCGTTATGCCGAATGTGTTCGTACGCGCCGAGTACGAATTCATCGGATTCGCGCAGTTCATGAGCTCCACCGCGGCCCTGCAGTCGGCGCGTATCGGTGCGGCCGTGCAATTCTGAGCCCGAAAGGCCGAGCGGCGCAAATTCACCTGACGTGACGTGTTGACCCCGCCTTCCAGGTCGCGTATCCCCGCTCCCGGGAAACCCCTCCCCACCGAGGGGCGCCTATCTGGAAGGATAGATCGAATGACGATCGCCATGCCTGGCGTGCGGCCAGCCGTTCCGCACTTCTCGTCCGGCCCTTGCGCCAAGCGCCCTGGCTGGAACCTGCAAGCCCTCACCGACGCTGCCCTGGGACGGTCGCACCGCGCTAAGCTTGGCAAAGCGAAGCTCAAGCGCGCCATTGATCTCACGCGCGAGGTGCTGCGAGTCCCCGCCGATTATCGAATCGGGATCGTTCCCGCCTCCGATACCGGCGCGGTCGAGATGGCGCTCTGGTCGCTGCTCGGCGCCCGTCCGGTTACGGTTCTCGCGTGGGAATCGTTCGGCGAAGGATGGGTCAGCGACATTACGAAAGAGCTCAAGCTCAAGGACGTGGCCGTCATCAAGGCCGCCTATGGCGAGCTGCCGGATTTGAGTAAGGTCGATAGCGCGTCGGACATCGTGTTCACATGGAATGGCACGACCTCGGGAGTGCGGGTGCCGAATGCCGAGTGGATATCCACCCGCCGGCAAGGTCTGACGATTTGCGACGCCACTTCGGCCGCCTTCGCCCAGCCGCTCGATTTCGCCAAGCTCGATGTCGTCACCTTCTCCTGGCAGAAGGTGCTCGGCGGCGAGGCAGCGCACGGGATGCTGGTCCTCTCGCCGCGCGCTGTTGGCCGGCTGGAAAGCTACAAGCCGGCCTGGCCGCTGCCAAAAATCTTTCGGCTCACCAAAGGCGGCAAGCTCAACGCCGGCATTTTCGAAGGCGAGACCATCAATACGCCGTCGATGCTCTGCGTCGAGGATTATCTCGACACGTTGCAATGGGCAAAGACGATCGGCGGCCTTGATGCGCTGATCGGTCGGTGCGACGCCAACACGGAGGCGATCGCCGAATGGGTCGATCGCACGGCCTGGGTTGAATTCCTGGCCGGCGATGCGGCGGTGCGTTCCAATACGTCGGTCTGCTTGAAGATCGTCGATCCCGCCGTCACATCGCTGCCTGCCGACGGACAAGCAGGTTTCATCAAGACCATGGTCGCGGCGCTCGAGAAGGAAGGCGTTGCCTATGATATCGCCTCCTATCGCGATGCCCCGCCTGGCTTGCGCATCTGGTGCGGCGCGACCATTGAGCGCGCCGACGTCGAGGTGCTGACGGCCTGGCTCGATTGGAGCTACGCGGGCGCGAAGGATGCGCTGCGGAAGGCTGCGTAAAGGCGGCGGAAGGCTCGCCGCCCCGCGCCCGGGCCCTTCGACTAGTTCCATTACTCTATGCAGGAGCCGCAAATCATGGCCCCCAAAGTGCTGATTTCCGACAAGCTCTCTCCCGCTGCTGTGCAGATCTTCAAGGATCGCGGCATCGATGCCGACGTGAAGACCGGCCTCGACAAGGATCAACTCGCGGCCGTCATCGGCGACTACGACGGTCTCGCCATTCGCTCGGCGACCAAGGTGACGGCGAAGCTGCTCGGGGCGGCGGGGAAGCTCAAGGTCATCGGCCGCGCCGGCATCGGCGTCGACAACGTTGATATCCCGGCGGCGACCGCCAAAGGCATCATCGTCATGAACACTCCGTTCGGGAATTCGATCACGACCGCCGAGCATGCGATCACGCTGATGCTCGCGCTCGCGCGTCAGATTCCCCAGGCGGACGTCTCGACCCAGGCAGGAAAATGGGAAAAGAACCGCTTTATGGGCGTTGAGATCACCAGTAAGACGCTCGGTGTCATCGGCTGCGGCAATATCGGCTCAATTGTAGCGGAGCGCGCGCAGGGCCTGAAGATGACGGTGGTCGCCTACGATCCGTTCCTGTCGCCCGAGCGCGCCATCGATCTCGGCGTCGAAAAGGTTGATCTTGAAGATTTGTTCAAGCGCGCCGACTTCATCACGTTGCATACCCCGCTCACCGACAAGACCCGCAACATCATCGACGCGCAGACGTTACCGAGGCTTAAACGTGGCGTCCGCATCGTCAATTGCGCGCGTGGCGGGCTTGTGGACGAGCAGGCGCTGCGGGCCGCGCTCGACGAGGGCCAGGTGGCGGGCGCCGCCTTCGATGTGTTCACTGAGGAGCCGGCAACCAAGAATCCTCTGTTCGGCCATCCCAATGTCGTCTGCACGCCGCATCTCGGCGCCGCGACCACCGAAGCGCAAGAGAACGTGGCGCTGCAGGTCGCCGAGCAAATGTCCGACTATTTGCTGCGCGGCGCTATCTCGAACGCTGTCAACTTCCCATCGATCACCGCCGAGGAGGCGCCGCGCCTGCGGCCGTTCGTCGATCTTGCGGAAAAGCTCGGCTCGTTTGCCGGGCAACTGACGGAAACGGGGATCGAAAAGGTGCAGATCACCTACGAAGGGCCGGTCGCGCATATGAAGATCAAGGCGCTGACCTCGGCCGCGCTTGCCGGTCTGTTACGCCCGATGCTGCAGGATGTGAATGTCGTCTCGGCGCCGCTCGTCGCCAAGGAGCGCGGCATAGTGGTCGAGGAGACCACGCGGGAAGCCGAGGGAGACTACGACAGCCTGATCACGTTGACGGTCGTGACCGAGCGACAGACGCGTGCGGTCTCCGGCACCGTCTACGCCGACGGCAAGCCTCGCATCCTCAACATCAAGGGCATCCGCATGGACGCTGAGTTCGGCAACTCGATGATCTATATCACCAACGAGGACAAGCCCGGCTTCATCGGCGGCTTCGCCAGCATTCTCGGCGAGGCCGGCATCAACATCGCTACGTTTCACCTCGGACGCGACGCGCCGGGCGGCGATGCGATCGCCCTGGTCGAGGTCGACGGTCAGGTTCCCCCTGATGTGCTGCAGAAGGTGCAGCGCTTGCCGCACGTGCACCAGGCGAAGCCGCTGCGGTTCTAGTGCCTGAGTCAGCGCGAGGTGATCACGAATTTCTAGGCCGGCTGCCTTCGGGCGCCGCGCGTCGCGACCGTGATCCCGGCGAGCACCAAGGCATAACCGACGACGTGAAAGAGCTGCGGCTGCTCGCCAAGCAGGACGATCGCGAGCACCGAGCCGAATAGCGGGGTGAGGTGGGTGAAAGGCGCGGTGCGGTTTGGGCCGACGAGCTCAACGCCGCGGTTGAAAAACAGATAGGACAGCACCGACGGGAAGATGGCCACATAGGCAAGCGTCAACACCGTGATCGCATCGAACGAAAGGCGGTACCCGCTCGCGGCTTCAACGGCAAAGAGCGGGATCAGCCACAGCGACCCGCAGCCCATGGTGAATGACAGGAAGGATAGGGGGTGGATCGACGGCCGCCGCTTCAGCAGCGCCGAATAGAATCCGAAGATCAAGAGGCCGAGCAGAAACCACAGATCGCCGCGGTTGAAGCCGATGCCGAGCAGCACGGCGAGGTCGCCGCGGCAGATGATGACGACGACGCCGATCAGGGACACGGCGATACCGACGGCTTGCGCCAAGGCTAACCGGTCGCCGAACAGGGCGAACGACCAAAGCGCTATGAACAGGGGCATCGTCGATTGCATCAGCAAGCCATTGATGGCTTGCGTGTACTGCAATCCGTAATAGGCCATGGTGTTGTAGGCGCTGATCCCGGTGATCGACAGCAGCGTCATGAACGCGAAGTGCTTGCGGATCTGCGGCCAATCGCGCGCGAGGTGAGTCCACGCGAACGGCAGGACCAGGACGAAAGCGCTTGCCCAGCGAATGAAGGACAATGCCATGGGCGGCACGTGCCCCGCGACGAATCGTCCGAGCACGATGTTGAACGCCCAAAAGAGTGCCATGAGCGAGAGCAGCAAATATGGCTGGCGAAACAGCCGCCGCCCGGCGGCGCCGAGAAGGCCGACCATGACATCCTCCCCGCCGTCGCCGCTCGGTCCGATTGCGCGGGCGGTCGGCCTTTCCCACACCTACACGCCCGCGCGGCCAATGGGCTATGGCGCGTACGGCATGAGGGAGTTGCGTCCAGGCCCGGGCGAAGACGCTGGCGCGCTGCGCGTGTTTCGGCAAAGCAGGCGCTGAGGCTCGACGGTGGCGGCCGGGAGTCGCCGGCAGCGGTAAACCCCAAGATATTCCAGCGGCTTGCGCGCGGCGCGCAACGGCGCCGCAGCGCGGCGTGGCCTTGCCTCGGAGCACATCATCCTTTATCGAATTGAGATCCCGGTCGGGCGGGCTTCCGGCGTTGCGCGAACCTTTCCGGGCGCGGCGCCCGCGAGGGAAGGTTGTGTATGGCGAATGTCGTCGTGGTCGGATCCCAGTGGGGAGACGAGGGCAAGGGCAAGATCGTTGATTGGCTGTCCGCGCAGGCGGACATCGTCGTCCGGTTCCAGGGCGGCCACAATGCCGGCCACACCCTTGTTATCGATGGTACTACCTATAAGTTGTCGTTGCTCCCATCCGGCGTCGTACGCGCGGGAAAGCTGTCGGTCATCGGCAATGGGGTCGTGCTCGATCCGCGGGCGCTCGTCGAAGAGATCGAGCGTTTGCGGGGGCAAGGGGTGGAGGTCACGCCGGCAAGCCTTCGCATTGCCGACAATGTCACGCTCATTCTACCCTTGCATCGCGAGCTCGAAGAGATTCGTGAGGGCGCTGACGCACGAACCCGCATCGGAACCACCAAGCGGGGTATCGGTCCGGCCTACGAGGACAAGGTCGGTCGGCGCGCAATCCGGCTGATGGATCTCGCCGACTTGCCGGCGCTCGGGATCAAGATCGAGCGGCTCCTGGCCCATCACAATGCGCTACGGCGCGGGCACGACCTCGCTCCGGTCGAGGCGCGAACGATTTATGAGGATTTAGCGTCGCTGGCGCCAAAAGTCCTGCCGTATATGGATTCGGTCTGGGCCCTGCTCGACGAAAAGCGGCGCGAAGGCAAACGCATTCTGTTCGAGGGTGCGCAAGGTGCGCTCCTCGACGTCGATCATGGGACCTATCCGTTCGTCACGTCCTCCAATACGGTCGCGGCACAGGCTGCCACGGGGTCTGGTCTTGGGCCCGGCGCCATCGGCTATGTGCTTGGAATCTGTAAGGCCTATACGACGCGGGTAGGCGAGGGGCCCTTCCCAACGGAGCAGAAAAACGAGATTGGCCAGTTGCTCGGCGATCGAGGGCGCGAGTTCGGCGTCGTCACTGGCCGGCGTCGGCGATGCGGCTGGTTCGATGCCGTGCTGGTGCGGCAAACCGTTCGGACCAGCGGCATTAACGGCTTGGCCCTGACCAAGCTCGACATTCTCGACGGCCTCGATGAAATCAAGGTTTGCGTGCGATATCGACTCCAAGGCCGCGAAATCGACTATCTTCCTGCCGGGGAGCATGCGCAAGCACGGGTTGAACCGGTCTATGAGACCGTCCAGGGATGGCGGGAAAAGACGGCGTGTGCGCGCTCCTGGGCGGAATTGCCGGCGGCCGCGATCAAGTACGTACGTCGAATCGAAGAGCTGATTGGCTGCTCGGTCGCGTTATTATCGACGAGTCCGGAACGGGAGGACACAATTCTGATGCAGAACCCGTTTGAGACTTAGCGGCGGTTTGCTTAGGCTGACTTGGAATTGGAAGCGGCTTGGATCGTGAGGCTTGATCTAGCGCATGTTCAGGCGAAGTGGATGCCGGTTCGCCGTCAAGAGCATGCGCGAATGAAACAAGGCGGTAGGATGTTCTTGAGCTTCGATGGCTGATTATTACCCGCTGATCGCCAAGGCCGTCGCCGGCCTGGAACGAAACACCGGCGAGGGTCGCCGTGCGCTTTATGAGCGCGCGCGCACCGCTTTGGTGGCGCAGCTGCGCGGGGTCATTCCGGCGCTCAGCGAATCCGACATCACGCGCGAGCGGCTGGCCCTAGAAGAAGCGATCCGTAAGGTCGAAGGGGAGGCGGCGCGAAGGGTCCGACCCGAGCCGTCAAGACCCGATCCTGCCTCGATCCCGCGGCCGTCCGAGCCCGTCGTGCGTGTCGATAACGTGCAAGACCGTAGGGCGGTGGGCGGCAATGCGCCGGGGAGAGGCGGGGGCAGGGGTGAGTTTAGGGGGTCTCCTCCAGAGCCGCCGGCGCAAGTCAGAACCGCGCCGCCGCCGCCCAGGTCCCGTACGTCCGCTGATCAGGGTTCGCTGACGGATCAAGGGCTCAAGGGATTTCGCGATGTCATTGCCGAGGCCAATGATCTCGGCGCCGCAACGGCTCAGGCCGGCAAGTCAGCCCGTCAAGCGTATGCGGCGGTGCCTTCGCCCAATCCCGAGCTCGATCGCATCGAGCCGAGGCTCGAGCCTGAGGGATTTCGCGATTCGTTTCACGATGACGATCCGAGCGTCCATGAGGCGCATATCGGCGAAAGCGATGCGGTCCCCACGCCGCAAGGCCGTTATGGGGGGCTTGAGGAATACGGACGCGCGGTGCGTTCGATCCGCTCGTATACGGGGATCATCAAGATCGCCATAGCTATCGGCATCCTCGGCACGGTGTCCGCCCTCGGCTATTGGCAACGGGACAGCATTGGCGCGGTCTTTCAAGGTCTACGCGGCTCATCGAGCCAGTCCAACCGTGAGAACCCTGCGTCATCCTCGCAGAAGGCCGTCGATCGGTTCCGCCCGGGCGGGCAAGAACAGCAGTCGACGCGCACTGCCTCGCTCTCGGGGGCGGCGGTGGCGCAGCGCGTCATGTTGTACGAGGAAGACCCGAGTGACCCCAAAGGCAAGAGCTTCATCGGCACGGCGGTTTGGCGGACCGAAACCGTGTCCTCTGGTCCCGGCGGCGCTCCGGAGCTCGCCGTGCGTGCCGACGTGGAGATTCCCGAGCGCAAGATGAAAATGACCTGGTCGTTGCGGCGCAACACCGACAAGGCCCTGCCGGCGAGTCACACGATCGAGGTGATGTTCACGCTGCCGGCCGATTTTCCGAGCGGCGGCATCGCCGACGTGCGCGGTATTCTGATGAAGCAGGCCGAGCAGGCGCGCGGCGTGCCGCTTTCCGGTCTCGGTGTCAAAGTCACTAGCAACTTCTTCCTCATCGGCTTGTCCTCCACCGAGGACGAGATGAAGCGCAACGTCGAACTGTTGAAGGATCGGGGTTGGTTCGACGTCCCGATCATCTACACCAACGGCCGCCGCGCCATTCTGGCGCTGGAGAAGGGCACGCCAGGCGAGCGCGCCTTCAGCGACGCGTTCGCGGCCTGGCAACCGAAGTAGAAGACCGACGACAGCGCCGCAGACGAGAAAAGAAGGAACGAAGTCTTCCGCTACGCTGGCAGCGCCGCCGAGGCCGCGGGGGTCTCGATGGCGGCGACCCGGTTTTTCACGGCTTTTTGCACCTTCTCGAAGGCGCGCACTTCGATCTGGCGCACGCGTTCGCGCGAAACGCCGAATTCTTCTGCGAGCTCCTCAAGGGTAATCGGCTCGTCCGCCAATCGGCGCGCCTCGAAGATTCTCCGTTCGCGGTCGTTGAGCACTGACAGCGCCTGGGACAGCGCTTTACGCCGATTGTCCAGCTCCTCGTTCTCGACCAGGATGCGCTCTTGGCTCGGCGTTTCGTCCACCAGCCAGTCCTGCCACTCGCCGGAATCGCCCTCTTCGCGAATTGGAGCGTTGAGCGAGGCATCGCCGCCGAGGCGGCGGTTCATGTCGATCACGTCCTGCTCGGTCACCCCGAGCCGCCGGGCAATCAGCTTGACCTGATCCGGCCGCAGATCGCCTTCGTCGAGCGCGGAGATCTTGCTCTTCGCCTTGCGCAAGTTGAAGAACAGCTTCTTCTGATTGGCCGTGGTCCCCATTTTGACCAGCGACCACGAGCGCAGAATATATTCCTGGATGGCCGCCTTGATCCACCACATAGCGTAGGTTGCGAGGCGGAAGCCTTTGTCGGGCTCGAACCGCTTCACCGCTTGCATGAGGCCGACATTGCCTTCGGAGATCACCACGGAAATCGGCAGACCATAGACGCGATATCCCATGGCGAACTTGGCAACCAAGCGAATATGGCTAGTCACGAGCCTGTGCGCCGCATCGCGGTCGCCGTGCTCGCGCCAGCGCTTGGCCAGCATATATTCCTCCTGCGGCTCCAACATCGGGAACCGCCGGATCTCCTCGAGATAAT
The DNA here is from genome assembly GCA_052148715.1 of Xanthobacteraceae bacterium. Lineage (GTDB taxonomy): Bacteria > Pseudomonadota > Alphaproteobacteria > Rhizobiales > Xanthobacteraceae > JBKQHQ01. The sequence continues at coordinate 111,632 of JBKQHQ010000240.1, read as the reverse complement.
GAGTAAGGCCTGATTCAGCCGTTAGAATCGGCAAAGCCGCAGCACGGGCCATGATAGCGCCCTCCTAAAGTAGTGCCCCCGATGACCGGCAGGCGACCGCCGCCGCCGCTCTCGGAGCCGACGGCGCGTACATCTTTGCGACCGTGAAAGTGATCACGGATTGCATAATATACGATGATTGCAGGCGAAAGTAAGATGTCGCCCGGACCACGTCGCCGTGACGTTCGATTGCGCATTATCCGTTTGTTCTGGTTAACTTTTCTTGAGCCGACCCCGCCCCTGCCCAGGCTCGCTCGAACCTGCGAGGATAACCAAGCGTAAACGAACGAGGTCGTCCGGCAGTTCCGAACGGAACTGCAAAGTTTCCCCAGAAATTGGATGCTTGAAGCGCAACAGATAGGCATGCAGGGCCTGTCTGGCAAGAGCCGCCAGCGCCTCTTGCCCGGCCGCGGTGAGCTGGGCTGCCTTGGTCTTGAAGCCGGGTCCGTAAACGCTGTCTCCCAGCAGCGGGTGGCCGATATGGGCCAAATGGACGCGGATCTGGTGGGTACGGCCGGTCTCCAGCCGGCAATCGAGCAGGCTCGCAATCGGCGTCCCGTCCGCTCCTAGATAGCGCTCGAGGACCTGCCAATGGGTCACGGCGGGGCGTCCGTCGGGTCGTACGGCCATCTTGTCGCGCGCCCGTGGATGCCGGTCGATCGGCGCCTCGATCGTGCCCTTCGGCCGGTCCGGCACCCCCCAGACGAAGGCCAGATACCCGCGCTCGAGCGGCCCGGTGCGACCGTGGTCGGCGAATTGCGCCGCGAGCGCATGGTGGGCGCGGTCGGTCTTCGCCGCCACCAAAAGTCCGGTCGTGTCCTTGTCGAGCCGGTGCACGATACCGGGGCGCTTGACCCCGCCTACGCCCGAGAGGCTCGCGCCGCAATGGGCGATCAGGGCATTCACCAGCGTGCCGGTCCAATGGCCGGCAGCAGGGTGCACCACCAGCCCTCTGGGCTTATCGATGACGATGAGGTCATCATCCTCATATACAACGCGGAGCGGGATGGATTCCGCTTCCGGCGCGGCCGGTGCGGCTGGCGGGACGGTCAGCGCGATGCGTTGGCCGGCATTGACGCGATGAGCCGGATCACGGATCGTGCCGCCGTCGATCGCCACCTGCCCGTCAACGATCAGCATCTTGAGCCGCGAACGCGATAGGTCCGCGACCCGAGCGGCCAGCAGGCGGTCGAGTCGTTCGCCGCCCTCGTCGACGGTGATCGTGATCTGTTCGCCGCGCGAGGGATCGATGGCCATGAACGACGCGCTGTCCGAGGATGAAGAAGCGCCCGATCCCGCTACTGCGCGCGTGATCGCTCGCGTCCGATCGATAATGCTCATCTCCGCGGCGACCACCATCGTTGCGGTCGCGGCGGTAATCACCGTCATCGGCTATCGCGTTTTCAAGGCCGAGGGAAGCGCAGGCATGGTGGACGTGACCGCCATGCTGCCGAAAGGCGCGCGCGCCGTCACCGCGGCGGTGGGCGAGGACCGGCTGGTGGTGACGGTCGAAACGGCCGCCGGGCTCGAGTTGCACACCTTTGACCTGAAAACGCTCAAACCCACCGGGCGGCTTCGGTTCACGACCGAGCCCTGAGCACGGCGCTATCCTGCACCGAGGGCAACGGCGACGTGGTAGGTGACGAAAGCTCCGACGTAGGCCAGCGCCAGCATGTAGCTGAAGGTGATTGCCATCCAGCGCCAGCTGCCGGTCTCGCGCCGGATGACGGCGAGCGTCGAGGCGCACTGCGGCGCAAAAATGTACCAGACGAGCACCGCGAGCGCTGTCGCGAGACTCCATTTGGTGGCAAGCGTCTGGCCGATCTGTTGTGCCGCTTCCTTGCCTCCTTCGATGGCATAGACCGTGCCCAAAGCGGCCACCGCGACCTCGCGCGCCGCCATCCCGGGGATCAGGGCAACACTGATCTGCCAGTTGAATCCGAGCGGAGCCAGAACCGGCTGGAGCGCATCGCCGATCATCGCCGCGAGACTGAAATTGATTGCCGGCCCTTCGGCACCCGCCGGAGGCCGCGGAAACGACGCCAGGAACCAGATCAGGACCATCATGGAAAAAATCGTGGTGCCGGCCCGCTGCAGGAACATCTGCGCGCGGGTATACAAGCCGATGACGACGCTGCGCGCGCTCGGGAGCTTGTAGGCTGGTAATTCGAGCATGAACGGCGGCGTAGAGCTCCCGCGCCAGAAGAAGTGGTTGGCCACAAAGGAAACGCCGAGCGCACTGAGGATTCCAGCCGCATAAAGCCCGAACATGACCAGTCCCTGCAGGCTGACCCAGCCCCAAAGACGGGTGGCCGGGATGAAGGCCGAGATGATCAGCGTGTAGACTGGAATCCGTGCCGAGCACGTCATCAGCGGGGCGACCAGGATCGTGGTCAATCGATCGCGCCGGTTGTCGATGACCCGCGTCGCCATGATGCCGGGGATGGCGCAGGCAAAGCTCGACAGCAGCGGGATGAACGCCCGGCCGTGCAGGCCCGCGCCGCCCATGATGCGATCCATCAGGAACGCCGCGCGCCCCATGTAACCCAGGTCCTCCAGCAGCAGGATGAAAAGAAACAAGATCAGGATCTGCGGCAGGAAGACGATCACGCTGCCGACGCCGGAGATCACGCCGTTCTGAATGAAGCTTTGCAACAGTCCGGCGGGAAGCGCGTCGTGCGCCAACGCGCCGAGCGCATCGAAGCCGGACGAAATAAGGTCCATGGCCGGCTTCGCCCAGGCGAACACGGCTTGGAACATCACGAATAGAACGCACAGCAGAATCAGCAGGCCGGCGACCGGATGAAGGAGCACGGCGTCCACCCGCGCACTCAGGGTGTCCGGCCGCGCCGGCATGCTCACCGCGGCAGCGATGATGCGGTCCGCCTCCCGCTGCGCGGCACGCAGGTCGCCGGTGGTCAGCGGTTTCCAGGTATTCTCGCCCGGCGGAACCAATTGGCCGGCGGCCATTTCGTCCAGGCGGCGCAGCAATTCCTCAGTGCCGCCGCGCCGCACCGCAATCGAGGTGACCACCGGCACACCAAGCTCGACCGACAGCCGGTCGAGATCGATCTCGATGCCGAGCCGGCGCGCAATGTCGATCATGTTCAGCACGAGCATTAGCGGCCGACCGACCTGCTTGAGCTCGATAACCAGCCGCAGGGCCACGCGCAAATTGGTCGCGTCCGCCACGCAGAGCAGCAGATCCGGGGGAGGTTCGCTGGCAAGCCGGCCGAGCACCGCGTCGCGCGTGATCTCCTCATCCGGGCTGCGGCCCCGTAACGAGTAGGTTCCGGGAAGGTCGATCAGGTGGACGCCGTAGCCGGACGGAGTCTGCAACACCCCGGCTTTGCGTTCGACGGTAACACCCGGGTAGTTCGCCACCTTCTGCCGGCTGCCGGTGAGCGCGTTGAATAAGGCGGTCTTGCCGCTGTTCGGGGTCCCGACGAGCGCGAAGTGGCGAGCACCGATATCGGCCGCGGTCATGCAGGTCGATCCGATGGAGCGACGAGAATAGCCATCGCCTCGCGACGCCTTAGCGCTATCGTGGTGTCATTGACGCGCACCGCGATCGGATCGCGGCCAAATGGTCCCTCGTGCAGGACTTTGACGTCGGCGCCCTCAACGAATCCAAGTTCGAGCAAGCGGCTTTCGAGTTCGGGCGCCGACAGACCATGCGCGCCTTGACCGACATGAATCGCGTGGATACGGCCGCAGAATCCGCGGTTTGCCTTGCCTAAGGGTATGCAGCGTGCCGTTACCGGCGCGGCGTCGGTCATGTCATTTCCGCACATGGCGAGTGGCTTCCACTCCTCGTGCATGTGCGGTAGTCCGGCGGGAGCGTCAAGATCGAAAAGGGAAGAAATTCAGTAGCTTGGAATGATTGTAAACGAACTGGCATTCGAGGTCCGCGGCTCAGGCCGTGTTACGCTCGTACTCGGCGGTAAGTGGCGGGCCCCAGACCGATCTCGAATTGATGCCGTGCCAGACCTTGGGACGCTGTGGCAGATCGTGATGCCACGGCCGGGGCTCGAAATAGCCGAGCTCCTCGTCCTTCATCTGATCGAGCTCGGTATAGAACTCGACGACCTGCTGATCCGGATTGTAGTGGTAGGTCGAAACGTTATGCCCCGGACCGTGCCGCAACGGTCCCCAGATGATCGGGATCTTCTTTTGCCCGAACAATTCGCAGGCGGTTTGGATTTGGGCGAAATCCTTCACTTCGAAGGCGACGTGATGCATCTAAATTGACTTGCCCGTTAGGAAGTTGACCGTGTGGTGGTCCGGTCCGCAGCGCATGAAGACGAAGAAATCCTCGACCCAGTCGGAAATTCGGAAGCCGAGAACCTTCGCATAGAAGTCGGCGAGTTTCTTCGCGTCGTCGACGATGAAGGCGACATGACCAAGCTTCAACGGCCCGACGCCGACGACCTGATGGTGCGAGCCGAGATAGCTCCAGTCCGAGAACAGCTCGATCGTCGTGCCCTTCGGGTCCTCGAACGACAGCACCTTGGGGATGCCGGGAATCGAATCGTTTCGGATGTCGCTTCTGATGCCGAATTGCTCGAGCTCTCGGCGCAGGTCGCCGAAATCCGAATTCGGCGCAACCTCGAACGACAGCTTGACACAGCGCGCGACCTCACCCCGCTCGAGCTGAACCGCGAGCTGCCCGATCTTGCTGGCGAAGAACGCCCTGTTCTTTTCCCTCAAGGCGAGCACTAGCCCGGCGACCTGTGTGTAATAGTCGATCGCCCGGTCGAGACCGGGAGTTTCGAATGTTGCGTGGCCTATTCTTCTGGCGTTGGCCATGGCAGTTTCCCCGCTGTCGCCTAGCCGTGCGCAATGGCATCGCGATGCTTAAACGAGAGAAGTGGTGGAGCGGGCAATCCTTGATCTGGATCAATTCGGGCGAGATCGCATAGCTGGTCGGCTTTAGACGCTGATGTGCGATGCATCGCTACGTGGCTGGCGGCGGGTCACGAGGCTCGCGAGAAGTGCGTCTGGTCATTCAACGAATACGCGTCGAACACCGCGCACACCGTGCGGATGAGAGGTCGCGCGCGTTCCGGCACACTGATCTTGCTGCCCGCGCGCTGAACCAGCCCGTCGTCCGCGAGTGCATCGAGCGCGGATAGCTCGGCGACGAAGTCATTGGCGCTTCTGTTGTGCGCCGCGCATATCTCAGCCAGATCCGCGCACAAATCGCACATCAGGCGCTCGATGATGTCGCGTCGGAGCCGGTCCTCGTCGGTCAGCGCGTATCCGCGCACCGTGGCCGGACGACCGGCCGCAATGGCGTCGCGATAGGCGACCGTGCCGGGTGCGTTCTGCACATATCCGTTGGGCAATGCGCCGATCGCCGAGGTGCCGAAGCCGATGAGGGCTTGCGCCGCATCGGTCGTGTAGCCCTGGAAATTGCGGCGAAGCCTGCCCTCGCGCTGGCGATGCGCGAGCAGGTCGCCGTCTCTGGCGAAATGATCGAGCCCGATCGGCTGATATCCGGCGCCGATCAGCACCTCGGCTGCGGCACGACTTTGTGCAAAACGCTCGCTGCTGCCTGGCAGCGCCTGCTCGGGGATGAGCTGCTGGTGGCGCTTCATCCAAGGCACATGGGCGTAGCCGAACAGCGCGATGCGATCCGGCTCGATCGCAAGCGCGCGCCGGGCGGTCGCCGTGACCGTCGTCACGGTCTGGTACGGCAGGCCATACATCAGGTCGAGATTGATGCTGCCGACGCCGGCCTCCCGCAACCAGTCCGCAGCGCGCGCGGTCTGGTCGAAGCTCTGGAGACGGCGGACCGCGCGTTGCACGCGGTCTTCGAAGTCCTGCACGCCGAGGCTTGCGCGCGTGATGCCGGCATCCGCCAAGGCGGCGACATGCTCACCCGTCAGCGTGCGCGGATCGATCTCGATGGCGAGCTCGGCGTGCGGCGCGACGCTGAAATTGGCGTGCACGACCGCCATCACCCGCATGAAATCCTGCGGCGCCAACATGGTCGGAGTGCCGCCGCCCCAGTGAATCTGGACTGCCCTGCGCCGGCCGGCGATGCGGCCGACCAATGCGATTTCGCGTTCGAGCAAATCGACATAGTCCGCGACGGGGGCATAGCGCCGCGCGACGGTCGTGTGGCACCCGCAATAGAGGCAAAGCTCGGCGCAGAAGGGGACGTGGATATAGATCGAAACGGGCGCCTCGGCGGGCAGCGTCGCAAGCCAATGCTCGTACGCTCCACCGCCGATCTCCGGGCCGAATTGCACAGCGGTTGGGTAGCTGGTGTAGCGCGGAATCCGCCGGTCCAGATATTTCAGCCAATCGGATCGCATTGAGCCGCCACGATGATGCCTGCGGGACGCGTGCAAACTTAAGATCCGATCTGCCGGGTTGCGGTTTGATCCACATCAAAGACCGACCCCGGCTTCCGGCGCGATTGGTTACGGGCGCAACTATTGTCCGGAGGGACCGAATGCTGCGGAAGGAACAGAACGAACTCGTCACTCAGACCGGCCCGGGAACACCGTTGGGCCGCCTGTTCCGTAGCTACTGGACGCCCGTTTTGCTCGCCGAGGAGCTTCCGGAGAACGATTGCGCGCCGGTGCGGGTCAAGGTTCTGTCGGAGCGCCTCGTTGCCTTTCGCGACAGCTTGGGACGTTACGGCCTGATCGACGAATTCTGTCCGCACCGCGGCGCGTCGCTATGGTTCGGCCGTAATGAGGAATGCGGGCTGCGTTGCCCATACCATGGCTGGAAGTTCGATGTTACCGGTCAGTGCGTCGAGGTGCCTTCCGAGCCCGAGGCGAGCGGCTTCGCCAAAAAAATCAAGCTAAAATCCTATCCGTTGGTCGAACGCGGCGGAATTTTGTGGACCTATATGGGGCCACCCGAGCGCCAACCGGCATTGCCCGAATGGGAATTCGCGCTGGTTCCCGGCGACCAGAGGTTCGTGTCGAAGCGTCTGCAGGAATGTAATTGGTTGCAGGCCATGGAAGGCGGAATCGACTCGAGCCACGTGTCCTTTCTTCACCGCGGTAACATCAATTCCGATCCCCTGTTCAAGGGCGCCAAGGGCAATCAGTACAATCTGAGCGACGCGCGGCCGGTGTTCGAGGTGGTCGAAAGCGACGGCGGACTCTACATCGGCGCGCGCCGCAACGCCGAAGGCGGCAACTACTATTGGCGTATCACTCAATTCGTCCTTCCCTCCTTCACCATGATTGCTCCACGCGGCGGCCACACCGTGCACGGGCATTTCTGGATCCCGATCGACGACGAGAACTGCTGGGCGTGGAGCTACGACTATCACCCGGTGCGCAAGCTGACCGATGCCGAACGCAAGGCCATGCAGGACGGCAAGGGAGTCCACTGCAAGTACGTGCCCGGGACCTATCGGCCGCTCGCCAACAAGGACAACGACTACCTGATGGACCGCGAAGCGCAGAAGCGCGGCGACAGCTACAGCGGAATCGAAGGCATCGCGATCCAGGATGCCTCGCTGCAAGAGAGCATGGGACCGATCATCGATCGGACCAAGGAGAACCTGGTCTCGACCGACAACGGAATCATCATGGCCCGCCACCGCCTGATGCGGGCTGCGAGGGCGCTGGTTGAAAAGGGTACCGTGCCACCGGGCGTCGACGCAGCCCACCAGCGAGTGCGCTCGGCCTCGGTGATTCTTCCGCCCGATCAACCCTTCAAGGATGCCGCGCGGGAAGCGCTTATGGTCCGTGCAGGCACGGCGCCGGCCACCGTCTGATCATGGCGAAGTCCCCTCCCACGCCGGAAAGAGCAAAGGATATGAGATGAGGACGGAACGTACGGCGATCGTTGCCGGGGGAGGCATCGGCGGCCTGTCGGCGGCGCTCGGTCTTGCCAACAAGGGCTGCCGGGTCACGGTGCTGGAGCAGTCCGATCAGTTCGGCGAGATTGGCGCCGGCATTCAAATCGGTCCAAACGCCTTTCACGCGATGGATTACCTCGGTGTCGGCGACGCCGGTCGGGCCAAGGCGGTCTACATCGACCGTTTGATCATGATGGACGGCATGTCCGGCGCCGAGGTCGCGCATATCCCGGTCGACGAGCCGTTCCGTAACCGATTCGGCAACCCTTACGCGGTCATTCACCGCTCCGATTTGCACGGAGTCCTGCTCGACGCATGCCGCGCGCACGCAGGGATCGCGCTCGTCAACAAGCAGCGCGTCGTCGGTTACGAACATACGGCTTCCGGCAGCAAAGCCCGCACCGAGGCGGGTACAATTTTCGAGGCCGATGCCATCGTCGGATGCGATGGCATTCGATCGAAGATCCGCGAGCAATTGACCGGCGGGGATGCGCTCCGCCTGTCTGGCCATGTCGCGTATCGGGCGGTTCTGCCGATCGAAAAAATGCCGGAGGATCTGCGCTGGAACGCCGCCACGCTGTGGGCCGGGCCGAAGTGCCACATGGTTCATTACCCCCTGCAAGGCTGGAAGACGTTCAACCTCGTCGCGACATTTCAGACCGAGGTGGACAGCGTTGGCGTGAATGAGCCGGGCAATCGGGACGAAGTTCTGACGCGATTTGGCAACGTCGTGCACAAGGCGCGCAAGCTGCTCGAGATCCCGACCGACTGGCGGCGATGGGTGCTCGGCGACCGAGAGCCGATCGAAAATTGGACGGATCGACGCGTGACGCTGCTCGGCGATGCCGCGCATCCGACGCACCAATACTTTGCCCAGGGCGCGTGCATGGCGATGGAGGACGCGGTCTGCCTCGCCGATCAAGTGGAGAAGTGCGAAGGCGACTTCGCCAGCGCCTTTCTCGCCTACCAGGAGAACCGCATCGTGCGCGCCTACCGTGTCGTGCTGTCCTCGCGAATGCTGGGCCGCGTCTATCACGCCGAGGGCGTGGAGCGGAAAATCCGCAATTCCGTGCTCGGCGCCAAGTCGCCCGAGGAGTTTTATGACGGCTTGCAATGGCTCTATGGCGGCACCGGATTGGCCGCCTGAGAAGCCTTCGAACCGAAAAACAGCGATGAACGAGGATTTGACCATGAGCGCGCTTGCCACCATCGACGACCTGCCGGCTGCCTATCGACAGGGGCTGGCGGAGAAAAATCTCGTACCGCTCTGGCCCGCGATGCGCAGCGCGCTCCCGCACGACAGGCCTGAACGGCGGACCCGGCCCGTGATCTGGCGCTACCGCGAGGTCAGGCCGGATCTGCTCGAGGCCGGCGAGCTGGCGCCGATCGAAAAGGCCGAGCGGCGCGTTCTGGTGCTGGCCAATCCGGGGCTGGGGCTCGCGAACATGAAGGCTACGCCGTCGATCTTCATCGGCCTGCAGCTCATCCTTCCGCGCGAGACAGCGCCCAATCATCGTCATACCCCGAGCGCCGTGCGCATGGTGATCGAGGGGCGCGGGGGCTATACCGTCGTTCAGGGCGAAAAATGCCCGATGGAGAAGGGAGATCTCATCCTTACGCCGTCGGGCCTATGGCACGAGCATGGCCACGAGGGCACGGAACCGGTGGTGTGGCTCGATGCGCTCGACCTGCCGATCGTCCAGGCGCTCGAGGCCTCGTACGCCATAGAGGGGGAGAAGCAAGCCGTCGGCAACGAGCCGGATTCCTCCCAATCGCGCTACCGCCGCTCCGGCCTGGTGCCCTATCGCTCGCTCGACGCGCGCCGCGCCCGATATCCCCTGCTGCGCTATCCGTGGCAGGAGGTGCGCGAGGCGTTGACCGCGCTCGCCGGCGTCACGCCCACCGGCGAGATGGTGCAACTCGCCTACGTCAATCCCGAGACCGGTCGGGAATGCATGCCCGTGCTGGGATTCTCGGCGATCATGCTGAGGCCGGGCGAGACGATTGCGGCGCCGCGCCGGTCTTCCTCCGCCGTCTTGCACGTCGTTGAAGGCGACGGCGAAGCTGAAATCGACGGCGTGGCATTGAGCTTCAGCGAGAGCGACACCGTGGCTGTTCCCACCTACGCCAAGACACTGCTTGCGAACCGAAGCACCAAGTCAGCGGCATTTCTGTTCCAAATCGACGACGCGCCGCTGCAGCGCAAGTGCGGCTTCTACGAGGTTCTCGACTGAGGTGGGTTAGCTCGCTTAGCAGAATCCGATAATCTAGATATTTTGGCAAAATCGCAGGCTGGGGGACCCTGACGTTTGGTCTCCAAGCGTCAGTCTTGATTTTTGGCTCTGATGATGATCCCCGGCCATCTTCGCCGTGCTGGACGAAAATTCCAATTATCACCTGTTTCAGATCTCCCGACCCGGCGTTCCGCGCTCACAGACCAAGCCGCTCCGGCTATGTAATCCCGGCTAGCATGTTGAAAATTATTTGATATTCGAAATCGACGTCTAAATATACCGACGAACCCCTTGACGTGACAAGACCGGGCCTCGGCGCCAATGTTGGGACAATGCCGCCCAAGAGGCACCGAATTCACGTGGCATTTCAATGTTATTGGCATTCGGGTGGTAACCTGATTATGATCTCGTTGATCTATATTGTAGGAGCAGGCGACGATCGCCATGGCTCGGTCATCTAACCCGTCGAACTGCCTTCATGTGGTGCGTGAGGTCGTGCTTGCCCATTGCTGCGGTATCTGATGCCCGCTCATCTCGCTCCATCCGGCCGTTCGTCGGCTCCGCCCGCGCGCAAGGTTTTCGGCGAGGAAAGGCACGATCATGAATGACTCATTCAAGAACGTCGAGGTACATGCTGAGCTGCAAGACGGCGGACTGTGGCGGCCGAAATCCTCACGCGAGGGGATCGGACCGGTCAAGTACGTTTGGTGGAACTCATTTTACAGAATTATGGAATTCTTCAATCGCGCTCTTGCTCGCGACCCGAACCGCAAGGTCTCGTGGGACCAGTGGCCGGTTTATCTCGGGGTGCTTTACCTCATCTCGAAGATCCGGTTCAACCGTTCCAACGCGTTGACCGACCCGTACGATTACGCGGCTAACGACACGAAGCGTTTCGGCGCCGAGCCCGAACCCGTGCGCCACGACTACACGGCCGACGGCAGCTGGGTCTCCGACCGGGAAAATCCGCAAATGGGTGCGAAAGATACCCGTTTCGGCTCGAACATTCCGCCGCGTAAAGTGCCGGTCGACATCGAGAACATGACGCCGAGCGCGCGCGAAGCGGGCAAGCTGAGGTGGCGCCGCATCAACCCCGAAACCGGCAAGGAGATCGTTATTCCTGCCTTGATCCTGAACAACCTGGCTGGTTGGTGGATTCAGTTCCAATCCCATAACTTCGTCGGCAACACCAAGCACGATCCCATCGGAGTCTGCCCGCATCACCTCGCCCGTAGTCCACAAGACAATTGGCCCGGCAACGAGGCGATTGTAGATCGCACCTCAAAGGACACGACGCGCGTCACCGGCAACGGCCGCCCCACCCCGCGCAACGAGCGGGAGCAGGCCTGGATGCAGGGACAGATTTACGGCAGCAGCGAGGAGGAGCTTCGGGTGCTGCGCCTGTTCGAGAGCGGCAAGATGCGGCTTGATTCCCAAGGGCACCTGCCGGAAGACCCGGACAATCCCGGCATCGACAAGACCGGTTTCTCGAACAACTACAGCCCCGGGCTGAGCTTGTTGCACTGGCTCTTCGTCAGGGAGCACAATGATGTTGCTGATTATTTCCGTTGCCTCTATCCGGATTGGGACGACGAAAAGTTGTTCCAGATGGCGCGCAAGACCAATGTTGCGCTGGTCGCTCGCATCCACACGATTCAGTGGACGGAAGACTTGCTGCAACACCCGGCCTTGCAAATCGGTATGCACGCCGATTGGTACGGCATGCTTGGACAACGGCGCAAGCTGTACCTGATGCGCCTGTTCGACCGCCACCCCACTCTCAGTCGACTCTGTGAGCCGCTCCGGCGCAACGAGTTCGTCGGGGGCATGCCCGGCTCGAAGTGGGAGCATCATGACGGACCGTTCCAGGTGCCGAAGCACTTCCGCATGGTGTACCGTTTGCACGAGATGAACTTGAGCGAGCAAGAGATCTACGACCCAGCCTCAGACCGATTGCTGGACCGTATTCAACTCCTCGACTTCGTCCATCACAATACGCGCCCGGTCGTCGCGCGGTTCGGCTATGAGGCGCTTGCCTGGTCGTTCGTAAAGAAGTCCGCCGGAGCGCTCAAGCTCCACAACTTCCCGCGCGCGCTGACGCAGTTCCAGAATCAGCTCGACGGTACGCTCACCGATCTTGCCGAGAGAGATATCTTCCGCGAGCGCACGGACGGAACCGGCAGCTACAACGAGTTTCGCCTCTCCGTCGGCGAGCCCGAAGTCACGTCCTTCATGGAATTGACCGGGGGCGACGCCGAACTCGCCCGCGAAGTGGAGATCAAGTACGAAGGCGACATCAGCAAAGTCGACGCGGGCATCGGCATTCTCTGCGAACCCAAGCCGGCTGGTTTCGCCCTTAGCTTTACCCAGTTCTACCAGTTCGTTCTCAATGCGCCGCGCCGCGTCAAGAGCAACCGCCACCTCACCGACGGCTTCACCTATGCGGGGTATGCCGAGGGCATGAACTGGGTGGAGCACAGCGGCGGCATTCTCGGCGTGCTGACGCGCCATCTTCCGGCGCTTCGGCCCTTGGCGGAAGGCGTCTTGCGCGGGTTTGCGCCCTGGCCCGAGACCGAGACATTCCCCCGGCGCCTGCTCGAAGCGACGCAAGCGGACACCGGGAACGCGTTTAAGAGCGACGTGAGGACCTTTGGTCTCGCGGTGCTCGGTCTGGGCGCGGCTCTATGGTACGACGCCGTCGCCCCGTGGACTGCGGTGATCGCGCTGCTTGCGCTCGCTGGTGTGCCAACCGCGCTGGCGGTGAAGCGTATGCTTGCCACCCGCTTCATGCAGCAGGTTTGGAACAAGTGCTACACCGACAAGCGGGGATTCATGTTCGGAACGCTGACGCGGGCCGAACAGTGGATCAACCGCGCCGCCACCTTCGGCAAGCTCTGGGCGCTGGTTGTTATTGCCGGGGCAGGGGCGTTCGGCTGGGCGGTGCATTCCGCGCATCCGCTGCTGGCGTTGGTCCTTGTGGTCGTCGCGCTGAGCGGCATCCCATCGTTCACGTGGTCGAACGCCTTTGCCGCGGATGCAGCCGTGCTGAAAATCGCCCTGCGCAACCGCATGCGCGAAGGACAAGCCGTATCGGAGGTTGCCGGCTTGCCCGGTGCAACGGCGCTGCAGAAGCGCTACTGGTTCCTCAAAGGCAATAATGAGAAGCCTGTTGCTACCTTCTCAAGCTGCATGGGCGCGCTGATCGAGAGCGGGCTGCCTGCGTGGACGGCGTTTGGTACCACGGTCTTGTCGCTGGTTAGCTTCGGCCCCAAGACTCAGCATGGATTGAGCGAGCAGCAGAAGCGCGAGGCGGGTCTTGGGATGTTCGACATCTGCCTGCCGAACATCGCTCAAGCCGAGAGCTATTCCTCCACGCGCGTGTATGCGCCGGCGGATAACCGTAAAGGTCTCGCAGCCGGAGAGCTGGACATGGACGAGTTCGATCGCATGTTCCGCCTCTATGCTCCCGGTCGCGACTGTCTCACAGCCTACGACTTCGAACGCATGGGAGAGGGCAACCGCCTGCGCGATGCTCGGGAAGGAAGGGGCACGCCGATCTCCCGGTTGATTGGCCGATTGGCCGGAAAAAGGCGCACCGGCCAGTTGCTCTTGCTCTTCGCCGACCGCGTGGTCGAAGAAGACAGAAAGCTCGTGCCTGCGATCAGCCGCGACATGCTGCTGCGCTTCTACCAGGGCTCGGCCCAGTACGATCTGATGTTGGAACACCAGGAAGGGGATCGTGACCCCAGCCCCGTGATCGTGCGGACGGTGTCGAAAAACTGGCGACAATGACGTAGAGGTGGGTTTGCCGCGAGGACGGCCCGCGTCGCGCCCGTGCACCACGCCTCGAATACGGCCGGAGCGTCTTGCGTGGGTACCGGTGCCGTGGTTTCAATGGTTGATAACGCAGGCGTGGGGACGCGGTGGGCCGTGCCGAATGGCGGCCGCCACGCCCCCAGCGAGTCGTCGCGTTCCCGGAACATCCCAGGCCGGGCTGCAGTTTCCTTCCGTCAGCCTACGCTATAGAGTATCGAACCGTGCGGGGCGCAGCTTTCTGTTGGCCCAATCCGAAGGGGGAGGAAAACCTTGCGCCTTATCGGCAGCCATAGCCGCATCATCGAGATCGGTCATAAGCTTACGCGCAAGCGCGATTTTTATGCTGGCGGATTGATGGTCCTGTTCGGCCTGGTGATGGCTCTGAAGGGTCCGACCTACCGGCCCGGAACGTTGATGCATATGGGGCCGGGTTTCCTGCCGACCGCTCTGGGGGTCATCCTCATTATTTTGGGAATTTTCATTGCCGCCGCCGCAATTCCGGCAGCGGACGGCGAGGACGAACGCATCCTCCCGGAACATCCGCAATGGTGGGGCTGGGCCTGCATCCTCGCCGGCCCACTCTTGTTCATCATTTGCGGACGTTACGGCGGGCTGATCCCGGCCACTTTCGCTTGCGTGTTCGTGTCCGCGCTCGGCGACCGCACCTCCACATTGAAGGGAGCGCTTGGGCTCGCCGTCGTCGTCACGGCGTTCGGCGTCGGCCTGTTCTCGTATGTGCTGCACGTTCCGATGCCGATCCTGGAGTGGAGGGGACTGTGATCGAAACCGCCCTCACGGATCTCTGGTACGGATTCGGCGTCGCGCTCCAACCGCAAAATCTGATGTGGTGCTTCGTCGGCGTGCTGGTCGGCAACATGGTCGGCGTGCTCCCCGGCATGGGGCCGCTCGCGACCATTTCGATCCTGCTGCCGCTGACGTTCGGCATGAAGCCCGTCGGCGCCGTCTTGATGCTGGCGGGGGTCATGTACGGCGCCCAGTATGGCGGCGCGATCTGCTCGATCCTGCTCAATCTCCCGTGCCACCCACCGCACGCCGTCACTTGCCTCGACGGCTTTCCGATGACTCAGCAGGGCCGCGGAGGGGTGGCGCTCGGCGTCACCGTGCTCGCGTCCTTCGTCGGCGCCTCGTGGGGCATCACCGAGATGGTGTTTCTCTCACCGGTGCTGGTACGGGTGGCGTTGCAATTCGGTCCGGCCGAAATCTGTTCCCTGATGCTGTTGGGGCTGCTCGCCGGCTCGACGCTGGCGCGCGGATCGCCGCTCAAAGGCGTGGCGATGACGGTGCTGGGCCTGATGCTCGGCATCGTCGGTTCCGATCTCGAGACTGGCGCCGAACGCTTCACCTTCGGATTAACCCAGCTCGACGACGGCATCGAGCTCATTGCCTTGGCGCTCGGCCTGTTCGGCATCGCCGAATTCATGAACAGCATCAATCAATCGGCCGCCATCAACACCAAATATTCTAAAGTTCGTATGCGGGATATGCGGCCCACCGCGGCCGACCTGAAACAAGCGTTCCCGGCCATGATTCGCGGCACGCTGGTTGGCAGCCTTTGCGCGCTCATTCCTGGCACCGGGCCGACGATCGCCTCGTTTGTCGCCTATGCCACGGAAAAGAAAGTGTCAAGAACCCCGGAGCGATTCGGCACCGGCATGATCGAAGGCGTGGCATGTCCGGAGGCTTCAACCCACTCCTCGGTTCAGGGCGATTTCATTCCCACCATGAGCCTTGGAATTCCAGGCGACGCGGTGATGGCGCTGCTGCTCGGCGCCCTGATGATCCAGGGCATCGTGCCGGGGCCGCAACTCATCAAGGAGCATCCGGATATATTTTGGGGATTGGTCGCCAGTTTCTGGATCGGCAATATCCTGCTGGTGCTGCTCAACGTCCCATTGATCGGCGTCTGGGTGAAGCTGCTGACCATTCCCTACCGCTATCTCTACCCGAGCGCGCTGTTTTTCGTCTGCATCGGCGTCTACGCCGCCAACAACGACATGTTCCAGGTCGGCGAAACCCTGGTGATAGGCATTCTCGGCTACGTCCTGCTGCGGCTGGGGTTCCATCCGGCGCCCATCCTGCTCGGCTTCGTGCTTGGACCGCGCTTCGAGGAGAATTTCCGCCGCGCCATGCTGATCTCGCGCGGCGATCTCGGTGTCTTCGTCGAGCGACCGATCAGCGCGGTGTTCATCACCTTGTGCGTGGCGCTCATCGCCGGCCAGATCTACTTCCGGCTGCGGCGCTCCAACGGCGGGAAATCGAAGCCGGAGGTCGTCGGTCAACCGGCCCTGAAGGCGGAATCGAGCTGACGGCGTGACCGAGCCACAAACATGGCTCTGCCTGGTGCTGAATTTACGCGCTACGTCGCCTGCGAAGCGACGGAACGGAAGCGCAGAATGGCAAGGCCGAAAAACAGGCCACCGATCAGCCCTACGGCGAGAAATTGCGGCCAGACCACATCGAACCCCGCGCCGCGATAGAGGATCGACTGCGCAAACAACACGAAATGCGTCGAGGGCGAAGCCTGCATGAGCGTGGCGAGCCAAGGCGGCATGCTCTCGAGCGGAGTATTGCTGCCGGAGAGCATGTTCATGGGCATGTAGACCAGCATATAGAGCAGCCCGAGCTGCGGCATGGACTGCGCCACCGTGCCCAAGAAGATACCGACTGCGGTGGCAAAGAAGAGGTAGATCACCACGCCAACCATGAACAGCGGTATCGAGCCGGCGATGGGAATCCCGAGCACCGCGCGCACCACGACGTAAAGGGAAACGCCAACTGCGACCGTGATCACCAAGCCATTCGCCCAGACTTTGGACATCGCGATCTCGAACGGCGTCAGCGGCATGACCAGGAGATGATCCATGGTCCCGTGCTCGCGCTCCCGGACGATGGCGGCTCCGGCCAGAATGATCGCCAGCATGCTGACGCTGTTGATGATCCCCATCACGCTGGTGAACCACGCCGTCGTGACATTGGGGTTGAATGCGATGCGCACGTCGAGATTGACGGTCGACAGCGGTACACCTTCCGAATGGGAGAGAAAGTCATTGATCTCATTGGTGATGATCTGCTGCGCATAGCCGGACCCAAGACCCGCCTGCCGCATCGCGGTCGCGTCGACGTCGATCTGGAGCCCCGGTTGGCGTCGGCCCAGAACATCCCGCTCGAAGTTCGGAGGGATGTCGACCACGAAGGTATATCTTCCCTTGTTCATCAAGGGTACGACGTCCCGCTCGGCAATCAGCTGCGGCCGCTGGAACAGTGGAGGCAAGAACGCCCGGGCGATCCGGCGCGAGAGCTCGGAGTGGTCCTCATCGACGATGGCGATCGAGGCGTTATGCAGCTCCTGCGAATAGCTCCGCGCCTGCATGGTCACGGCGAAGGAGAAGGCGTAGATGACCAACGCCAACAGCACGTAGTCGTGCAGGAACCCGATCAGTTCCTTGATGCCAAGCCAGAAAATGTTCGTGATCTTGTGCATCGAGCCTCACTCCCCCTAGCGCTCCTGCTTGCGCAGAAACAGGAGGCTCGCCAAGGTCAGGATCGGGACGAACAGGCTCAACGCTGCCAAATCTGTACTGAGATCTGAAAAGCCGAGGTTCTTGGTGAAAGTGCCGACGCTGATCGGGACGAAGTAGGTCATCGGGAATGCACGGCCCATGATCTGGGCCGTGCCGGAGAGAGAGGATACGGGTGTCGACATGCCGGCGAACTGCGTTGCAGGCAGAGAAGTCAGAATAGCCGTACCGAAAAGCGCTGCGATCTGCGTATTGGTGAACGCTGAAATCAGCATGCCGTAAGCTGTCGTTGTCGTGACGTAGATCAGGGCCCCCAAAAGCAAGGCAAAGAAGCTGCCCTTGAGCGGTACGCCGAAGACGAACAGCGCCATCAAGAACATCTCGGCAAAATTGATCATGGCCACGCCGATATAGGGCAACTGCTTGCCGAGCAGGAATTCGATGCGAGTAACGGGAGTCACGTAAAGGTTGGTGATCGAGCCGAGTTCCTTTTCGCGCACGATGGCAAGCGCCATTAAAATGGCCGGGAACAGCGCGAGCATCATTGCCAGGCTCGAAGGCACCATCGCATAGATGCTGTCGAAATCCTGATTGTACTTGAACCTGAGCTCGATGTTGGCAGGAGCGGCCGCGGCCGGCACTGCTGTCTTGACGGCCGGATCCGTCAGGTACAACTGGTGCATGCCTTGCAGGTAGCCACGGATGGTCTCGGCCCGGAACGGCATGGCGCCATCCACCCACGCACCGACCCAGGCGGGACGACCGCGCATGATGTCGCGGCCGAAGCCCGGGGGGATCTCAACGGCAGCATCGATGTCCCCGCTCTGGAGACGCCTGGCAAGCTCGGCATAGTCGGCGAGCGGCGGCTTCTCCACGAAATAACTCGAACCCCTGAGTTCTTCCAGATAGGCGCGGCTCTCATGACTCTGATCGTGATCGAGCACGGCGAAGGAGAGATTGTTGACGTCGGTCGAAATTCCGAAGCCGAACACCAGCATCAGCAGCGCCGTGCCGAACAAGGCGAACGCGAGCCGGATCGGGTCGCGCGTGAGCTCCAGGGTTTCGCGGATCGTGTAGGCGAATAGGCGCTGGAGGCTGAACGAGGAACGTTGCGACGTTGGCGGCAGCACCGGATTGGCGGATGCGCCTGACGGGCCGAGGTCCTCGGTCGCGGAAGCACGAGATCCGGTTGCCTCCTCAAGGTAACTGATGAATGCGTCCTCGAGGGTAGCGACACCGCGCGCCCTGATGAGCGCTGCCGGCGCATCGGTCGCGAGCACGCGGCCGGAATCCATGAGCGATATCCGATCACAGCGCGCCGCCTCGTTCATGAAGTGGGTCGAGATGAAAATGGTCACGCCTTGATTGCGCGAAAGATCGATCAGCGCTTCCCAGAACCGGTCCCGCGCCAAGGGATCGACGCCCGAGGTCGGCTCGTCGAGAATGAGCATCTCGGGCTCGTGGACGATGGCGACGGCGAGCGAGAGCCGCTGGCGAATACCCAGCGGCAAATCCAACGCGCCTTGATCGAGGTAATCCTCGAGACCGAACCATTCGACCAGCTCGGCGATACGCGCCTTCGCCTTCTGCGCCGGCAGGTGGAAAAGGCGTGCATGAAGATCGAGGTTCTGCCGGACCGTCAGTTCGGTATACAGAGAGAACGACTGCGACATATAACCGACCCGATAGCGCGCGCTCATGTCGCGCGCGTCGAGAGGCTGCCCGAACAAGAGCGCCTCGCCTTCGCTCGGCGGCAGCAAGCCGGTCAGCATCTTCATGGTCGTGGTCTTGCCGCAGCCGTTCGAGCCGACGAAGCCAAAGATCTCGCCCCGCTCGATAGTGAAGCTCACCCGGTCGACGGCTGTGAAATCGCCGAAGCGACAGGTGAGGTCGCGGGCGGTAATGACCGGCTCGGTGTCGAAGATGCGACGGGCCGGTATCTTCAGCGCTTGGTGACCGCCACGCTGCTGTTCCGGCAGCAACGCAATGAATGCATCCTCTACCGTCGCCGCGCCGGTACTGGCTTTGAGCTCGGCCGGGGACCCGGTTGCGAGGACCTTCCCGGCGTTCATGGCCACCAGCCAGTCGAACCGCTCCGCCTCTTCCGTGTAGGCCGTCGCAACCAGCACGCTCATCCCGCGGCGGCGCGAACGCATACGGTCGATCAGCTCCCAGAATTGGCGGCGCGAAAGCGGATCGACGCCGGTGGTCGGCTCGTCGAGGATGAGGAGATCCGGGTCGTGGATTAGGGAGCAACAAAGCCCGAGCTTCTGCCGCATGCCGCCCGACAGTTTTTTCGCCGGACGGTCGGAGAAGGGTGCGAGCCCGGTGCTCCGCAGAAGCTCGGAGATTCTCTCGTTCCGTTCGGCGCGGGACTGTCCGAACAGGCGGCCAAAGAACTCGATGTTCTCGCGGACGCTGAGGTCCGCATAAAGGTTCTTGCCTAATCCTTGTGGCATATAGGCGATGCGGGGGCAGACCGCGACCCGATGCGCCGAATCCTTCATATCGCCATCGAGGACGAAAACGTTCCCGGATTGCACCCGCCGCGCGCCGGCGATGATGCTCAGCAACGACGACTTTCCGACTCCGTCGGGCCCGACGAACCCGACCGTGCAGCCGGCCGGAAGCTCGATCGTGACCGCGTCAAGTGCGACGACGCTGCCGTAACGCTGTGTGACGCTCTCGATACGCGCGACCGGGCGCTCGCGCCCGGTCATTGCGCGGCGTTCCCTTGCAACTTGGGAGGCCAGGCGACCGCCGGATCGAGCAGCACATAGGCCATGCCAGGCAGACCGCTTCGTACCGCTTCGGCGCGCGCGCGCAACCGCTCGGGATCGATCTTCACCCTGATCCGGAACATCAGCTTGTCGCGCTCGTCCTTGGTCTCCACCGTCTTGGGAGTGAACTGCGCCTGCGTGGCGATGAACGAAACCTTCGCCGGAATCGCAACATTGGGGAGGGCATCGAGCACGATACGCGCATCGGCGCCGATCTTCACTTTGCCGGCCTCTCCGGTCGGCAGATAGACATCCATGTAAACGTACGCGATGTCGAGCATGGCAAAGACTCTTCCGCCCGCCGGAAGCACCTCGCCGATATTGGCGATGCGGTATTGGATGCGGCCGTCTTTCGGCGCTACGAGCGTGTTGTCGGCGATGTTGACGGTGTAGAGTTCCACGTCGTGCGTGCTCGCTTCGAGCGCGTGCTCAGATTCGGTCACCCTGGCCTGTGCGGCTTGCAGGGCCGCATTGGCGCCGTCCAATTGCTGCTGACGCTGGTCCAACACTTCCTTGGTTTGGGCGCCTTTCTGCACGAGATAGGCGGCGCGATCCATTTCTTGCTTCGCCAGCAACACCTGACTGGTTTGCTGCGCGACGTTCGCATTGGCTTCGTCGATGGCCCGCTGGGCCTGCCGCACCTGGGCCTCGGATTTCTTCAAAGAAACCGCGAGGTCCCGGGTGTCCATGCGCGCGACGATCTGCCCGGCCTTGACCATGGTGCCTTCGTCGGCAAGTATTTCGGCGATGCGCCCGGCGAACTTGGTGTCGATGTCGATCTCGTCCGCTTCGATCCGGCCGTTGCCCCAGGCGATCCCGGGCGGCAATTGAGACCGGGTGTACTGCCACCAATAGAACGCCGCGCCGGCCCCACCGACGATGACCGCAACGGCGAGCGCAACCCGAAGCCAACGTCTGCGGACCGATATTCCATTGGAGGTCGGCAGCGGGGCCGGCAAACTGGTACGTGGCGGCGCCGGCACGAGGTCGTGGGTCTCCGGTGCCGATGGCTCGGTATGCTCGGCCGCCGGCGACCCGGCCAAGTCGACTGTCTTGATCTCTTGGCCCATCTCGTCTCCACGAGTGAATGCGACAATGACCGGGTCAATGCACCAGCAATACCGCGCTGTCCGCGGCACGAAGAAATGTGTCGGTACACCCGCCGAAGATTATTTCACTCGTGCGACCGCGGCCGTCCATCACAGTCGTTTTCCACTGCCGGACTCCAACGTCACTGGGTGACATGCCCATCTCATTAGCGGAATTGCCGCCCCGGGCTTTGACCTGCGTCAACGCTTGCGTTCCGCGTGTCGCCGTTGCCCGGCAAGCTTGCCCATCTGCCGCCGAAACGCGCCGTGCGCGCGGACACGGCCGCCGCTCAGGCATGCGGGTAAGCGTGATCGGCGCGCGGCCCAGCATGGTGCGGGCGGCATCGCCAAGAAGGGCAGTGCTTCGCGGCAGGCTCCCGGCCTCGATCTCGCATCAGCTGGATGTTGCGTGTCTGACTACCGGCGACGCCACCGCGCAACGCTACTCCGCCGTGGTCACCGATTTCTCGGCGAAACCGCCCCGGCGACCGCCGCGCAGCAGCGACACAATACCGCGCACGAGCGCATCAGCCGCGCCCTCGTCCAGCATGATTTCATCGCCAAGCTCCTCAAGCACCAATCGCCTGAGGTTGGAGGCCGTCTCACGATCTAATTCGAACTGCTTCCACGCATTTCGCACGCAAATCCCCCCTGGGAACCGACAATGAGCACTTTTGTCATCCGAAGTGCCGCGTCAAATTACAAAGCGTTAATGATCTAAAGGCGACAATTTTTCGTCGGCACGCTCTGGCGACCGGCAAAACCGTCAATGCCGGATGAAGTGTCAATCCGGCTCCAACCAGCGTCCGCGTTCAATAAGAAAGTAATCAAATCCGGGTATGATCGTCGGCTCCACACGCGGGCCGAACGGGCAGATCTAGGACTCATCGCATGCTCCAACGGCTCCGCGCGTTCGCACAGACTACCACCTATCTCGGTGTGGTGGTGATCGCCGGTATCTGGGGCGGGGTATTTTTCCTCACGCATGAGGAGCACCAGCGTGCCTATGCGGAGGGGGGGCGGCAAGGAAGCAATCTGGCCCGCGTTTTCGAGCAGTATATCGCGCGCGTGATCGGAGGGGCGGACAGCGGACTTTTGACCCTACGCGAATCATACGAACACGACCCGCAAAATTTCGACCTCGCGGGTCAGGTCAACCACACCCAACTCCAAAATAATGTGGTTACGCAATTCGGTATTATTGGGCCCGATGGACTTATCAAGGGTTCAAGCATTCGACCAATCCGTTCCGCCGAAAGTGTGAGCGATCGGGAGTATTTTCGGTTCCACGCCAATTCAACGACCGACGAGCTCTATATGAGCGTACCCCTGATCGGTCGCACGTCCGGCAGACTGATATTTCTATTGACCCGTCGGCTAACGGCGCCGGACGGATCATTCGGTGGCGTCATTCTTGCCGCGATCGATATCGTTCAACTCGAGAGGTTCTACAGTTCGATCGATATCGGCCGCGGGGGAGTGATTTCGCTTATTGGTTTTGACGGAGTTATTCGTGCACGCAGTGGTCGCGACCCGGTAGCGAAGGACTTTGTTGGTCAGTCAGTCATTCGCACGAAGGTGTTTACGCTTTATCGCCAATCGCCCACAGGGACCTATTGGAACTTTCAGAACTCCACACAGCAGTTCGAGGGCGTCAATCGGCTCATCTCCTATCAAGTCGTTGAGGGTTTTCCCTTGCTTGCCGTCATCGGACAAGCCGAAGGCGATATCTTCCGGCAATCAAAATTGATGGCAAATAAATATTATCTGATTGCGCTTGTGCTCACCGCCATCGTGCTTGTCGCGATCGGGATTGGCGCGGCGCAAAAACGGGCTGAAACGCAGATAGTCTATATGGCCCGTCATGACAGTCTGACAGGCATCGCCAACCGCACGGTCTTGCTGGAAAGAATGGAGGAAGCGCTCGCGCTTCTGCGACGTCGCGGCGATGCGTTCACCGTTTTCATGCTCGATCTCGATCTATTCAAGACCATCAACGATTCGCTCGGACATCCGGTCGGCGACGAGCTCCTCAAGGTGGCGGCGGCTCGCCTGTCGGCTTGCATGCGCGAAGGCGACACGGTAGCGCGGCTTGGCGGCGACGAATTCGCCATTTTGGTGGCGGTCGAGGGAGATCAGCGTGAGGCCGCGATCGCCACGGCAAACAGGTTGCTGGAAGCGGTCGCTGTGCCCTGTGATCTCGATGGCCATCATATCGAGCTTGGAACGAGCATCGGGATCGCGCTCGCGCCCGAGCACGGCGCGGAGGTCGATGAGCTCGTGAAGAACGCTGATCTGGCCCTGTATAAGGCCAAGTCGGAGGGCCGCAATACTTATCGTTTCTTCGAAGACGCGATGGGGACCGAGGCCCGTGCCCGTCGCGCCCTCCAAGTCGGTCTGCGCGACGCACTGACGAATGAGGAATTCGAACTACACTATCATCCCATCGTCGACGTCAGGACCGGAGAGATCGCCAGCGTCGAGGCGCTC
Source organism: Xanthobacteraceae bacterium (assembly GCA_052148715.1). Lineage (GTDB taxonomy): Bacteria > Pseudomonadota > Alphaproteobacteria > Rhizobiales > Xanthobacteraceae > JBKQHQ01. The sequence continues at coordinate 87,812 of JBKQHQ010000240.1, read as the reverse complement.
GTCCGCTGGCGGCACCCGCAACGCGGGATGATTGCACCTGGCGAGTTTATTCCGTTGGCGGAGGAAACCGGTCTGATCAGCCCGATCGGCGAATGGGTCTTGCGCAAGGCATGCAGCGACGCCGTCGGCTGGCCGTCGCATATTAAGGTCAGCGTCAACCTATCGCCGGTGCAGTTCCGCATGACAAATCCGATCGAGATCGTTTGCGGGGTGCTGACAGATTCCGGCTTGTCGCCCGGGCGCTTGGAGCTGGAAATCACCGAGTCGGTCTTGATGCATGGAAATGCCGAGAACGTGGCGACGCTGCATCAGCTGCGAAGCATGGGGATTTCCATCGTTCTCGATGATTTTGGGACAGGATATTCCTCACTCAGCTATCTACGAATGTTTCCATTCGATAAAATCAAGATCGATCGATCATTTGTAAATGAGCTCTCGAAGAACACGGATTGCGCTTCGATCGTGTCTGCGGTTGCCGGCCTCGGGAGGAGTTTGCAAGTTGCAACGGTGGCAGAGGGTATCGAAACCGAGGATCAGCTTACGCTTGTTCGGGCTGCCGGCTGCACTTACGCGCAGGGTTTTCTGTTCGGCCGGCCATGTTCAGCAGCCGAGCTCAAGTTCCAGCGGTTCGGTGAGCGGCAACGAAAAGGCGAAGCAGCCTAGTCATCGGCATCGAAAGAGAAGGGGCCGTCAACCAACCCAGCGGATCTCTGGCTCCTTGCGCGGGACGGGCGGCGGCGCGATCTTCGGGTGACCAACGATGATCGGTGCAACCGGCACCCAGGGGGCAGGGAGGCCAACCGCCGCCTTGCCATCCGGCGTGTTGAGAAAGCTTTGGGCGAATCCGATCCAACAGGTGCCTAGCCGGGCAGCGTACGCCGCGAGCATGAGATTCTCGGCAGCGAGTGCGCAGTCTTCGACGATCCACGGACCTTGCGCGACGGCCGAGATCAAGATCAGCACGGGCGCATGATAGAAAATGTGAAAATTAGGATCGTCGAGCAGCGATCGGAAGTGGTCGGAATGGGCGCTCGCGGGCATGGTCGCGAGCATGTGGGCTTTCGCCTCGCGCGAGATCCGGCCGAGCACGTTTTGGTCACGCACCACCGTAAACGTCCACGGCTGCTGGTTGACCGCGCTCGGCGCATGCACGGCCGCATCGATTAGACCATGGATCGTCCGCTCGTCGACGGCTTGATCCGTGTATTCGCGCACCGCGCGACGGCCGCTGATTGCCTCGTCGAGATCCATCGCGTTGTCCCCTCGCAAAACTGCGCCGATATGGCTGCTTAGATAGGAAGCCGGCGCGGAGGTTACCTTGACCCAGATCAAGTCGAAGCCCAGGCAAGCGAAGAGAGTTGAGGGAGAGTTCTGCCGCCGTCACTGATCAACCTGGGATGACGCCGCTCGCCACCTCACGAAATACTTGGCGCAGGGGGCCGCGCCGTGTTCGTGAACCGCCGTCGGCGAGGTGGCTTATCCTGGGCGATCATTTGGGCTGCTTGCCCAACCCGACTCTGAGGTCGTGCCCTGTAGCCGAGAATCATCATTAACCTTGCCTACGCGACGAGGGAATGACGGCAGCCCGGTTGTGAACTGTGAGCGCACCTGTCTGTCGGATAGAGCGCCATCGATTATTCAGAAACGCGCAAAGGTCCTTTTGTAAATCTGGCGTTAAATAATCAACCGAAGTTCCCCAGGTTTGGCCGGCGATGGCGGTGCTTTGACCGCCGCGGGAATCAGAACCCAGGATCAGGATATTGACCATGCTGACCAAGACCAAGCTTGCCTTCGTCGCCGCAGCGCTGCTCGGCTTTGCTTCCTCGGCAATGGCTGCTCCAGTGCACGGCGTGCCGGGGCCAGACGACAACGGAAGAATGATCAGCACCTATTCGGTGCTGCCGGGACCCGACAGCAATGGCAGGATTTTCCACACGTATGCGGACCCCAATTGCACGAGCTGCAATTTGGGCTCGTATTGAACCCTCGACACAGGCGGTCGCCGCGGTCGTTCCCGGAATGTCCGCGGCTTGTCGCTGAGGGTGAACGTGTCGCACGCAGCGAGCACGCTGCGTGCCCCTAAAGACGAGATGCTCCTCACCGGCGCGGCCCGCTATCGTCGTGGCTGCCGATTGTTCGCTCCAGTGGCCTTGATATTCCGGGCCCGAGAAGGACTCTGGCCCACCCATCGTGCAGGCCCGTCCGGCATTGCCGCAGGCTTTTTTCGTCGCGGGTCCGCACGGAAGATGGGCGGGGGGCGAGCATGCAGCTTGGCCACGGCCGACGGGAGCGGGCGATGGGTCGAAGGCTTAGCTGGTCCCAATGCTGGACGAAGGTGCTCATCGCGATTACATCTGCGAGGCACCCTCCCGCGCCGGCGACCAGACCCGGCCAGTGATGCGGCTTGCGATCAGTGCCAGGAGCGCTACATGACCAAGATCACCTATGAGATCGTCGAACATGATGGTGGTTGGGCCTACCGGGTCGATGGGGCGTTCTCCGAGGCCTTTCCGTCGCACGACATGGCCCGCCAAGCGGCGGAGCGCGCGGCCAAGGAACAGCTCGTCCCGGGAGATGCGACGGGCATCTCGTACGAAGACAAGGACGGCCATTGGCACGACGAACTGTCCGCGGGCGACGACCGACCCGAAACCGATGTCAAGGGCTGAGGGAAGCAGTCCCCGCACGGGGGCCTGCTCGGCTCGCTAATCAAGATCAAGATTGACTACGCCAAAGCGCCAGCGGCAGGCTGGCGCTGCTTGCGCCCAATGTAGCACGCCGGATAGCGGTCGTGTACGCTCCCTGCGGCCGTCGTGTCGCTCGATACGTGCCAGCGCCTTCAGAGGACCCAGGGCACTTGCTGACGCGATGTGGGCGTTGCGCTTTTCGGTGAACCAAATCATAAATGGTCGCCGGCCGGTCGATGCTGTACCGTCGTTTGGACGCTGGTGCTCGGCGTGACCACGAGTGGCAATTCTGATCAGGCCTTTAGGGTGAAGGGTCATCCATGCGCATCTCCGGGGACCATGATCCGTGTGCCTTGGCGATCTCGACGTCGGCATCCATAGGAACATTGCCGTCTATATCGGAGGCTTAGGTGCGCCGGATGTCATCCGCCTTGCTGCTCGGGCTTATCGTCTTTGCGGCTGCGGCGCAGCCGCTGAAGGCCGAGACCGAGCACGGATTTACCGTGACGATCGATGGCGTCGAGGTGCCCATCAATCCGGGTGAGACGGTCAACGCGCGCTCTAAGGACGGCAACCCCATGGTGGTTACGCTGAGCCGGAACCCGTATGCGGTGTTTTCGGATGAGATGGTGTCTTTTCAGTATCCCGGCAGTTTGACCGTCGCGACGCAGAAGCTGAGCAAGAACATTACTCAACATATGTCGGCGTCGGCGCTCGGCACGGCGATCCTCGTGCAGGAATATGACGGGATCGACCCGTCAACCCTAATCCCGCTCATGGTGAAGGAGCTGACCAAGGACGATGTCAAGATCGGGGCGGAGTTGACAGATGAAGCGGCGGAGAGAACCCTAAAGTCCGGCCTGACCTTGAAGGGCCGGCGCGCGACCGTGAAAATACGCAAAGACCTGAAAACCTTTGAAGTGTTTGCCTATGGCCAGGACAGTCAAGGCGTTTTGCTGGTCACGATCATCACCGATGACAACCAGCAGACCGACGGCGAGCTCATCGACCGCTTCTGGAACACGCTGGCAATCAGGTTCTAAATGAGCGGCACGCGTCGGGATTTCTTGCGGCAGGTCGGCAGCATCGGGGGATACCGGGCCGCTTATCTCACCATGCAGGCGATGGGCCTGTTGAACACCGCGGTGATGGCGGAGCCGCTGACGCTGGAACAGGGCGCTGGGCACGGCACCAAGGTCGTCATTCTGGGCGCCGGGGTCGCGGGACTGTCGGCCGCCTTTGAGCTCGGCAAGGCCGGCTACGACTGCACCATTCTGGAGGCGCGCGATCGTGTCGGCGGCCGCAACTGGAGCATAAGGCACGGCGCCCGGCTCGACATGAACGATGGCACGCGGCAGCTCTGCGAATTCGATCCCGAGCTGTACTGGAATTCCGGCCCGGCGCGCATCCCGAGCGCCCATCAGTTGGTCCTCGGTTACTGCAAGGAGCTCGGCGTCGCGCTCGAGGTCGAGATCAACACCAGCCGCGGAGCGCGGCTCTACAATCCGGCAGCGAATGGCGGCAAGGCGATCGAGATTCGTCAGGCCCACAATGACATGCGCGGCGAAATTTCCGATTTGCTCGGCAAGGCGCTCACTCGTGGAGCGCTCGATCAAGAGCTCACTGCGCAGGACAAGGAACGCATGCTGGCGTTCCTGCGGACCTACGGGGACCTGACGCCGGACCTGCTGTTCAAGGGAACGACGCGCTCCGGCTACAAGAGCTTGCCGGGGGCGGGCGATCAGGCCGGCGAGCGGCGCGATCCGGTACCGCTCGGCACGCTGCTCGACATCGATATGTGGAACGCCGTGCTGTTCGAGGAGAGCTTCGACTTCCAGGCGACGATGTTCCAGCCGGTCGGCGGCATGGACCGCATTCCGATCGCCTTCGCCAAGAAGCTCGGACCGGTGGTGCGCCTGATGAGCGAGGTAACCGCCATCAAGCGCCGCAACAACGGTGTCACCATCGCGTACACGGACAAGCGGTCGGGCAGGCGCCATTCGATCGACACTGACTATTGCATCGTGACGATCCCGCTCAAGGTGCTCGAGCCGATCGAGAGCGACTTCTCCTCCGCGTGCGCGGCGGCGATCCGCGGCATTGAATACGGCGACGCCATCAAGATCGCATGGCAGTCGCGCCGGTTCTGGGAGATCGACGACCAGATCTATGGCGGGATTTCCTGGGTGAAAGGTCCGACCGCGCTGGTCTGGTACCCGAGCGACCGGCTTTTTTCGCAAAAGGGCATCCTGCTCGGCGGCTATGCGACCCGCGGCGTGGTGGATGCACTTGCCGCAAAGCCGCTGCGCGAGCAGTTCGAATTGAGCCGCGCCGCCATCGAGGGCCTGCATCCCGGCCGCAGCCGCGAGCTTGAAAAGCCGATGGCGATCGCGTGGTCAAAGGTGCCCTATAGCCTCGGCATCGCCGCGCGCTACCAGACCGACCGCGACCCGAACTATGCGGTTCTGAGCGAGCCGGACGGTCCGTTCTACTTCGCCGGTGAGCATCTGAGCCACGTCGGCGCTTGGCAGGAGGGCGCGATGCTGTCCGCAAGGCGCGCCATCAATATGCTGGACAAGCACCGGCGCGCCCAGCACGCCTGATTACCCTTGCTCGACGCAATGATCTTAAACAGTTGTCGAAGCCACGCCGCTTATTTGATGCTCGCCGGTTGCGGCGGAACGCACGGCTATTCGGGATCTCGGAGGCGGACGATCAGCGGGACTGACCCTCGATGACGGTATGCTGCCAACGGCCGACGAGCCCGCCGAGCACCGCGCCCAGGATCGGGGCCAGCCAGAAGAGCCAGAGTTGGGCGAGATACGGTCCGCCCGCGAACAGCGCAACGCCGGTGCTGCGTGCCGGGTTGACGGATGCGTTCGTCACCGGGATCAAGAACAGATGAATCAGCGTCAGACACAGCCCGATTGGAATGCCGGCAAACCCCACGGCTCCTCCCTTCGAGGTGGTGCCAATGATCACGTACAGGAAGAAGGCGGTCGCGACGACCTCGGCGAGAAAGCAGGAGGCGAGCCCGTACCTGCCGGGGCTGAGCTCGCCGTAGCCGTTGGAGGCAAACCCGCCGGGCACCCAATCGGGCTTGCCTGATGCGATCGCATAGAGAACCGCCCCTGCGATGACGGCGCCCACCACCTGAGCGATGATGTACGGCACGATATCACCGGCCTTGACGCGGCCGCCGGCCCAGAGCCCGATCGTCACCGCGGAATTGAAATGGCCGCCGGATACGTGGCCGACCGCGTAGGCCATCGTCAGCACGGTCAGGCCAAAGGCCAGCGCGACACCCAGGAATCCGATCCCCAGCGACGGGAATCCGGCGGCGAGCACGGCGCTGCCGCAGCCCGCAAACGTCAGCCAGAACGTTCCGAAAAACTCGGCACCGAGCCGCCGGGGAAGATCCATTCAACCAATCCTCTCGTGCATCTTTTGTGGAAGGAATCGAGATTGCCAAATGGAGCTAGACCGCCGCGCTCGAGGGATCAAGCAGGATGATGTCCTTCAAGGCAGCACAGAATTTCGTGCAAATTCCGCAGATCGCTGCCGTACTTACGCGAGCAGATCGCGTGCGAGGCGGACCTCGCCGGCAGCCGCGGTCTGGGGTCTCGCTGTGGCGCGCCGGGTTCGACCTCGGCTCGTGCGTGCGCAGATGGGGCGGCGGCACGTCCGCCACCGCATCCGGCCCGGTCTGGCCGTAGAAAGTTCAGATCAAATCACCAGCGTCTCCAGCCCGGACCGTAATAGGGGCCCGGTCCGTAATACGGGCCTGGCCCGTAATAGTAGGGCCCCGGTCCGTAGGCGTACGGCGGCGGCGCGTAGCCATATGGATAATAGGGGCCATAGCCGTAGCCGTAGTAGGGCGCGGCGAGCGCTCCGCCGATGATCGCACCGCCGAGCAATCCCGCGCCAATGCCCCAGCCCCATCCTCCGCCGCGCCATCCCCATCGTACGGTGTCGACGTTGGTTGGAGCAGCATTCTTGATAGCGAGAGCATCGGCGATCGGCATTGCCGACGCGACGTTTGCAACCGACGCGATGCCTACTGCAAATAATGCCGTGGCAGCGACGTTTGCCATTCGACGTGTCATCTGGATTTCTCCGTTGCTGGGTCCCCCGATAGAAGTATAGGCGGAAAAGCCGGGGGCTGAAAGCGTCCCTCAGCAATTCGACAAGAGCGAGCCAAATACTGGCACGATGGGACTCATCTTCCAAACGCGCGAAACAAAACAGCGCCTGCGACCGTTCACGGTGATACACACCGTGACACGGAAAACCACCGCGCTGAAGCAAATTATGCGTTCGCGCATTGCAGCCGGTGAACGACGCAGCTCCGGGCCGAAAAGCCAGCAATTCTCGACCAAATTAGGGCCGCCTTCAGGAAGTCACCGCCCGTAACTTGAAGCGGGTGTCGGGGTTTGTTTAACCTTGCTTCGTCGGCGCGTAAAAGGTGCCCTCGATCTCGGTTATGTCATCCTGATTGAGACGCTGTACCTCGACGATGGTGCGCGGCGGGTAGGGGCCTTTTCCCCACAGCTCCTCCTGGACTTTATTCACGAGCGGGCGGAACCGAAACATGTCGGTGACGTAGACGACGAGGCGCACGCAATCGCGCAGGCTTGCGCCGTCCGACTCGGCGATCAGCTTCATGTTGAGGAATGCCTGTCGGATGCGCGCCTCCTCGCCCTGCACCAGGGTGTTGGTCTTGGGATCGATGCCACGCATGCCGGCGACGAAAACGAAGTCGCCGGCGCGGCTTGCGACATCCCAAGTCCCTGTGCTCTTGATCGCGTCATCGGGCGCAAGCGTTTTGACGCCGTTCGGCGACGCCGAGTGCGTGCCGCGGAGGCTGGTGCTCGAGCCCTGAACGGCAGTCGGGGCCGGAACTCTCCCCATGGTCTCCTCCTGATTTGACGTTTGTAGAGTGCGCTTGCTTTCGCGCGCCCTGCAAGGCGCGTGACGCAAAGCAGGAGCGCCCGACGCCGGCGAAACGGGAAGGAGGCGTGGCCAGCTTGCCGCCGCCACGGCCAAGCGGGCCATCGGACCGCTACCAGCCCAGCCCCGCGCGAACCGAGGCGAGCGCCTTGAGATGCCGCTCGTGCTCGCCGGCAAACCTCAGCACGAGATGCCCGGCTCCCGCTTGCGCATAACCCGCCAACCAAGCAGCAACCTCAGCCGCCGGCCCGGCGTAGCTAGCCTGCCGTGCGCGCATGACGGCGGCCGGCTGGCCGTAATACTGCTCCAAGAAAGCATTCAGCCGGGCTTCCGCACGGGCGGCATCGTCGTCGATCGCCAATGTCAGGTACATCGCGGCTGTCAGGCTGCCGGCATCGCGGCCGGCGTCCCGAGCGATTGTCTGCACTTCGGCCCATTGCCGGGCGAACGTCGGCGCATCCGGCGAGATCGGGAACCAGCCGTCGAAGCCGCGACCGGCACGCTCGAGGCTCGCAGGCAAGTTCCCGCCTATCCATATCGGCGGCCCACCCTCGCGATAGGGCGTTGGGGCAAGCACGCCGTTGCGCACCTGCCATCGCCCGTCCCAGTCGGTCGGTTTGCCTGTCCAAAGCGCTCGGCACAGCCGCAGGCCTTCCAGCATACGCCCGACGCGCTTCTCGAACGGCACGCCCGCCGCGGCGAACTCGGCACGAATGTTCGGCACGTCCGCGGCGATTCCGACAGCCAGGATCAGGCGTCCCTCGCAGACCTGATCAAGCGTAGCGACCTGGTGCGCCAGCAGCACGGGATTACGCAGCGCCGGCAGCAGCACGGCAGTGCCCAAGGTCAAGCGCCGCGCCCGTCCAGCCACACCCGCCAGCAGCGTCAAAGGCTCGTGGCGCGGTCGGGCCAACAACGAGTCGCCGACCCACACCGAGTCGTAGCCCAACGCCTCAGCCTGCGCCGCGAGCGCGAACAGCGAGGCGGCATCCGGCCGATGCTCCATGATCTGCTCGCGGGTCGGCAACAGATATCCGATCTTTGGCGACATAAACCGTCTCCTTGCCATGCGATCCAACTATTCCACGCTTATCATCACCAGGCTCGGTGCAATCGGACCGAGCCGCGCGGAACCGCGGCTGGTGCACATCTAACGCCATCGCCGGGGTCCGCGGCAACTGCGACCTGGCCGCTGCGGTGCACATCTCCGCCGCATGCTCCGACGTCGTTCGGCCATGCGCTATTGGCAGAGGCATATTCCGCGGTAGTGTTTCTCCTCCTTGAGGAGGGACAATCATGGCGTATGCGGAATTGCGAATTGCGACCAACCCGGCGCGGAAATACGTTGTTATTGAATTATGGATGGACGGGAAGCGGCTTGGACATATCAATCTTGATGGGGCAACCGCCGAGGAGCACATTCACGCCGTTGCCAAACATCGGGCAGAGCTGGTCGATCCGGTCAGTCCCGACCTTCATCCGGGGGCGCGGCTGGAGGCTATTCTTGATCCGAAATGGCGCGTTCTGAATCCGATCGAGGCCGGACGAATCTTGGCTCTGCGCCACCCCGGCCTTGGGTGGCTGCCGTTCGTGTTTCCTGACAAGGAAGCACGATCGATATCGGATTGGCTGACGAAGGACCTGCCTGCTGCTTAACCAAGACCCAATGGGATCGTCGGCAGTCGAGCTCTGGTCGATCGAGGCGCCGTCCGGCTTTCTCTCGAAAGCAGCGCCCGCTCGTCAGGGGAGGTCCAGTAAGTCTTGATCCAGCGAATGCAGCACCTGCTGCCGAATGCGCCGCGGATCGTCCTCCCCGACGAGCGCCAGCTCGGTCACTCGTTTGGCGACGATACTGCACCGCGGGTCGGTGCGATCAGCCGATCCAAGTGTGTGCAAAACGTCCTCGTAGGCTGTCGACATGACGTGGGCGAGCTCCGGCTCAAGGACGTGCTCTTCGATCAAGCGGTAAATCGCCATGAAAAACACTCGGCGCCGGAGTAATCACGTTGCATCGAGACGCCAAGTCCGCGCAGCGAAAGCATGGATTGGCCCCACGCGACCAAGCTTGGCACGTGGCGCCTAAATGCCCGTTTCGGTATTTCGTAAAATGCGACGGAATTCTGCGGCGATCTGGACTTTCCCTGCGGGCGCCGCGGTAACCGTCGCGAGGGTTTCCGCGACCCATCCGCCTCAGGAAGCCAAAGCGTAGGGGCCGCCTTTCGTCAGGGCGCGTCGGTAGGCAGCCCGCGCGTGGATGTTCTCGAGGAAGCGCCATAGATGGGGACGGCTTGTATCAAGACCGGCGCGCGCGGTGGCTGCCTCCAACGGATAGCTCATCTGGATATCGGCGATGGAGAAGGTGGGCCCGGCAAACCAAGGGCTTTTGGCAAGCTCGGCTTCCATATAGTCGAGATGCAGCGCCAGCTGCGGATTGATGAAGCTGCTCTTCGCCCTCTCGGCGATGGCGCGAACTACGGGTTTCAGGAAGAAGGGGATGGGGCCGTCCGGCATCCGGTCGAAGACGAGCTTCAGGAGCAAGGGCGGCATGGCCGAGCCCTCGGCGTAATGCAGCCAGTATTTGCAACGCAGATACTCCGGCGTGCCGAGAGGCGGCGCCAGTCTGCCTTGGCCATAGCGATCGGACAGATATTCAACAATGGCGCCGGTCTCCGCGAGGGTGATATCGCTGTCGGTGATGATGGGTGACTTGCCCAAAGGATGAACGGCGCGCAGCGACAGCGGCGCCAGCATGGTGGCGGGATCGCGCTCGTAGCGGATTACCTCGTAGGGGATCTCCAGTTCTTCCAGCAGCCAGAGGACGCGCTGCGAGCGGGAGTTATTGAGATGATGGACGGCGATCATGATCACTCCGGGCATCGCGCCGATTCTGTCGGCAGCAGAATAATATAGCGGATGCCTTTGACGCCCGGCGGTCGCGCCGAATGCTCGCGATGTTGTCGCGCCGGTGGCAGGGCCCGGCGCTTAACGATTTGTTAACCATGCTGACCTACACGGCAAGCGACGACACTAACTGGAGCAATCCCATGAGCGTGTCCGGCATCTCGTCCACACCCGTTAATTCAACGCAGGCACTGTCCTCGCTTAAGGGAGCCGGCGGCCACCATCACGGCGCGTCGGGCGCCGGCAGCTCAAGCACCTCCGCGGCCACCTCATCCAGCAAGCCGTCATCACCGACCAGGCTGGTGGATCTCACGGCCTAGCGGGCTTTCGGTAGCGCCGGCGGCCGATCACTGCCATCGGCGTGCCGACCCCTTTGGACGGGCCTTCACCGACGTCGTGGTCGGTCCTTGGCGGGGAGACGCTTTTTCGGCGGGTGCTCGGCCGTGTCTACGCCCAAGCGCGCCTGAGACACTAGTTGCGGCTTCGAGTGATCCGCAAGATAGGCCTGCAATCGCACGGCGCGGTCACTGCTCTCGATCAATCGATCGACCATATCGAGCAATTGAAGGAACTCGGAAGCGCTCAAACATCCGAATTGCACATCGTTAACCTGCCGCTGAACGGGAGCAAGCTCGGCTAGCAGCGCGTCCCCGTTGTCCGAGACCTCGAGCTTGACGCGTCGTCGATCCGCCGGATCCACCGACTTGTGGATAAGCCCACGCTTCAGCAGCTTATTGGTGACGGTGGTGACGAACGTGCCGCTCAAGTGCAAGTGCTCGGCGACGCGGTTGACGTTGACGTCCCCCTCCTCGACGGCCAGATGCCTGATCGAAATCAACACCGTGTATTCGATCCCGACCAGGCCGATGCGCGCCGCGTGGCCGGAGCGCACGGCTTCATGTCGAGCGAGAAATCCGAAGAGGCTGTGAACGAGACGTCGGAAATGACGGTCGGAGCCGTCGACCAGCATTTCCGGACGCGAAATCGTCAGCGGCGGCGTCTGCGGAGCCCGGCCGGCGGACGGGCGCGCTAATCTTGCTCTAGCGTCTCTTTTCTCAACGAACGCTGCCATAACGTGCGGCCTACCTCGCCGGTCTCGATTCTCAAAATCACTTGAATACAATGCCGGCCAGTCGGTCGAACCGCAAGGGTCGCTGGCGCATTTTTTCCCTTTGAAAAGCTTTCAAAATTAGCTAATATTTATACCGCTGGGACGATGTGTTCGCAGGCCGAGCGTGTCAGGGGTGGTTGGCCGCGGTCGCCCGCGGACCTGCCGGGGCTTTGCGCCGGCGAGTGGGAAGCAAGATGGCTGCTGCCACGATCGAACCCGGCTTGGCGGTTCGCGGAATCGACTCGACGATTCGCTCCGTGCCGGCGCCGACGGCCGGTCCGCGTGCGTCTGCGCCGCTGCTTTCAATTGACGGCGTGAGCGTGCATTTCGACGGCGTGGTCGCCCTTGATCAGGTGACTTTCGCGGTGGCGCGTGGCCAGATTTGCGGCCTGATCGGGCCCAACGGCGCCGGAAAGACCACGTTGTTCAATTGCCTCTCGCGACTCGCTCATTTTAGCGCTGGAGAAATCACCTTCGACGGACGCTCGTTGGCGGACACGCCGATCCACCGTATGGCTTCGCTCGGGATCGGCCGTACTTTCCAGAATCTTGCGCTGTTCCGATCGCTGACCGTGCTCGAGAATATCATGCTCGGCGGCCATTGCCGAACCCGCAACGGCTTTCTGGCGAATGCGCTGGGACTTCCGCTGGTCCGCCGCGAGGAGGAATTCCTACAGCGGCGCGCCCGCGAGCTGGTCGAGCTCGTCAATTTGCAACCGGTTGCTCATCGCATCGTCGCCGATCTGCCATTCGGCTATCAGAAGCGGGTGGAACTGGCGCGCGCGTTGGCGTCCGAACCCAAGCTGCTGCTGCTTGACGAGCCGGCGGCGGGTCTCAATCGCGAGGAGGTTGGTGCGCTACGCAGCCTCATTTGGCGCATTCGCGACGATCTCGGCGTCACCATGCTGCTGGTCGAGCATCACATGAATCTTGTGATGACGGTGTCGGACAGCGTCGTTGCGCTCAATTTCGGACGCAAGATAGCGGACGGATCCCCGGCCGATGTGCAGAAGGATCCGGAGGTGATCCGCGCCTATCTGGGAAAGGCGCAATGATGGCCGGTTTGCTCGAGGTCATCAATCTCCGCGCTTTCTATGGGGCCACGCAGGTTCTCTACGGCCTCGACATCGCCCTCGAGGACGGTGGGATTACCGCCATCCTCGGGGCCAATGGCGCGGGCAAGACCACCACACTGCGCGCCATCTCGGGCCTGATCAGAACGCTCGGCGAGATCAGGTTCGAGGGCCATCGGATCGACGGCGACAAGACCGAAGCGATCGCCCGTCGCGGCATCGCGCACGTGCCGGACGGTCGCGGCACTATCCGCCAACTGACGATCGCGGAAAACCTGCGGCTTGGAGCCCACACCCGGCGCGACCGACACAACGTCGCCCGCGACCTCGACCTCGTCTACGGATATTTTCCGCGACTGAAGGAGCGGCTGAAGCAGCAGGCCGGTACGCTATCCGGCGGCGAGCAGCAAATGCTCGCGATCAGCCGTGCGCTGATGATGCGGCCGAAGCTTCTGCTCCTCGACGAGCCCTCGTTCGGCCTGGCGCCGCTCGTCGTATTGGAGATTTTCGAGATCATGCGGACGATCAACCGGCAGCACAAGGTCAGCATGTTATTGGTTGAACAGAACGCGAGCCTCGCGCTCGAGCTCGCCGGCCGTGCCTATTTGCTCGAAACCGGACGCGTCGTCCTCTCCGGCACGTCGCGCCAGATGGAGCTGGATCCTGCCGTGCGCCGCTCCTATCTCGGATATTAGCCGATGGAAACCTTCGTCCATCAATTGATCTCGGGTCTCGCGACCGGAGGCATCTATGCCAGCATCGCGCTCGCGCTGGTGATGATCTACCAGGCCACGCATCTGGTAAATTTCGCCCAGGGCGAGATGGCGATGTTCTCGACCTACGGTGCATGGACGTTGATCGAGGCAGGATTTCCCTATTGGGAAGCGTTTGCCATCACTCTTGCTGCCTCGTTTCTCGCGGGCGTGCTGCTGGAGCGCTTGGTCGTGCGCCCTGTGGCAAAAAGGTCGGACCTCGCCGTCGTCGTCGTCTTCATCGGGCTTCTGGTGATATTCAACAGTGTCGCTGGGTGGATTTGGACCTATTCGGTGAAAACCTATCCGACGCCGTTCTCCGCCGAGTATCTTCCCGGCAACAAATACATCACGAGCCACGAGATCGGTTCCCTGCTGATCATGCTAGTCGAGCTTGCCGCTCTCTACGTTTTTTTTCGCTTTACATCGCTCGGCCTCGCCATGCGCGCGGCCGCCTACAACCCGGTCTCGAGCCGCCTCCTGGGCGTGCGGGTCGATCTCATGCTGGCGCTCGGCTGGGGACTGTCGGCGGCCATCGGAGCGGTCGCCGGCATGATGGTCGCGCATATGGTTTATCTCGACCCCAATATGATGACGGGAATCCTGCTTTACGGGTTCGCCGGCGCGTTGCTGGGCGGCATCGACAGCCCGGGAGGCGCGGTGGTCGGTGGATTTCTGCTCGGCGTCCTGGAAAACATGCTGGGCGCCTATGTGATCGGAACCGATCTCAAGCTCAGCGTCGCGCTTGTTGTGATCGTTGCCGTCCTCACCGTGAAGCCGTCCGGACTCTTCGGAAAAACCATCGCCTCGCGGGTGTAGCATGGTCAGCGATGCTCAGGCGATAGACGACGCCGCGACGCCCACCGGGATTGATGCTTCGGCGCGCGCATACAAGGCCGCGTCGATCGCGGCATTGTTGCTGATCGCGGTCGCGTTGCCGTGGTTCGTCAGTAACTACCGCGCGTTTCAGCTGACGCTGACGATCTCTTACGCCATCGCCTTGCTCGGCCTCAACATTTTGACCGGCTATAATGGGCAGATTTCGCTCGGTCACGGGGCCTTCTTCGCCATCGGATCCTACGTTGCCGCGATCATGATGGATCGCTGGGGCCTGCCGTACTGGTCGGCCGTTCCGGCAGCGGGTCTTGTGTGCCTCGGCGCGGGCTTTTTGTTCGGGCTTCCCGCCCTGCGCCTCGAAGGGCTCTATCTTGCGCTCGCCACTTTCGCGCTCGCCGTCGCAACCCCGCAGATCCTAAAATATAAGGGCCTCGAGGAATGGACCGGCGGGGTCCAAGGCATCGTCATCGTCAAGCCAAAGGCACCCTTCGGCCTGCCGATCAGCGCCGACCGCTGGCTCTACTACTTCGCGCTCTTCGTCGCAGTGGTGATGTTCGTGGTCGGCGCGCGGCTGGTCCGCGGACGGGTCGGCCGTGCGCTGATGTCGATCCGCGATCATCCGACGGCGGCCGCCGCGATGGGCGTGAACGCGGCGCTGTACAAGTCGCTGACCTTCGGCGTGAGCGCGCTCTATACCGGCGTCGCCGGTGCACTCAGCGCGATCGCGGTGCAGTTTGTCGCCCCCGACAGCTTTGGCCTCTTTCTCTCGATCTCCTTCCTGGTAGGCATCATGGTTGGTGGATTGGCCGCGATATCCGGGGCGATATTCGGGGCGCTGTTCATCGAGTTCGTCCCGAACATCGCCGACAGCATTTCGAAATCGGCGCCCTGGGCAATCTACGGCGCGCTTCTCATCGCCTGCGTGTATTTCATGCCGTCGGGTGTCGCAGGCGCGGTCCAGAGCCTTTGGCGCCGGATCGACCGTCGGCATGATCCCTCTGCTGACGGCTCCTGACGGCAGGGACCAACAGGTCTGACCTGCTCGGCGCCGCGCGTCGGAAGCGCGGGGAGGGGTCGTTTGGCTCTTCGCCGCTGCGAGCGGCCGGACAAGCCCACAGGGGAGTTCGCGGTCGCGGTGCCGCTTTATGCGGCAGCACCTTGCCGGCCACAGACCAAAATATATTCGTAACAAAGCCTTTTCAAAAAGCCTTTATCGTTGCATAATATGTGGTACGGTTCTCCCGACCACCCTGATCGATCGGAGGATGGCAATGTATCTGATGAACGCTTGGTACGTTGCGGGCTGGTCCAACGAAATCACCAACAAGCCGATTGCCCGAACGATTCTTGACGAGCCGATCATCATGTATCGCGGCGCGAACAACCGCATTGCCGCGCTCGAGGATCGCTGCTGCCATCGCGGTATGCCGCTATCGAAAGGCGAGGTTTTCGGCAACAATATTCGCTGCGAATACCACGGGCTCCTCTTCGACGGCACCGGCCGTTGCCTTGAGATTCCCGGTCAGACGATGGTCTCGACGGGCGCGAAGGTTCGCAGCTATCCCGTCGAGGAGCGGGACGACATCGTATGGATCTGGATGGGCGAGCCCGCCAAGGCGAACCCGGAGGAGGTGGTCCGATATCCGTGGCACAAGAGCTGGCCCTACAAGGCCAAGAGCGAGATCCTGAAATGCAATTATCTGCTCGCCTCGGATAACCTGCTCGATCAGACGCACGGCGCGTATGTGCACAAGTCGACGCTGGCGAGCGAACCGGACGCGTACGCCAAGGCGACGATGGACACGACACCGACGCCCGACGGCGTGAAGTTCACGCGCTGGATGCTCAATTGCATGCCACCGGGTCTTTACGCCAAGGCGGTCCAATTCAAGGGCCGGGTCGACCGCTGGCAGGAATTCGAATACGTCGCTCCGTCCTGCATCCTGCAATTCACGGGGGCTCTCGACGTCGGTCTGGGCGCGCACGACCGGGGTGTCCGCGAGGGCGGATTCGGGCTTCGAATCTTTTATGGCATCACGCCGGAGACCGAGGACACGACGTGGTTCTTCTGGTCGACCGCCAACGGCCATAGGCAGAACCAGCCGGAAGCGACCGAGCAGTTGTTCCAGTCGATCGAGGCCGCCTTCAAGGAGGACGAGGTCGTTCTCGAGGCGCAACATCAGATGCTGCGGCGGCTGGAGGATCGGCCCCTGATTAATATCGCGTCCGACGTCGCGCGCGTCCACGCCCGACTGGCGCTCGAGCGCAAGATCGCGGCCGAGCGAGGAATCTCGAGAGAGCAGGTGGTGACCATCGTTTAGGACGGTGCGTGACCGATGACGAGCCAAAGGAGGGAGTCATGCTTGCGAAATTGTCGACGATGGGTGCGGCTATCGGGGTGCTCGGGCTTCTGCTGGGCGCAGGAACCGCGCAAGCGCAGAAGAAGTACGATCCGGGCGCGACCGATGCGGAGATCGTGATCGGGCAAACCAATCCCTACAGCGGACCGTTGTCGTCCTACAGCACGCAGGGCCGCGTGCAGGCCGCGTACTACAAGATGCTCAACGAGCAGGGCGGCGTGAACGGCCGCAAGATCAACCTGATCTCGCTCGACGACGGTTACAGCCCGCCGCGCACCGTCGAGCAGCACCGCAAGATGGTGGAGGAAGACAATGTGCTCGCCATCATCGGCACGATGGGAACGCCGACCAACTCGGCCATCGTCAAATACATGAATGGGCAGCAGGTGCCCCACATCTTCCTCGCCACCGGCGCCTCGAAGTGGGGCAACCCGGCCCAAGCTCCCTGGACCATGGGGTGGTATCCGACCTACCGGACCGAGGGCGTGATCTACGGCAAGTACATTCTCAACCATATCAAGGACGCCAAGATCGGCGTCCTATATCAGAACGACGATTACGGCAAAGACTTCGTCGCCGGCCTGAAGCAAGGTCTCGGCGCGCAGGCCGACCAGCTGATCGTCAAGGAAGTGACGTATGAAGTGTCCGACCCGACCGTCGATTCGCAGATCGTGACGCTGAAGGGTGCGGGCGCCAACGTCTTCTTCAGCGCGACGACGAACAAATTCGCCGCCCAGGCCGTTCGCAAGGCTTATGACATCGATTGGCATCCGGCTCAGTTCCTGGTGAACAACGCCTCCTCGATAAGCACCGTGCTCACGCCAGCCGGCCTCGACAAATCGGTGGGGATCATCTCCACGGCGTATCTGAAGGATCCGAGCGATCCGCAATTCGCCAACGATCCCGGCATCAAGTGGTATCGCGAGTTCATGAAGAAGCATTATGCGGAGGGCGACCCCAACGATCCGCAGAACGAGATCGGCATTTCGATCGCGCAGACCGCCATCCAGGTTCTCAAGCAGGCCGGCGACGATCTGACCCGCGAGAACATCCGCAAGCAGGCGACCAGCCTGCACGATCTCGAGTTGCCCCTGCTGTTGCCCGGCATCAAGCTCAATACCAGCCCGACGAACTATTTTCCCATCACCCAACAGCAGCTGACGAAGTTCGACGGCAAGAGTTGGGTTCGCTTCGGCGACGTGCTGAGCGGCTCATGACGCAATATTGCCGTGGCGGTGCTTCGCCTGCCCGTTCTTCGGCAGTCATCAGCCGCCCCGTGACCACCACTCTCGCGGCGTGGCGCCTCCCAGGAACGCCGGCGATCGGACACCGTCGCGCGTCGGTAAGCGAATGGAAACCACAGCTGCGTAGGATCGCCGTCTTCGATCACGGAGCGGCTGACATGGGCTTGCGATTCCAGCGCCATCTATCCCTGCTTCCAGGGATACGCGTAAACCTGTCCAAGACCGGAGCAAGCCTCAGTGTCGGTCATCGCGGAGCCTGGTACACGATCGGGCCGCATGGGCAGCGGGCGAGCGTCGGTCTACCCGGCAGCGGGCTTAGCTGGACCGGATATCGGCCCTGGCACCCGCACGGACCCGAGCGGCCGCCGACGATCGGGCACCAGATCGCGTTCCTGGCGGTCGTGTGCGCGGCCGTTTGCTTCGTCGGAATGGTAATACTTTAGTTCGGCGTAGCCTCTAACGCCGTAGCCCGGCGTCCAGCTTCTTGATCCCGATCCAAACAGCGCGACGGCCGAAGGTTGGGCCGCATCCTACACCGCATGGCTTCGCGTACAAAACAAGAAGGCCCCGGGGGGCACCGGGGCCTTGATCGCCGAAGTGAAAAAGCTGAAGCCGCCGCGATCAGTACTTGGCGGTCACTGGTCCGGCCCAGTCAAACAGATAGTTCAGGCGAACCACTGCCGTGCTTGCGTTAGGCTGGACCGTCCAGGTGTTTGCCGTGACGGGTATCCCACCCGGGATGGAGAGCGGCGTCGCCGTTGCGCTGTTGAACTGATAGTACCGGTATTCGGCGCCGAGCACCCAGTGCGGAGCCAGCATCCAGTCGACGCCGCCGCCGATATACCAGCCATTGTGCGTTGTTGTCCCAGCTTGAGTGGGTGGAGCACCCGGCGTCGGATCAACTTCCGTATATTCCCTGGCGCTCGCATATCCGCCGGTCACGTAGGGCATCCAACTTCCCATTGCCAAGCCGGCCCGTGGGCCGACCGTAAACAAACCGTCCCGAAGGCCCTCATTCAATGTAAAGCCGGTGGCGCACGCGGCAACCGGGTTGCAAGGGCTGGTGCCCCCGCCATTGCGAAGCGCGTCAAGGAAGTTTCCCTCGACGCCCAGCACAATGCTTCCAAACTGCTTCTGCAGGCCAACCTGCCCACCCAATAGCCCCGTAGAGTGGTTAGTGCTCCACGTACCTGGCGGCGGGTTCACGAAGCTCCCGTCGACATTGTCCCATAAGCCCCCGGCGCTCCCGCCGAAGTAGAGGCCACTCCAGCTCCACGCCGGCTGCGGCGCCTTGACGTACATGTCAGCGGCCGAAGCACCGGCGACCATGGCCAGCGACATGGCGCTTCCAAGCAGTAACTTCTTCATCGGCTTGCCTCCCAATGGCGTACAAACGGCGAAAGGGGGCAAAACGAGGTACGACTAAACGCACCCCCGATTCGATGGGTCGTATATTACCCTAAAGGCATCGGATTACCGTGCCGATTTTGCAACATCTGCTTGAAATTCACAGCACCCAGTCAGGCCCGTCGGGTGCCTCGCGCGAGCGTGGGAGCGACGAAGCGGCGGCCGGCCGGGGTCGGTAGGAGGGGAGTCCATGGGCTGTTTTTCAGACCGCCGGGCCTACCCATGAATCTGCCGAAACTGGGCACAGACCGGCCGCGGGACACTTCCAATTTTTCTAAGCGCTTGAGTTTGCTGGCGCTCCCTAGGGGACTCGAACCCCTGTTTTCGCCGTGAGAGGGCGACGTCCTAGACCGCTAGACGAAGGGAGCGGCGGGCGAAGGCCGGTGAAATAGACCCGATCCAGGGCCGGCGCAAGTTTCGGCGTCGACGTCCAAGGGAAGTCCCTCGCGCATCGTTCGACCTTGAGCGACCCGGCCAAGAGGATCGGGCCTTATGGTCGAGGCCTATTCCGCGCGGGCGCAACGTCCGAGCCGGTCGGAACACGCCCCTACATCACCCGGAGGCTTGAAGACTAAAAATATCTTGGCTCGGGAACGCTTGCACGGGCGCAACGTTACGCCTGCAACACCCCCACGAAAAATCTACGCGCGAGAAGGAGGAAGATCATGGCTAATCCTCGCCAAGACGAACGGCCTGCGAATTCGGCCGGTCAGGACGCGACCCGGAGGACGACGGAGGAGGCGACGCGCACCGCCCGCACAGTGGCGGACATCGGCGAGCACGCCGCGCGGGCGAGTGCCGATTCGATCCAACGCAACGCCGAAGCCGCTCAGCAGACCTGGCAATCCGCGAGCGACATGGCGGCAAGATTGACCGAGCGCTCGGCGGACCAGCTGGCCCGCGCGTTTGGACTATCCGGTGAGGAGGCGCAGCAGGCGGCCCATCAGTCGTCGCGCAATTTTGGCGCCATCATGCAGTCGAGCGTCGTTCTTTCGCACGGCATGCAAAACATCTCGCGCGAGTGGTTCGATTTCGCGCGCAAGCGCATGGCAGAGAACCTGAACCTGCTGGAGGCGCTGACGCGCTGCCGCACGCCGCAGGACATCGCCGCCGTGCAAAGCAATGTCATGCGTGACAATTTGGAAGACCTGCTGCAGAGCACGAAGCGGATCGCGGACATGTCGGTGCGGATCGCCGATGAAGCCGCGCGCAAGGTTGCCGAGGGCGCCGATCGCGACCGTCGGGCGGCCTGAGCGCAGGAAGGAGGGGACCCCGGTCTTTGCAGATGATCTATGCGTCGGACCCCCGGCTCCGCGGGGGTGAGCGGAGGTCGGCCCCCGGCAGATCGAGGAAGGAGAGCGGACCGCCTCGGCCGCACCCGGTGTCGCAGAAGAGGAGGCGTCCGCCGAGCGCGCCGCGACGCTCGACGATTTCCTCCGTCGAGACCACGTCATGGCCGATCACCACGGTCACCCCGGCCGGGACAGTGTCGAGCCACCGATAGGTGCGTGCCGGCGGCTCGCCCCGGCCGGCGGCGCGCTTGTCCACTTCGCCGTAGATCGCGAGCCTGCGGCACGCCTCCGCCGCCTCGCGCGACGATACTGCCTCCGGCCCCGGCGCCGAGAGCATGGCCGGGTGGAAGCCGCCGTGCACCAGCAAACGATCGCCCGCGCGCAGCCACCACGGGGCCGTGTGCAAAGCCTCGCGCACGCGCGCGACGAAGAAGCTCCGATCCGGCTCCGCTGCGATCGCGTCAAGCGTGCGTTTCAGGTCCGGGCCGACCGTGATCGGATTGCCCAGCAGTGCGCGGCGCAGCTTGTCGTCGTGATTGCTGCGCAAGAACAGCCCGGTGCCGCGGTCGAGCAGCTCCAGCCCAAGCCGCAGCGCGCCGACGCTGTCCGGCCCGCGATCAACCAGGTCGCCAAGCGCCACCACAAATAAGTTCTTGGCGCGAGCTTGCTCGATCGCGGATCTGAAAGCCTGGGCTTCACCGTGCACGTCGCCAATGACGCGGATGCCGTCGAAAGTCCACGCATCCGATCTCGTGCCAGCAGACGTCTCGCTCACCCCCCGCGTTCTCCGATCTGCCGCAGAAGCATTGCTCTTATTCCCGTTATCAAACGTCCGGCTCCTCGCGCAGATCGGTTACGTCACCGGCGTCGGTTAGGAAGGCGAGCGGCTCGGCGATGGCGTCGCAGAACACGGCCGCTGTGAGCGGCCCGCCGAAGCAGGCGCCCGTGTCGATGTTCAGGCGATTGCGCCGCAGGTCGGGTCGGCCCGTCCGCAGCGGCGTGTGGCCGTGAACGACCAGAAATCCGTGGTCCGCCGTCGAGGAAAGAAATTCGTCCCGAATCCACAGGAGTGCGTGGCGCGGCTGCTGTTGCAGCGGCACGCCGGGGACGATCCCGGCATGGACATAGAGCCTGCGCTCGTCGCGGAACAGCAGCGGCAGCTCGAACATCCACTGGCGGTGCGCCTCCGGGATGTCGCGTGAATGTTGGACGCCATAGCTTACGAGCGTCTTGTCGCCCCCGTTCATCAGCCATTGGTCCTCATCGTCCAGCGTTCCACGAACCGCTTTAACCAAGAGGTCCTCGTGATTGCCGCGCAGGCACAAGAGTTGCTGCGGCAACATCGCTTGCGCCGACATCAGCCATTCGATCACGGCACGGCTGTCGTCGCCGCGATCGATGTAGTCGCCGAGAAAAACGAATTGGACCGGTCTATTCTCGCTGTGCTGCACGCACACCTCGAACAGCCTGCGAAGCTTGGTATCGCAGCCGTGAATGTCGCCGATGGCATAGGTGCGCGGGGAGAGCGTTGGCTGGTCTTCCACGGGTGTTTTTCCGCAGGCATACGGCTCGGTGCTTGGCGCAACGATGAACCCACCCCCGGACCATAAGCCGAGGGCGGGTGCCACTCACCAATGGAGGCTGCAGTGTCTCTCCGTGGCAAGTCGTCTCAAACCAAGGCGGCTCCGCAGTTGGCCAAGCCGGGACCGGGCGGTTTTCGACGCCGGACCGACGCCCAGACAGCGAGGCCGATTGGCCACATGCGGCGCGCGATGAGGTCGCGAAGCGCGTGTTTCAGAACGTGCCCCGTTTGCTGGAGGGCGTAGGAGCCGAGGCGGGCCCAGCCGCGCAACAGCTCCAGCACGCCGCCCGCCGGAGCCTCGTCGGGCAGCACGGGCCCGGCGGCACGGTCGGTGGACGCAAGTCGCAAGTCCGTCGGTTGCCAGTCCGGAGATAACACGGCGCTCCGCTGCGCAACAGCGACTGCCCGTCGCTGCCGCGGTTCCACGGCGAAGCCGCGATAGCGGCGCGCGGGCCGTAGCGCAGGCGCCGGCCCCCGGCGGGTCCGCGACGCCGCGAAGAAGGCCAGCAATCCCATGAGAATCGGCAAGCCCACCTTGAACAGCGCGTGGGAGCCGTTATCGCCGCGATTGCCGCCGGCGAGGATCGGATCGCTGGCGAACGGCGAACGGATGTCGATGTTGCGCCGCTCCACGTTCAGGCTGGCGAGCAGCAGCGCATGCTGATAGTCGACCAGGGCGGGTTGGATCGGCCGCGTCGGATCGGCGCTGCCAAGCGTCCGGAGCTGCCGCTGATACTCGTCGACCAGCTGGAAAAAGCCGTCCCAGCTATAGGGGCGAAAAACCGGAGCCGAGTACTGCTCGAAGAGTCCCGCCTGCAGCATCTGCAGGACAGTGCCTTCGCGCGTCGTGGTCAGCTCCGCGCCATCGGTGCGCGCGAGGTAGCTGCGCTGGACAAAGCTTCCCTCACTGAGGACGGAATAGAGCGCCGCGTCGCTGACACGTTTCTCGAGCCTGTCTTGAAACTTATCTTGGGCAGAGAGCGGCGCGTCTTGCACTTCGCCTTGCTCTGCTCGTGAGAGGAAGGCCATGACGCTTTCGGTCGACGGCGCCGGTCCGCTGCCGAGACCCTCCTCCACCATCGCCTGCGTCGCGTAGCCGCGCAGCAGCTGCGGCCACACTTTCCGGAAGAGCTCGTTCGAAGAAAAGATCTCCGCACTGCTCATGCGGCCGTTCACCGCAAACACCGCACCGATGACATCGCCGCTCGTCACCGGCCACCCGAGCGACTCCACGTAGCCGCTTTGCGCCTCGGCGACGCGCGCATCCTCCAACGCCAGCGGCAAGCTCGATGCCGAGCGCTGTGAGGCGACGGAACCACCAAGCCGGCGCGACAACCCTTCCACAACGGATCGGGCGCTGAGCCAGACGCCGACTTGGCGAAGATTGGCATCTCCGCCGGCGCCCGACAGCAAGATCAGCTTGGCCATGTGCGAGGGCAGCAAGGCGTCGCCGATCCTGAACGCCGACGGATCGTCGCCCACGCGCGCGGTCGAGCGCCCCTTTTCCACGCAAAAAACGCTCAGCAATACGTTGCTCGCCCCCGGCGGCACGATGGTGCTGGTCGCCACCACCTGATCCTGCAGACCGCCGACCAGGAGCGCGCCCGCTGGAACAAAGATGGCACTGGTCGACAGGTTGTCGATCAGGTGGGTGCCGGAGCCATCCTGCCTGACGTGAATTTTGGCGGAACCGGAAGCGATGGCCTCGTCAAGGGTCGACGGCACCGGTGCGTTGGTGCCCTGACCGCGCACGAAATAGACCGAGAGATTATCGTGCGCGACCGGGCCGGAGATCTGATAGGCGCTCGGCGCTTCGAGTGTCACCCCGGGCGATGGTGCCGCTGCTGCGGCGACAAGCGATGTGGCAATTCCGAAAACAAGTCGACGGAGCATACCAACCTCCATTGGATCAGTTTCCGACCGCAACCTTCGCCAGCAGGCAGCGCACGACGGGCATCCGTGCAAACACCGCATCGGCCAAGGCGAGCGGCCCAAAGCGCCATTCCGCGGCAAGGGTACTGCTAGGCTTTTAGCGTGGCGGTCTTTTTTGGCCGGAGCGAGGCGGCGCGATCACACGAGCTTGTTTATCGTTTGGCGCCGCGGGCGCGCCCCCAAATGTTCCGAAAGGTGCCGACGCGTCTTCTTGGTGTCGAATCTGCGGCGTCATTGGGGCAAGGACAGTCTCGGCGCAACGCGACATGCGAAACGACGTGTGCGGATTTAACCTTGATCCGCTCGTACCGCGCGTAAGATGCCACCGAATGGAACGATGTTCCGCGGATACGGTTACACTCTCGCTTCGGCACCGGCGCGGGGGCGTCTTCCGGAAAAGACCTGCCCCATGAGCGTGACTCGAGCGGTAACTATCGACAGTGCATCCAGATCTGGAAATCAGGGGCACGTTCCGGTTCAATTTGGGGCGTGCTTGAGGGGACGAATCAGCGCTCTATGACGGACCCGCCCGATGATCCCAAGGTCGTGCGTCTTGGCCGCGAGGACCGGATGGCGATCGCGCGAGGCCTGCGCGAGTGGTATCAGCACGTGGTGGATGAAGGCATCCCGGAGCACTTGAAGGAAGGATTAGCGAAGCTATTGTCCACCGAGCTGCCGCAAGCGCGCTCGTCCGGCCAAGCGGCTGATCCGGCCGGCACGGCTGGCGGGACCGGTCCCGGCGAAGAGCCCAAGGCGGATCCGAAAGGTGAGCCGCCGCACGATGTTCCGGACGGCTCGTGATTGCGCGACGGATGTATTGTGAGTGTTGAGTTAGCCGGAACGAAGATTTCTCTGCATTCGCGCGGACTTTCCATTTCGCGCGAGCGCGCCGGATCCGACATAATCATCGCCATTGCCTGGAGACCATAGATGGAGCAGGGGACGGGTCCAGTCCTGCCGGCGGAATTGAGCCTCCTTGAGGAAATTGAACGGCTGCGTCGGCGCATCGCCGAGCTTGAGGGGCGCCTCGAGGATCAGTCGTCGGCGGCGCTGACCTTGGATGCCCTGATGCGGCACATCCCGGAAGGGATCTCCATTGCCGAGGCGCCGAACGTCGTCGTGCGCAGGGTGAGCGATTACGGTGTAGCGCAGACGCAGCGTCAACGGTCCGAGATTGAGGGGATCGCGGAGGAGAAGCACGCGCAGGCGCTGCGGATTTACCGCGCCGACGGCGTGACCCCATGCCCGCCCGAGGATTTGCCTTTGATGCGCGCGACCAAGCGCGGAGAGGTGATCCAAAACGAAGAGCAGGTGCTGCAGCGGGCGGACGGAACGAAGATCACCGTCATCTGTAATGCCGGCCCGATCCAGGATGCAGCAGGAAAGATCATCGGCGGCGTCATCGCCTGGCGCGACATCAGCGGCCGCAAGCGCGCCGAGGAGGTATTGCGGGCGACGGAGGCGCGACTGCGGACGGTCCAGCGGCTCGGACGGATCGCCGATGCGGAATGGCTGATGGCGCAGCCATGCTCGTTGATTTCGGAGGAGTATCGAGAGCTTTACGGTCTGCCGGCGGAGCAGAAGACGATCACGACCGAGCAGTGGATCGCGCTCGTGCACGCCGACGACCGCGCGAGGCTCAAGGGCGAATACGCGGCGTTCGTTGCGAGCGGCGGCGTTCTTGAAAGCGAGTTTCGCATAACCGCGCCCGATAACGGCCGACCGCGCTGGATTTCCATGCGGGCCGAGATATTCCCCGGCAAGGACAGGCAAGCGGAGCGGCTGATCGCCGCGCATCAGGACATCACCGACCGCAAGAATGCCGAGCTTGCGCTGCGTGAGAGCGAGGAACGTTTTCGCGCCCTGACCGAGGCCGCGCCCTCGATGACGTTCGAGACGGACGCCGACGGTGTGACGACTTTCGTTGGTCCGCGCTGGCTCGAGTACATCGGCATGGCGCTCGAGGAAAGCATCGGCGACGGCTGGACCAAGGCGGTGCACCCCGACGATCTCCCCGCGTCGAGGAAGCGCTGGGAGGAGGGGATCAAGGCGGGAAATACGTTCGAGTTCCGCCACCGCGTCCGCGGCGCTGACGGCAGCTATCGATGGTTTCTGGTGCGCCTTGCCCCGGTTCGCAATGCCGGTCGTGCCATCTCGCGCTGGGTCGGTAGCCGCACCGACATCCATGATCTCATGCGGGCGCAAGAGGTGGCGCGCAGCAGTGAGGAGCGGTTGCGGCTCGCCGCCCAGGCCGCTCGGCTGGGCACGTTCGAATGGGACATCAAGACCAACGATGAGCGCTGGTCGCCGGAGCTTGAGGCGCTGTATGGCCTCCCGCCCGGCTCCTTCGGCAACAGCTATGCCGCCTGGGCGGCCTGCATCCATCCCGACGATCTGCCCGAGGCGGAGCGGCGCGCCGAAGAATCGCAGACCACCGGCGAATTCCACGCGGAATGGCGGGCGCGGTTGCCGGATGGAAGCCTGCGTTGGCTGGAAGCGCGCGGTTGGGTGATCAAGGACGAAGCGGGGCAACCCGCGCGCATGATCGGCGTGCACTTCGACATCTCCGAGCAAAAGCGCGCCGAAAGTCAGCAGGCCATGCTGTTGCTCGAGCTTGCGCACCGCGTGAAGAACACGCTCGCCGTCATCCAGGCCATGGCGAAGCAGACGCTGCGGACGGCGCCGGACCCTGCGACCTTCGTCGACCTTTTTGTCGGCCGGCTCCATGCCCTGGCGGCCTCGCACGACGCGATCACGAAGAACGATTGGAAAGGCGCGTTCGTCGACGACCTCGTGAGCCAGCAGCTGTTGCCATTGATCGGCGCTGCGCGCGAACGCCTGATCACGGACGGACCGGATATGCTGATCCCGGCGGCGAGAGCGACGGAGCTCGGCCTGCTGCTGCACGAGCTCGGCGTGAATGCCAGCAAATACGGCGCGCTCAGCACCCCCAAGGGAACCATCCATCTTACATGGCGGGACGGCGGCGCCGGCCGGCTGGATCTGACCTGGCAGGAGCGCGGTGGCCCGAGCGTCCAACCACCGCAGCGCTTCGGATTGGGCAGCACGCTGATGGATCGCGGCACCGCCCAGTGCGAGCGGCGCTTCGAGCCGGAGGGACTTGTTTGCACGATCCGGGTTCCGCTTACCTAATTACCTCTTACGCTCGCGGCGGGTTGTCAGCTGATCTTGTTGAGCGCGCTGCCGATTTCAGATCGCTATTTGATCGGGTTAACCATTTGTTAAGGAAACCGCCGCCGCGCGGCGATTTTCAGGTAGTATGTCAAGCGGTTGCATCAGAGGGGAAAAGACCGATGTCCAACCGTGAAGAAACGCCCGGCGTCAGCGAAATGACATGGGCCGCGAGCCTGAGCCGGCAAGGATCCGTCAGTTTAGGAGTGATTTGGGGGATGCCGGCCGTCATCGCATTCGCTTTCCAAACATTTTTCCGGCGCAAGGATGAGCCGGCTTGGATCGGCCTGTATGAGCCGCCGCGATATGCAGGGCTGCGGGCGCGCTGCGGCCCAGCCCTCGTCCCCATGGCATCGTCGGGCATTGCTCGTTCACCTCTGAAAGTTCCGATGTTCAGCCTGCTGGACTAGAGCACGATCACTTTTCTTCAAGTCGTCATCGGGCTCTATTTTGTTGTTGGAGCGTGATTTTTGCGAAGATCGGTGCCCACCCTCGGGTCAAGCCCGAGGGCAGGCTTTTTTGGGATCATGCTCCAGCGACGGGTCGGGACGCTTCAGAGGCGCGCGCGCCCGATTGCGGAGCGGCGTCGAGAGCTGCGGTTCCGTCGTCACAAGGCAGGCGATCACCGCAATGCGGCGCGCCCGTTGTCGAGCACGATCTCGTCGCGCTCGGCGGCGCGGCAGCGGAAAAGAACCTGGGCGCCGTCGACCCACATCTCGGTGCTCAGCGTCTCGCCCGGGAAGACAGGGCGCACGAACCGCGCTTCGATGCTCTTGAGCCGTTCCGGCCGATACGCGGCGGCGGCGCGCAGCACCGCATGGGCCGCGATGCCGAAGCTTGCCATGCCGTGCAGGATTGGCCGCGGGAAGCCGACGGCCTTGGCGTGATCGGGGTCGGCGTGCAACGGATTGTCATCGCCGTTGAGGCGAAACAGGAGCGCAAGGTTCGGCGGCGTCGGCAAGCTGCAGACCTGATCGGGGAGGCGGTCCGGAACGGGCGCTGGCTCGACCGTCGAGGTCGATCTGCCGCCGAAGCCGCCGTGCTGGCGGGCGAGGGTGCTGCTGTCGATGGACGCGACCAGGGTTCCGTCCGGTGCGACCAACTCGCGCGCGAACTGAATGATGGCGGCCTTGCCTGGACCCTTGTCGATGACGTCCTTGACCCGCGCGCGGCTCGTCAGCTTGCCTTGTATCGGCAGCACGGAATGAAGGGTCAGCTTCTGCTCCGCATGCACGACGAGCCGCTCGTCGACGCCGAATTGCGAACCGTGGGGCGGCCTGAACCAGCCGAGCACCGTCGCCAGGGTCGGAAATGCTTGCAGGTTTCGCTCATACACGAACTGCAGCTGGCCGGAATCGACCGGATCCATGCCAAGCCCGATCCCGAGCGCGTAAAGGATACAGTCACGCGCGCCATAGCTCACCGCGACATCGCCGGTCTGATACGCCATCACCCGTTCGTAGTTCAATGCCATCCTCGGTCACCTCGGTCTAACCTGTTCGATCCCGCCACATCGTATGGGCAATGCGGATAGTACTGCATCCGTTGGCGATTCCGGCGCGCGATTTCGTCTCGCCCGTGCGTGTCGGCCGCAACGGGCCCGTCCCATTCAGAGGCGAGTAGCCGGCGAACGCCACGGAGCCGTCGCGCGGTCTCAGTATTGACCCGAAGTGGCCATATGCCGTGGCCACATTGGCCGCAGTCAGCGCCCTGTTCCCTCCAATCCATTTGTCGGGCAGAAGCCGGGCTGCAAGATGCGAGCCCTTTTCGGCCGTCGGACGGTGTGTAAGAGTATTTCCACGAGGGGCTCGGTTCGAGGGTTACCCATGCGCTTTGCCACTGTTTTCGCGTGCGCCTCAGTGCTGTTTCTCAGTATCGTGTCTAGTCATGCCGAGAAACGCGTTGCGCTCGTCATCGGCAACGGCGCCTATGCGAGCGCGCCGCGTCTGCCTAACCCGCGCAATGACGCGGAAGATGTTGCTGCCGCGCTCAAGCGTTCGGGCTTTGAGACCATCGTCGGCCTCGACCTCGACAAGTCCGGCATGGACGACGCAACCATTCGCTTTGCGCGTGCCGTCCGTGATGCCGATGTGGCGCTATTGTACTATAGCGGCCACGCCATGCAGTTCGCCGGAATCAACTACTTGATACCGACCGATGCCAAGCTCTCCGACGAGGCGGACCTGCGTCGGATGACGAGGGTCGATGAAGTTGTCGCGGATCTTCAGCAGGCGCGGACCGTACGCATCCTCGTGCTCGATTCGTGCCGTGACAATCCGCTGGCGGAGGAATTGAAACGCTCGATCGGCGTCAGTCGCGCGGCCTCCATGCAGCGCGGCCTCGCCCGCATCGACACGCCGCAGGGCATGATCGTGGCCTTCGCCACTCAGGCCGGCAAAACGGCGGCGGACGGAAGCGGTCGCAACAGTCCCTATACCGGGGCGTTCCTGAATCACATAGAAACGCCGGACGAGATCGGCACGCTGTTCCGCCGTGTCAGCGCCGATGTGTACGAAGCCACCAAGCATGCGCAGCTTCCCGAGCTGTCGATATCGTTGATCGGCGAGTTCTATTTGCGCGGCACGGCTTCTGCCGCCACGTCACCGGCGACGCCCGCCACACCGCCGCCGGCTGCAAGCGAGGCGGAGCGGACGTGGCCTTTCGTGAAGGACACGACCAGTATTGCGGTGCTCGACGATTTCATTGCGCGTTACGGTGACACCATCTATGCGACACTGGCGCGCGAGCGACGGGAAGACTTGAAAAAGAAGGACACTGCTAACTTAGTTCCGCCCGTTCAACCGGCTCTTCCCAAAGACAGCTCCCCCAAGCCCGTCGCGCTGCCCGATCCGCCCGATGCTGCGCCAGCATCCAGCCCTGGAAGGGCGTGGCTCGGCGTGCGGACCCAGCAGGTGACCAACGAGATCGCCGAAAGCCTCGGCGTTAGACCGCCGCGCGGGGCTCTGATTGCTAGCCTGATCGATGATGGTCCCGCGAAGCCCGCCGGGCTTCAACCCGGCGATGTCATCATCAAGTTCGACGGCAAGGACATTACCGAGATGCGCGATCTGCCGCGCTTCACAGCGGATAGTCCGGCCGGCAAGGAGATCGAGGTTGTGTTCATCCGCAACAAAAGGGAAGAAAGTCGGAGGATCAAGCTCGCGCTGTTGCCGCCTGCCACATCAGCTCCCACCGAAGTGAGCGAGTGCGATAGTCTTGCGGCGTCCGGCAATGACACGACGCGACCGATGGGAATCAGGGGCCTTGCTATCAACGAGATAAACTTTGCCCGAGCCGTGCCGACCTGCCGGGCCGCTCTCGCTATTCACCCGAATGATCCGCGCCTAACATTTCAGCTCGCACGCGCTTTACAAGCGGCCGGCGGCCCGGACGCGAATTTTGAAGCTGTGCGTTTGTACAACTTCGCCGCAAACGCTGGTCATACGCTCGCCATGATCGACCTTGGCGACATGTACCGCGACGGCAGGCTGGTCATGTGGAATGATGCAGAGGCCGTGCGCTTGTACCGCAAAGCGGCCGATGCCGGAGATACTCGCGGCATGGTCGAGCTCGGACGCATGTACGAGACCGGTAGGGGCGTCGCCAAGGATGCTGCGGAAGCCGCGCGCTGGTACCGGAAAGCCGCTGATGCTGGTAGCGTGTATGCGATGGAAGCCCTGAGAGGGCTTGCTCTCGCGAGCCCACCGCGGCCTGTCGGGGACGGCGTGGGCGACGGCTGGCAGAGAGGGGGGCCCGCGCCGATCCGGAATTGGCATCGCAATTGGTTCCGCAGGCGTTAGCCGGGAGGGCGAAAGGTAGCGTGCAAAACAGGATCGCGAACGATCGTAACAGCGTGCTCGTTCTCATTGGCACAATCCGGGCGATTATCGGACTGGGAAATAGGCGGGGCAAAGCGGTGAGGGCCATGGCATCATGGGCCGGCTTGTCCGAGCATCAATATCCGCGCCAAACAGATTTATGAGCTTCCCTTCCCGCATGAACTGGCTCCGACCCAGGACCCGGCATGTTTCGCTCAAGGAGGCAGACTGCCCGTCACCCTGTTCCAATGTCGACTTACCGGAGAATTAAAGGACAGTCCCAACTACCCACAGCCTACGTCGGCCGCGAGCATGGGCGACACTTTGAATCGACATGACGGTATCTTAGGCTGCACGATGATTGACGGAGGCTCGCGGCCATGTCGGGACTGGTAGCCCTCTTCCTATGCCTTGTGGGCATTTTGGTGCTTGCAATCCGTCATGCCCCGCAGTGGATCTGGGCTCTCGTCCTTCTGGCCGTCACGTTAATTCTGCAAATCGGCTCGCTGAAGGGGCACGTCGAAGCTCCGTCATTTGGGCTACTGGGCCTCTTGGGGTGGCTCCCGGTCTTGGTATTCGGCGCACTTTCCTTTCCTCCGTTGCGGCGCCGGGTTCTTGTCGCGCCGATCTTCCATCGCATCCGGCGTGTGCTGCCCCGGGTCTCGGACACCGCACGGCAGGCGTTGAATGGCGGCAGCGTCGGGTTCGAGAGCGAGCTCTTCGGCGGCAAGCCGGACTGGGAAAAGCTGCGTGCAGTCCCCCCCGTCACGATCACGGAGGAAGAGAGGGCGTTTCTCGACGGCCCGACCGAAGATCTGTGCCGGATGATCAACGATTGGCAAATTCGGCACACAAAGGAAATCCCGGAGGAAATCTGGAGCTTCGTGAAGAACCGCGGCTTCCTCGGCATCCGGATCTCGAAAAGGTACGGCGGCCTGGGTTTCTCGGCCCAGGCTCTGTCGCTCATTCTGGGCAAGGTGGCCTCACGTTCTCCCGACGTGTTCACCATCATCATGATCCCCAACTCGCTCGGTCTCGGGGAACTGATCGAGGCCTACGGCACCAACGAACAAAAAAATTATTATCTGCCGCGGCTCGCGAAGGGACAGGACATTCCGTGCCTGGCGTTGACTGGTCCGACATCGGGTTCCGACGCGGCCACCATGCGCGACATCGGAACGATCGTACGCGGCAACTACAAAGGCGCCGAAACGATCGGCATTCGCGTGTCGTGGGACAAGCGCTATATCACGCTTGCACCCGGTGCGACATTGTTAGGCCTCGCCTTTCGCCTGTTCGATCCTGACAACCTCCTCGGCAAAGGCGACGATGTCGGCATCACGGTCGCGCTGGTGCCGGCGGATCTTTCCGGCGTGAAGATCGGACGGCGCCACCTGCCCGCTGGCGCGGCGTTCCCGAACGGCCCGACCTGGGGCAGGGACGTCTTCATTCCGCTCGAGTCGGTGATCGGCGGCGGGAGCATGGCCGGGCAGGGTTGGCGCATGCTGATGGAATGTGTGTCCGGCAGCCGCGCGATCTCGCTGCCGGCCTGCGCCGCGGCGGGCGCCAAGTTGATGCTGCGGCTCTCGACTGCCTACGGACGCATCCGCCGGCAGTTCGGGTTTCCCATTGCCAAGATGGAAGGTCTCGAAGAACCGCTCGCACGCATGATCGAGACCGCCTATGTCAACGAGGCGGGCCGTGCGGTCACCGCGGCGATGGTGAGCCGCGGCGAGAAGCCGGCGGTCATCTCGGCGCTGATGAAATACCAAACCACCGAGCGTCTGCGCCGCGCCGTCAACGACGCCATGGACCTGCACGGCGGCCGAGCCGTCTGCGACGGTGCGGCCAACTACCTGCAGTCGGCGTATCAGATGATCCCAGCCGCCATCGCGGTGGAAGGCGCCAATATCGTGACTCGCGTGCTCATCACGTTCACCCAGGCGGCTCTGCGCTCCCACCCCTACCTCGGCCGCGAGATGCAGGCTTGCCAGGATCAGGATGCGCGGCGCGGCCTGGCGGCCTTCGAGGACGCGTTGTTGGGCCACATCTCGTTTTCGCTTGCGAACGCGTCCGGCGCCTTCCTCCATAACATCACCGGCGGGCGCTTCGCCAAGGTGCCCAAAGGTGCGTTCGAGATGGCCGTGTGGCACCGCCAGCTTTGGCGCGCGAGCCGCAATTTCGCGTTTGTGGCCGACCTGACGGTGCTGCTCCTGGGCGGCGCCGGGCTGCGCACCCGGCAGAAGCTCACCGGCCGCCTCGCCGATGCGCTGTCGGAGCTTTATCTGCTCGCCTGCGTCCTCAAGCGTTACGAAGACGACGCCGCGCCGGCCGACGACCGCGCGATCGTTGCGTTTGCCGCGCAG
Organism: Xanthobacteraceae bacterium; assembly: GCA_052148715.1. Classification (GTDB taxonomy): domain Bacteria; phylum Pseudomonadota; class Alphaproteobacteria; order Rhizobiales; family Xanthobacteraceae; genus JBKQHQ01. The sequence goes on along the minus strand of JBKQHQ010000240.1, from coordinate 54,308 downwards.
AACGGACTGTATCGGCTCCAGGCTGCCCTGTGCGGCACGATCGACAACTTCCCGGTCGCGTGGGCGCGGCAGGTGATGAAAGCCGTCGTCTTTCCGCTCGGTTTGCCGTATCGGCCGGCACCGGATTGGCTCGGCCACAAGATCGTCGGACTCACGCTGCAGCCGGGCGAAACGCGCGACCGCTTGACCCGATACATCTACGTCTCAAAGGATGCCGGTGACCCGGCCGGCCTGCTCGAGGTGACGTTTGAGAAGGTGGTCCGGGCTGAGGAAGCCGAGAAGAAGCTGGAGCGCGCCGTCCGGCGCGGCGTAGTACGCCGCCATCTCGGCAGCGACTGGATCGGCGATGCCGTGACAAAGGGCGTGATCACGGAGAGCGAAGCGGGGCTGCTGCGCGAGATCGAAGCGCTTACCGCACGCGTCATCGCGGTCGACGATTTTGATCCGGACGAGGTTAAGCCGAACTATATGACGGCGGGTCACAATACGATGGCAGTGCAAAACGCCGCCGCAGGATGAGACGCCCATGTGGGGTGCACGAGGTTTCGGCCCGCAAATCAGCCTTCCGGCCGATGGACCGGCGGCACCAGGCGATTGACCAGCGAAAGGAGGTCGGCTTGGCGCGAGACGCCGGTCTTGGAGAAAATGTGAGCCAGATGCGTCCTCGCCGTCGCCAGGGAAATGCCAAGGGCCTTGGCCGCTTCGGTGAGCGTCTCATTGCCGGCCAGACGCTCGAGCATTCCCGCTTCCGCCGGCGTGAGGCCGAAGTTTCCGGCCAGCGCGCCGAGGTCACCGGGAGCAAAGCTTTCCGCCTGAGTGACAAAGACGGCGGCGGTCGCCTGCGGCATCAACCGGGTGCGCAGATCGCCGCGCGCAAGCGGCAGTACATGCGCGACGGACGGTCCGTCATCCCGCAGCGGAACGCCGATCCCGCTGCCAGCGATCATCGCTTCGTCCGTGCGGGCAAGTGAGATCGCGTTTGCCAGCTCGTCGTTGGCCCTTGCGTTGCGCGCCGACAGAAGTCCGTTGACCGCGGCGATCGGCTCGCGCGCCGACAACATGCGGCGCGCGGCATCATTGGCGTGCAGAACCCGCCCTCGGTCGCCGACGACAAGGACACCGGCCGTAAAGTTGTCGAGCGTCGCCGCGAGCGTCTGCGCTTCGATCTTCCTCATATCGAGGAGGTCGAGGATCGTCACCGCGCGCCTAATATGCGGCACGAGCAGGCGCGTGATCGCGAGCACGTCATCCGTCAGCGCTCCGACGCTTTCATGTCGGTTCGCGCCGAATATGGCGATGCGCCTCGCCTCGCGCAGAACGACGGTCTGCATCGCCTCCGAGATGCCCTGCGGCCGGGTCAATTCGGCAAAAATACGCTCGCCGAACGGGCCAACTTTCGGGACGATGTGCGACAGGATCAACGGCTCGCCGTCAAGGCAATACTGACGGCTAAAGGCGCGCGTGTAAAATCTGGTCAGATCATTGGAAAAGTCGAAATAGCGCTTCGTCCAATCGGCACTAAGCCCCCAACTATGCGCGAACCGATGCCGCGAATGCTCCAAATCGACCAGCAGGATCATCCCGGACACGCATTCTAGGTCGCGGCAAATCTCCGCCAACGTGTCCCGCCAACGTTCCGGCTCAACGGCACAATCGTAGATCATGCCGATCAGATCGGACAATCGCTGGTGTGCTAGCATGCGCATCGTTCAGTCCGTGGGCCGGCACGGCTGCGAAGATGTGCGCACAATGGCAATATTCTGAAGGCTTTTCAAGGTGATGGGCGCATTCAATGGATCGACAGGAGCCGCGCGGAGCACGATCCGACGACCTTCGCTAGGTCCGTGGTGGCGGGATGCGCGCCGCGAAATCGCTGCAGCCTCATTCGTTTGAATGACGACGCCTCCCCTTCGGCACCTTTATCTCCTGCACGCAACCTCGCAGATCGAGGGAGAGATATTCAACCATCCGGGAGAACGCCATGAAACGACCAATAGCACTGGCACTAACCCTTCTCGCAGGTGTCGCGATTGGAGGTGCGGCCATCCAGCGTCTTCATGCGCAGGCGAAGCCGCCAACTTACGTTGTCATTGCCATTCAGAAGATAACCGACGCCGACAGTTTCAAGACCGGCGTTGTCGAGAAAACCGCGCCCGCAGCAATTGCGGCCGCGGGCGGTCGTTACGTCGTGCGCACCCAGAGCGTAACTGGGCTCGATGGAGCTCCGCCGCAGCGCTTTGTCGTAATCGCGTTCGATAGCGTCGAGAAAGCACAGGCCTGGCACAACTCGGCGGCCCAGAAAGAGATTGATGCAGCCCGAATGAAGTCCACGGACTCGCTTTCATTCCTCGTGGAGGGCATGTCCAACTAGGCAGCCGCAAGACGATCTTCACGAGAGCCCGGGCTCGGCTTTCGTCGACCGGGCTCTCCATTCACATCGAGGCCGCGCGTATTCATGCGTGCCTCGAACTAACGCGAGGTGCGGTGGCCGTCTGCACCCCGCGTCGGTCGTGCAGGAAGACCGGAAGGCGCGAATTTTCACGCCGGTTCGGAAGTCATCTCGGGAATCCGGAGCAAATGCGACGCGGAGGATCGTGCCAGGGCGCTTGGTTCTCTGCAGCTGGGACGCTGTTTCAATCACCGCGATGTTCGGTGGCGATCGGCGACTCGCTAAGCCCATCGGCCACCCAACAGTTTTTGGTCTTGATACGTCCGCGGATGCGATTACCTAATCAAATTTGACTGTCGGAAGTCACTGCGGTCTCATTCATTTGAATGACGACGGCCTCTCCTTCTGTAGCTTATCTTGTGAACCTGACCTTGCAGATTGAGGGAGAGGGAGATGGGCATCAACACGAAACGCGACCCCACCGTTTCCGACGCATTCGGGCGCTCCAAGCCTCAGGGTGCAGGCATCCCCGTCGATCTTGGCGTCGTCTGCCTGCGGGTCTTCCTCGGCTTGAGCCTGGCGGCGCTCGTCGCGGCTGTCGGCGAGATCAACAGCGTGGCAGGGCAGGCGTACACCTCGCCTCCGGTCACGATCGTCGCGCAGTTGCCCGCGAGCGATACCACGAGCGATGCGTCCGGTTGGACCGTGCTGACCATGGCGCCGGATGGTTCGTGGGGTGTCGCAACCGAAATGGATAGCGGTCGAGCGATTGCGAGAGCGATCGCCAACTGTAAAAAGATGTACAAAAAAGAAATCGGCTGCGGCGCCAGCCTCACGACAATAAGTGCCGGCTGGAGCTTGGCCATCCGGTGTGGCAGCGAAAACATCATTGTCGCTGAGAAAAACCTCGCTGATGCGGAAAAGGCCGCTCTCCAGCGTGAAAATGCGCTCAGGGTGGATTATGTTTCGGATCTGCCGGCTTGTAAGCGTGTATTGACCGTAGATCCGCATGGCGTCGTCGTGATGCCAGATAGCGAGCTTGGCTCGGCGGGGGAGTCGACGGTAGAGACCGAACTTCGGAGCAGATCGCTATTACACTCCCCGCTGCGCAGGACGGCTGGTCAAGTTCCGATTTGGAAAACGATCACGCTCGGGACCTATCGGAGCGTGAATGTGTTGCGCGAAGCTCTCGCCTCAGCTCGCTGCGGCGTCGGGTACGGCATCATCGAAATTGCCGGGCGGTTACCGGTCGCGGTCGAAGCCGAGCGGCCGGGGACGCCGCCCTGCCACCTCGGAGTTGCGGCGGGCGAAATCATCGGCCGTCCTGCATTCACCCTCAGCAAGACGAAGACCGACGTTGACCTTGTCGTCCTTTCCGTCTTCGAGCTTGGCCTCGGGGAGGAGAAGAACCTGTCGCTCAAAGATATTTACGCGCGGGCCTTGTCCCTCGGTTTTGCTCTTTGTCCCGCCGAGGTCGGACCGCAATTGCGACTGCAATACCTTGACCAGCCGACGGGTGAATTACTCCACGTCGCGATGCAGCCCGTCGCACAATATGACGGTCAGCTCATCGGTCTTGAGGTCGCCAATGGCGGGGCGGGACTCCTCTTGATCGGCGGTGACGCGCGACCGGATGTCGCCGTGCCTTCGAGCGTTCGGTTCGCGTTTGTCCGCCCTCGCTAAGGTGACCGCGCGCATCGCCGCTGGCATCCGGTGAACCGAGGTCCTTTATGAAAAAATACTTTATTACGCGGCGCTCCATATCCTATCCGTAGGTGATATTCGCGGGTGAATCATCGGCCGGATCAGGAGCAGGACCTCCCGGCCTGGGGGCGCACATGCTTGTGATCGAGCCGCAGCTCGCGCACCTGTGAAACGAATATTCGGTCTTGGAAAAAATATCTGGAATGCACGCCGCGAACACCGTTGCGCCGCCGCACTTGCAGCAGACTGGGAAGGGTTGCGGTTGCTCCATCACCAAGTGGGTCATGTGGCAGTCCCCATCAGGCGCGCCGGAACATTCGCCGAAACGCTCTTTCAGAATCCCCCCGCGGCCCCTTTGAAGCGGTCGTCCCGCCTCGGTGCTATTTGAGGTGAACCGTCTCCTCTGCGGCAACAGCAGTGGCCGCCGCGAATACAATCGCGGAAGTTAGGACGTCGAGCGCATGGCCTGTCACGTCGCGACCAACGTCAGCGATTGAACGATGTTGTGGTGAAACCCGGCCGGATTTTGGATCAGCTCCGTGGTTTGCGTCTGACCGATTCGGTTGGTCGCACGAGCCACTACCACGTGCGCGCCGCGTGTTCTCGGCGAGAATTGGTAGCGCCAGGCGCGGAAGGCGTGCTTGCCAAGGTCCTCGCCGAGCGCCGCGTCGTTCCAAGTTCTTCCGCCGTCCGTCGACACCGCGACCGATCGGATGCCGTAGCCGCCGTCCCAGGCGAGTCCATCAATGGCGACCGATGCGCCAGCTTTCAGCCAAGTTCCATCCGCCGGACTGGTGATCAGCGAGTTCACGACCATCTCGGTGATCGGGGTGTCGACCGGGGTCTCCTGGGAGATGAAGCGCGCCACCATCGGGAACTTGCCGAGCGGGATGCGATAAGCCGATTTCATCCAGAAGCCGTCGAACGGCCTGGTGGCGGCCGTGATCGAGGTCAGATGCTTGACCCAGTAGGTCCCGGTCCAGCCAGGCACGACGACGCGCGCCGGGAAGCCGTGCCAGTGCGGCAGTGGTGAGCCGTTCATCTCGTAGGCGACCAGCGTCGTCTCTTCGATGGCCTTCCATATTGGCAGGCTTTTGATGAAGTGGGGCGTTTTGTCGAGGACCGGGCCGTCCGCCCCGTTGAAGACGATTTCGAGCGCATCCTTTTTGAGGCCGACCTTGTCCAGCACGTCCTTGAGGCGCGCGCCCCTCCAGCGCGCGCAGCCCATCGCGCCGTAGCCCCATTCGACGCCGGCGACGCGCGGTTGGAACAGGCTGCGCCGATTCCCGGCGCACTGATTTACCGCCGTCACTTCGAAGCTTGGCATATTTCTCAGGTCATCGAGGGTGAGCTGGGCCTGCCTGCTAGCTCCTTCGCCGTCGACGGTAATCGACCACCTCTCAACGTCAATTTTAGGGATGCGTGGGAGATGATAGCGCACGAAGAAGACATCACTCGGCGTTATCGCGTTCTGAAAATACTCGATCGGGGTCTCATAGTTCAGAGGTCGGTAGCTAAGTTCGATGAGGGGCTTCTTGCCCGGCAAGGCGCGGAGAACGGGGGTGGCCCGCGTGGCCGGGGCCAGCGCTGTGCCTGTGTTCGCGGCTTCGAGGACGCTTCGCTGTGCGATCATAGTGTCCTCCCCATCACGCGCCGGAGGCGGGGGGCCTCGAGAGCATCGGCGCCGCAACACGATCCGCCGACCTATACGGTGACGAATATGGCGAAATTGCCGTGATCGGCTGGACAAATCTCCTACAACCCGAGAGCCGACCGGCAGTGAAGCAGAAATGGTGAGGCAAGCTGTTGGAATCCAACGGGCAGCAGATGAAATCACTCGGTCGTCATCGGTAGACCGTGAAGGCGCGCTGCAAACTGAGATTGCCTGCCTCACATCGAAGTCATCGTCGAATTGCGAATGTTTTTCAGCGGAGTAACGTCAAAACGCGGTCTCTACGCTTGCCGAATGCCCATGGGCCTTATTGATGTCACATTGAAACGGACAATCACGTCAGTTCCTAACAAACGATACTGAACCCAGTCCGACGAGGACGATAGTCGAGCAAGCGGGGAGTTGTCTCTGGTGTTTGTGCGACTCCAAGTGCCGGGTCTTGCGGGGGACGCATGCCGGTAAGTTGCTGGCGGCCCGCCTGGTTGAGGCGAAGGTTGAGCGTTGTCGAGGCCGCCGCGACGTTTGTGCCGAGCTTGCCAAGCCAGACCAAGACTCCTTTCGCAAGGAGCCTAAGCAAATTTTTGGAATCTGATCGGCGCGACGGCGGAAGGCGGCGCGGCACTGAGCAGCGGGGGCGTGGCCGCCGCAGTGGGCATTGCGCGCTTCAAAGATGCGCAATGTTTCGGCGCTCATCGTCTTTTCAGCAAGCAACCGGCGGCGCAATCAGACTTCGGCTCACCGGCAAGTGACTGAGCCGGTTTCACGAGACGATCTACCTGAACAATCGGGAGGCGACTATATGAACAGTCCGTTGGGTCAGTTGGTCCTGACGAGCCTTCGCCCTATGCAACGCACCGGGTCCGTGATGTCGCAGCTAGGCTCGGCATTGCTTCAGCGGCTCTCGACGACGTTGAAATCGAGCGGTCTTGCCCGATCTGCCGCGCCTGCAGCCGTTCCGGACCAGGGTGCCGCGATCGGACCGTTACCGCGTTCGGTCGAGCGGAAGATGTTCCCGAAGCTGTCGGGACATCGCTCGGTGGTGAGCGGGTTAACGGGTCTGGCGCTGGGAATCGCAGTCACGGCAGTGACTGCATTCGTCGTCGCGGGGAAGCCGTGGACGAGCGGGGCGGACAAGAGCGTTGACGAGGCGAGCGCGTTCCTGTCGCGATTCCAAGGGCAAACGTCGGGAACCGCCCAGCCCTCCAGCCTGCCGGCGCCGAACTTGGTCGCCAATCAGGCAGGGCCGCGGCGGGCAGGCGAGGCCTTTCCGCTCGGCGTGTCAGTTGCCGGCCCTGGCGACGGCGCGCTGTTGGTTATCGGCGGCTTCGCCGAGGGAGCAACATTGTCGGCGGGCCAACCAGCGGGCGACAACAGGTGGCGACTGTCCGCCGCGGAGCTCAACGACGCGGTGATCCAGCCGCCGCGGGACTTCGTCGGCGCCATGGACCTCACCATTGAATTGCGCCTTGCCGACGACATTCTCGCGGATCGCCGGTCGTTGCGCTTCGAATGGGCGGAGGCGACGGTGCCGGAGGCCTTACCAAAAGCCAAAACGGTCCGCCAAGTCGAACCCGGGGAGATTGCCACCCTGCTCAGGCGTGGGGACCAATTAATCGCGAGCGGCGATCTCGCTGCGGCCCGATTGGTGCTGCAGCGCGCGGCCGAGGCCGGCGACGCGCGCGCGGCGCTGGCGCTTGCTGGAACCTATGATCCGGCCGTGCTCGAGAGGCTCGAAGTGCATGGTTTCGCCTCGAATATCGCGATGGCGCGAGCATGGTACGAGAAGGCCCAGCAGTTCGGATCGGCAGATGCGCCGCGACGGCTGGAGGTACTGGCGAGCAGACGCGACTGATTATTCGGCATGATGCCATGCGATGAGGTTTCATGCCGGTTCTATCCATGTCGGAAAATGGATCAAGCTGATTTCTGTCCACATCACTCGTTGAAAGCGTCATCCACTCCTAATCGTGAGGGAAAGTCATGAGTATCTCCAGCTCCGCCGCCAGGAATACGTTGGTGCTGCTGTGCGCGCTCTTCACTGTGCCTCCGCAGCTTGCGTTGGCTCAGAGCCAAAAGGCGTGGGCCAGTTACGAAGAGCAGAAGCGCCAGACCAACGATATTGCCGTTACCATTGTCACGTCAGGACTGTCCTGCACCTGCGCCCGATTTGCTGAAGATATACGCAATGTCGTAAACGACTTGCGACCGGATGGCCTGCGTGTGTTGCCGGTCCTGGGGGTCGGTGGCTTGCAAAACGTGAACGATCTGCTGTTCATGAAGGGCATCGATATGGCGGTCGTCGATGAGGACAATCTAAGGCTTCTGAAGAAACGAGATCCTCAGCTTTATTCGAACGTCGAGCAGCGGGTTAACTACATCACGAAGCTTTACAACTCCGAATTCCATGTTCTTGCAAGAAATGAAATCAAGACCTACGACGATTTGCGCGGGAAGCCGGTGAGCTTCAATCTCAAGGAGAGTCAAACAGAGGTTACTGCCGACATTATCTTTAATGCGCTGAAGATTGATGTCCGGCGGGTTAATTATGACAACGACGAGGCAATCCAAAAACTACGCAGCGGTGAACTCGCCGCAATGATCGTCCTTTCGGGCGCGCCACAGGCGGCGCTAGCTAAGCTGAAGAAAGAGGATGGCGTTCATTTGCTGGGGCTCGATCGTGAGAGCTTGCCTAATCACGATCTGGACCTGGTACTCTCCGATTACCTGCCCGCAGAAATCACCCATGAACATTATCCGAATTTGATCGCCGAAGGAGCATCGGTGCCGACCATTGCGAATCGGGCGCTGCTTGTCGCCTATGCCACGCCGGAAGATTCCACGCGCTACAAGAGGGTTGCCAAATTTGTGCGCGAGTTCTTTGGGAAAATCGAGCAGTTTCACAGCAGCGCGAGGCATCCCAAGTGGAGCGAAGTTAATCTTTCCGCGGAAATCCCTGGCTGGGTGCGGTTCAAGCCTGCAGCCGAGTGGCTGGCGGCGCGGCGTAGCGTGGTCATGGCCATGTTGCCCAATCAAGGCAATCCCTCCAGCCGAACTCCGGCCGAGCTGAAGTTGGCATTCGAACGATTCATCGAGAACTACACCACGTCGTCTGGCCAGAGGACCCTGTCAACCGGCGAGCGGGAAGCGCTCTTCGTCCAGTTCATGCAATTTCTGGAACCGCAGGGCAGCAGGCAATCCACCCGCTAGACCGTGAGCGCGCAGGTGGACGCATTTGAGCATTACTAAGGGGAGGAATTCATGATTACACGTCGTCGCCTGCTCGCGGCGGCCGGCAGCGGGGCTGCCCTGGTCGGCGGCAGCCTTGCTTTTCCGCGCCCGCTCGAAGCCGGGCCGGCCATCGCCGAATTGCCGGAGGCACTGCCGCTGGGCACGCGCGGAGAGGCGGTGCTAGGCAGCCTGCCGGGCAAGAAGCCACTCATCAAGCTGACCGATCGTGCGCCGAACTACGAGACGCCGATCGAATATTTCAGCACGCCGATTACGCCGAACGACGCCTTCTTCGTGCGCTATCATCTCTCGAATATTCCCGAGATCGACCCCGCGGACTGGCGTCTCGGCGTCGGCGGCGATGGGGCCAACGGCCAAATCGAGCTCACCTTCGACGATCTCAAGCAAATGCCGGCGAGCGAAGTCGTGGCGGTCAATCAGTGCTCGGGCAATCGGCGGGGCCTGTTTCAGCCGCACGTCGCCGGCGTCGAATGGGGCTATGGCGCGATGGGCTGCGCGCGCTGGAAGGGCGCGCGCCTCAAGGACGTGCTGGACAAGGTCGGCCTCAAGAAGGAGGCGCTCGAAATCGTCTTCAAGGGGACGGACGGCCCAGTCCTCGATAAAACGCCCCACTTCATCAAAAGCCTGCCAATATGGAAGGCCATCGAAGAGACGACTCTCATCGCCTACGAGATGAACGGCTCGCCGCTGCCGCACTGGAACGGCTTCCCCGCGCGCATCGTCGTGCCGGGCTGGACCGGGACCTATTGGGTCAAGCACCTGACCTCGATCACGGCCACGACCAGGCCGTTCGACGGCTTCTGGATGAAATCGGCCTATCGCATCCCGGTCGGCAAGTTCCCGGTGGTGACGCGCTTCATCTCGCAGGAGACTGCTACCAACACGCCGATCACGGAGATGATGGTGAACTCGCTGATCACCAGTCACCAGGATGGCGACGCCGTGCGGCGAGGCGCGGTTGCGGTTGCGGGGATTGCCTGGGACGGCGGGTACGGCATTCGCACCGTCGAGGTCTCGACCGACGGCGGCCGCACCTGGGCGCCGGCACAACTCGGCGAGGACCTCGGCCATTTTGCATTCCGGCCGTGGCGTTTCGTGCTCAGAACGAGGCGCGGCACGAACGTGATCACCGCGCGCGCCACCAATACGATCGGCCAGAGCCAGACGACGACCCTGATCCCCAACCCGGCCGGTTACCATCACAACCTCATGCATACCGTGACGCTGGAAGCGGTGTGAGGACAAGATCATGCGCACCATCGCCGCTGCCCTGCTTGCTGCTCTGATCGGGGTTGTGTCCGCTGCCGCCGAGGAGAAGGCGATCGACCTCAAGGCGGCGCCGGGCGTCGACAAGGTCGAGGGCCATTGTGCCGCCTGCCACAGCCTCGACTACATCGAGATGAACTCGCCTTTTCTCAGTCCGGCGGCCTGGGATGCGGAGGTCACGAAAATGATCAAGGTGTTCGGCGCGCCGATCGACGACACTGATGCCGGCGTGATCGCCGATTATCTCAAAGCCAACTATAGTGGTTGAGCTTTAGCTAATTTAAAGCCCGCACCGACACGACTTGAAGCCCCGTTCACCTCTCGCTCGCCGCACGGCCATTCTGTGAAAAGCCCGCGAGCGAGACGCCCTTCTTCGCTAAACGGTCGAGCATCCATTCGATCTCGGCGATCGATTCCGGCGACAGGCGCCCGGCCGGTTTGCGTTGCCCATCGGAAGCGATGACGCCGCGCCGTTTCAGGACGTATTTGCGCACCGCGAGGCCGACGCCCGGCTGGTGCTCATAGCGCAGCAGCGGCAGATGCCGATCGAAGAGATCATGCGCGGCGGCGCGCTCGCCGGCCTTGATCGACCGTACCAACGCAACCAGCATTTCCGGAAAGGCATATCCGGTCATCGCGCCGTCGGCGCCGCGCTCGACCTCTTGCGGCAGAAACAGGCCGCCGTTGCCGCACAAGATGCTGATGCGCCGCATATCGCCGTCGGCGGTGAACTTGCGCAAAGCCGTGATCTTGTCGAGGCCCGGCCAATCTTCATGCTTGAGCATCACGCAGGAGGGATTGCTGGCGACGATCCGTCGCACGACGCTCGGCGCGAACACGACGCCGTTCGCCAGCGGATAGTCCTGAATGACGAATGGAACGTCGCGGCCGATCGCCTCCGTGGCGTTGCCGTAATAGTCCACGATCTGATCGTCGGTCTTGAGCGTCGACGGCGGCGCGATCATCACGCCCGCCGCACCGAAGTCCATCACCGCCTTGCTCAGCTCCGCCATCGCGGCAAATCCCGGCGCCGACACGCCGACCACGACCGGCACATTGGCGCGCCCCACGACTTGCCGCGCGACCGCAACCGCCTCCGCGTGGGTCAGCTTCGGCGCCTCGCCCATGATGCCGAGCACGGTGATTCCGGTGACGCCGCAGCCGAGATAGAAATCGACCATGCGGTCGACGCTCTTGCCGTCGATCGCGCCGTTCGCCGTGAACGGCGTCACCGCGATGACGTACACGCCGCTTGCATCAATATCCAGCATTCGCTTCACTGTCTTGCCTCCGTAATCGCCTTGTCGGGCTTCTGTCGGTTGCTATAGTGCACGCAGGCGTTGATCACGCGCGTTGCAGGGGATTCCATGGCACGACATGCACTCTCGTTGGCGGGCGTTGCGCTGCTCTTCGTCACGTCGCCGCTCTTCGGTCAAGAGCTTCCTCCGTTGCGCACCGCCGTCGACGGCACATTCGCACCCCACGCGTCGCCCAGTTTGTCGGGCGGGTACGAGGGATTCAACATCGATCTTGCCAACGAGATCGCCAAGCGCCTCAAGCGCAAGATCGTCATCGACGCCGCGCAGTATTCCGGGCTTATCCCGGCGCTGCAGGCCGGCACCTACGACTTTCTGGCCGCGCCGACCACGGTAACGAAAGAGCGCGCTGAGAATATGCTGTTCACCGAAGGTTATCTCAACACCGATTTCCAATTCCTGATCAAGAAGGGTGCGCCGAAGGTCGGTCAGCTCGAGGATCTCAAGGGCAAGGTCGTCTCCGTGAACAAGGGGTCGGCCTACGATGCGTGGGCGCGCGGGCTCGAGGCCAAGATCGGCTGGAAGGTGGAATCCTTCGGCACCCAGACCGACGCCGTGCAGGCGCTGCTGGTCGGCCGCGCCGACGCCAATGTGGCCGGCAATACCGTGATTGCCTGGGCGGCAAAGAACAATCCGCAGCTCGAATTGTCGTACCTCTACTCGACCGGCTTGGTTTGGGCCGCGCCGTTGCGCAAGGACTCGGGGGAGTTGCGCAAGACCATCGAGAATGCGATCGAATGCATGAAGCTCGACGGCACGATGGCGACGATGCACGAGAAGTGGTTCGGCACAAAGCCGCTTGCCGGCTCCGCCGCGGTGACGGTTTTTCCGGGCTACGGCGTTCCCGACATGCCGGGCTACGATCCGACTGCGCACACGCCGGCCTGCGGCTGAACGCACGGGCGGCGATGGCGAACGATCGGCCGCCTATTCTCGAGGCGCGGGGTCTGCGCAAGAGTTTCAACGGCGTCGAGGTGCTGCGCGGCATCGATCTCGTAGTTCTGCCGCAGGAGCTGGTGTTCATCATCGGGCCGTCGGGATCGGGCAAGAGCACCTTGTTGCGCTGCTGCAACCGCCTCGAGGAGCCGACCGGCGGCTCGATCCGCATCGAGGGCGTCGACATCATGGCGCCGTCGACCGACATCAACGCCATGCGGCGGAGGATCGGCATGGTGTTCCAGTCGTTCAACCTCTATCCGCATATGACGGCGCTCGGCAACGTCACGCTGGCGCTGCGCACGGTGTTGCGCAAGCCGCGCGCCGAGGCCGACGCGATCGGCATCGCCGCGCTTGAGCGCGTGGGATTGGGCGGCAAGGCGCGCTCCTATCCGGCTGAGCTCTCCGGCGGCCAGCAGCAGCGGGTCGCGATCGCCCGCGCGCTCGCGCTCGAGCCGAGCATGATGCTGTTCGACGAGCCGACCTCCGCGCTCGATCCGGAGCTCGTCGGCAGCGTGCTTAACGTCGTGCGCGAGCTCAAGCGCGGCGGCATGACCATGCTGATCGTGAGTCACGAGATGCGCTTCGCGCGCGACGCCGCCGACCGGATCATTTTCATGGACCATGGCGCGATCGTGGAGGAGGGGCCGCCCGAGCTGATCTTATCCACGCCGCGCGAGGTCCGCACCCGCGCGTTCATTGCCGAGATTGCGCGCTGAGACGGTCATGGATGCCTGGTCGCGCTTTCTCGACGCGTTCTTCAAGTGGCAACTGATCAAGCTGTATTTTCCCTCGATCATGGCCGGCGTCGTGGTGACGATCGAGATCGCCTTAGCGGTCGTAATCACCGGCATCGCGCTCGGCCTCGCCCTGGCGGTCGTGCGCGCGTTCCGCGTGCTGCCGGTCAACGTGCTGATCGTCGTCTTCGTCGACGTGCTCCGCGCGTTGCCGCCGCTGGTTCTCGTTCTGCTCGTCTATTTTGGCCTGCCGAATGTCGGGATCAGCCTGCCGTCGTTCGCGGTGCTGTGGATCGTGCTCGCGCTCGTGCTCGCCGCCTTCGCGGAGGAGATTTTCTGGGCCGGGATATTGTCGGTACCGAAGGGTCAATGGGAGGCGGCGCGCTCGACCGGGCTCGGCTTTCTCGGCACGCTGACCTACGTGGTGTTGCCGCAGGCGGTGCGCCTGACGATTCCGCCGCTCACCAACCGCACCGTCGCGATCACCAAGAACACGGCGCTCGGCACCGTGATCGGCGTCGGCGAAATCCTCAACCAGGCGACGACCGGGCAGTCCTTCTCCGGCAATGCCACCCCGCTGATGATGGGGGCGCTCGCCTACGTGATCCTGTTCGTTCCGGTCGTCGTGCTCGGCCGCTATCTCGAGACGCGCTTTGCCTGGCGGAGGGCCTGATGGAGGCGCTCGTCCACCAGTTCTTCGACCTCGCCATCATGGAGCGGTCGCTGCCGCTGGTGCTCGCGGGGCTGCGGCAGACGATCATCCTGTGCCTGGTGGTCGTCCCGCTCGGGCTTGCCGGGGGGCTCGCGTTCGCCCTCCTGTCGCTGTCGCGGCTGCGTCCGCTGCGGTTCGCCACGTTGGCGGGAATAGATTTCTTTCGCGCCGTGCCGCCGCTGGTGCTGCTGATTTTCGTTTATTCCGGCCTGCCGTTCGCCGGTCTGCGGCTGTCGCCGCTGGCTGCCGTCGCGGTCGCTTTCTTCCTCAACGCGTCGAGCTATTACGGCGAAATCTACCGCGCCGGCATCGAGAGCATCGGCGCGGGCCAATGGGATGCCGCGCGCTCCACCGGCCTCAAGCGGCATCAGACGCTCGCCTATGTCGTGCTGCCCCAGGCGGTGCGTAACGTGCTGCCTGATCTCGTGTCCAACACGGTGGAAGTGGTGAAGCTCACGTCGATCGCCAGCGTTGTCGCGCTGCCGGAACTCCTATATTCCGCCGACATGGCGCGATCGGTTACCTTCAACTCTTCGCCGATCGTTCTGGCCGCCGCGATCTACCTCGTGCTGCTGTGGCCGGTCGTGCGTCTGGTTAGCCGGCTCGAACGGCGGATCGCCGCTTAAGGGGAAATGGGGGAAAAACGTGAGCCGAGTGCTGCGCGTCGGCGCCGCCCAGATGGGGCCGATCCACAAGGCGGATAGCCGGCAGGCGGCCGTGCGCCGGATGATCGATCTGCTCGATCAGGCGAAGGCGCGCTCATGCGACCTCGTGGTCTATCCAGAGCTTGCGCTGACCACATTCTTCCCCCGCTGGTATATGACCGATCAGGCCGAGATCGACGCCTGGTTCGAGCGCGAGATGCCGAACGCCGCTACGCGTCCGCTGTTCGAACGGGCCGCGCGGCATGGCATCGGGCTTTCGTTCGGCTATGCCGAGTTGACGCCGGACGGCCACCATTTCAACACCGCGGTCCTCGTCGACAAGACCGGCTCCATCGTCGGCCGCTATCGCAAGGTGCACCTGCCGGGCCATTCCGAGTTCGACCCGCAACGCGCCTTCCAGCATCTGGAGAAGCGCTACTTCGAGCCCGGCGACCTCGGTTTTCCGGTCTGGCGGACCATGGGCGGCATCCTCGGCATGTGCATCTGCAATGACCGCCGCTGGCCGGAGACCTATCGGGTCATGGGGCTGCAAGGCGTGGAGCTGATCGCGCTTGGCTACAACACGCCCGCCGTCAACGCGCAGCGCGCCACCGAGGGCCTGGCCCAACGGCTCTTTCATAATCGCCTGACGCTGCAGGCGGGCGCCTATCAGAACTCGACCTGGGTGGTCGCCGTCGCCAAGGGGGGCGCGGAGGACGGTTTTCCGATGATCGCCGGCAGCCTCATCGTCAATCCGGAAGGCGAGATCGTCGCGCAGGCGACGGGCGAGGGCGACGAGCTGATCGTCGCCGATTGCGATCTCGACGCGACGATTTTCGGCAAGGAAACCATCTTCGACTTCAAGCGCCACCGGCGCATCGAGCATTACGGCCGGATCACCAGCCAGACCGGCGTCATCCTGCCACCCGAGACATAGCCGCATGACCGCAGACCTCACTTTCGACTTCGCGACCCTGCCGGGGCCGCAGCGCTACAAGCTCCTGACCGGGCTCGTCGTGCCGCGGCCGATCGCCCTCGTGACCACGCTCGGTCCGGGCGGCATCGTCAATGCGGCGCCGTTCTCATTCTTCAACGTGTTCAGCGAAGAGCCGCCGCTGGTCGTGCTCGGGCTGCAGTCCAAGCCGGACGGCACGCCCAAGGACACGCCGACCAATCTCCTTAAGATCGGCTCGTTCGTGGTCAATCTGGTCGACGAGGCGCTGGCCGAGCGGATGAACGTCTGCGCGGTCGACTTCCCGCGCGACGTCAGCGAGGTCGATGCCGCGGGCCTGTCCCTGCGGCCCGGAGCGACCGGCCCAGTGCCGCGTATCGCCGAGGCGCCGATCGCGCTCGAGTGCCGCCATCATCTGACCCTCGAAGTGAGCGCGACGCGCCGGCTCAGCATCGGCCAGGTGGTTTATGTGCACGCGCGTGCCGGAATCATCGACCCCGCGACGCTGCGCGTGAACATCGGCACCTACCGGCCGGTCGCGCGCCTCTATGGCAACTATTACGCCCGCCTTGGCGAGGTTTTTTCGCTGACGCGCCTCTCTTACGGCGAGTGGCTGGATCGCCCGAGAGCGAGCTCCGACAAAACCGCATCCTGAGCCGTTGAGCTGGTTCATGATGAGTCGCCACCGCAGTTGGGCGCCTCCGTTTCACATCGTCATTCAGTTCCCCGTGGGTTCGTTTCGGGATTCGGCAATTCCTGGATGTTTCAGGATGCGCTGCCACCGGAGCTGGGCGCCTCTGTTTCACATCGTCTTCCGGTCCTCCGTGGGTTCGTTTCGGGATTCGGCAATTCTTGGATGTTTCAGGATGAGCTGCCACCGGAGCTAGGCATCATTTCTTGGTTCATGATCCGGACGCCGCGTCTTCGCCCCGATAGCGTCTCGCCTTCGTAGCCGCCAAATTTAGTCGGCTCCGGCGGGACGCGCGGATAGGCCCGAGCCCTCGGCGGCAGCGCGCAACCGCAAGCCGCGCGGTGCGAAACGGTAGCACGGCCTGAAAATACAGGAGAACAACAGGCGGCCGATCGCGCATGTCCGCGACGGCGGCGCGGCAAGGAGCGCAACACGTCGCGCCGGCTCGCACGCTTTCCACGCCAAGCGCGCATGATGACGCCGCTGCCGCGGCGCAGCGACGTGACGCTCGCACCCATCGGTGGCTCCAGTTGAATCGCGCGCATTCTATCATGTCCCGAATCACTGTCAACACAAGTGCTGTAAATTGGCCGCCCCTGACGTACCAGGGCGACTCCGGACGTCGATAAGGTCATTTTCGAGGACCAGAACTTTCGCGTGATCGCAGCCACGTGAAAAAAGGCGCGCACGACAAGCCGCATTCGCACCGGGTTCCCTCGGGTATCCATTCTCTCAACGACTGCGCAATTCGCGTGTACGCGCCGGAGGGCAAGACGACGAGGGACATCGCCAACCAGGCCGGTACTGCCATGGCGGCACCGATTGCGCCGTCGGATACCACCGAAAATGTCGGTTCGTCCGACTGCCAAGCCATTTCTGTCGAGCGCAAATAAGTTGCTTTCACGCCCTCCGCCGCGGGGCAATCGGACCCTTTCAATTCGTTTGGTGGCCGGCAACGGGCGTGCCGGCCGGCCGCCTCCCGACCACGCGTTCAACGTGTCACATGGTTCGACGTTGGCGCCGTCAGTGTCAGGCACGCTGCCCGTTCACGGATCGCTGACGGATTGCATCGTCGAGGGGACCATGATGGATCAGCAGCAAGAAAATCCGATCTTGATCGATGGGCTCAGCACCGTCTGGGAGCGCGCGCAGCATGCCCGCACTCGGTACGTCAAGGTGCGGATCCGTCGCCTGCTCGCTCGCCTCTTCCGCCGGTCGCCGGCCGGCGAGGCGGGCGCTTCGGCAGGCTCCATCACAGGCAGGGTGCGCCTCGCGGCCAAGGAGCATCCGTGAACCCGAGTGAAGCCACGCCGATGCGGACCTCCCAGCGTATTCTGCTGGTGTTCGCGCCCTTTGCGGCCGGCTACTATCTCTCTTATCTGTATCGCAGCATCAATGCGCTCATTTCGGAGCAACTGACGCACGAGCTGCACATCGACGCCGAGCAGCTCGGGCTTTTGACCTCGATGTACTTCCTGACGTTCTCGCTGGCGCAGCTCCCCTTCGGCGTCTTGTTGGACCGGTTTGGAACGACCGTCTTGCGATCTGCTCAGCATCGCGGGTCAACCTGAACGGACGCGATCCCCGGCGCGCGACACGACCTGGGCCAGCAAAGTCTGCCGCGCCTCGTTCTGCTGTGCCGGCGCCTCGATCTGCCGGGCGAGGCGAGCGTGGCCATCGACGGCAGCAAGTTTAAGGCGGTCAACGCGCGGGAGCGGAACTTCACCAAGGGCAAGATGAAGCGGCGTCTGGAACAGATTGATGAGAGCATCGCCCGCTATCTCTCGAGCTCGACACCGCTGATCGTCAGGGTCCGACGGTTCCGGAGGCCAAGACCACGCGGCTCAAGGAGAAGATCGCGACGCTGCGCGAGGAGATAGAGCGTCTCAACGCATTGAATGCTCAGATGATGGCGAGTAGGGATAAGCAGATCTCACTGACGGATCCCGATGCGCGCTCGATGGCGACGAGCGGCCGGGGCAGCGGGTTCGTCGAGGCGGAGCCGAGCGGCGCGGCGAATCCGACCCGAGCCGCCGGTCGGGCCGCCGCCGATTTTTCTTTTTGCGGAAATGGCCGCGGCGGCCGAGCTAGGCGGGGGCATCATCCCCAAATTGCTGTCGAACCAATATTATATTAAAAGTTAAAAGCTCGTCGTCGCAAACCGGATTACTGAAATCGCCCTGAAGGTAACGGCATTCATGAAGCGCGCCTCTCAGGTCAGCCGGGGTCGGCATGCGACGGCGACCTCGCAACTCATCGACGGCATTCTCGCGGCGGCCACCGCAGCGGGGCTTGTCGATTCCGCGCGTGTGGAGGCCCTGCGGGCCGGCGTCTCGGCCCGAAGCGTCGAAGTTCAAACATCAGGCCGCGTCGCAGAAACGGCGCTTCTTTGGCTATGGGGTGCGCTTGCCGACATTGCCGGCGGTCATCGCGTCGGTGCAGAGCTCGCGCCTTTCGCCGGTCCGAGCGCATGGGGAGTGGTGGCCGAGGCGGCGGTCCACGCGGTGTCGCTCACCGACGCTTTCGAGCGTGTCGCGCGCTACGTCCGCCTTGCGGTTGAAGGCGTGAGGATCGGGGTCGACGTGAAAGATCGTTCTTTTACAGTGACGTATCGGCTCTTAGGCAGCGGCGCGAACCCTTCGAGCGGAGCCGCGGCTGCAGCGATGCTCTGGGCCAACGCGAACCTGGCGCTACTGCCAGAGCGCGCATTCGCTGTGCGCCTGCGTCCGGTGTCAGCGGAACTCGCATGTGTTGCGCCAGGTGATACGGGAGGCGTCATCGCCGATATATTCGGGACCGACGTGAAGTTTGGAACTGCAGACTGGCGCCTTGTCTTTGAACGGGCGGCCGTTCTTGCCGTCGCGCGGCCCATCGCATCTTCCGCGCTCGCATATATCGACGCGTACGCCGACAGGGCACTCAGCGACGCACCGGCAATCGACGACATTGTCGGACTGGTCGCCACCGAGATTCGTGGCCGCCTAGCCGGAGGGCCGCCGACGCTGGCTGGGATCGCGGGCGCGCTTGGCCTGTCGACGCGCACACTCCAGCGTCGCCTGGCCATCGCCGGCAGAAGCTTTGAGGCCGTGCTCGACGAGGTCCGGCGCGCTCGCGCTAAGGCATTATTGGCCGACGGTGGGCGGGACCTCGCCGAGATTGCTTACAAGCTCGGCTATTCCGACCGCAGCGCCTTTACGCGAGCTGCAATCCGCTGGTTCGGGGTGCCACCGAGCGCGATGCGTTGATCGCCGCGCACCCACCGAGATCGCTGCCGGCGTGACCTTGTTCGCCAATTGCGTGACATCGTGCGCCATTATCGCGACGGCACCGGAAGGTGATCAATTTTGCACAGACCCACGTTGTTAGCGCTACTTAAGCTCATCCGATATATCCATTAGCTCCGACAGGGACGGATGAAATGAACATAAATCAAAAACAAGCGGCCACTGCTCCAGCCGCGGCAAAAACGACGGCGACAACGGGAGCAATTTTCAGCAACTCGCCGGGAATGCCCAGAGTCTTCAAGTCGAATTTCGACTACCAAGTCGTCAGAGCCATGTGCACCGGCGCCTATGGCGATGGCGGGGCTGTCGGTGAGATCTACGCGACAGCGCGGCAGATCACGGAGGGGGATTTAGAGGGGTGGACAGTCGCATGGCGTAGCACCGCGGAGAGGGTCGAGCGGATTGCCCGCGACTGCCTAAGGGGCGGTCATATAGTCAGCGCGCGCGAGGCGTTCCTGCGAGCTTCTACCTACTGGAAAACGGGTCAATTCTACCTCGAAAGCAAAGACCCGAGACAGCTCGAAATGTACCAGCGCCACCGGTCATGCTTCGTGCAAGCTGCGGCGCTTGTCGACCCGCAGATCGAGCCTGTCAGCATTCCCTACGAAAACGGGAAGACGTTGCCGGGGTATTTCATGCGCGCTTCCGCCGCCGGCGAACCGCGTCCGACCGTGATGATCATCGGGGGCGGCGATACCACTTGCGAGGAGTTGTATTACTGGGGTGGCGGCGCCGCGGCGGTCCGCCGTGGCTATAACGCATTCTTGTGGGAAGGTCCCGGTCAAGTTGGCGCTTACGCGTTGGATTCAACTTTGACCTATCGTCCGGACTGGGAAGTCCCAACCCGATACGCGGTCGACTACGTTCTGTCCCGGAAAGACGTCGACCCTCAGAAACTGGCGCTGTCGGGGCACAGCTTTGGCGGATACTTCGCGCCGCGCGCTGCTGCATACGAGAAGCGCATCAAAGCTGTAATCGCCAATTCCCTGGCGCCGTACATGAAGCCCATGCTCATGGCGATGGTGAAGCTCGATCCGAATGAGCCTTATGGCAAAGACCTTGAGAGCAAGCTTGACCTCTCCGAGCCGCTCAACAAGCTCTTTGTGACGGACTTCAAGGACCGATGCGGGTTTGCCGGAAAGTCGCTCGCCGACCTATTTGATGACCTGGACCGTTACAGCCTGGCCGGGCTTGAGGACAAGATTACGTGCCCCCTGCTGTACATATCCTCCGAGGGCGAAGGGCCATTGGTGGCGAGTGCAGGCCACCAATTCTACGCAAAGCTGACCTGCCCAAAGACGGAACGCTTGGTCCACTTCGTGGATGGCGGCGAGATTCACTGCAACCTCAACAACCCGAGCCTCAAACACCAGATCGAGTTCGATTGGTTGGACGAGGTCTTCAAATAACGGCGCTGAAGTTCTCGTTCAGGTCGCAAATCAATTACGACCGATCCAACACCGATCCAACAAAGACGGAGACTGAAATGAACGTCGCTCTCAAACAAACCGCCGATACCGACAAGGGCACTAAGGTGACATTTGGCGCCAGGGCCGGGATGCCAGGTCGCTTCAAGGGCAATTTCGATTACCAGTTCGCGAGAACGATGGGGAGCACATCATATGATGGGGCTGCGCTCGGCGAATGCTACGAGACCGCTTCGCGGATCGAGGACGAAAAAGAAGAGAGTTATTCCGAGGCGTGGCGTGTCACCGCGGAGCGCGTAGAGGCGATCGCCCGAAAGTCGCTTGCCGGTGGCCATTTGGTCAGTGCGCGGGAAGCGTTCCTGCGGGCGTCGTCATATTGGCGCGAGGTGGGGTTTTTCCAAATGCAAATCGATCCCAAGTGCCGGTTGAGTTGGGAGCGTCAACGGGAGTGTTTTCGGCAGGCAGGTAAACTCATGCATTTGCCGTTCGAAGCGGTCAGTATTCCGTATGAAAACGGGGCGTTGCTTAATGGCTACTTTCTGAAGGCTGAAGCGAGCGACGAGCCAAGGCCGACGTTGATGAGTCTGGGCGGCGGCGACACCGTGGCGGAGGAACTGTATTTCTTCGGCGGCGGAACGGCCGCGCTTCGTCGAGGCTACAACGCCTTGCTGTTCGAGATTCCGGGCCAGCGCGGCGCAATGTATTCGAATCCGGATGCCGAACTATTCTATCGGCCGGACACCGAAGTTCCACTGAAATACGTTTGTGACTGGGTGCTCGGTCGCGCGGATGTTGATCCGAAATGCCTTGCCCTGGTCGGCTGGAGTATGGGCGGAAACTTTGCCCCACGGGCCGCCGCTTTCGAGAAGCGGATCAAGGCCTGCATCGCAAGCACGAGCACTCCCAGCATGCAAACGACGATGCTGGAAATGGTCGGGTTGCCTGGAGACAAGTCTTATCCCAGGGACCTTGAGAGCAAGATTGATCTGTCGAGTGTGAACAACAGGTTTCTCTCCGCTAGGGGAGACATTCGTTACCGCTTTGGCGTGGGAGGCGGAACGATGGCCGAGTACATGGACGTGCTGGGCAACTATGACTTGTGGGGTTTGGAAGACAAGATCACCTGTTCGTATTTTAATATTGGAGGTGAAGGCGAAGGACAATTGGCGGTCGATGGTCAGAAATTCTACGACAAGCTGACCTGTCCCAAAGCGCAGCACATCATCGCGACTAAGGAGGGCGGCGAGGCTCATTGCGCAGTCAATAACCCAAGCCTTGGGCACCAGATCATGTTCGACTGGCTAGACGACGTCTTCAAGTAGCAGCGGGGCCGCTTTCGCGTCGCAGGACTTGCTTACCGCCAATCCCGCTGGCGCGGCAACCCGAATGAAGCGCAGTTTCAAAAAGGAAGTGCCTGAAATGGACAGGACTGTGACCTCTGGAAATTCCGGCCACTCCTTTCCGGTCGGTTACCACGATCTGCACCCGAACATCAGCATAAACTTTCAGCTGAACCGCTTCTATGGCTGGGCCGGCGACGACAGCATGCTGACCGAGATGCGCGACGCGGTGGCCAGCGTGAACGATTATCCGACGTTCACGAAAATCATCCTCGACTTGGGAGAAAAGGCGCTCGCCCGGCACGAGACGCTGAAGGGCGCTTACTATTTGCGCCTAGCCGAGTTCTTTCTGCCTACCGACGACCCGCGCAAGCTGCCCACACGCCAGCGCTTCGTCGATCTGGTCCGCGATCAACTAAAAATTGCGCCCTCTGCCTACAGCATAATTCCTTTTGGGACCGGCTGGCTCCCTGCCTATCGCCTCATCCCGGCGCGGCCCAGGGGCGCGTTGGTCGTATTCGGCGGGTTTGACAGCTACATCGAGGAATGGATGCCGGCGGCGCTGTACTTCCGTGACGCCGGCTACGACACGATCATTTTCGAGGGTCCCGGCCAGGGAGCGGCGCTCGAATTGGCGCACCTGAAAATGAGTCCTGAGTGGGAGAAGCCGGTCAAAGCGGTGCTGGACTACTTCCGCCTCGACGCGGTCACGTTGATGGGCTTCTCCCTCGGCGGCGGGTTGGTAATTCGCGCCGCCGCCTTCGAGCCTCGGGTGCGCCGGGTGATCGCCTACGACATTATGACCAACGGGTTCGAGTGCTTCTTCGAGCGCTTCCTGGGGCCCTTGCCGCCGCAGGCGCAAAAGGAGCTGCGCGGCTGGATCGACACCGGCAACGAGGGAGCGGTCGACAAATTTTTCGCCGAAGCGATGGCCAAGAGCCTGCTGCTGGACTGGTTTATGAAACTGGCGATGCACAACACTGGAGTTAAGACGCCGTATGAAGTGCTGAAGCACTATCAGAGACATGAAACCGCTAGCATCTCGTCCCAGCTGACCCAGGACGTGCTCCTGATGGCAGGCGCCGAGGATCACTACGTTCCGGTGCACCAGCTGCCCGACCAGATCGCGACCCTGACGCATGTGCGTTCGCTCACCGCACGCTTGTTCACGCGCGCGGAGCAGGCGCAGAACCACTGTCAAGTAGGCAATATGGGCCTCGCGTTTCGCGTCATTCTTGATTGGATGGAGAGTCTCGGGACGATTGAAAGGCCCAGCGACGGCTGACCGCTTCTGTGAAGGGTTTCGGATGCCGGCCGCTGACGGTGGTGTGACGAACTCCGGCGGCCGGCGTCCGAAAGCGCCCACAGGAGGAAACCGCGATCGGGGAACGTGCGGCGTTGCCGCAATCTCTGTAGGGATTTGATTGCAGCGGCAGCGGCGCGAGCGCCGCATCGATGCTGCGCGTGACGGCTTCATTCGAGTTCGGGTTGATGATACGGATGCGCGGACGCCTGTCGCTCATGCGCTGCTCGCGGTCCCGGCAGTCGGTGTGTTACTTGGGAGGAGCGAGGATCTCCAAATGCCTTCTACGAACGGAAGCTGGCCGCCGGGCATCACCATCATTGCTTTGTTGATGGTTGTCTTTGGCTTTGCGGAGATCGCAACAGGACTAACTCACAACTTTCTAAGCATTATCTCCACGTCGGATGCCAAGATCGCCAGCTATGCGGGGGCTGCAATCGGCGCTTTCTACGCGGTGGCCGGAATGCTTGTCTTGACAAGGAAGAAGTGGGCGGCAGCGCTTGCGATCGCGTTGCTCGTCGCTGATGTTCTTGGGCGCATCGCCCTGGTCGCAACCGGACTCTTTCCCATCGGTTTGCCCATTCAAATCACTTCCATCAGCATTGGCACGGTTATCGCGATCGCCTTTGCGATCTACATTTCGATAAACTTGACGGTCTTCAGGTGAGCGGCTTCCTGGCGCTCCTTTCGATCATCGGATCCGATTTCTGCTTCTGTGCGCTAAGCGGCGCTCCGACGTGCGTCATCCACCAGTCCGGATTTAAAGCCTTGCAGCACTTGGCGGGCTAAAGAAGGCGCGCTCCCGGCGCCCGCAAATGGTCTGCCATGCCGCGTGTTCAGATCGCGGATCTTGGCCGCGGTTGTTCGCCGGCGCGGATGTAGGGCCGATAGGTCGGCGTCCACAGCTTGGCGTGGATGGCAGCATCGATCCCATCGGGGACACGTTCCGTCAGTCCCTCGCTTTGCGCCTGCAAGGCTACCGCCGTTGCAACCCTGACCGCCACGTCCCGCAGTGCCGTCACCGGCGGCAGCAAGCTGCCGCTGGCGTTGCCGCGCGCCGGCGAGGCTTCGGCCAGCGCCTTGCCGGCGACCATGAACATGGAGTCCGTGATGCGCCGTGCCTTCACGGCAATCGCTCCCAATCCCACGCCCGGAAAGATGTAGGAATTGTTGGTCTGATCGACTTTGACCATGACACCGCCGCGCATGAGGGGCGGGAACGGGCTGCCGGCGCCGATGACGGCTCGACCCTCGGTCCAGGCTGCCAAATCTGCCGGTGTCGCCTCGGCGCGCGAGGTCGGATTCGACAGCGGGAGGATCACCGGTCTTTGGTTATGCCGTGCCATCGCGCGCGCGACCGCTTCGGAGAAGATTCCAGGCTGGCCGCAGACGCCGATCAGTGCGGTCGGCTTTGCGTTTTCAATGACGTCGAGCAACGCGATCTTGTCGGGATGTCCGCATCTCCAGGAACTGCAAGCCGCAGTCTTCTGCACGAACGGCTCCTGAAACGGCGCAATGCCGTCCAGGCCTTCGATCAAGAGCCCGTCGCGATCGATGAGGAAGAGGCGCGCGGCAGCTTCGCGCTCCGGAACGCCGGCATCAATCATCGCTTTCATGAGGAGACTGGCGATGCCGCAGCCGGCCGATCCGGCGCCCACGACCGCGACGCGCTGGTCCTTGAGTGAGACGCCCGTGATATTGATCGCGGAGAGCAGCGCGCCGGTCGCCACCGCGGCCGTGCCCTGGATGTCGTCGTTGAAGCTGCAGAGCCGGTCGCGATAGCGCTCGAGCAGCCGGGTTGCGTTGTTCCTTGCGAAATCTTCCCACTGCAGCAGGACATGCGGCCAGCGCTCGGCGACGGCGGTCACGAAGGTTTCGACGAAGTCGTCGTAATCTTGGCCGCGAAGCCGCTGATGGCGCCAGCCGACATAGAGCGGATCGTCAAGCCGCTCCTGATTGTCGGTACCGACATCGAGCATGATCGGCAGCGTTGTTTGCGGCGCGAGGCCCCCGCACGCGGTGTAGAGCGCGAGCTTGCCGATCGGGATGCCCATTCCGCCAGCCCCCTGATCGCCGAGGCCCAGGATCCGCTCGCCATCGGTCACGACGATCGCCTCGACCCGATCAAAACGGGGATTGGCCAAGATCCGCTCGATGCGCTTCGCGTGCGGCGGGCTCAGAAATAAGCCGCGGGGCTTGCGGTAGAGGCGGCTGAACTGCTGGCAGCCGGCGCCGACCGTGGGCCGCGGAAAATTCAAAGCGCGCTGCTGCTTGTTGCCGCGTTCGGCTCGGCGCTCTTCGCCATCGCCGACAGCTTTTCCATGCTGCTGCTCGGAAGGGCGTTGATTGGACTTGGGGCTGCGGCCGGCCTGATGGCGGGTCTCAAAGCGATCGTCGTGTGGTTTCCGAGAGAGCGCGTGCCGCTCGTCAACGGCTGGTTCATCATGCTGGGGGCGCTGGGAGCCGTGAGTGCCACGATGCCGGCCGAGTTGCTGTTGTCGTGGATTGGCTGGCGGGGGTTGTTCGGGTTGCTGGCCGCGGCAAGCGCGGTTGCCGCTTTCGTGGTGTACTTTATCGTTCCGGAGCCGGCGGCGGCGTCAGGCGTGGGAAGCCGCAAGTCCATCAGCCTCGCCGCGATCTACACCGACCGACGCTTCTGGCGCGTCGCGCCCCTCTCGACCATGTGCATCGCGACCGCCTGGTCGCTGCAGGGCCTCTGGGCCGCCCCCTGGCTTGCGGATGTGGAGGGGCTCGATCACGGCGAGGTCGTGCAACACCTGTTCATCATGGCCTCCGCGCTGAGCGTGGGTGCATTGGCGCTCGGTATCGGCACCGACCGGTTGCGCCGCCGGGGCATGCGGCCGCAGGCGCTGCTGGGTCTCGTCGCCACGATTTTCATCGTGACGCAGCTCGGGCTCATCTTGCGGGTCTCGGCACCGTCCTATGCGCTGTGGGCGATCATCGCGGCGGTCGGATCGGTCACGGTTCTGAGCTACGCGATCTTGGCGGAGTATTTTCCAAGGGAAATCGCGGCGCAAGCCAACGCCGCGCTGAACGTGCTGCACATCGGAGGCGCCTTCGTGCTCCAATACGCCATCGGCTTTGTCGTCGAGCGTTGGCCGAGCCAGGGTGGGCATTATCCGTTGCTGGCCTACAAGGTAGCCTTCGCTCTCGGGCTTGCCCTGCAGATCCTGTCGCTGGCGTGGTTCATGCGCGCCGATCGATGGATCGTTCGATTGATCGCGGCTTGTGGCCTGGCGCGTGTCGCGGCAAGGCCGGTTCCGGTTCACATATCCGGTTCAATTTGAGTAATCGTCGGCGACCCTCGACCAAGCCGCCGCGGGGGCATCACGACGCTCTACTCATGCGCTACTCGCGGTCCTGGCAATCGGTGTGTTACGCAGGGCGGGTTTAGCCCATCGGGCGTAACCCGCCAGCGGATTACGCTTTGCTAATCCGCCCTATGAAGTGCTTGTACTCCGACCTGACGAATCAAGAGAATGCACCGATGCAGCCATTCGACGTCGTGATCCGCGGCGGCACCGTGGTGACCGCAACCGACAGCATGCATGCCGATGTCGGCGTCCGCGGCGAGACGATCGCGGCGCTGGGCCTCGGCCTTGACAAGGGCGTCCGCGAGATCGACGCGCGCGGCAAGCTCGTCATGCCGGGCGGCGTCGACAGCCACGCGCACATCGAGCAGCTCGCCGCTTCCGGCATGATGAACGCCGATACGTTCGAGAGCGCGACCATCGCGGCCGCGCTCGGTGGCACCACGACGGTCATCCCGTTCGCCGCGCAGCACGTCGGCATGAGCCTCACCAAGGTGGTGGAGGACTATCACCGGGCCGCCGAGCGCGGCGCCGTAGTCGACTACGCGTTCCACATGATTCTCGCCGATCCGACCGAGGCCGTGCTGACACAAGAATTGCCGCCGCTGGTGCAGGCCGGCCATTCCTCGATCAAGGTGTTTATGACCTATGACAGGCTGCGCATCGACGACGAGAAGCTGCTCGACGTGCTTGCCGCCGCGCGCGACAACAACGCCTTCGTCATGGTCCATGCCGAGAACCACGGCATGATCGCCTGGATGGGCAAGCGCCTCGTCGCGCGCGGCTACACGGCGCCCAAATACCATGGAGTCTCGCATCCCCGCGTCTGCGAGCCGGAAGCTTTTACGCGGCTCATTGCCTGCGCCGAACTGATCGACCAGCCGGTCATGATCTATCACGTGTCGACGGAGGAGGGCGTCGGCGTCATCCGCCGCGCGCGCGGCGAAGGCAAGAAAGTTTTCGGCGAGACTTGCCCGCAATATCTTTTGCTGACCAAGGAGGACCTCGACAAGCCCGGTCTTGAGGGCGCGAAGTGGATCTGCAGCCCGCCGTTGCGGGAAAAGTCCGACCAGGAGGCGCTGTGGCAGGGTCTCGCGCTCGGCGACCTGCAGATGGTCTCGTCCGACCATGCGCCCTATGCGTTCGACGCAACCGGCAAGCTCGCCGCCGGCCACGAGGCGACCTTCAAGCAGATCCCCAACGGGATGCCGGGCCTGCAGTGGCGCCTGCCCGTGCTGTTCGACGCCATGGTGTCGAAGGGGCGCTTCGACGCCAATCGCTTCGTGGCCTGGACGGCGACCGAGCCCGCAAAAATCTACGGCCTGCATCCAAGGAAAGGCTCGATCGCGATCGGCGCCGACGCCGACATCGCGATCTGGGACCCGGAGCGGACGGTGACCATCGCGGACGACACGGTGAAGGATCGCGCCGGCTACACGCCCTATTCGGGACGCACGATCAAGGGCTGGCCGGTGACGGTATTGCGGCGTGGCGAGGTCATCGTCGCCGCCGCGGCGCTTTCGGCCGCGCCCGGCAGCGGGCGGTTCCTGCCGCGCACCGCCGGGACCGCCGCGGTCCCGCGCGGGCGCCCGGCTCCGGAATTCGATCCGCGCACGAACTTTGGTGCGAAGCTGCGCTGATCGTCTCGGACGGCTTGGATCGGCGGGTCGATTTCGGCTCGGTCGAAAAAAAAGCCCCCGGCCAATCGCGGTCGAACGGGGGCAGGTGCTGGATGGATCTTGCGTCGTCAGTAGCAGACGGACCTCCAAAGCCAGCCCCGCGGCGTCCAAATACGAGTGTAACAGTCGTCGTCGTACCCGTAGGGGTATGCGGCGCCGAAAGAAGCAAACCGGTCCCGGAAGAACCGGTGTCGGAAGGCGAAGCCGCCGCCTGGGTGAGCGAAGGCCGCATGACTAACGCCACCACCAATTCCGCCGTGTCCCATTCCACGCGCCGACGCACTGAATGTCGAACCGGCGCTCACGACCGCCACCGCGGCCAACGCGATCACCATCTTGCGCAGCATGATATTTGCTCCAGTTGTCGCGAGACGCCCCCAGCCTGCACAAACGCCGTTAGGCGTCGTTGGTCAAATGACTAATAAGTCAGTTCCTGACTATTATGTTAGTTTTCAAATTGTCGGTTTATGATAGAATGGCTTATTCAAGTGCCCTCGGACATTGGTTGGGAGTCGGAAGATCATGGCGGGAGGACGGCGCCGTATACTCGTCGTCGAGGACGACCTGGAAACCGCCGAGCAGGTTGTGGATTCGCTTGCGACCAGCGGCTATCAGGTTGACCTGGCGCTCAACGGCAAGGACGGATTGAGCCGCGGACGTTCCGCCGACTACGCGGTCATGACAATCGATCGCATGCTTCCGGGCATGGACGGAATCGCGGTTATCCGGAGCCTGCGGGAGGATGGGATCGTCACGCCCGCCTTGATCATCAGTGCTCTCGGCGAGATCGATGATCGGGTGCGCGGTCTGCGAGCCGGCGGTGATGATTACCTCGTCAAGCCGTTCGCTTTCGCGGAATTGTTGGCGCGTGTCGAGGCTTTGGCGCGCCGCAGCGCGACCGTGGTCAAGGAGACGGTGTTGCGTGTCGGCGACCTCGAGCTGGACCTCATGTTGCGGACGACGAGGCGGGGCGGCCAGGAGATCGATCTGCTGCCGCGAGAATTCCAGGTTCTTGAGTATCTGGTTCGCAACGAAGGCCGGGTTGTCCCGCGAGCGATGCTGCTACAGCATGTATGGGATCTCCATTTTGACCCCACGACCAACATCATCGACGTCTACATCGGACGCGTCCGCCGCAAGGTCGACGGTCATCAAGCGTATCCGCTCATTCATACCATTCGCGGCGTCGGGTTTTGCATCCGTGCTCCTGGCTAAGACCTTACGGTCATCCACGCTCAAGCTGGCGCTGATCTGTATTGCAATATTCGGCGCGGCGGTCTTCGCCCTTTTCGGCTACGTTTATTGGTCCACCGCTTCCTACGTGCGCGGCCGATCGGATCACGCCATCGAAGCGGAGCTTGGGGTCCTGCAAAGAGCCTACGATCGCGCCGGGCGGGTCGGGCTGACTGCCGCGATTGAGCAACGTCTCGCCGATGAACGTTTCGGAGGCGGATCTTACCTGCTCGCCGACCCCTCGTTCACTCCCGTCGCCGGTAATCTGAAGGTCTGGCCGTCGACCTTGAAGGGCTCCACTGGATGGGCGAATTTCAGCGCGCCGGAGCCGGATGCGGCGGGTCGTCCGTTGTTGCGAGCAAGGTTTGATACGCTTCCGGACGGTTATCATTTGCTGGCGGGCAACGACATCGACGATCTGGATGAGTTCGCGAAGAAGATCAACACGGCGCTGCTTTTGGGCATCGCATTGATATTCGTTCTGGCGGGAATGGCCAGCGTTTCCGTCACACGGCGCACGGTGGGCCGGATCGAAGCCATCAATGCGACCAGCCGGGCCATCATGCAGACCGGTCTCGGCAAGCGGATGCCGCTGCGGGGTACACGAGACGAATGGGATCAGCTCGCCGAGAACCTCAATTTGATGCTCGACCGCATCGAATCGTTGATGGGGGAGGTGAAGCAAGTCACCGACAATGTGGCGCACGACTTGCGCACCCCTCTGGCCCGCATCCGCGGGCGGCTCGAGAAGGGCTATAACCGGCCGCGTAAGGGCGACGATGACCAGACGCTGATCGGCGATACGATCACGGACCTTGATGGCGTCCTTCGCATGTTCGCCTCGCTCATGCGGATCTCCCAGATCGAGGCGCGGGATCGAACGTCGGCGTTCCGCACCGTCGACTTGACCGAGATCGCAAGTGATGTGGTCGAGCTATTCGATGCCGCGGCGGAAATGAAGGGTGGGCAGCTCAACGCGGTCGCGGATCAACACGTGCTCGTCGCAGGCGATAAAGATCTCCTGTTCGATGCGGTGGCCAATCTCGTCGACAACGCCATCAAGCATGGCCGCGAAGCCGGCCAGGTGACGGTGGAGGTCGCTCGGAGTGACGGCGGCGCCGTCATTTCGGTCGCCGACAATGGGCCGGGAATTCCGGTCAATGAATGCCAACATGTCTTCAAGCGGTTTTACCGGCTGGAGCGGAGTCGCCGCAGCCCGGGCAACGGGCTCGGCCTCAGCCTTGTCGCCGCCGTCGCTCGTCTGCACGGCGCGCGTATCGAGATGGCGGATAACGGCCCGGGCCTGGCATGTCGACTTCGATTTCCGTCGGGCACGGAGGTCGGCGTCGAAAATGGAGGGCCGGCCGGGGAAACAGGGCGGCTGATTTAGCCAGAACACTTAACTTATTCCCGTGGCCGTTCCAGCGAGGAAACTCTTACATGGACGCGGTCGGTCAGAAATTTGGCGGGTCATTGACAATCGATGAGTATATACGAGCCGGAAAGCTCATGGGCATCATGCCAGCCCCAGGTGTCCCGCATGTTCAAGAGTAATTTCCGCGAATACTCGATCAACCGGTTGACGGGGTTTCTCACGAACTTCGATCGCGATGTTGAATTCGTTGTA
This sequence comes from Xanthobacteraceae bacterium, assembly GCA_052148715.1. Taxonomy (GTDB): domain Bacteria; phylum Pseudomonadota; class Alphaproteobacteria; order Rhizobiales; family Xanthobacteraceae; genus JBKQHQ01. The sequence goes on along the minus strand of JBKQHQ010000240.1, from coordinate 22,815 downwards.
AAGCGCCGCAGGAAGCCCGGAAGGGGAGGCCGAATTACCTTCACCGCCGCGTCGGCATGACGACTGGTAGTCTGGGCGCATCATGCCGCCGGCGGTTTTCGTGCCGCTGAACGGACCAGTTCAATTCCCGTTGAATATGAGGTACAGTAATGGGAGGTCCGTCGCAGTTCCGGAGATCCGCCACGAGATAACGCGCGAAGCCGATGTCGGGAAGAGCGACAAAGTGGATGCGATTTGTGCTAATATGGCTTTCATGAACAAGACCGAAGCGGTCACCAAGCTGAAGGGGTATGCCGACGCCATCCGGGCGATGGGCGCGACCTCCCTCTACGTATTCGGCTCGACCGTCCGAGATGAAGCGAGCGCGGATAGCGACCTCGATCTCTTTATCGATTACGATCCTGACAGCAAATTCAGCCTTTTTGACCTGGTTGACATCAAGCTTTTGCTCGAGGCTGAGCTTGGAATGGAAGTGGACGTCACGACGCGGGACAGCTTGCACCCCATGCTGAGAAAGGATATCGAGCAATCGGCGGTACGCGTGTTCTGATGGCGAGGAAAGCTGCGCCGATCCTGGATGAAATTCTGAAAGCAATCGACGGGATCCAAGAGGCGCTCGCGGGAAAGACGTTTGCAGAGTTTGAGCGTCAGTGGCTTCTCAAACACGGCGTCCAACGCGGGATTGAAATCATATCCGAGGCCACTCGACATCTTCCTGTCGAGTTGAAGGCAACACAGCCGCAGATACGATGGCCCAGCATTGCAGGCATCGGCAATGTCTTACGGCATGACTACTACGCCATCTCGAATGAGATCATTTGGAAAGTCATTCGTGACGATCTGCCGCCGCTCAAGGCGGCGGTGGAGTCGATCGTTGCGGGCTTGCAGGAGTGAGCTGCCCCGTCAGCAGCCCGGCCGCATGCGTGGTCCGCAGCGCGTCCGCCAGCCCGGCAATCTGCTCGGCGCCCTCGCGCACCTCGAGGTTGGCGCCGTCGAGATCTTGCCCAAGCGGCTCGGCGCGGCCGCCGAGGTGGGCGGCGAGGAAGGCCTCGGCGATCGCAAACCACGAGAGGCGGCTCTGCGGGCGGCCGAAGCCGTGGCCCTCGTCGGCGTAGAGGACGTAGGTCACCGGCAGCGAGCGCGCCCGCATGGCGGCGACGATCTGGTCGGATTCCGCCTGTTTGACGCGCGGGTCCCGCGCGCCTTGGCCGATGAGCAGCGGCTTCCTGATCGCATGCGCCTGGTGCAGCGGCGAGCGTTCGCGCAGCAGCGCGCGGCCGGCCTTGGTGCGCGGATCGCCGACCCGGCGGGCCTCGAATTCGAAGAACGAGGCCCAGTAGGCCGGCGAGGTCGCGAGCATGGTCTCAAGATTGGACGGCCCGACCCGGTCGACGCCGCAACAAAAGACGTCCGGCGTGAAGGCGAGCGCCGCCAGCGTCGCGTAGCCGCCGTAGGATGCACCCATGATGGCGACGCGGTCGCGCGCGGCAATCCCCTCCGCGATCGCCCATTCGACGGCGTCGATGAGGTCGTCCTGCATCTTGCGGCCCCATTCCAGATCGCCCGCATTCAGAAAGGCCTTGCCGAAGCCGGTCGAGCCGCGGAAGTTGACGTTGAGCACCGCATAGCCGCGGTCGGCGAGCCACTGGTGCAATGGATCAAAACCGTAGAAATTGCGCGACCAAGGCCCGCCATGGACGAGCAAGACCATCGGCAGCGGCTTCGGCGGCCGCGCGGACTCTCCTTGCGGCAGCGTCAAGTAGGAGACGAGCTCGAGCCCGTCGCGGGCGCGGATGATTTTCGCGTGCATCGGCCGCAGCGGCGCTTGCGCGAGCTCAGGGCGCGTCGCGAAAAGCTCGCGCAATGACTGCCGCCTGCGGTCGAACAGATAATAGCTGCCCGGCACCTGTGGGCTCGAGCGGTGCACCACCCATTGCCGATTGTCCGCGCTCTGCGAGGTGACGGCGATCTCGCCCGGCAACTGCCGCTGGAGGAAATCGAGATCGCGGTAGGCAGCCTCGCCGCCGGCGACCGGGAGCCACTCGCGGCGCAGATGATCGGCGCTTGCGGCCTCGACCTCGTCCGTCACGGGATTGATCAAAAACTCGTCGATATCGGCTTTGGCATGCTCCGCCAGCACGACCTGCCGCCCGCTCGCCCAGTCGACTCTGAGGAGGGCCGTCCGGTCCCGCCCCATCGAGCTATAGGCAAAGACGGCGTCACCGGCGGCATTGCAACTCAGGAAGGTCGTGCCGAGGCTGTCCTCGTGCGGAATGCGCAGCATGTCGCGGAAGCAGCCGCTCTCGTGGCGCAGCACCAACCGCTCGCCGCCCGGCAGCTCGCGCGCGGCCAATCGAACGCGCAGCCGGCGGTCGAGCACGAAGCCGGAAAGCTCGTCCTCATTGCGCAGCAGCAGGCGGCGATCGGCGGTCGCGATGTCGATCTCATAGAGGTCGTGCCAGCTTGCATCACGGTCGTTGAGACCGATCACGACGGTGTCCGGCCGATCCGGCGAGGCCCCCGCAAGCGTGGCGTGAACGCCGTCGACCGGTGTCAGATCACGCTCGGCTCCGCTGCCGACGTCGACGGCAAAAACGTGCCAGTTTTCGTCGCCGTCGCGGTCCTGGATATAGAGAACATGCGCCCGGTCATGGGTCCACATGTGGAACTGGATGCCGCGCCGCGTATCGCGGGTAATGCAGCGCGCCGCCGCGAGATCCTCGACCGGAGCGACCCAAACGTTGAGGACGCCGTTGTGTGGCGCGAGCCATGACAGCCAGCGTCCGTCGGGGCTGATAGTCGCTTGCGCGCGGCTCGGATCGCCGAAAAGCGTGCGCCGTGGGATGAACATGATGACCTTTCGGCAATGGCGGGCGGACGATGCCACGGGGTGTTTGGCGCGCCAAGGTCGAGACCTGCAATCCGTTTGGCGGGTTCGGACTGCTAGGCGGCAGGCTCGACGCGCTCTAAGCTAGGCGCGCTGCGATCGGCGAATGAGCCGGGGTCTTGGGCCTTGGCAGTCAAAGTGAGAGAGCCATGATCAACGTCAAACGCATCGGCCACGCCACCTTCGGGACGCCCGATCTCGCGCGCCAGATCGACTATTACACGACCATCGCCGGGCTCGTCCTCGCCGAGCGGGCGTCAGGCCGCGCCTGCCTCGCGACCAAGCTCGGCGACCTCGTCGTCGTGCTCGAGGAGCGCCCGCAGGAAGGCTGCGCGGCGCTGTCGTTCCAGGTCGCGCCCGAAGCGGAATTCGCCGACATGAGCCGCGCGCTCGAGCGCGAGGGCGTACGCTGCGAAGAACGCCGCGACCCGAGCCCCGGCATCCCCAAGGCTTTGGCGTTCGCGGACCCGAAGGGAACGCGCATCGAGCTGTTCACGACCGCAAGCCCGGTCGGTACGAACCAGCCGGTCGCCGGCATCGGGCCGCTCAAGCTCGGACATCTGGCCTTCTGCGTGCCCGACCCGGGTGCCATGGCCGAGTTCTACACCAAGGTGCTCGGCTTCCGGGTGTCGGATTGGATCGAGGACTGGTTCGTGTTCTTGCGCTGCGGTCCCGATCACCACACGGTGAATTTCGTGCGCGCGAAGACCGCGAAGATGCATCACATCGCCTTCGAGCTGAAAGACTGGGCGCATGTGCAACTCGCCTGCGATTTCCTCGGCGGGCGCAACATCCCGATCATCTGGGGCCCCGGGCGGCACGGCCCGGGCCACAATATCTTCACCTACCACCGCAATCCCGACGACCAGATCGTCGAGCTGTTCACCGAGCTCGACAAGATGCTCGACGAAGCGCTCGGCTATTTCGATCCGCGCCCCTGGCACCGCGACCATCCGCAGCGCCCCAAGGTGTGGGGCGGCCCCGGCCCGCGCGACATCTGGGCTCCGCCGCCGACCGCGGACTATCTGCGGCAGCGGGATTAGGGTGGAGGAGGCGGCTCGGCGCTGCCTTCGTCAGGTGTCGCAGGCGGCAGGCGAAGCGCCCGGGCGGCCCGCAGGAGCAAGTCCGGGTCGGGCTCGACGCCGGCGGCCGCGCTGTAGCGAATGAGATCGGCGGCAATGGTTTTCGCCAACCCCTCATAGGTGTCGGGATATCGCTGCACGAAGGGGAGAAGTGTCTCCAGGGCCTGGCGCGCCGCCGTCGCGGCTTCCGCGTGGCGATCGAGCGCAAACAGGATGTCGGACGTCACACTGATGCTTGTCGCGAGATCGGGGAGGAAGGCGTCGGGGCGGGCTTGTGCGAGGCGGCGATAGATGTCGACGGCCTCTTGGGATGCGGCGAGGGCGTCCTCGCGGCGGCCAAGGTTGGAGAGGCGGACGCTGAGCGTCCCTGACCTGGCGGCCAAGTCGGACAGGACTGCAATCTTGTGGTCCTCGGCAAGCTCTTCCGCCGCGTCAGCGGCGGATTTCAAGCTTCGTGCCAGTTGGTCCCGCCGCTCGGCGATGCGCAACGAAAGATCCATGAGCGCCAAGGACTGAAGGGGAAGCGCATTATCGAGACTCTCGAGCGTTTCGTCGTCGAGACTGTCAAGGTGCGTACCGATGATCTCCCCCAGCGCACCGGGTGTGTCGATCACGACGGCAATCAGCTCGGCCGCCAGTTCTTGTCCTCGATGGCGGAGGAGATGCTCGAGCAATCCGGCGGCCTTGCCGGCGCGTTCGTCGCCATGCTCGGGAAGGGTCGCGCGCTGCAGCACCGTGACGAGATCCTTGCGTCTTCTGGACTGCTCCGCGTCGGGAAGCGTTGCGATCCAATCCAGGCAGGCGTCGACGAGGCGCACGTCGGCGGTGGTTGCGACCTCGTGCTCGCCGATCAGGTCGGGTTCGAGCGGGACGATGCCGCCCTTGCCGGTGCCGTAGATCCGCGTCAGGCCGCTGAGCACCGGCCGCACATGGTCGGGAGCCTCGCGCTTGTAGTGGCGATCGCGCATCAGCAGCTCGGTGGCGGCGTCTTGGCTTGCTACGCCGGCTACCGCCGTTATCTGCGAAATGCCGCGGCGCAAATCGTGCTCGCGCTCGCCATCGAGCGCGCCGATGAGCTTCGACCAATGCTTGCGCTCGAGGCCGAGGACCTTGTCCAGCACCGCGTCGATGCCGACCAGATCCGGGTCCACCTCGGCCATACCGAGATAGAGGAGTGCCTCCATCTGCAAGGCGAGCGGGCGGGCAAAGGCGGGCTCATGACGATAGCGCATCAGCCGCTGCGGGTTCGGCTCGCTGCCGGTACACGCCGGCCAGCCGATGGCTCGTACTACCGGCGCGAATGCCTGGACGCTCGCATGGAAGAAGTCGACGCGGGCTTGGCCGGTTGGAATCAGCTCCAATCCGATCACGTCACCGAAACGCCCGGCTATCCGCGCTTGTTTGGAGACCTCGGCATCGCTGCCGTCGACGACTAAAGGCCGTCGGAACACGCGCCCGATCTCGTCCGTCTTGTCGTGGAGATCATGCCACCAGCCGCCGGCCGAGCGCGCCAGCAGCACGAGCCGTAGGAGGCGGGTCTCATCGCGAGGGCGAGCATCGAGCTTTTTCACGAGCCAATCGATCTCGTTCCGGCGCCCCTCGGCATAGTCCATGACGATCAGCACGCCGGGCTCGTCCCCGACGGAGATGAGCTGATCGAGCGCGTTCTCCCGAAGGTGCTGGAGTGCGTCCTTCTTGTCCGGCGGGCGATCGAGGAAGCCGGCGAGCCAACCGTCGGAGGCGAGCGCGGCGGCGACATCGATCATCAGCCGGGTCTTGCCGAGCCCGCCCGGGCCGTGGATTAGGCGCCCCACGGTTGCCCGCGTTCCGAGCCGGCACCAGGCCAACACCTCCGCCTTGCGGCCCGCGACATCGACGAACGGCACGACCTCGTACACGGCCTGCAGCAGCTCCGAGGGATTGACCTCCTCCAGATGGCGGTTGAGCGGCTTGCGCTTGGCGTCGAGCAGGCGGCGACCGCAGCGGCCAAAGAACAGCTCGTGATAGGGAACGCGCGTCTTGATTGGCGTGCCCGACCAGACCGAGGCGATGGTCGCGAGGATGCCGGAATGGTCGGTGACGGCGTCGATGTGCGAGACGCTCATCGGCTCGGGGATCTCGCGCATCGGAAAATCCGGCGCACAGACATTGACAAGCTTGCCGTCGTCGAAGGCGCGCCTCGCTTCCGCATAGACGTAGTCGGAGGCCCTGGCGCCTTCGCTCCAGATGACGACGACGACGCGGGCCGCATCGAGCGCGTCGCGGATCTGCTTCTGATACGAGCCCCAGCTTTCCAGGTCGCGGTCCCACCAAACGGTGTAGCCGTCGGCCTCGATCGCGGCGGCGAGCTGCCGGGTCAGGTCGCGGTGCTTCGACGAGTAGCTCAGGAAAATGTGCGCCATGGCGGTCCCCGGTGACTCTGCGCCGGCCTACGCGGGCAAATTGAGGGGTTTGCGCCCGTAAAGCTCCTGCCACGCCGCAACATCCTCCGACAGAACGCGGGCCGTCGCCATCAGCACGTCGTAAGTTTCCGTGAAGTTCATTTCGTGCTGCACGGCCGTCTTGTAGCGGCGCTGCAGCAAGTTTAGCTCATCAACCATATGGGCTGAGCGCTCCCTTAATCCTTCGAAGTCTCCGTGCGCGCGAATTCCAGAGAGGGCGGCGCCAAGGGCGGGGAGGCCCGCCGTCCAGAAAATCTGGTGTTTCCGAAGAAAAGCGACGAACGCGGCAAAGAAACTCGAGACCGGTGCGCCGCCGGATTCCAATTGGGTCTTGCCGGCTGAAAGCGCGGCGGCGGCGGCAAGAAGCACTAATATAAAGAAGGTGAGATAGAAGCAGCCATTGCCAAGGAAATGCAACATATGGTCGATACGTCCGACGGTCTTTTGATTGTCTTGATGATAGGCGAGCTGCCCTTCGCTTCCTTGGATCTCGTTCGCCAGAGTGGCTTCGAGAAGTCGCCACTGATAGGTCGCATCGAGGGTGGCCGTCGGAAGCCCAATCTCTCGCATGGTGGCGCGGATGTACCAGAGCATCCAGGGCGGCTCGCGGCCGCTCGGTCTCGGCGCGGTGTCATGGATGCGGCCGAACTCGCCGACGAAGGCGAGGAAGCGACCGTGCCGCAGGTTTTCGGCGAGTGCGCGATAGTCCATCCACCGCTCGTGCCAATGCCAGTGCCGACCTACAAGAATGATGCCCAAGATGGCGATGATCGCGAATAGCTCGATGCCGACGTATACCTGCTCTTCAAAAACGTGGTGGCCGACGGCGGCGAATACCGCTACGGCAGACAAGAGGTAAGCAAGAATGTAAGCGCTCCGATAACGGTGACCATAGTGTTCGGCCAGCGTGTCCGCCCAGGCAAATCGTTCCAGCAAAATCGTCCTGAGGTTCGTGCGTAAGTCACCGGGCCTCTGATCGGCGACCTTCAGATCGCGAGTCTCGGGCGCCTGGTCTAAGAATTTGTCCCAGTCTTGGAGGCGACGCTGCAATGGCCGCAAGGGGATATCAAGACGCGGCATTCTCCCTCGCACGACTCGCTTCAGAAAATCGTGGACGAAGGCAAAGGAGAAGAGATGCCAGCGCTCCCGAAAGAATTTTTCAAGGCCAACACGAGCCGATCTTCGGCCCGGCGAACCCGCCGAGGCCGGTGGGGCAGCGAAGATCGGTAATAGCGCGGTCAGCAGCGGTCCCTTGGTGCAATCGGCTTCGGTGGCAATCGGGGTGTCATCCTTAAAGCCGCTGATGAGACGCGGCACCGGCCCGTCGTCGCTCGATGGCTGGGTGCTGTCGACCGTCGAGAGCCATACGACCGGTATGCCTCCCTCAAAGGCCTTCCTTGCAAGTGCACCGGTGCCGCCGGTTTTCGGCGGCGCCCCGTCCCACACGACGACCAGCAGGTCGATTTGACGCAACAGAAAGCTCCCCGCCTCGGCATAGGCCTTGTCGCGATTTCCCGATGGCGGAAAAACTAATTGGGTAACGACCGCAGCGCGCTTGATGCTTTCCAGAAACGCATCGCGGGCAGCGGGCTCTGCGAAGTCCATGAGGTATTCGTTGAACGGGAACGGCAGGATCGCCTCAATTCGCCAATCAGCTGGGCAGGCGGCAACCGCGATCTGGTCGGTGCCCTCCGCAAAGCCCGTGATCAGGCGAATGACGGGCGAGGCCTTTGCATAAAAATTCTCGTTATCCTTCACGATGTCCCGCGCCGCTGCACCGATGGCAGCGAAGACCGCGGGCAACTGGCGTTTGATTCGTTCGACGGAGCCCCACGGCAATTTGTCCGGCCGGTGGCCGGTCAGGCCGACACGCAACGTCAAGCGCGGGTTAGGAGGATGGGTCGTCATGATTGCGCAGGTCAATAGGTATTATGCTATTCTGATGGAGTTTTGATCGCGACACAACACCAGGGGTTGCGCCGGCTCCGGCCCGCGCGATCAGGGAGGGGCCCCGGAAACACCAAGGGCATCGCCGACGCCTTTCGCAGGGCTTTCGGCAGGCGCCGCCGCCCGTTACCATTGCCGGTCCGGGAGCGATCTCGGTAATCTTGGCGCGGTCGCAATGAACGAGCCGGCAGAATCCGGAAGCTTGGCATGAAAGCGGTCGGCAACAGCGGAGGAAATCAAATGAAACGTTGGTCCGCCATCACACTGGGGCTGCTCTTCATCGGGCTCTCCGTTTCCTGGCACGCCCAGAACGCGTCCGGTCAGGCCAATACGGGCTGGGTCACGCTGTTTGACGGCAAGAGCCTCGACAACTGGGACACCATCGGCGATGCCAATTGGAGGCTGGTGGACGGCGTGGTTGAGGCCGACAAGGGCAATGGCTTCCTGGTCTCGAAGAGCTCCTACACCGATTTTGAGATCAGGGCCGAGTTTTGGGTCGACGACGATGCCAACAGCGGCGTCTTCATCCGCTGCACGGATCCGACCAAGATCAACTCCAAGAACGCCTATGAGGTGAACATTTTCGACAAGCGCCCGGACCCGAGCTATGGGACCGGGGCGATCGTCGACGTGGCCAAGGTATCGCCGATGCCGAAAGCCGGCGGCCACTGGAACGTTTACGAGATCACCGCCAAAGGCTCACAATTCACCGTGACCCTCAATGGGACCCGCACCGTCGACAACGCAACCGACAGCCAGCATGCCAGCGGGCGCATCGCGCTTCAGTACGGCGTGGGCGTCGTCAAGGACGCCGGTGTCGTGAAATTCCGCAAGGTGGAAATCAGGCCGCTATAGCCGTTCAGCCAACTGACGCATCTCGCGCGGTCATTCCGGGACGCGAGCGAAGCTCGCGGGCCCGGAAACCATAATCATAGGCCGGGGGTATAGGTTCCGGGCTCGCCGCTTTGCGGCGCCCCAGAATGACGATCAATCCAGAGGCCATCGTCGGCGCCACGTGATGAACAGTTTGTTCGAGCGTCGCCGCATGCGCGATTTCAACCGAGATGGCCGTGGCCGCGATTGCGGTCGACACGGCAAGCGCCAGCGTCAGAAACAGCTCGGTGACGGCGATGGTTCGGCGCTGCTGCGCGCGCCCGCCCTTGCCGCCGGCCCGTTGAAAGCCGACCGACCGGTTCGTTGTCATCTTCAATACCTTGCGAATCAATCCTTGCAGCCAACATCAGGCCAGATGCCGGCAGGCATTCGGCTCAATTTGGGCCGGCCGATTGACAAATCAGGGCGAATTCAAGATCCCGGTTAACAATTGGTTAACGCACCAGGATCAGTAGTCAGATTACCGCTGACATCGTGATCACTGACTATCGCTGAGCATTGATCAGGCTGCCGCGATCGCGTCCTGGGGCTGACACGTCATGGTGATGTACCCGGGCTCGGCGGCGATCCGATCGAGCCAAGCGCGAATATGCGGAAAAGTGGTGAGGTCGAAATCGCACTCGTGCGCAATGTGCGTGTAGGCATAGAGCGCTATGTCCGCAATGGTGTAACGGTCGGCAGCGAAATAGCGCCGATGCTTGAGATGCTTGTCCATCACGCCGAGCGCCCGGTAGCCTTCCTCCATCCAATCCTCGAGGGCATGCTGCTGTAGATCGCGGCCGCCCTTCACTAGAGCCAGCCAGAAATAGGCCGCGCCGATGTTCGGCTCGAGGCTGTGCTGCTCGAAGAACATCCACTGCAGCGCCTCGGCGCGTTCGATCCGCGCCTCGGGAGCGAGCGCCGAGCCGCCCGCGACAAACCAGAGAATGGCGTTGGACTCGGCGAGATAGCGGCCGGGCATCACTTCGAGCAATGGCACTTGTCCGTTCGGATTCTTGGCCAGGAACTCCGGGGTGTGGCTGTCGCCCTTGAGAATATCAATCTCAACGAGACGATACGGCATGCGCAATTGCGATAGCGCCAGCCGGACCTTGTAGCTGTTGCCCGAACGCTGCATCGAATAAAGCGTATACATCAAGCCCCGCTTGCCCGGTCGACCTGTTGAGAAGCTAATCAGGCGACCATTTTCAGATTAATGCAACCCTATCCGTTGATCAACGCAGGACTATGACGAGCAACGGGCGATCCAGTGGCATTTCGGCCGAAGCTGTCACATAACTATTATATGGTAAAATATAGCCTTCAACGATGCCTGGAAAAGTTCTTCTGGCCGAAGGGCTGATTGCATTCATGGTGCAATGCGCAAAGCCTCGTCGGCAGAGTCTTGTTCTTCTTTATCAACAGGGACGACCCACGCGGCCCGTCGTAGGATGAGCCCGAACACCAGCAACATCGTCGGCACGGCCAGCGGACTCAGGATCGCTTGGCCGACTGGACGGGCCGCGAGCGGCAGGAGCCAGAGCGCCGCCAGCGCCGTCTTTTCGTAGCTGAGGAAGCCGCGATCGCTGCAGTGCACAACTAAAAAAGTTGTCGCCGGCGCCGGCAGCATCAGATCGTAGTCGAGGCTGTAGGGCGTCGCCAGGATGGCCCCGATCACAAGGGCGGCCGCCCGCAACGGGAAGGCTGCGCGGATGTGCCACAGCCAAACCAGCCGCAGCCACGGCAACGGAGCTTGCGGCCCGTACCGCATAAGGGAGCGCGGCCGATCCCCCACATGCGCGCCCACGCGAATACGCTTTGAGTCTCATGCCATCCGGTTTCGCCATGACGCGCCTCTGTGGCAGCGCAGGCTTAGGGGAGGGTTGAACGTTAGGAAAAGGTTGTATCGCTTTGCCGTTCAGCAGAAATGATCGTTGCGGCCACAGAATATCATGTCTGCCGTCGCCGCCGCCCCCTTGCCGGACGCGCCCGCGCGCATTACCCCTGCGGGGCAAATCATGCAGCAACGCGAGTCTGGAACGGGCGTTGCGCATGGGCGATCGGAGAGACCATGGGCTTCCTCGCGGAATCGCTTGGGCGGATCAAGCCTTCGCCGACCATCGCGGTGACGGACAAGGCGCGCGCGCTCAAAGCGGCGGGGCGGGACGTCATCGGCCTTGGCGCCGGCGAGCCCGACTTCGACACGCCGGACAACATCAAGCAAGCCGCGATCAAGGCGATTGAGCGGGGCGAGACCAAATACACGGCCGTCGACGGCATCCCGCAGCTCAAGGAAGCGATCGCGCGCAAGTTCAAGCGCGAGAACGGCCTGGACTACAAGCCGACGCAGATCAGCGTCGGCACCGGCGGCAAGCAGGTGCTGTTCAACGCCCTGATGGCGACTCTCAATCCGGGCGACGAGGTGGTCATTCCGGCGCCCTATTGGGTGAGCTACCCCGACATCGTGCTGCTCGCCGGCGCGACCCCGGTCGCCGTCGAGACCAAGCTCGAGGACGGCTTCAAGATGCGGCCGCAGGCGCTCGAGCGGGCGATCACGCCGAAGACCAAGTGGTTGATCTTCAACTCGCCCTCGAATCCGACCGGCGCGGCCTATTCGCGTGCCGAGGTCAAGGCGATCACCGAGGTTCTCGTCAAGCACCCGCATGTCTGGGTGCTCACCGACGACATGTACGAGCACTTGGTCTACGACGATTTCCAATTCTCGACCCCGGCGCAGGTCGAGCCGTCGCTCTATGAGCGGACGCTGACGCTGAACGGCGTATCCAAGGCCTACTGCATGACCGGCTGGCGCATCGGCTATGCGGGCGGGCCGGAATTCTTGATCAAGGCGATGGCCACGCTGCAATCGCAGTCGACCACCAATCCCAACGCCATTGCGCAATGGGCAGCGGTCGAGGCGCTCAACGGGCCGCAGGACTTCATCGCCAAGCACAATAAGGTCTTCAAGGAACGCCGCGACCTCTGCGTATCGATGCTCAACCAGACCAACGGACTGCATTGCCCGAAGCCCGAAGGCGCTTTCTATGTCTATCCGACCTGCCGCGGCACGATCGGCAAGCGGGCGCCGTCGGGCAAGAAGATCGCGAGCGATGAAGACTTCGTGACCGAGCTCCTGGAGAGCGAGGGGGTGGCGGTGGTGCAGGGGACGGCGTTCGGTCTCGGCCCGGCATTCCGCATTTCCTACGCCACGGCTACGCCGGTGCTCGAAGAGGCCTGCCGCCGCATCCAGCGCTTCTGCGGCAATCTGCAGTAGACGGAAGCTCCCCGGGCAGCCCGCCTTTTCGCGTTAAGGCCGTGCTTGTACCCGATTTGGGCGATGAGCCCTGGCATGACGATTCATGGTTGCGATACGCGACTCCCAGCGAATTCCAGCTTATAATACCAACAGAATCATCGAGCTGGCATCGGTCGGCGAAATGGTCGGGGCAAGAACTTAGGGGAGCTAGAGAAATGTTGAAACTGACCTCGGCGCTCGCCGCGCTCGGCATCGCTGCCATGCTGTGCGATCCGGCGGCAGCGCAAGGCCGCACGCAGACCGGCCTTTTGACCTGCGACGTATCGGGCGGCATCGGCCTTATCATCACCTCGCGCAAGTGGGTGCAGTGCTGGTTCGATTCCAACCAGCCGGGCCGGCCGAACGAACCCTACGTGGGATCGATTTCCAAGTTCGGGCTCGATATCGGCGGGACGACGGGCGGGCGTATGGTGTGGGAGGTGGTGGAGCCGACCACGCGCAATTACGGTGGGCTTGCCGGCACATATGTTGGAGCGAGCGCTGAAGCGACCGTCGCCGCCGGAGTCGGTGCCAACGCGCTGGTCGGCGGATCGGGCCGCAGCGTGGCGCTGCAGCCGTTGTCGGTGCAGGGCCAGACCGGGCTCAATCTCGCGGTCGGCGTCGCCGAGCTGCAGCTGCGGCCGGCGTGGGACGCTCGCTGAAGCGTTTTCCCGGCGACCCACGTTTGCGAGGTGGATGCATGTGCGGGTCGCGCCCGCGCGTGACAAATTTCCTGCTGCTCGCGTGCTAGCAGTCCGTGCTCTGTCCGTGCTCTTGCCAGCGGCGCCCGAGCCTGAGACGATATCGTGACAACCCACAGAAAGTCCGGATCGCGGCAAACGCTCGCCGGACTCGCTCGCCAAGGGAGTCACGCATGGCACAAAATGGAGGCGCAAGTCCCAAGGGTCCCCGGTGCATCGCGCTGGTGGGCCCGTTCCAAAGCGGCAAGACCACGCTGTTTGAAGCGCTTCTTGCCCGCACCGGCGCGATCCAGCGGCAAGGCACGGTCGATGCCGGAACGAGTGTCGGCGATGCCAGCAAGGAAGCGCGCCACCATCGCATGAGCGTCGAGTTGTCGGTCGCGACCGCCACGTTCATGGGCGAGAGCTACACCTTCATCGATTGTCCGGGCTCGGTCGAGTTCATCCACGACATGCGCGCGGTGCTGCCGGCGGTCGACGCGGCCATCGTCGTCTGCGAGGCGGACGACAAGAAGGTGCCGCAGCTCCAGCTCATTCTGCGTGAGCTCGAGGCGCTCAATATTCCCCGCTTCCTGTTCCTGAACAAGATCGATAAAGCCGACCGGCGCGTGCGCGACACGCTCAAGCTGCTGCAGCCGGCGTCGCGCAAGCCGCTGTTGCTGCGGCAAATCCCGATCTGGTCCGACGAGACCATCATCGGTTTCGTCGACCTCGCGCTGGAGCGAGCGTTTGTCTACAAGGAGCATGCGCCTTCCGAGGTGATCGAGCTGAAAGGCGACGATCTGGGCCGCGAGAAGGAAGCCCGCTTCACCATGCTGGAAACGCTCGCCGATCACGACGATGCGCTCATGGAGCAACTGCTGGAGGACATTCCGCCGCCGCGCGACCGGGTGTTTGACGATCTCGCCAAGGAATTGCGCGACGGGCTGGTGTGCCCGGTGCTGTTGGGCGTGGCGAGCCGCACCAACGGCGTTCTGCGTCTGCTCAAGGCGTTGCGGCACGAGGCGCCGGACGTAACCACGACGGCCAAGCGTCTCGGCGTGAAGGCGAACGGCGACGCCATCGCCTACGTGCTGAAGACCCTCCACACGTCGCACGGCGGCAAGGTGTCGGTTGTCCGCGTGCTCGCCGGGCAGGTTGGCGACGGCACGACCTTCGTCTCACCCGAGCGCGAGGTCGGCCGCGTCTCCGGCGTCTTCAAGCTCGTCGGCCAGCACAGCGAGAAGCGCGGCCCGGCCACCGCCGGGGAGACGGTCGGGCTCGGCAAGCTCGACTACGCCCGGACCGGCGACACCCTGACGGCCGGCAAGCAGGCGCATGCGCCAATCGCCAAGGTCGAGCCCTATCCGCCGGTGCTTGCGATTGCTGTCGCCTCCAAGGAGCGCAAGGATGACGTGAAGCTCGGCCAGGCGCTGACCAAGCTGCTCGAGGAGGACCCCTCGGTCAGCGTCGTGCACAATCCGGAGGCGCACGAAGTTGTGATGTGGGGGCAGGGCGAGATGCACCTGCGGGTCGGGACAGAACGGCTTGCCGACCGCTTCGGTGTCGGCATCGTCACGCGCTCTCCGACGGTCGGCTACCGCGAGACCATCCGCAAGGGCGTCGTCCAGCGTGGGCGGCACAAGAAGCAGTCGGGCGGGCACGGCCAGTTCGGCGACGTGGTGCTCGACGTGAAACCGCTGCCGCGCGGCTCCGGCTTCAACTTCGATGAAAAAATCACCGGCGGCGTGGTGCCACGCAACTACATTCCGTCGGTCGAGGAAGGCGTCATCGACGCGCTGAAGGAAGGCCCGCTCGGCTTTCCGGTGGTCGATATCGCAGTGTCGCTGATCGACGGCTCCTACCACACGGTCGACTCCTCCGACATGGCGTTCCGTACCGCCGGCCGCATCGGCATCGTCGAGGCGCTGCCGCAATGCCATCCGGTTCTGCTCGAGCCGATCCATGCCGTGGAGGTCGTCTGCCCGAATGAGGCGACCGCCAAGATCAATGCCATCATGTCGGGCCGCCGCGGACAAATTCTCGGCTTCGATACGCGCGAAGGCTGGCCCGGCTGGGACGCGGTGCGGGCGCTGATGCCGGAATCGGAGATCGGCGATCTGATCATCGAGGTGCGCTCGGCGACCGCCGGCGTCGGCACCTTCACGGCGAAGTTCGACCATATGGCCGAGCTGACCGGCCGCACGGCTGATCAGATCGTCGCCGCGCGGCGCGCAGCGGAATGAGCGACGGTTGTCTGGTCGAGCGGAAGATTGTGAATGTGAACGAATTCACAACAACGGTTCGTCATGGCCGGACTTGTTCCGGCGATCTACGACTTGGAGAGGCAGGACAGGCGTGGATGGCCGTGACAAGCACGGCCATGACGTGCTGAATTTGTTGTTCCTATGTCGACGATCGAACTTATCGTACACCGCCCGCGAAATTCAGGTCAGTGGGCCCAGAGCCTGTAGTTCAGCCCGGCGCGGATGATGTTGTCGCTGAGATTCATGGAGATCGGGCCGCCGCCGCAGGCCGTGCCGCAGCTGATGCCGCTGAGGTCCGTGTGCAAATACTCGACCTTGGCCGTCCACGGACCGTTGATGACGAACTCGACGCCGACGCCCACGGTCCAGCTGAGATTGACGACGCTCTGGTTGCCTAGCGGCTGGCCGACGATATCCGCGGTCAGGTCGCCGATCGAGACGCCGCCGGTCACATAGGGCATGACGCGATCGAAGGCATAGCCGAGCCGCAGGCGCGCGGTTGCGAGCCAGTTGCTCGTGAGCTCGCAGTTCGGCGCGCAGGAGAGGGGAGGGACGGTGGCGTTGATGTGGTTCCACGCAAGATCGGCTTCGGTGCTCAAGACGAATGATGAAACGGTTTGGGCGTTGTAGCCGAGCGTGCCGCCAAAATGGCCGTTGGCGATATTGGTCGAGCCGGCCGTAGCATCCGGACCCGACACCCAAGGCACGACGCCCCAGCCGCCGCCGGCAATGATGCCGGCGTAGAGCCCGGTCCAATCGTAAACGGCGGGAGCTTTGCTGTAGGCCGGCGGGGCATCGAGCCAATCGCCGGCGTTCGCGGGCGAAGCCGCAACCAGCGCGGCGAGCGCCGCGCTTCCGAGCACAAACTTCTTCACGCAACACCCCCTACTACGCTACCAGTCACGCATCCTAGGCCGCCGGGGAGGGCGGCGGAACTGTGATTCATCACAGTATAAGGCGCGCCTGTTCTCCACCATACTCGCTCGCGGCCATGGTGGACGCTCGTAAGAAGATCCTGTGTATCGAAGACGACCAAGAGACCGCGGCGCTGATTGCCGAGGAGCTCATTGATCGCGGCTTTGCGGTTAGTGTCGCGCACGATGGTGGGGAAGGTTTTTCCGCCATCCTGCGGGAGGCGCCCGATCTTGTGCTGTCGGACGTGAACCTGCCGATCCTATCGGGGTTCGATGTGCTGGAGCGGCTGGGCGCCTTGGCGCCGCGTTTCACCAATATGCCCTTCGTTTTTCTGACCGCGAATTCGGATCGGGACAACCAGCTCAAGGGCCGGCAACTCGGCGCCGACGAATACGTCACCAAGCCGATCGATTTCGACGAGCTCGGCGCCCTTATCGCGGCACGGCTCAAACGCGTCGAGCGCGTCTGACACACCCTGCAACGCGGCGTCGTGGCGCGGGCAGGTCAACCTATCCCGCACCTTTGCAATCGGAACCCGACGGTTGGCGCGTGTTCGTGCCGGCGAACGGGCATTCAACACAAGGCATTGAATGCGCTAGTGATCAGGGCTGGCGCCTGGGGACCAAGCGTCAGAGTCGGATCACGAGCAAGGCGCGGCGAGCATTGCTGCGACCCTGTCAACCGAGCCACAAACGGGCTAAATTTGCCCCGATCATCGGGGACGACAGGGCCAAAGGCCGGACTTCCGGCCGCGTATGGGACGATGGAATTGACACAGCAGTCCGCGCTCAGTCGCCTTGTCAACGGGCTGAAGCGCCAGCAGCATGACTATCGGCCGTCGCTTGAGATCTTCCCGGCACTCAATACCGACAAGCTCGCGGCGGATCTGGCGCTGGCAAAGACCGGCGCCGAGCGCGGCGCCCGCGAGGAACCTGCCGCCGGCACCGTCGCCTTCGACGACGTCGAGAACACTGTCGTCGAACGCGTGGAGGCGGAGAAGAACACCGCCCACGGGGTCCTGCTCGACGAGCTCCGCACCTATAAAGAGCGCCTGGCGGGCCTCGACTTCGAGGGACGGTTCGGAACCATTCGACAGGCCGCGCCCGCGGCCGTCAGCGAATTTCGCGCGGAGGCAGCCCAAGGCCGCGACGAGCTGCACGGCCTGCGCCGGCATCTGCGCGATCTCGAGGGCGAACGCGACGAATTCCAGCGGCGCCACAAGCTGAAGCGGACCGCGCGCTCCGCATCGGGCGGCAATCTCACCATCAAGATCGGGGTTCTGCTCATCGTCTTCGTCTTCGAGGTGTTTCTCAACGGCTTCTTTCTGGCCAAGGGAAGCGAGCTCGGATACTTGGGGGGCGCGGCGGAAGCCTTCACCTTCGCGCTGCTCAACGTCGGCGTAAGCTTTCTCATTGCGGCCGTCGGTGTGCGCGAGCTCAACCATCGCAACGTTTTGCGCAAGTTCTTGGGGCTTCTGGCGCTGCTGGCCTATATGGTACTGGCGATCTCGCTCAACCTCGCGCTTGCGCACTATCGTGAAGTGGCGGCGTCGCTCGCTTCCGATGCCGGGCACGAGGTGCTGATGCGTCTGCAACGGGACCCTTTGGGGATCGGCGATGTGAAAACCTGGCTCTTCTTCGGGCTCGGGATCTTGTGCTCATTGATCGCCTTTGCCGACGCTTTTCTCGTCTTCGACCCCTATCCCGGATACGGGCGGTTGGAAAAGCGGCGGGCCAACGCCCATGACGCCTACATCGTGCGCAAGAATGACCTGATCACGCGCCTGCTCGAGATCCGCGACGAGGCGATCAGCGTTCTGGAGGAGGCGAACCGCGACCTTGCGGTCCGGCGCGGCGAGCACGATTCCATTCTCGAGAGCCGGGCCCGCCTGGTTCGCCTGTTCGCTGCGCACCAGTCGCATCTTGAGCGGGCGGCGAATGTGCTCCTCGCCGCCTACCGCGAGGCGAACAAGCGCGCGCGGACGACCCCGACCCCGCCACGGTTTTCCTCCTCCTATACTCTGGAGAAATTTCCGATCGAGCAGGAATTGCTGGAAACGTCGGCGCGCGAGGACTTGCGGCGCTCGATCGCGGACTCGCAGGGCGTCCTGGTTGGGCAGATCCAGGCCATTCACGCCGAGTTCGAGCGCGCCTTTGCGAGCTATCGCGAGATTGACGAGTTGGTGGAGGAGAAGACCGTTGCCGGGTCGGCCAAGGCGGCGTAGCAGCAATCCGGGCGAGCTGCGCAAGCATCTGCTCGGCGGGGCGCTGGCCGTGCTCGCGCTCGGCATCTTGGCGGCGGGCGCCTACGTCTACGCGACCGCGGCGCGCCCACCCACGCTCGATCCTTCCTCGTTGTGTCCGGTGGACGGACCTCGCTCGATTACCGTGGTTCTGCTCGATTCGACCGACGACATCCAGGACATCGCCAGGCGCGAGGTCAAATCCGCGCTCATCGACATGGCCGAGACCCTACCGGCCTATGGATTACTTGAGATGCGACTCCTCGACCCGAATAGTCCGGGGGGCAAATCGATCTTTGCGCGCTGCAATCCAGGTGACGGGTCGGGCTTGAGCGAGTACACCGCAAATCCGCGCCTTGCTAAGAAACGGTGGATGGAAGGATTTCGCCAACCGCTCGAAGAGGCCCTTGACGCCGGGTTCCACCCGGCGCCCGGCAAGACGTCGCCGATCATGGAAACGGTCCAGCGTATCGCGGTGGATCGTTTTACCGGCCGGCTCGCCGATGACATCCCAAAATCCCTCGTGATCGTCTCCGACATGCTGGAGCATGAGCCCGACTATTCGCAATATTCGGGGGATTTGTCCTATGCCCGCTACAAAGCTTCGCGCGCTTATCGCAAAGTGCAGACCGACCTGCATGGCGCCGAAGTGACTATCTATTACATCCAGCGGACGACGGCGCGGTCGATAAACTCCGTCGAGCACATCCGGTTTTGGGCGGACTGGATTCGCGATAACAAGGGCCGGCTGAAGCAGGCAAACAAGCTGCAAGGGGTGGGCTGAGTGGCAGAAGAGCAGTTTCCGCCCCGGGCCGGACGATTGACCGAAGCTGCCCACGCCGCCGGCATCAACACCATCTTGTTTATGCTCTTTGTCGTCGGCGGGTGCGCCTACATCGTCGTGGCCAAGCTCGCCGGGATCGAGCAGTTTTTCGTCACGTTCGTGCCGGTTGCGATCATGCTGGCCTATGCGCTGCTGATTGGCCTCGCCACAAGCTTGCGCCTGCGCGACGATCAGTCCGGCGACAATCTTTACTACATGGGGTTCCTCTTCACGCTCACGAGCCTCGGCGTCTCCCTCTATCAATTCACCGCCACCCGCGCGGCCGAGGAGATCGTGCAGAACTTCGGTATCGCCATCGGCTCGACCATCACCGGTATCGGTCTGCGGGTGATCTTCAATCAAATGCGCCGGGATCCGATCGAGGTCGAGCGCATCATGCGTCTCGAGCTCGCCGATGCCGCGCGCCGGGTGCGGCGCGAGCTCGACAGCACCGTTGTCGAGTTCAGCCACTTCCGCCGCTCCGCACAACAGGCCGCCGCCGACTCTTTCAGCCAGGTGGTTGAGAAGTTCGACGCCATCGCTGCCAAGTTCGTGGCGAGCCTCGAAGACGTCACGTCGAAACTGACGCTGCCGGTCGAGACCGCCTCGCGCCAGTCGGCGGATGTGCTCGGCGAGCTGACCAAGACCATGGGCACCGCGCTTACCGCGAGTGTCGGGCAACTCGCGGCCGAGACCGAAAAGCTGTCGGAGCGCGCCGCTGCAATCTCCGCCGCGCTCGACGGTGTCGTCGCCAAGCTTTCCGCCATGCAGACGCCGGACCGCGTCATCGAGGTCCGCCTCGAGCCGATGGCGCAAGCGCTGGCGCAGGCGGTCGACCGGTTCGCGGCTCAAGCGGACGGGCAGACCGAGGCCGTCACCAATGCCCTCAGCACGGCCAATGCCACCACGAAGAAGTCGATCGACTCGATCGTCGCGCTGCGGCAGGAGTTCGGCTCGGCGGCCAGCACCAACCGCGCGGCGCTCGAGGCGGCGACCAAGACGATCCGGGCGATGGCGGAGATCCTCGACGAGTTCAAGACCAATTCGCGCGCCCACGTCGATATTCTCTGGTCGTTGCTGGACAAGACCGACCTCTCGATGCGGACCTTTACCGACGTTCTGGTCAAGTCGGGGGTGGAGGCGGCGACGCAGACCGATCGCCTGCGCGAGGTGCTGCCGGCGATCGAAGCGAGCGCGCAAACGCTCACCCGGGCTGCCGAGCGGATATCGGGTGCCGCCGACGAGCTTCGCACCCGGCGCCCGACGCCGCGACGGGAGACCATCGGCTGATGTTTGGCACGATCGGACGGCAGTCGGCCTCGTATCGCCAAGGCCTTGTCCTCGGCCTGACGATGGCCGAGATCATGCTGCTCCTCGTCTTCTGCCTGCTCATCGCCGTCGGCGTCGTCCTCGCCAACGAGCGCCTCAAGCGAGACGAAGCGGTGTCGCGGCTGAAGAAAGTCGAGGCGGTTGCGGCGGCCGACGAAGTCTATGTCGACAGGATCAGGAAGAACACGCGATTGGCCGAACTCGTCGACCGCTCGGCCGGGTTGGCCTCGCAACGTGATATCGACGAGTTCTGGCGCAAATTGGTCGAAAGCAACGACATCGTGTCCAGCATCGAACGCCAGGGTGTCGCACGGACGTCGCTGGCGGAGGAGAGCAATTCCTTTGCCAAGATCGCGCAGCTTCTGAAAGAGGGGATCGACCCCGAAAAGGTCGCCAGGGGGGCGGCGCTCGCCTCGGCCATCGACGACGCGGTCGCCGACAAGACCGCCGCGAAGCTGACGCCGCAAGAGATCGCCGCGCTCGTCGAGAAGGGGATCGCCGCCGGCAAACCGCCTGACGACAAGGAGCATAAAGGGCACGACTGGCCGCCGATCATCAATCTGAGCGAGGCCGGCGGATATTTCTTCGCCGCCGGCAGCGCCGAATTGCGGCTTGATTTCGAGACCGCGTTGCGCACCGTCGTGGTCAACCGGCTGCTGCAGATCGCCGAATCGTTCGATGTCGACGTGATTGAGGTCATCGGTCACACCGACGAGCAGCCGGTGAGCTCCCGCGCATCGAACCTCGACCGCAATCTCGCCTCGGTGACCGCGGGCGAGAGTGACGCCTCGGCCCTGCAATGGTCCGACAATGCCGGGCTCGGCCTCGCGCGGGCGTTGGCGGTGGTCAAAGTGCTGTCGGCGGATGCGCGGCTGCGGGCCTTTCGCATCCTACCGCTCTCGGCCGCGCAGCTCATCGACACCGACGGCAAGCTGACCAAATGGGACGGGCAGGGCGACGTCCGCGAGCGGCGGCGGATCGAGATCCGGACGCGCAAGTCGGGATAGAGCGAGCCGTAATTTCCCGGACGTCATCCCGGGTCTTGTGTGTTTAGTCCGTGGAGCACCCGAATGCGTGGCCGGAGCTACTCGTGCTTGTCGGCGAGCGGGGTGACTTGCGCGGTGGCGACATCGAGCTTCAGCTCGGGCGGGTGCGTGACCCGGTTCCACCAGCCGCCGCCCAGCGCCTGGAACAGCGCCGCGGCGTCGGACAAGCGGTTGGCCTGCGCCTGCACCACTTGCAACCGCGCTTGCTGGTAGGTCTGCTCGGCGGTGAGCAGGACGAGGACGTTGGCGTAGCCGGTTTGCATCTGCTGCTGCGCGAGATCGAGGCTGATCTTGGCGGCGCGTTCGAAGTCGCGGGCCGCCTTGAGGGCGTCGGCGTCGTTTTGCAGCGCCCGCAGCGAATCGGCGACGTTCTGCATGGCCGTGATCACGGCGCCGCGGTAGTTCCATGCCGCCTGCTCGTATGTCGCTTCGGCGGCGCGGCGTTGGTGCAGCAAGGTCAGCCCGTCGAAGATCGGCTGCGTCGCGTTGCCGGCGACGGTCCAAAACAAGTTGGGGGGGCTGAACAGTCCGGCAAGCTGCGTCGCCGTATAGCCGCCGTTGGCGCTGAGCGTGATATTCGGCAGCATGTTGGCGGTGGCGACGCCGACGAGCGCGCCGGCCGAGTGCAGTTGCTCTTCCGCCGAGCGCACGTCGGGACGCTGCTCGACCAGTTGCGACGGCAGGCTGACCGGCAGATCGATCGGCAGGGTCATGCCGGCGAGCTTGAAGATCTCCTTCGGCTCTTGGCTCGGATACCGGCCGGCCAGGGCCGACAGCAGATCGCGCTGGATCTCCAAGGCTTTGCGCAACGGTGGCAAGGTCGCCTCGACCTGCGCCAGCGCCGCCTCCTGGAGCGCGACATCGTTGCGGCTGGCATAGCCGTTGGTGAATTGGTTCTTCAGGATATCGAGCATCTTCCGATTGATGGTGATGAGCTCGTTCGTGGCGTCGATTTGCCCGCGCAACGACGCTTCCTGGATTGCCGCCA
>JBKQHQ010000239.1:0-24647 GCA_052148715.1 Xanthobacteraceae bacterium | reverse complement strand
ACGCCGCGGCCAGTCCCTCGTCGTCTGGGCCATCCGCGAAGGCCGCCAGGCAGCACATGCGATCGACAAGTTCTTGATGGGCGCGACGCTGCTGCCGCGATGACGCATGGCATCACCAGCAGCGCCCGCGCGTCCCGCACCTACCCGTGCCGCCGGCTTGGCGCGCGCCCGTCGTGACAGATTGAGCGCCCTAGCCCGCGCTTGCCTCCCTGCCAGGGAGCCGATATAGGTTTTCATCCCCAACGACTGGTGCGGGCGCGTAGCTCAGCGGGAGAGCACTACGTTGACATCGTAGGGGTCACAGGTTCGATCCCTGTCGCGCCCACCATGTTTCGCAAGCAGCCATTTACGCACTTCCCTTTGGCTCCAGGGAACCCTGAAATCATCATGGGCCAAAAGTTGGCGGGCGCCGTTGACGAGGATCGGCGTCCTTGCGATTGTCGCCCCGTATGCGGGAACCGGAGAGTCGGATGAAAGCGCTATTCTTGGCAGCGGCGATCTTTGTTAACCTGATCGCAGCCGTGGCAGTGAAAGCGCAAGACGGGGCTGCGCTCGCCACGGCAAAGGGGTGCATGAATTGCCACGCGGTGGATGAGCGGAAAGCGGGCCCCGCATTCAAAGACGTCGCCGCCAAGTACGCGGGCAACGCTACGGCCGAAAGCACTCTGGTTTCCGAGCTCAGGGACGGAAAGGGCCATCCCAAGGTCGCCGCTTCGGATGCGGAGCTGCAATCCGTGGTCGCTTTCGTGCTTTCCACCAGCAAATAGCGCCAAGACTGTTCAATCCAAGTCCGGGACCGCTGTCATGCAAGCTCCGATGAGTTGAGAGGCTTGCATGAGCGATTCGGCCACTCCCTCGTGGCACGACATCTGGATCAAACTGCTGCTGTATCCGGGGCACACCCTGCCGACAGCGGCGGCGCCCGTTGTCGTTGCCGCCGGTCTCGCGATTCATGATCATGTTTTCGCGCCCCTCCCGCTGTTGCTGGGCTTTATTGCCAGCTGGCTTATTCATGTGGCTGGCGTGTTCACCGATAATTATGTGCTCATTTCCCGGCATGCCGACATTCCCGAGCATCCGGAATTGCTGGCGGCCTTAAAAAATGGAGCGCTGACGTTGGCCGGCCTGCGCTGGGCAATCATCGCTTGTCTTGCGCTTGCGGCTCTGACCGGTCCTTATCTTGTTTACGTTGCCGGTCTTCCAGCGATCGTCTTGGGTGTGATTGGCACGGTTGCGAGCCTGGGTTACTCGGTCGGCCGCTATTCCATGACCAAGCTCGGCATTGCCGATCCGCTTTTCTTCATCATGTTCGGTATCGTAGCCGTCGTCGGTGCGTACT
The DNA here is from genome assembly GCA_052148715.1 of Xanthobacteraceae bacterium. Lineage (GTDB taxonomy): Bacteria > Pseudomonadota > Alphaproteobacteria > Rhizobiales > Xanthobacteraceae > JBKQHQ01. The sequence goes on along the minus strand of JBKQHQ010000239.1, from coordinate 23,308 downwards.
ACGTGCAGGCCGCCCAAGCCTATCCCTCGCCGATGAGCTGGCTCATTGTGCCGCAAGCACTGCCGCTGAGCGCTTTCGTGCTTGGACTGCCGGTCGGAGCGCTGGTGACCAACGTCCTGCTGATCGATGATATTCGCGACCGCGCCTTCGATGCGTTGAAGGGATGGCGGACGGAACCGGTGCGGTTTGGGTTGAGATGGACCCGCGCGGAGTTTGTGGGACTGGTTGCCTTCGCTTATCTGATGCCCTTCTGGTTCTGGCTTGGTCTAGGCTTCAGTCCCTGGGTGCTTCTGGCATTGGTTACTCTGCCTGAAGCCGTAACGGTAACCTACATCATCTGCACGACCGATCGATTTGAAGATTTGTTTCCAATGACACCGAGGGCATCGCGGCTGGCGCTCGATTACTCGGTGTTGTTGGCGATCGGCATCGCCGTATTCACGCATTGATTTGTGGAGAAGCTCTGGCGAATTGCCCATGACGTTCGGTGAGGCAGGCGAGGTGATCGAGTTGGCCTAAATCCAGCGTCGAACTTGCCCGCTGTAGGCTCGCCAATCGGCCCCGAATTTTTCGGCAAGCATCCGCTCCTCCATCCGGACAAAGCGATAGTGCAGCAGCACGGCGAAGGCGGCGCATACCGCTAAGGGAGTAAGCGTGCCAAGAACCATGGCGATGCCCAGGAGAATTAGCACCATGCCGAGGTACATCGGGTTGCGCGACAACCTGAATACGCCCTCAGTTACCAAGCTTGTCGATAATTCGAATGGCTTCACGGTAGTTTGGTGATGCTTGAAAGCGCGGTCCGCCACGAGATTTAGCGCGACGCCGGAAATGACGGCTGCGATGCCAAGGAGCGTCCATGGAAACGGGAGAACTTGTGCGATGGGCAGAAGAAAATGCAAGGCCAGTATCGCGCAGATGCTGGCGAGGAAATAGGCCGGCGGTAATAGCGGCTTATGCATGGTTGGCCCATAGTTGACGGATTTGGCGCGACTTACCTCAGCGAAACAGCGACTATCGGCCCGAAGGGCTGGATTGAGCGGTTATGCGGGCTTTGGCGGACAAATATGACGGTTCGATGAATGATCTGGCGCAATGACGCGCTTGCCTGGGGGATGCCAGGCTGCGTGGCCATCTGAACGGCAGGGTTACTATGAAGTCCCGTATCATCGAACAGCTCGGCCAAACCGATATCCTATTGCCCTCTCTGATTGCTGAGGGGCTGGCAGCCAATGACCGGGTAAAGGTGAGGATGAGCGCATTGCAGGCGGCGGCCGAGCACGCCCGCAATACCAACCATCCCCCGATCGACCTTACGGCCGAGTGCCGTGCCGCCGGGATCGATCCGATGACGATCCAATCATTCCTCAATGGCGCGCAATTGACTGCGGATGGGCGAATCAGCGCACCTAATCTCGCCGAATCGATCCAAGGCATCGTTGATGACGTCACCGCCATGATCCGAGCCGTCGAGGCCGGTGCGCCGACTGAGGGTGAGCGGGCGGCCGAACGCCTTTCGACGATCAGGGCTCAGGGATTGCTCGAGCCTGCAGGCGACATTGAAGCCGATCGGATTGCCAGTCTGACCGGGGTGTCCGAGAACGGTGCCGACAGCCTTCATCGCCTGATCATGGATTTGCACAAGGCGTTGAACCGGCTCGCCGCTGGTTGCGCCGAAGAGGTTTTGGCCGGGGCTCATGTCTATGGTTTGCAGCCCGACGACCGCGCGGTCGTGGAGGCCTTCATGCGAGGTCTCGATCGCACGCGCGCCTTGAAATTTGACCATCCGGGGCTCGACACCATCGCCACCCGTTCGGGTTCACGGCTCGTCATTCAGAACGATATCGGGATGACGGACGCCCATGTCGTCGTCATTGCGGTCGAAGCGAATGCGGTGACCATCACCTATACGGATGTCCACTTGGCCCGCGCCAAGTTCTTCACCGGTCTCTTCAACGAATACTCCGTGCAGTGGAGCGGACTAGACCGCAGGAAGGCCGAAGGACTTGGCGCCGAAGGATTTGGCGAAGACGGCGTGTTTTATCTTGTCACCGGTCGGTTCGAGGCCGAGAGCGCCAAGCGTCGCGACATCTTCCTCGAAGCGGTCGGAGCCGGCCTCGTTTTCCTGATCGATTGGAACAAGGCGCGCAAGGTTCTGCGCTTGTGGGTCGCGAAGGGCGATGCCATCCGTATTCTTGATTGGGCGGCCCGAAATCGGGTCGGTCATCGGGCCTTTCTCGAGCTTGGAGGCAGCGACCTCGTTACCTCCGCGGTACGACATGCGACGCCGACGCGGATCGGCTTCGGCGAACGGCTCGATATCACCTTGGGGCGCGAAGCCGCCGTTGATTTCCTGAAGACCGTTCTGCGCGCCTCGACCGAAGCACTGCTCGAAGGCCGGTCCGTCCGCTTGGCGCGCGACCGGATCGAGGCGGATCTCGTCCGACACCTGGAGCGCGTCGACAGCGCACTGCTCGCGATCGTCGTGCGGCAGGCTGGCCTGGCGCGCGACATTGCCATCGCCATTGCGCATCACATCGCCGGGCTGCAGTCGGGCCGACGCATCGACGGAGATGCCTTGGCGACCCGGGCGCGGCGCATCGAGGAAAAGGCCGACAGAATCGCATTCGAAGCCCGCAACGAGGTGGCGCGCTTTGATGCCGGCTCAACGATCGAGCAACTTATAAACCACGCCGAAGAGGCCATCGACGAGCTCGAGCAGGCGGCCTTCATCGCCTCACTGGTGCCAGCCGGCGTCGAACCGGCGATGCTCAAGTCGCTGGTCGATCTCTGCGCGACCGCAACCTCTGGAGCCGAGGCGGCGGCCTCCGGCGTCGAGGCGGCGGCCGAGGTGGCGGAAGGGCGACGCGTCGACTCAGAGGATGCGCTCGCCGCTGTCGGCCGTCTGATCGATGCCGAGCACATGGCCGACGCCTGCGAACGGGCGGTCACGACCCAGGTGCTGTGCGGAGGCTTCGACCTCAAGACGTCGCTTTCGGTGCTCGAGCTCGCGCGCGCGCTCGAGCGCGCCACCGACAGGCTGGCCGGCTTCGGTCACCTGCTACGTCAGCACGTTCTGGCGGATCTGTCGGCATAAGAGGACGTGGAGCAAGAGGGATTGGGGCAAAAGGGATTGGGGCAATGCAGATCGTGCACATCGGCGACGGGTCGACCAAACACCATTCGCCCGAAACCATCGGCGCGAAGGCCGCCAACTTGGCGCAGATGGCGGCGCTTGGCCTGCCAGTGCCTCCTGCCTTTGTTCTCCCGGTTAGGCTTTGCGCAGCCATCGTCAAAGGCGATCCTCATGCCGAGGGCCACCTGCTCGATGGGCTGAAGGCGGGCATCAATTTCCTGGAAGGGAAAACCGGCAAGCGCTTCGGCGACAGCCGCCGGCCGCTGCTGGTTTCGGTGCGATCGGGAGCCGCGCGATCGATGCCGGGAATGCTTGATACCGTGCTCGACGTCGGCTGCACTCCGGCAGCGGTGCGCGGTCTGGTGCGGATGACCGGAAACCCACGCTTTGCATGGGATTGCCGCCGCCGGCTGCTCGAGGGATATGCGGAGATCGTCCTCGGCCTCGACCCGGCGTCGTTCACAGTGCGTCTTGCTCAAGTCATTGCGCAGGAAAGCGTTGCAAGCGATCGGGATCTCGACAGCGAGGCGCTTGAACGCTTGGCGGCAGAGTACAGGGTGTTGGCCGAGGAACATGATGACGGGCTACCGGACGATCCGATGGACCAGCTCGCGAGCGCCGCACGTGCCGTCTATCGCTCGTGGATGAGCGCCCGCGCCGTCACCTATCGGCGTCTCCAGAACCTTGATCACCTGCAGGGTACCGCCGTCACGGTTCAGGCGATGGTGTTCGGGAATCGCGGACTCTCGTCGGGCGCGGGCGTCGCGTTCTCGCGTGATCCCTCGAGCGGGGCCAAACAGCCGATGATTGACGTGATGTTCGATGCCCAAGGCGAAGACGTCGTGTCAGGACGCCGGACGCCAGAGACCGAGGAGGCGATCGTCCGATCGTTGCCGGCGGTCGCGAACCAGCTTCGCGCCATCCTCGTGCAGGTTGAGCGAGAATTCGGCGACGTCCAGGACATCGAGTTCACGATCGAGGATGGAAAGCTGTGGGTCCTTCAGACGCGGACGGCGAAGCGCACACCGCGAGCGGCCCTGCGGATCGCGATTGACCTCGTCGGCGAAGGCCTCATCACGCCGCAGAATGGTTTTTCACGGCTGAAGGGCTTGGGCATCGAGACGCTTGCCAGTACCCGGTTGGTCGAGCCTGGCGATCCGGCCGCACGCGGTGTCGCGGCGTCCGGCGGCATCGCGGTCGGACGCGCCGCCTTTGACTCAACGAGCGCCGAGCGGCTGGCCGCCTGCGGCGATCCGGTCATTCTTGTGCGCCCCGATACGAGCACCGCCGATGTCGCCGGCTTCGCTGCTTCCGCCGGTATCGTGACCGCGGTCGGCGGCCGCACCGCGCATGCCGCCCTGGTTGCGCGGCAAATGGGCAGGCCGTGCATCGTGGGCTGTTCCGCTCTCACCGTCGACGTCGCGGCGCGTCAAGCACGGCTTGCCGATGTCACGATCGGAGAAGGCGACTGGATCTCAGTCGATGGTGACAACGGATACGTCTATCTGGGCCGGCGGGCAATCGTCACCGAACGACCGGAGGCCGAATTGGCCGAGGTCGAGCGTTGGCGTGCGGCCGCCGAGACACGCAAGTCGGCAACTCGGGCCGGCAAAAGCGCCTCCTCGATAAACTGAACGTCGTGAGCCCACGCCAGATCGGAGACAGGGGCAGCGGGCGAAACCGTAGTGCGATCTTCCGCTACGGCGTGCTTGATGCATCTCAATGCGGCGTGGCAGGCCGGCCGCGTTTCTCAGCATCGTAGGCCCAGATGGAGGATATCTTGGAGCATCACGCTGAGGTTCTCCGTGGAGGGGTGTGGCATCAGCGGGCGCCTAATTGGCGGGACTTGGCTGCAGTTGTATTGGTGCTCACGATCATCATGTTACTCGGGGCGGGTGCTCGCCAGATGGTGGCGCCGCTGGTTGCCGGGCAGGAACCGGAAATCTCGCTTTCGCCCGTGGCCTTGCCGGAATACGCGCTGCGAACAACGCTACGCATGTTCGCGGCCCTTGTAGCATCCCTGATATTTACGTTCAGCTATGCGACGCTCGCAGCCAAGAGCCGCCGCGCCGAAATGGTGCTCATTCCAGTCCTTGATGTTCTCCAGTCCGTGCCGGTGCTTGGCTATCTCTCCTTCACGGTCGTTTTTTTCGTCTCGCTGTTTCCTGGCAATACGCTCGGGGTGGAACTTGCCGCGATCTTCGCGATCTTCACCAGTCAAGCGTGGAACATGGCTTTCAGCTTTTTTCAGTCGCTGAGAACGATTCCGCTGGATTTGGACGAGGCAAGCCGCAGTTTCCGGTTCTCCGGCTGGCAGCGTTTCTGGCGGCTCGAGGTCCCGTTCGCAATGCCTGGCCTGATCTGGAACACAATGATGTCCATGTCCGGGGGATGGTTCTTCGTAGTCGCCTCTGAAGCCATTTCGGTCGGTGAACTGCATGTCGCGTTGCCCGGCATCGGTTCCTACGTCGCCCGCGCGATTGCGGACCGAAATCTCGTTGCCGTCGGATGGGCGATCATAGCGATGACGATCACAATTCTCATCTACGATCAGCTCCTCTTCCGTCCCTTGGTGGCCTGGGCAGACAAGTTCCGATACGAGCAAACTGCTGCACAGGTGGTGCCGAGAAGTTGGGTGCTTGATCTGTTTCGACAAACGAGGCTTGTCCGGGTGGTCGCTGAGCCCATCGGGGCAATGTTGCAAGCCGCGGCGCAAGCCCGGCTTTCGCTTCCGTCGTATATTCGGGCCCTTGATGGGCGATTGTCCTCGTCCCGGCTTCTCGATCTGGCATGGTTCGGGCTCATTCTGGTGGGTCTCGCCTACACCGGATGGAGTCTCATTAAGTATGCCGGAGCAGAACTGTCCTGGGCAGATGTCTCCGATGCCATCGGCAACGGAGGCCTCACCTTGCTCCGCGTTGCAATCCTCATCGCCATCGCGACGGTGATTTGGGTTCCGATCGGTGTCGCCGTCGGCCTGCGTCCCAGTTTGGCCGAAAAGGTTCAGCCGGTGGCGCAGTTTCTCGCTGCTTTTCCGGCGAATCTGCTGTTCCCCGTCGCGGTATATCTCATCGTGCGGTTCAATCTCGCGCCCAAGATCTGGTTGAGCCCGCTGATGATTCTTGGAACCCAGTGGTACATCCTGTTCAACGTGGTCGCCGGCGCCAGTGCCTTTCCAAGCGATTTCAGGGAGGCGGCCGCGAGCTTCCGCATACCTGGCTGGCGCTGGTGGCGCGAGGTGATGCTCCCGGGAATTTTCCCCTACTACGTGACCGGCGCCATAACGGCTTCCGGCGGTGCGTGGAATGCGAGCATCGTTTCGGAGGCGGTCAGTTGGGGCTCGACCAAGATCAATGGAGCGGGCCTGGGCGCCTACATCGCGCAAATGACGGAAGCTGGTGACTTCCCGCGGATTGCCCTTGGTATAGCGGTGATGTCGGTGCTGGTTGTGTCCGTGAACCGTCTGCTGTGGCGGCCGCTGTACGCCTTCGCGGAACGCCGGACGCGGCTCGATTGAGAGACAGAAATGGTTGGCGACGCAAACAGCCCGAACATCGATCTGCGCAAAGTATGCATGGTTTTCGCCAAGCCTTCCGGCGAGCCGCTGCCGGTGCTGGCCGACATCGACTTGTCTATGCGAAATGGAGAGATTCTCGGTCTCCTCGGCCGGTCTGGATCGGGCAAATCGACATTGTTGCGCATAGCCGGAGGGCTCATCAAGCCGACCTCCGGCGAGGTCATCTACAGGGGGGCGCAACTCACGGGGCCCGCCGAAGGAATTGCCGTCGTGTTCCAGACCTTCGCCCTCTTCCCGTGGCTTACGGTGCTTGAAAATGTCGAAGCTGGTCTCGATGCGTTTCGGTTACCGCGCGACGAGGCGCGCCGCCGAGCACAATCTGCCATCGATCTTATCGGTCTCGATGGATTTCAGTCTGCTTACCCGCGCGAGCTTTCTGGCGGAATGCGTCAACGCGTAGGCTTTGCCAGGGCGATCGTCACCAAACCTGTCGTCCTTTTGATGGACGAGCCATTTTCAGCGCTCGACGTGCTCACGGCGGAGACGCTTCGCACCGACTTTATGGATCTTTGGACAGAACGCGAACTGCCGACGAATTCCGTGCTCATGGTTACGCACAACGTCGAGGAAGCAGTCCTCATGTGCGATCGGGTGCTAATCCTCTCGCCGAATCCGGGGCGTATTGCCGCAGAGATCCTGGTCCCGCTTCCGCGCCCGCGCAATCGGCTCGAAGACGAGTTCCGCAGCGTCGTCGACGAGATCTATTCGGTGCTCACGGCGCGGACAGTCGCGTCGATCGGGGCTCTGGGCCAGGTTCATGGGGGTATTGTCCAACCATTGCCCAAAGCTTCGGTCAGCCGGATTAGCGGACTCGTGCAGACGTTGGCTGCGCAACCTTACAACGGACAGGCGGACCTCGCGATCCTGGCCAGCTCGCTCGCGTTGGAAGTGGATGATCTCTTTCCGATTGCCGAAGCCCTGCACATCTTGGAGTTTGCCGAGCTCAAGGACGGGGCGTTGAAGCTCACGGCTGCAGGCCGTGTGTTCGCGCACGGCGACACTGACGAGCGCAAACGACTCTTTAAGGAGCACTTGCTTCGATTTGTGCCTCTAGCTGCGCACATTTGCCGTGTGCTCGGAGAACGGACGGGTCACAGCGCCCCCAGAATGAGATTTCAGATCGAACTCGAGGATCACCTGACGGGCGGCGATGCGGAGAGGACGCTACGCGTCGCGACGGCCTGGGGACGCTACGCCGAGCTGTTCGCCTATCAGGACAAGACCAGGATGTTCTCCGCTATCCCCTCTGCCCCCTCTGCTGGATGAGCGGCTGACGCTGCTGTGGCCAGGACTGCGGGCTACGGTAGCGACAGCACGACACCGCTTGACACTCAGGTCGGCGGCGCGGCTGTGGAACTCCGCGCCCCTATACTGCGGCCTCGTCCGCACCATCCACATCTTGGTAGGATAATGTCTTATTCACCGCATGCCGCATTGACGAATCTCAAATCGCGGCACGCCCCGAGCCAGTAGTGCTGCATAGCTGTTCAAGCTAGGACCAAGTCATGCCCTTCATGAGCCTCCGCGCCACACCTCAGGAGTGTCAACAGGCTCTCCCTGGCGATACCTTGGTTCCCGACGCGGCGGCCACTGTCATGCATGCCGTTACGATCGCTGCGACGCCAGAACGAGTATGGCCATGGCTCGCGCAGATGGGTTCCGGGTCGCGCCGGCTGGTACAGCTACGATTGGGTGGACAACGACGGTCGGCCGAGTGCGACCGCGATCGTTCCCAACCTTCAGGACGTCAAACCGGGCGACGTGATGCCGTCTCTTCCAGGGGCGACGGACTCGTTCATCGTCGCGTCTGTCCAGCCAAATCGCGATCTCGTTCTGACCGTGCCTGCTGCCGGTGGAGGCCTTCTGGTGAGCTGGGAGTTCTTCCTCGAGCCGGTCACTCAACGCCAGACGCGCCTGCTTGTACGAGGACGTGTTAGCTCGCAATGGCCGCCGGACGGAGCGGCCAAACCGCCGGCCTCGCGTCGTCCTATCGAATGGGTCTATGCGTTGCTCGCCAGGTTACCGCGGTGGCTGATGGCCCCCGCCGCCATGTTCGGCCACGGTGTCATGCAGGCGCGGCAACTCCGCGGGATCAAGCGACGCGCGGAAGGCGCCGCAGTTTGACGTAGCGCGGTCGCGTCACCGCTATAGCAATTTGCAGGCGGGGCGCCGCCGCGCGCCGCAGGCCCTCTGCAAATGCGGACGCGTTACGGCCGTTTGGCCTTGCTCAAATCGACCGCAACCTTGCTCCCGAGATCGCTGATCGAGTCGTTGAGGAGCTGTAACGCATAGATCGGATTGTGCGCGTAGGCGCCGGGATCCTTGGTGACGAATTGATAATTGTAGGCCGCCTTGAGCAAGCGCGGTGTCCAGGCCTGGTACCGATTGGGAAAACGTATTTCGTCCTTATCGGCGATCCCATTGCCGTTGGTATCGAAAAAGAAGTAAGGGAAGGTATCGAGGTCGTAGACGATCGGCTTTCCGGCGACCGTCTTGGCATAGGCCATAATCGCGGCAAGGAGCCGATTGCGCTGATTGTCGATCTCCTGCGCCAGACCTTGGTTCATATTGCCGCTGCCGTCGTAATCGATCTTGCTGACGCGGATCCGGCGCAGCGATGATTTGTCTGTCACCTCCCGATGACAGCCGCCGCAATCGGCAAACTTGACCGCGACCGTGTGGAGCTCATGGCACGTCGTGCATTGGGTGTAGGGTTCCTGGTGATGAAAGCGGCCGGCATAGGTTCTGTTCGGGTATTCGAAGCCTACGCGCGCCGCCGTGCCTAACTGCATGGCTCCCGCCGCGCGGTAATGGACGTTGAGGAACTCAAGCTTCGGCGCGGCAATGTCGTCGGCAAGACCGGCGGTCGCTTTGCTGACGCTGTTGGTCGATTCGACGCCCTGGTGGCAGGTCATGCAGATTGCACTTGCGCCCAAATTCTCGGCCCTGAGGCCGGAAGGGAATACGACCGCGGTGAGGCCTTGCGTTTTGTTGTTGTGGCAGGCGACGCACGTGATCACGGTACCAATCGGGGCTGGGCGATCGACCACGCCCGGCGCGCTGCCGTCGGCCCCGAGGAAATCCTGAAAACCCGGCGTTGAATGACACTTGGCGCATTCGGTCGGAATCGCGCCGTCCTTGTTCCAGTGGTTGAAAGCTTCCGCCCCGCGGCGGGCATGCGGCGAGCTCGCCCAGTCGGCATAAAACGGAATTTCGGTGAACGGCAGCGAACCGGCCGGCACTGCGGTCGTGTCGGCGGGTGCGGCCACGCCGGGAGCCGTTGATTGCGCGCGCGGCGCTATGCCCGCCGTCAAGATCATTCCCGCGGCAAGTCCACCGGAAAGAACCGATGCCGCAAGCAGGGTACCGAACCGAGCACGATTGCCCATTGCATCCTCCCGTTCTGAGCCCTCGCATCGGCGCCGGCCCCTTTTTTCCACGTATGGCTCACTTCCCCTCGCGGCCGATCCCCGACCCGCGGATAAAGCTCGTGCTCGGAGCAACCGGCGCATGGACGAGGTTGAAGTGGCAGTCGATGCAGGTCATCCGTCCTTGCTGCAGCAGCGTGTGTGCCGCGCGGCCAGCCTCGCTTGCCGGACGGATTACCGCCGCATCATGGCACGCGCGACACGTCGCGCTGTCCTCGTGGCGCATTGCATCGCGAACGCGGTGTGCGAGCTCGGTCCGGCGCGCGCCCCAGATCGACGGATCCTTGAAATTGCCTCTGTATTCGGCGACGACGTCCGTGATTCCGTCGACCGCATGCGTATAAGTCTCGATGAACCAATTGTCGCTTCTGATATGGCAATCCGCGCAGGTCGCCAAGGCACCGGCGGCGTTCGTTCGATGCGCGGACTGCTGGTAGTGCGGATCGGCGGCGAGCGTCGCCATCGAATGGCACGAGGTGCAAAACGCCTCGGTCGAGGTGAAATGATTGACCACGGTACTGGCGATAATGGCGCCCGCGCCTAACACCCCCCCTCCAGCTACAAGTGCGCAAATCTCGAGCCATTGCCTCTTCTGCATTGCGCATCCTCGGTCCGCCGGCCGCACGGATTACTAAGCACGGTCGGTGCATTCTTCCGTTTGATCTGGGTCAATGCTCTTTCGAACGGACCTCTAGCATTATTTCAAAGTTTGCGGCTTGTCATCAGAGGGAGAGACACAATGGTGACCGGTAGCGGCGCGCGCGCCTTGGCGGCATGTGCTTTGGCCAGGGTTTTCGATGCCTAGCTATAGCCAGCGTCGGCACCTTCGTTACGCGGCCCAACAACTTTTTGATCTCGTGGCGGATATCGAGAAATATCCCGAGTTTCTCGAGTGGTTCGTCGCGGCACGCATTATTCATCGCGACGGCAACGTCTTGGAAGTGGCGCAAATCATGCGTTTTGCGGGCTTTCGGGCCCAGATTGTGACCTGGGCGGTGCTCGATCCCCTGCGACAAATTGCGATTGGCACCAGGGATCCGCGATTCAAGAGCTTCGATCAGCGCTGGACCTTCACGCCTGCTCCCGACGGCGGCACGACCGTAGAATATCAAAGTACCGTCGAGCTGCGTTCGCGCGTCGCACAGCACTTGATACGAGCATTGTTCGACGAGCGTCAAATAGCAGAGACCACCGTCAATGCCTTTGAGCGCCGGGCTCGCCAGATTTGCGGGCCGCCGCTTGATTCGCTCTGCGCCTCGGCTGGGTAACCGTCTCGTCAAACAGTAGCAGCCGTCGCAGCGCGGGCCAATCGTGCTTCGCGCCGAACAGTGCGGCGATCGCATTGCACGCTTCGCCTGGAACGCGCCGTGTGCGCCGCGACAGGTTCGCGGATGGCGGTCTCAAGCGCGGCCCACGCTGCCGTTTACGTCCGCAGCGAATCGAGCTGCGTCGGCACAATATTTATCAGGCGGCGGGTGGGATTCTCAACTTTGACCCAGATCAATGCAATTCCTTTTCAGGGAGCAATATTTACAAGAATTGTCGACTTCGTGCGTTCGATTTCGTACATTTCTATGCCAGAACGCACTGCAGTGGTGGCCGTTCGATCGAGGAAGGGGCGCAGTCATGAACAGCTTGTGGATCGTCATCCTCAGCGTGCTGACCATCTATTTGACCTATAACCTGTACGCCAAACGCATCGACCGAAACGTCATCCAGGCCGACGCCAAACGGGCGACGCCGGCCCGGATGTACATGGACGGCGTCGACTTCATGCCGACCAGCCGGAACGTCCTCTTCGGCTATCACTTCAAGGCAATCGCGGCCGCCGGGCCCATCGTGGGACCGATCACCGCCGCAAATCTCTGGGGATGGGCGCCCTCGCTGGCGTGGCTGATTCTGGGCGTCGGCTTCATCGGTTGGGCGAGCGACTACTCTGCTATCATGGTCGCGGTGCGGAACGACGGAAACAGTCTGTCGGCGATCGCGCACCGGCTCATCGCTCCCCGCACGCGCACGATCCTGTTCATCTTCATCTTCTTCTACCTGATGCTGCTGGCCGGCGCGTTCGTCGGGATTTTGGCGGCCATCCTGTCCGCGCGTCCGGACGTCCCGTTCGGCATCGTGATGCTCGCCCTGATGGGACTTCTCGCCGGCCAGATGATGTACCGCTGGAAGATGGGGATTACCGCCGTTACGTGCCTGGTCGTCGCCATTACGCTCGGCGCCATGGCGGTCGGGCCGATGGGACAGCACCTGGACGAGCGTGGCGTGCTGGTGAATGGCCCCGTGGCAAACGCCGTCGCATGGGTGAACGACAAAGTCGACGGTATCTCTGGCCACCAACCGCTCTTCTCGGTCGTGGACCCGACGCTGGCGGATCCGAGGATCCCGGCGCCGCGCGCAGACGGCACACGCCCGACCACGTCCGCCTATGACGCAGCCACTGGCCTGCTCAAGACGCTGCCGAACTATCTCCTATGGACGGTGTTTCTGTTCGCCTTCAGCTACCTGGGGGCAAACCTACCGATATGGCGCTTCGCGCAGCCGGTGGCCTACATCGGCTTCTGGATCATGCTGATCACCATCCTCCTGAGCGCGGTGGGGATGGTTGTCGCGCCGCTCCTCGGCACGAAGGACTTGGCCGGCAACCTCATCGGCGCGTTCGCGCTACCCGCCGTCAAGGACCTCGGCTTCGGGATCGAGGCGGGCAAGGCGTGGCAGCCGCTGTGGCCGATGCTGTTCGTGACCATCGCATGCGGCGCCATCTCGGGCTGGCATGCCCTCGTTGGCTCGATAGGGACCGCGCGGCAGCTCGAATACGAGACGGACTGCCTACCGGTCGGTGCGGGCGGGATGCTCGGCGAGAATACGCTGGCACTGCTGTCGCTGACCGCCGTCTCCATCGCCGGCGTTGGTGGCGGCGGCGGCCGGTTCGCGGTGGGCGTCGGCAAGCTCGTCTATGCCGGAACCTTTGGGCTCATCCCCGAAATCTTCGGCACCGCGCTCGGGTTCGGCACGTTCGTGATGATCGTGCTGACCGTCACTGTACTGGTCTTCCGTGTGATGCGCGTGACGCTCACCGAGTGGATCGGCGACATGATCCCGCCTGTGCGGAACATGCACGTGTCGAGCGTGATCGCAATGGTCCTCACGTGCGCGCTCGTGCTCACCGGCACGTGGGTCTACCTCTGGCAGATGTTCGGTGCGTCCAACCAGCTGATGGCGGCCCTGAGCCTCCTCGTGGTGGTGGTGTGGCTCAAGTCGGAGAAGCGCAACCCGACCTACGCCCTGCTGCCGATGATCTTCATGTATGTGACCACGCTGGCGGCCACCGCCGTCACGGCACGGAACCTCTACGTGACGATCGCGGCGAACCCGAACATGGCGGGGCTTCCCGTGGCGGGTGCATGGGCCATGATCGCGGTCTCCGCGCTCTTGTTCGCGGCGGCCATCCTCATCGGGTGGGATGGGTACAAGGCCTATCTCCGTTACCACGCGACGCCCGGGCCGCGCGTCCCGCGTGCGGCGGCTGCGGGCCCGGCGGAATAGGGGGAACCGATGCTGTCAGGCGAGCGCGCGTTCGGCGAGGGCATGCACGGCTTCGAAGAAGTCGCGGGCGGGCTGTCGCCGATCGGGGATGGAGACGTGAAGCTGGAAGTTGGGCTCGGTGCGGCGCAAGGACATGCGCTTCACCGCCAGCCCGGCGCGCTCGGCCAGCGCCAGCAGGGCGTCAGCGCGTTCGAGTGCCGCGGCGCTCGCGTGATGCACGATCAGGCCGCCTGGGGCCGCGGCTTGGCGCGCCGGCCAATCGGCGGGAACGCGTGGGAGTGCGTCGCGACCCGACCAGCTCACGGGGTCGAGAGCCTCGACCTCGAGCGCCGGGGCTTGGCGCAGCACGCCGCGGATAATAAGCGTGTCGCGGCGGCCGCGGATGCGGCCGAGCGCCCATATCCAGGGCATGTCGCGCGGCTCCAGGAAGATGATCAGCGTCACGCCGGCGAACGGAGCCTCGGCGTCGCGGATCACCATCTCGACCGCACTCGAGCCCAGCCAGCGCACGGTGGTGCGCCCGCCGAGCAACGGCAGGCCACCCTGCATCCAGCGCAAAAGCTCGCGTCCCCTACGGACATTCCAGATCGTGCCGGCGGCAAACCAGGCGACGACCGCGACCGCGGCAATGGCGACGAGTTCCGACATGGCGGAGGCGATGATAGCACGCCCGTCGCCCGCGGGTGGAGGCAGGCGCTGCGCGAGTTCATCTACGGCATGACCGCCTATGAGTTCGTGCAGCAGGCTCTGGAAATGCGCGCCTCGATGCAGAAGCTGTTCCTGGTCGGCGTGTTCGGCGACATGCTCGGCGTGCCGGTCCTGCCGCCCTATTATGGGCTGCGGCTGCTGCCCTGGGTGGTGCCGGAGATCGAGGCGTGGAAGCGCGAAGTTCTCCGCGAGCGCGAGCTGGGCAGCAGCCACGAGCATCACCTGCACGGACTATGAGAGGAGCACGGCCATGACCGAGCACGAGAAGGCGGAGGCGAAGAAGAGCTGGCTGGAGGCCATCCGCGAGACCATCTACGGCATGGCCGCCCACGACATGAGCCGTGCGGCGTTGCGCACGCGCGCGTCGATGGAGCACCTCTTCATCCTCATCACGATGGGCGACCTGCTGGGCGTGCCGATTCTGCCGCCGTACTATAGCCTGCGGCTCCTGCCATACGTCGTGCCGCAGATCGCCACGTGGAAGCGTCGCATGTTGCGCGAGAAGGACGTCGCGGACGCGATGTTCTAGGGGGCGGCGATGGGACTCAAGGATGTGTTGCTGCAGCACCCCGAGCGCCGGTACATCATGTTCGGCGGCGGGGGCGGGGTTGGCAAGACGACTTTCTCAGCAGCGACGGCGTACTGGCTCGCGAGCCACGGCAAGAAGGTGCTCGTGTTCTCCGTGGACCCCCAGGCGTCGCTCACCGACATCTTCAAGCGCGACATCTTCGGCAAGGGGCCCGTGCAAATCATGGACAACCTTTGGGCCCAGGAGATCGACGCGGACAGCCACATCCGCGCGTACCAGCAGGAGATTCGC
The DNA here is from genome assembly GCA_052148715.1 of Xanthobacteraceae bacterium. Classification (GTDB taxonomy): domain Bacteria; phylum Pseudomonadota; class Alphaproteobacteria; order Rhizobiales; family Xanthobacteraceae; genus JBKQHQ01. The sequence continues at coordinate 8,087 of JBKQHQ010000239.1, read as the reverse complement.
CAGAAGATCCTGGACATGTACGGGCTGCCTGCCGTGCCGGAGGAGATCGAGCGTTACATCCAGGCGGCGAGCGCTGAGCCGGCGATGGAGGAGAGCGCCATGTTCGACGCCGTCGTCGACGTGGTCATGAAGGGCGACTACGACTACTACATTTACGATCTCGTCCCGCTCGGTCACGCGCTCTATTACTTGTCGATGGCCAAGGTCTACGACGAGTGGATCAACAAGGTCACCAAGCTGCGGGAGGACATGCGCGAATACGAGGAGATGGTGAGCCGTCTCCGGCACGAGAAGGAGAGCGAGCAGGACCAGATCCTCCAGGAACTGCTCTACATCAAGAACCGCATCAACACGTCGGCCGGTATCCTCACCGACAAGACGAAGACAGGCTTCTTCTTCGTGGTGATCCCGGAGGCCGGGGTCATCAACGACACGCAAAAGGCAGCGCGGCTGTTCGCGCAGTTCGACGTGCCGATCGCCGGCTACGTGGTGAACCGGGTCATCCCGCACGATCTGCTGGGCCAGAACATCCCGGAATATTTGCGCCGGCGCATCGCCATGCAGGATCAGCACATGGGCGAAATGCGGAAGGCCTTCGGCGAGCAGGTGCTGGCGCGGGTGCCGGAGATGGATCGCGACGTCACGGGGCTGCCGATGATCGAGAAACTGGCCGCCATCATGTTCGATTAGCGGAGGCTCGTCATGCCAGAGATCACAATGCCGATGGGCCGGTACCTGCGCGAGCACGCGACGCTGAAGTACTTTTTCTTCGGCGGCAAGGGCGGCGTGGGCAAGACCGTCTTCGCCGCCGCCGCCGCCATCGGGCTCGCTCGCCAGGGACGCCGGACGCTGCTCGTGTCCACCAATCCGGTGCACAGCCTGACGAGCCTGTTCGGCTACGACATGCTCGGCAAGCATGTCCCGGTCGAGGGCGTGCCCAACCTCTGGGCCAACGAGATCGACACCCGGCAGAGCATCGAGCGCAGCAAGGCGGAGATCCGGGAAAAGATCCGCTGGTTCCTCAAGTTCGCCGACATCACCACCAAGGCCGACGACTTCGTCGAGTCGGCGACGATGAACCCCGCGTTCGAGGAGTCGGCGATGTTCGAGAATATGATCGACCTCATGTTCAAGAACGAGTACGACGTCTACGTCTTCGATACTGCGCCCACCGCTAATGCGCGACGCCTGCTCGGCATGTCGTCGGTCTACTCGCTATGGGTCAATAAGATGCTCAAGAGCCGCGAGGAGGCGCGGACGCTGCGGGAAATGCTCTCCTTCAGCAAGAAGAAGGAGACGGACCCGCTGATGGAGTACCTCGTCTCCTTCCGCGACCGGATGGAGCACGCGCGCGTGCTCCTTACGGACCCCGCGCTGACGTCCTTCTTCTTCGTGACGCTGGCGGAGGCGCTGCCGATCGCGGTGGTCACGCGCTTCATCCAATGGTTCAAGGACTTCGGGATCCCGGTCGGGGGAGTCCTCGTCAACATGGTCATTGACGCCGCGTCGGTTGGTCCGGACGCCGCCGAGTTCGTCAAGAACCGCGTGACCATGCAGCAGGAGCACATGCGGACGATCTGGCGGGAGTTTGACGACAGCGTCCGCGCCGTCGTGCCGCTGTTCGAGACCGAGGTCCGCGGCGTGCCGATGCTCCAGCGCTTGTGCGACGCCATCTTCGCGGCCGACGGCGCGAAGCCCGCGCCCGGTGACGCCGCGGGCAGGACGCGCGAAGTCGGCGCGCGGACATGATCACTGCGGGCGCGGCGTACCGGAAACCGGCGGAAATGCGGAGCCATCTAACTGTGGATAGGTCGAATCCCCCAAGCTGCACCAGCTAATCAAATAGTTAGCAGAACGCTTCGGCCGCAAGTTTGACGCTAAATTAGCAATCACGCGGCTTTGTCTCGGCGATCGCCGTCCATCAACTACCGCGCTCGCGCTAAAGTGATCGGCGATGGCGTGAGCGCCCAAGAGCGTGTGCAGCCCCGCGTGTCAGTCTCTTGGAGCCACCCGTGTCTAAAAAACGTCCGTTAAATCGGCGCGATGCCACCATTTATTTGGGGCTTTGTACTAAAGCGCTCCCGGTGCGTTATTGCCGCGATCAAATTTCTTGCAACAGCCGATACACCGACGCGATCGCCACGGAGCGTCGGGGTCGTCACAGAGAGCCGACCAGGCCAACACGTCGGCTATTGTTGACGGCTGCTCAATTGACTGATCGGATTCAATCTGGCTCGCGCTCCAATACGCAACAATGCGGTGCCTCTGCGCCGTCAGCCTCTTCGCTCAACACCGCCCCCGTCACCGGATTGGGGCGAAACGTCGTACAGCCCTTCGACCTTGCTGGTAGGCAAGCTCGTAAATGTCCCGGAATTCGGAGAATAGGCAGCCCTGGGGCGAGACCAATCCGCCTGCCGTCGTCTACGGCTTCGCTCCTGGTCGCGGCGCGGTCCGCGCGCTGAAGCTGCTTGAGCACTATCGCGGCATCGTGCAATGCGACGGATACCCGGCGCTCGGGGTGACCGGGCGTCCACCTCGCAGAACGGTGGCGGTCGAGTTGGATGTGCCAAGGTCGGCACCAATGATCGGCGTGGCGGGGCAGCTTTGAAAAATAAACCTGTCGGTCCCCGCCTCATGTTGATCTGAGTCAACCCAATTCATTTTCGCCGGGTTATTGGAATTTATGTTCCAACCTAAGGGGAGGACCTGAACGAGGCGACTCTTCCCAAGAAGCCAGAGGCGCAAAAGTCCGAGAAGAATATCGCAGTCAAGGCCGCTTGAGGCTCCCGCGGAAGGAAGAACCCATGGGTACAGCAAATTTCGGTATCGCCAGTCTCGACTGGCAGCAGCGCGTCAACTGGGACCGGTTGCGCAAGTACCGCATCGAGCGTGCGCGCGAGATGATGAAGAGGCACGGCCTTGGCGCGCTGCTCTGCATGTATGACGAGAACTGCCGCTACATCACGGGCACGCTGTCGCCGGGGTGGACCCGGCTCAAGCCCGGGCTGCGCTATGCGCTGCTGTGTGGCGATGGCCAGCCAGTCCTGTTCGAGCAGGGCGACATCGGCATGCAGGTCGAGCGCCATTCGCCGTGGCTGCCAAAGGAGAACGTGCGTTACTCCTACGTCTGGATCAAGGGGGCGGCCGGTCCCGCCTCGACCATGCAGGTGACCAAATTCACCAACGCTATCCTTGAAGAGATGAAGCGGCACGGAGTGGCCGGCCAGAAGCTCGGCTGCGACTTCATCGACGTCAACATGCTGCAAGTCTTCAAAGACAAGAATATCACCTGGGCGGACGGCATGACGCCGATGATGGAGGCGCGCGCCGTCAAGAACGAGGACGAGCAGGAATGCTTCCGCATCGTTGGCGCCATCGGCGACGCCGCCCATTGGGAGTGCATGAAATTCCTGCGTCCCGGCATCACCGAGAACCAGGTCACCGCGCATATCATGCAGTTCCTCTACTCGATCCCTGGCACGGAGGACGTGGAGGACGTGATCATATCGTCGGGGCCCAACACCTGGCCGAACTGGCGCAACTTCTCCGACCGAATCATCCAGCCCGGCGACATCGTGTTCATGGATTTGGCCGCACACACCTGGAACGGCTACAAGTCCTGCTATTATCGCACCTACTGCGTCGGCAAGGAGCCGACCCAGGAGCAGAAAGACACCTATACGATCGCGCTCAAGTGGCTTTATGACTCGATCGGCGCCGTGAAGGTCGGCACCACTACGCGCGAGATCGCCGAGAAGTGGCCGTCCGCCAAGGAAGCCTGGGGCTACAAGGAAGAGGATCAGGCGGCCGCTAACTTGTGGGGTCATGGCCTCGGGCTCGCGCAATACGACCCGCCAGTGATCTCACGCATCTGGTCGCTCGATCATCCGGTCGAGATCAAGGAAGGAATGACCTTCGCGCTCGAGACCCAGCACGGCAAGAAATTCCGCTGGGGCGTGCGCATCGAGGAAATGCTGATCGTGCACAAGAATGAGGTCGAGATCGTCTCCAACTTTCCGGTCCAGCAGATCACGGCCGTCGACCCGCTCCCCGGCTACGGCGATCACGTCAAATAGGCACTTGCCAGCAAATCATGAGCGAAGCCCCATTCGTCATCCCGTTGAGCAGCGCGGTAGCGGCCGACGTCGAGAGCGTCGGGCCGAAGGCCGCGAATCTCGCGGCGCTCATGCGCGCCGGCCTGCCGACGCCCGGCGGCTTCTGTCTCGGCGCCGATGCCTATCGCCGGCAAATCGTCGAGCTCGGATTGTGGGATTTGCTCAAGCGCTTCAACGCCGCCGATCTAACGGAGCGCCGCCGCCTCTCGATCGAGATCAGGCTCGGCCTCTACGAGCAGCCAATCGCGCCGGCGATCTTCGACCCGTTGATGGCAGCTTGGCGCGCGCAGCGCGCGGCAAGCGGCGCACCCGCGGCGGTGCGCTCGTCCGCTCTGATCGAGGACCGCAAGGGTGCGAACTTCGCTGGCCAGTTCGAGAGCTTTCTCGGCATCGCCGACGATGCGGCCTTCGCGACGGCGGTGCGCGCCTGCTGGGCCGCACTATGGACCACGAATGCGCGCCGCTACATGGACAACAATGATCTCTCTCCGGCCGACACCGCCATGGCGGTGCTTATCCAGCCGCTCGTCGATGCGCGCGCCTCCGGCGGCGGATTGAGCGAGACGGCGGAGGGCCAGATGCTGCTCAGCGCTACCTGGGGCCTCGGCTCGGCGATCGCGCAGGGCGAGGTCGTTCCCGACCGCATCACGCTTTCGCGACAGGGTTTCCTGCGCAAGAACGAGGCGGGCCGCAAGGACCATCGCGAGACCTGCGGCCACGGCACGGGCGCCGCGCCGCAGGCGGTGCCGGCGGAGTTCGTCAGCGTACCCTGCCTCGACGCCGGCCAGGCGGTGATGCTCGGCCGCCTTCTGCGCAAGGCTGAAGATATTTTCGGCATGCCGGTCGAGATCGAGTGGGCACTCGACAATGAAGGCTTTAAGCTGCTGCAGGCGCGGCCGCTGCATGTGGAGCCGATCCGGGTCCCGGACCAGATCTGGCTGCAGCATCCCGGATTGAACGGCCACCCCGCCGGCATCGGCTGGGGGTCGGGCCGCGCGGTGGTGGTCAACTGCGAGTGCGAGCTGACGCGCGTCGCGCCTGGAGATATCCTGATCACGCGCGTCGCGGGGCCAGCGCTGAGCCAGGTGCTGCCGCGCGTCGGCGGCGTGGTGGCGGAGCTCGGCGGCTCAACCTCACATCTCGCCTCACTCGCGCGCGAACGGGGGATTCCGATGGTCCTCGGCGTGCTTGACACCACGCGGCGCATTCCCGACGGCTCGCAGGTTGCGGTCGACGGGATTGCGGGCATTGTGCGGTGGATTCGTTGATGCGCCCGCGTATCTTCGTCACCCAGCCGATCGCCGAGGGCGCGCTCGAGCGGCTGCGCGCTGTCGCCGATGTGCAGCTAAATGCTGATAGCAGCCGAATTTTGCCGAAGAGCAAACTTTGCGCCGCAGTGCGCAAGCATGATATCCTGTTCGCGCTGTTGCATGACACGGTCGATCGCGATGTGCTGGTCGCCAATCCCAAGCTCAGGGCGGTGGCGTCCATGGCGATCACGCCGGATCGCATCGATGTCGTGGAGGCGACCGAGCGCGGCATACCGGTGACCGTGGTCCCGCCGATAGTCACGGAAGCAGTCGCCGACCTGACGTTCGGCCTGATGATTGCGGCGGCGCGCCGCTTGGTAGAGGGCGACCATCTTGTGCGCGCCGGGGGATTCCCCGGCGCCCAATCGAACCACCTCGCGGGCAGCTGGGTGTGGGGGAAGACACTCGGGCTTGTCGGCGGAAACGGACGCATCGGCCGGGCTGTTGCGCGCCGCGCCAACGGTTTCTCGATGCACGTCCTCTATTATGACCCGAACCGCCTGCCCGTGGCGGAGGAGCAGGCGCTCGGCATGACCTTTGTCCCCCTTGATGATCTCCTCAAGCAATCTGATTTCGTTTCGCTGCATCCACCCATGAGGCCGGAAACACGCCACATGATTGACGAGCGCGCGTTCGAGTTGATGAAGCGGACCTCGTTCCTCATCAATACGGCGCGCGGGCCGATCGTCGACGAGGCGGCGCTGGTCCGCGCGCTCAAGGCAGGCAAGATCGCCGGCGCCGGGCTCGACGTGTTCGAAAACGAGCCGCGCCCCGAACCGGCATTGCGCAAGATGGCCAACGTCGTTCTCACGCCGCATTTGGGCAGCGCGGTGCGCGAGCTGCGCGAAAAAATGGCCGACGTGGTGGTGGACAACATTTTCGCGTTGCTCGAAGGCAAGATGCCGCCGAACTGCGTCAATCCGCAGGTGCTTGCAGTGGCGCGATAGGCTCGGCGCGCAATGCCAGACTGCCCAACCGCAAAAAGTTCATTCCGCCGTCCAGCCACCGTCGATCACGAAGAGTCTTCCTGTGCTTTATACGGGCCAAGTTTTCGGGCAGGCCTAGCGCAGCGCCGGCTTGTTGCAGATCCTGCTCAAGTCAGTCGGCCCGATCGCCCCGGCCATTCCTCGCTTTGGCCGTTGCTATTCGCCTATCCTCTAACGATGGACTCCTCAAGTGAGTAGCGGCGCCAAAAAATCGGATCCCTCGGCCGGTCTTGCGCAGCGCGCGCTTCGGATGCATGCGCGTTTTCGCGGCAAGATCCAAATGATGTCCAAGGTACCGCTTTGCGGCTCGCAGGAACTGGCCATCTGGTACACTCCGGGCGTCGCCGAACCCTGTCGCGCGATCGTTGCCGACCCCGCGGCTTCCTTTGCCTACACCAATCGCGCCAATGCGATCGCAATCATCTCGGACGGTTCGCGCGTGCTCGGGCTCGGTAACATAGGGCCCGAAGCCGGGTTGCCGGTCATGGAAGGCAAGGCACTGCTCTTCAAGCTGTTTGGCGGAGTCGATGCAATTCCGCTCTGCATCCGCGCGCGCGAGCCGACCGACATCGTCCATGCCGTCGAGCTGGTCGAGCCGTCGTTCGGCGGCGTGAATCTGGAAGACATTGCTCAACCGGAATGCTTCTCGGTTCTCAACGAGGCCCGTCGACGCGTCGGCATTCCTGTCTGGCATGACGATCAGCAGGGGTCCGCCACCGCAATCCTCGCTGCATTTCTCGCCGCCCTTGAGGTCGTGGGCAAGACGCTGGACCAGATACGCGTGGTCCTATTCGGGGTGGGCGCTGCCAATGTGGCAACCTATCGGTTGCTGACCGCGTACGGACTGGACCGGCGAGCGATCGTCGCCTGCGACACTGGCGGCATCTTGCATCCCGGGCGCACCGACATCGAGCAACAACAGGCGAAATTCACCGACAAGTGGCGGATCTGCGTCGACAGCAATGGCGACCGCAGGCAAGGTGGCCCAGAGGCGGCGTTCTCCGGCGCCGACGTGTGCATCGCCTTCAGCCGTTCCGGGCCGAACGTGATTCTTCCCGAATGGATCGGGAGAATGGCGCCGGACGCGATCGTATTTGCGTGCGCGAACCCGGTGCCGGAGATCTGGCCCGAAGACGCCCGACGCGCCGGGGCGCGAGTCGTCGCGACCGGACGCAGCGACTTTCCCAATCAAGTGAACAATTCGCTCGTCTTCCCGGGCATATTCCGCGGCGTCCTCGATGTCCGCGCCCGGATGATCAGCGACCGGATGGCAATCGCCGCCGCCGAGGAACTGCTGGCTGCGGCCAAGGACAAAGGTCTCGCGGCGGACAGGCTATTGCCGACGATGGACGACTGGACGGTCGCGGCGCGCATCGCCGCCGCCACCGGCGCAGCGGCGGTCGCCGAGGGACTGGCACGACATCCACTTTCGCGGCACGAGCTCGAGCGGCTCGCCCTCGATACCATCGGCAACGCGCGCGGCGCAGTAGAGCGGCTGGTCGAGGTCGGCATCATTCCGACGATGTCATAGTTGCGTGGCTATAAAGATTGGGTCTTCGCGGAATCGAGTGGGCGATTTTTGAGTTAGAAGGCCCGAGAAACGCGGCCATTACGTAGGGATTTTGCATTACGGCTGGAGTTAGAATTTGGCATTATTGGGGGATGGCAAGAGCATC
>JBKQHQ010000238.1:0-24531 GCA_052148715.1 Xanthobacteraceae bacterium | reverse complement strand
AGAGCATAACGGTATTGATGATAGCCTGACAGCACGCCAACCAAGCGAGGCATCGAGTGGACCTTACCTTGAACTTCAATCTGCTGGCGGTGTGCGCCGTGTTCGTGTTCCTGGGCGCCGTCCTGCTGGGAGCGTTCTGAGTTCAAGCGTCCAAACGGCATTCCGTACGCGTGGACCAGGATTTTGTGCAAAGACACCGGGGAGCAAAAGCTCTCCGGTGTTTTCATCTGGCACTGTCATTGCGAGGGCGCGCAGCGCAAGTCGGATGTTTCCGACTTGCGCCCGCTATGATTTGCCGAAGTCGGGAACACCCGACTTCGGCGCGCGCCCGCGGCAATCGCGTGCTACACGCTCGGGATTGCTTCGCTGCGCTCGCAATGACGCCGGCCATGACGTGGAAGGGCCATGGATCACGACCCCGCTGACCGTCGGCATTAGCGTGACGCCGCGCCCGCGGCCTTTTTCACGGCCTCGATGATCTCAGGATACGCGGCGCAGCGGCACAGATTGCCCGAAAGATAGTCGCGGATTTCTTCCTCGGTCGGGTGCGGGTTCTGTTGCAGCAGCTGATGGGTCATGAGGACGAAGCCCGGCGTACAGAAGCCGCATTGGAATGCCCCGCACTCGATGAAGGCCTGCTGGACGATGCTGAGCGCTCCGCCGGCATCCAGATGCTCGATGGTGGTGACGCGTTTTCCGTCGACGAGGCTCGCGAAATAGAGGCAGCCCGATACGGCGGTCTCGTCGACGAGCACGGTGCAGCAGCCGCATAAGCCTTGGCCGCAGCTTTCGCGCGCACCGAACAGATCGAACTGCTGCAGCAACTCCACGAGATTTTGGTGCGGCTCGATCTGGATGCCGACCGGACGGCCGTTCAGCTCGAACCGGATCAGCTGGGCGGTCGCGCTCATCAGGCCTCCTCGAGGGGGCGGTTCTGCAGCTTGCGCAGCGCGCGCAGCACCGCTTCCGACGTGAGCGGCAGCTCCGTCAGCCGCACGCCGACCGCATCGTGAATGGCGTTGGCGATCGCCGGGGAGACGCCGAACGTTCCTGATTCGCCCACCCCCTTGGCGCCGAAGGGGCCGTTCGTCTGCTCGGCTCTGACGAGCTCGCTCTCCATCGGCGGGATGTCGCGGATGCCCGGGATCTTGTAATCGGCGAGCGAGGCATTGGTGACCAGCCCGTCCTCGAGATCCATCGACTCGAACAGGGTAAAGCCGAGCTGCATGATGGCGCCGCCGGAGAGCTGGGACTTGGCGATCCCCGGATTGATCGGCTTGCCGGCGTCGGCGACGTTGACGAGCCGCATGATCCGCACGTGGCCGGTTTCGGTATCGACCTCGACCTCGACGCCCGCGCCGCCGATCATCCAGAACGGCGTCACGTTCGCCGACAGGCCCGATTTCGCATCGGGAGAGCTGTAGGTCGGGATATAGCTGCCGGTGCCGATAATGTTGCCGGCCTGCATGCCGTAGCGCTTCTTGAACAGCTCGGCCGGGGGGTAATTGCTGCCGGGCGGCAGACCGAGCTCGGACGCGAGCGCTTGCAGCTTGCTCTTGGCGTCCTCCGCGGCCAGCCGGACGGCGTGGCCCATGTGAAAGGTCGAGCGCGAGCCGAGGGTGCCCATGTCGTAGGGTGTCAGGTCCGTGTCCGGATGGACCACGCGAATTTGCCCGGGATCGAGATCGAGGACGTCCGCGGCGATCTGTGCCATCGCCGTATCCGAGCCCTGGCCCATATCGACGGTATTCATGAGCAGGCTCGCGCTCCCGTCGGCGTTGATATTGACGATGGCGACCGACGTGGTCGGCGCGATCGAGGCCTTGAAGCCGATGGCGACGCCGCGGCCCCGGCGCAGCGGGCCCTCGCCGCGGTCGAAGGGGGCGCTCCAGTTCATCTTGCCGGCAATCGTGTCGAGCACCAGATCGATACGCGCATCCCGCATGGCGGTTCCGGTCGCCTGCGGCCGTCCCTCGCGCAAGATATTCTTGCGACGAAATTCGACTGGATCGATCTTGAGCTCGCGCGCGATCAGATCGCTGTGGCTTTCATAGGCCCATACCAGCTGCGGAATCCCAAAGCCGCGCAGCGCCCCCGCCGGCGGCCGGTTGGTGTAGAGCTCGTAGGAATCGATGCGCACATTGTCGATGTCGTAGGGGCCCGGCGCGGTGAAGCCGGATTTCTGGGTCACGCGCGGGCCGATATCCGCGTACGCGCCGCCGTTCCAAAAAACCTCGCACTTGCGCGCGACGACGCGGCCCTCCTTGGTGACGCCGCTCTTGATGCGGAAAGTGGTGGCGTGCTTGGTGATCATGGTGAACTGCTCTTGCATCGTCAGCGCGACCTTGACCGGCCGGCGAACGAGCAGCGCCAAGGCGGCCACCAGCGCCTCGAGCTTGACGTAGACTTTTGCGCCGAACCCGCCACCGAGATACGGCACCTTTACGCGCACCCGACTTTCGGGCCAGCCCAGCAGCCGCGCGATCTCGATGCGCACGAAGGACGGCGTCTGCGACGACGTGTGGATGGTCAGCGTCGCCTCGCCGGGCTCGGCTACCGACACGAACGGCTCGAGCGGCAGGTGCAGCGTCTGTTGGGTGCGAAACGTGTGCTCGAACACGTGGTCGGCCTTCGCCAAGGCCTGATCGACGTCGCCGCGGGTCAAGGCGAAATCGAGCGCGATGTTGGTTCCGGTGCGGCCCGCCAGGTGTTTCAGGTCGGGGAAGGTGCCGGCGGGTTTTAGGACATCGTGCACGATCGCCGACGAGGTCATCGCTTCGACCTCGTCATAGACCGCGGGAAGCTCCTCGTATTCTGCCGTGATCAGTCGCGCGGCGTCGGCCGCGACGTGCGCGTCCGTCGCCAATACGACCGCCACCGGTTCGCCTACGAACCGCACCTTGTCCAGCGCCAGGATCGGCTGATCGTGAAAGGCCGGGCCATAGTATGGATTGGGAATGATGCGCAAAATGTCTTGGCCGGTGACAACGGCATGCACGCCCGCCATCTCCAGCGCCGCTCGGGTGTCGATGCCGCGGATGCGACCATGCGGGATGGTGCTGCGAAAAACTTTTCCGTGCAGCATGCCCGGTAAGCGTAGATTGTGGACATATTCGGCACGTCCCGTGACCTTGGCACGTGCCTCGAGGCGCGGAATGGCGTGACCAACCTGACCCATCGTTTCCTCAGCGCGAGCGTCTGCTCGTCAAGGCTTGTTGAACCGCCCGCCTCACGGTGACACGCAACAGCTCCTTCTTGTAGCTCGCCGACCCGTGGGCATCGGCCATGACCGCGACCTCGCCGGCGGCGGCTTCACCGGCCTGCAGCAACAGAGGCTCGCTGACCGTCGCATTCTCCAGAAGCTTTTCCGCGGCCTTCAGGCGCGTCACCTTTTCGGTCGCCGCGCTCGCGACGATTTTCACGTCGCGCAGGATCCCATGGTCCAAGCCTAAGGAAACCGCGATCCCAAGCGCCGGCCAATCGTCGGCAGTGCGCGTCGTCACCTTGACGTAGGCGGCGCTGCGCTCCCGCATCGCCGGAACAATCACTTCCGCGATGAGCTCGTCGCGCGCCAGCGTCGTTTCGTAATAGCCCGCATAGAGTTCCTGCACGGGCAACTCCCGCGTCCCTTTTGGACCGACAATGGCGACCTGCGCGCCCAGCGCCGCAAAGAGCGGCGGCAGATCCATGTGGGGGTCACCGTGCGCGAGCGCGCCGCCCACGCGTGCGACATTGCGGATCCGCACGTTCGAGAGACTACGCAGCGTGCGGGTGATGACAGGAAAATGCGCCGCGACGCTTTCGGCATGCTCCAACGCGGTCAGCGACGCCATGGCGCCGATGCGCAAATCGCCTCCTGCCGTCAATTCGATGCCCGCATAACGCGGCTCGATCCGCTCCAAGCTGACGAGGCGCGTCGGTTGAAAGAGTCCCGCCTTCATGATCAGCATCAGGGCGGTTCCGCCCGCCACCGCGCGCACCCCCGGCTCTTCGGGGTCAAGCGCGGCAATCGCCTCGGCGAGCGAGCGTGGTTTCAACAGCTCGAACGGCGTCACGAGAATTTCAGTCCCAGAACATGGTCGGCCACCTCGGCGCGCGTGCCGACCCAAATATCCCGTGAAGAGGCGGCCCGTTCGATGATCTTCTCGTAGTAATAAGCGCCGCGCGGACGGCCGAAGATGTGCGCATGCGAGGTGACATCGATCATGGCCGGCCCAACCGTGCGCTCATGCGCAATGGCGACATTCTCCTGGAACGATTCAAGCATCATCTGGGGCGCGTTGCCGAACTTCATGAAGGGCATGTCGTTCACATCGGTGCCCAACGGGATGGCGACGATCTTTCGATCGCCGGCCTTGATGAGATAGGGAAGGTCGCTGTCGAAGACGTCGCCATACCAGGTGTACCCCGCCTCCGCCAACAGCTGCGGCGTCTGCGCGCGCGACGTCCCGCGCGGACTGAGCCAGCCGCGGATCGGGCGGCCGGACGCCTTCTGCAGCAGTGTCGTGCAGCGCTCGATATTCTTACGCTCCTCATCGTCCGACAAGAGGGCGGGAACGACATCCATGGCATAGGAATGGGACAGAACCTCGTGACCCGCGTCCGCCACGGCTTCGACCGCCTCGGGCGCCCGCTCCGCAATGATGGCATTGACCATCACGCTCGCTTTGGCATCGTGGCGCGCGAAGGCGTCGAGCAGCCGATAGATCCCGACGTTGACCCCATACGCTGCCCAGGAGATGGCCATGGTGTCGAGCACGCTGGCCGGGAGCGGATTGCCCATGGGGCTTATGCCTGGCGCCTTGCCGGCGGACCAAGCTTCGAGGCACACGTTGAAAATGACCGCGATGCGTTTGTCGCCCGGCCAAAGCCATTCCTGCTGCTTCATCGCAAAACGCTGCTCCTCCCCAACGAACACGCTTAGGTATTGTCCAGCCCGCGTCGGCAGCCGCAACCGACCAATAGCGCGCGAGCCTTTCCCGAGACGAATCCGCAGAGTACACTGACCTTAGCGCAAGGGGGAAATCATGAGGAAATCAGTGGCGAAGGTCAACGCGACGTGCCGAACGGTCTCTTATGCAGGCGCCCTTGGGCTCGCCGCGATGCTTCTGTGCGCCAACTCGGGCCGCGCGGCGGCGGAGGACAACAAAGCCATTGTGATGAAGCTCGCCACCGCGACCCTCAACGATGCGCAGCACGAGTGGATGAAGCGATTTGCGGTTGCGATCGAGAAGAATTCGAACGGCCGCATCAAGGCCGAGGTCTATCCGGCGAGCCAGCTTGGTGCGATTCCGCGCATGATCGAAGGTACGCAACTCGGCTCGATCCAGATCTGGGTCGGTCCGCCCGAATTCCTGGTCGGGGTGGATCAGCGCTTCGAGATCTTGAGCGTGCCCGGGCTGTTCCAGAACGATCAGCAAGTGGTCAAGACCGTCACCGATCCAGAATTCTCCAAGGCCTTTCTCGGCATTGCCGCCAACAAAGGGCTGATCGGCGCGAGCCTGTTCCTCACCGGGCCGATGGTGTTCGATATGCGCGCGCCGGTTCGCACCCTTGCCGACCTGAAAGGCAAGAAGGTGCGGGTGCTGGCCTCTGCGTTCCAGACCGAGCAGGTGTCGCGTCTCGGCGGGACCGGGGTGCCGATGACGCTCGGCGACGTCCTGCCGGCGCTGCAGCAGGGCACCCTCGACGGCGCCATGGGAGCGTTACCGGTCTTCAGCGCGCTCCAATATTATGACAGCGCCAAATACATAACGGAGAGCTCTCAGTCCTACATCATGAGCGTCGCCATGGTGAGCAAGAAGTGGCTCGACGGATTGCCGCCCGATCTGCAAGCCATCATCATGGCGACCAGCAAGGAGGTTGAAGCGGATGCGATCCCGTGGGGCCTCGATTTTCTGGTTCAGCAGAGGAAGGTATGGGCCGAGAAAGGCGGCGAAGTCATCGCGCTTTCCCCGGCCGATCACGCGGAGCTGATGCAGAAGATGAGCACGGTCGGCGATGACATCGTCAAGACCAAGCCCGACCTCAAACCGCTGTGGGACATGCTCAACGCCGCGGCGAAGCGCAGTCTCTAAAGCATTCCAAGGGGATGACGACGTCGTTGGCCAATGCGTTCGCGACCGTCGTTGCCGGCATCGTCGCCGGCGTGCGCGCTTTGACCGCCGTGCTGATGCTTGTCGCCGTGGCGCTGAACTTCGCCAACATCATCGGTCGATATGTCTTCTTTGCCCCCATCGCGTCGGCCGAGGAAATCATGCTGTTCCTTCTCGTCGCGACGGTATTCCTCGGCAACAGCGTCGTCGGCTGGGAAGGGAAGCAGATCCGCATGGACGTCATCCTGCAGGCGCTGCCGGACGCGGTGCGGCACTGGCTTGAGGTGGTCGCCGATCTCGTCACGATCGCCGTCAGTCTGATCCTGATCTGGCTCGCCTGGCCGGTGATCACCATGCTCGCCGAATTCGATCAGCGCAGCGAAGCGGCGGACATTCCTCTCGTCATTCCGCAGGCGCTGGTTCCGATCGGTCTCGGCCTGATGGCGTTGCTGGTCGCCGCCCGGCTCCTCCTCGGCCGCGGCGCCGTTTTGCAGAAATCCGCGGACTAGTCCTCCTACGACCGACAAGGCTCGATCGTGCTCGCAACCTTTGTGTATTTCGTTTTGCCGGTGCTGCTGCTTTGCATCGGGTTTCCCATTTATCTCATCCTGCTGATCACCTCGCTGATTGTCGTTTTGTTCGTCGCCGATGTGCCGCTGACGACGATCCAGACCAACATGTTCGGCAGCCTCGATAACTTTCCGCTGCTGGCGATCCCGTTCTTTATTCTTGCCGGTGAGATCATGGGGCAGGGCGGCATCGCCAAGCGCGTGATCGTCTGGGTGGCGGCGCTCACCGGAAGCGTGCGCGGCTCGCTCCCGGTCACGACCATCGTCTCCTCGGAGCTGTTCGGCGCCATGTCGCACACCGCCGTCGGGACCGTCGCGGCGGTCGGCCGGTTGGTCTATCCGGCGTTGCGCAGCGGAGGCTACAGCAACCGCTTCACGGTCAGCCTCATCGCGTCGTCCGGTGCCGTCGCCGTGGTCATTCCGCCGTCGATTGCCATGATCCTCTACAGCATGTCGGCGCAGCAGTCGGCGGTCGCGCTCTTTACCGCCGGCATCCTGCCCAGTCTGCTGATCGGTCTGGTCGACGCCATCTACGTCGTTCTTTACTCGCGTTCGCGCAACGTCACCGTCGGCGAGAAGGCATCGTGGCCGATTATCTGGGCCGCGACCAAGCGGGCCTTCTGGGCACTCGGCACGCCGATCGTGATCTTCGGCGGTATCTATGGTGGCATCTTCACGCCGACGGAAGCCGCCGGCGTCGCCGCGATCTATTCCATCATCGTAACCATGTTCATCTATCGCGACATCGGTTGGCGCGAGCTCTGGCAGATCACCCTGTCCTCGGTTTTTCTGATCTCCCAGATCCTGATCATCGTCACCGCCGCCGGCATCTATTCCTGGCTGCTGACCACGAGCGGCATTCCGCAGCACATGGTGAGCAACATGCTCGCGCTGCATCTGGCGCCGTGGCAAACGCTGCTGATCGTCAATACCGGCCTCCTGCTGGTTGGCAGCTTCCTCGAGCCGCCGGCGGCGATCATGATCCTGACGCCCTTGCTGCTCCCCGTGGTTCAGGCTGCGGGCGTGCATCCCGTTCACTTCGGCATCATCATGGCGGTCAATCTCAGCATCGGCATGTACACGCCGCCCTTCGGCCTCAACCTGTTTGCCTCGCAGGCGATCTTCAACCAGCCGCTCGCCTCGATCTATCGCGGCGTGGTCCCCTTCGTACTGATCAACTTTGCCACCCTGATGCTGATCAGCTACGTGCCGGCGATATCATTGGTGCTGCTCGGCGGGGGTCACTGACGGCGGCGCCGCGGCTTGGCCCAGCCCAACCCGCGCTTCGTGTCAATTCGGATCAATTCCCCACGCTCGGGCGGATCGGCGCAGTTTTGCGCTCAGGCTGTAGAAACCGCGCTCGATGATCGCGTCGCGACCAAGCACACATACCGGCCGCGACCGGACGCATGAACTCAACTGCGTCGGCGGCGTGATGTCCGCGGCTTGATTTTGCTCAAGGTCTGTCCTCGGTCCCTCCGCTATAGGGCTGCCACCGACCTGTGCAGAATGCCATGGCCGATCCTGGCTGGTCGTGCATGGCAAAGCCCAGAAAGGGAGTCTCTCGTGCCCATCGCTTGCGGACAGGTCACGCCAGGCTTTGAAGAAGTGCGTCACGAGTTCGAGCGCAACTTCGCGGAGCGCGGCGAGATCGGTGCGGCCGTCGCAGTGTACTGGCGTGGTGAGAAGGTCGTCGATTTGTGGGGGGGCCGCCGCACACCGGAGGCCGACGCGCCGTGGAACGAGGACACGATGATCGTCGTCATGTCGAGCACCAAGGGTCTGTCGGCGATGACCTTGGCCCTCGCCAACACGCGTGGCTGGCTCGACTACGAGGCCCCGATCGCGCGCTACTGGCCCGAATTTGCACAGAACGGCAAAGAAACAATCACCGTCCGCCAGCTTCTCGGGCACGAGGCCGGGCTGGTGTTGCTCGACGAGCAGTTACCGATCGCGAAGATGCGCGACCTCGATGCGGTCGCACGCCTGCTCGCGAGACGGAAGCCGGAGTGGGCTCCGGGGACGCGACACGGCTACCACGCGATGACGATCGGTCTCTACATGCAGGAGATCATCCGCCGCGTCGATCCTGCGCATCGTACGCTCGGGCAATTTTTCCACGAGGAAATAGCAAAACCGCTGCACCTCGAGTTCTACATCGGGCTCCCGCCCGAGATCCCCGACACACGCCTCGCAAAGGTTACGCTCCTCTCGCCGGGGCGCGCGATCCTGGCGCTGCGCAACACACCTCACGAGCTGATCTGGAAGGTACTGTGGCCGTGGTCGCTGCTCCGCAAGTCGCTGATGATTCCGGCGGGCGTAGATTGGAACGATCGGTGCTCGCTCGAAGTGGAGCTTCCCGCTGGCAATGGTGTGGGCACGGCGCGCTCGATGGCACGCGCCTATTCGGCGTTTGCCGAAGGGGGTGCAGAGATCGGAATCAAGCCGGAGGCGCTCGCCCGCATTACGGCGGAGCCAACGCTCCCGGGGGCGAAAGATGAGGTGCTGGGCGTTCCGGCGTCCTACTCGCTCGGGTTCCTTCGGCCGGGGCCGGACAGCGTTTTCGGCTCCAGCCCGCGCGCGTTCGGCACGCCGGGCGCCGGCGGCTCGTTTGCGTTCGCCGATCCCGATGCGCGCCTCGGCTACGCCTATGTAATGAACAAGCTGGACTTCTATTTGTTCGACGACCCGCGCGAGAAGGCGCTGCGCGAGGCGGTCTACCGCGCGCTGCGGGTCTCGGCGCGAGCCGGTGCCGCCTGAGGCTGATCGGGCGCGCTGCACGAACCATATTGATCAGGATCAAGGCTTTCGAGGCAGGCAGGCGTAAATAATTTATCGGGAGGATTGCGAATGCGCGTTTTCATTCTCTTTTCGACGACTGAAGGACACGCGCGAACGCTTGCACAGGTCGCGGCGGCTCGACTAATAGCGGTCGGCCATGAGGTCCGCGTTCATGACGCGGCTCTGCCCGGCGAAGCAGATCTTGCTGGGTTTGATTTAGCCTTGCTGATCGCGTCGGTCCATCTCGGTCGCTATCAAGAGTCCTTTATCGCGTTTGGTCGCAAGCATCATGACGCGCTCAACGCTATCCCGAGCGCATTCGTCTCCGTTTCCCTGTCGGCTGCCGGCGATAACCCGTCCGATCTCGCGGGACTTCGTGAATGCGTCGAACGGCTAGAACGCGATACGCTCTGGCATCCGGTTGCCGTACATCATGCCGCGGGCGCAATGCTGTTCAGCGCCTACGGTTTTTTTACGAAGCTTGCGATCCAATTTATCGCGCGCAAACGCGGTAAAATCGTCAAGACGTCCCAAGACTACGACCTTACCGACTATCCCGCGTTGGAGACATTTATTGACGGATTTGCGCAAAGCGCGGTCTCTTCAACACGAAAACGGATGGCGGCGGCGCCATGAATGAGGCCTCGCCGAAACTCGGATTTTGCGCGTCAATTATCGCCTTCATCGCCGTCGTGGGTTACGGCGTCGCGCAGATCTTGCAAGTTCTCAAAATCGTAAACTACCCGCTCTCCGATATTCTGATCTACGGTTTTTCACTCTGCATATCCGTGCCATTCTTAATTGCGGTATTGGCGCTTCACGACACGGTGGATTCGCGACAGCGCCTTTGGGCACGCGGCGCATTGCTCTTTGGGGTCATGTACGTGACCTATGTGGTGCTCATGTATACAGTGCAGCTCAGCGTCGTCATTCCAAAATCGATGCATAGCCCTTCCAGCGACGTTTTGGGTGTCGCGCCACAAACCTTGTTCTGGGACATTGATGCCTTGGGCTATATCTCGATGGGGATTTCCACACTGTTCGCGGCGCTAGCGCTTCCTCGAACGGAGTCAGGAGTTTGGGCTCGTAGATTCTTGCTATCGAACGCCATCATCACACCGGTCATCGCATTCATCTATTTCTATCCACATTTTTCGCTAGGCGTGCTTCTTCTTGGCTTGCCATGGCTGATTACGGCGCCGGGGTCGCTCGTGGCGCTAGCGCTTTATTTTAGAACTATTCGGTCTGCTACCGGGAGCGGCGGCGCGCCTAGCGACGAGCTAGCGCGCCACACAAGCGCCGCATGAGGGGCTCTGGGTCCAGGCTGTGTGAAAACGACGCTGCCGCGAGTGACGACCCGCTCGAGCGCCTCCATGCCCGTTGGATCGAACCAACGCGCATCCTGGAAGATCATTAGCACCGGACCGGAGCGTGTCAGGGCCACCATACATCTCCCCGGATGTTCACGACTAGTCCGCTTAGCCTTCAACTGCTGCCGCCGCGCCGCACCGCGGCCAGCCGACAAAGTTTGCCAACCCCGGTCTTGGGATTGTGCTTCCCTGCAGATGCAATATGGCGGGTGATCACTGCGCCCTGTGTACCGTCTTCCCCAAGGTGATTTCAGGCCTACGGAAACCCATCGCAATCCAAGCGGCGATCAGCTTCAACATGAACTTGCCGGAGTGAGCATTATAGTTCGCAAGTCATCGGAAAGCTCGACGCCGACGCGCCGCTCTCTTGTCATGACGCGCATTTCAAGCGGAGGTGCGTCTGTCGGAGAGCGGTTCCGGAACATCGACAGCCAGTGTCCCTTGGCGAAAACATTGCCGAATTACAGCATTTGGCAACGACCCGTCGGGTCGGGGAATCGGGTTTGAGCCGATGCGCTTCAAGATACTGCTGGCCTGTCACGCATTGCGCTCGATCCTTTCGATAAAGGATGAAGCCTGTTCCGCCGTCGGGATCGAGCACGGGCGGCGCAGAAGCCAACTGCTCGAATTGACGTCCGGCTTCTTGGCAACTCGTGCAATAACAGGAGCAGGTCAGAATCGGCGGGCCGGCCGCCTCGAACTTCACCTTACCGCATTGAGAGCGCTCTCGCGCGCAAGGCTTGCAGTGCGATTATCGATGCTGAGCCTGCCAACCCGCCGACGCGGCCTCGGCAATGGCAGAGTGATTCGCGGGCGAATTTAGATCATGCGGCGTTGATTTCTGCGGAAACAGGTCGGCACGGGAGGAGAAGACGGGCTTTCGAGCCATCCGGAATACCGATACTATTCGCGCCGGTTCACCGGATCGGGGTCGTATGACGGCGCGTTTCAAAACAATTGCGGTGGAGACGCTCGGCCGGGTAGCCCGCCTCACGCTGGCCCGTCCCGAGCGCGCCAACGCCATCAATCAGGCCATGCTCGGTGAGATCGGCACGGCGCTCGACGAGATCGAGCAGAACGCCGATGTCAGGGCCTTGATCGTCATGGGCGCGGGTGCGGCGTTCTCGTCGGGCTTCGATCTCAAAGAGCAGATGGAGCGCCGTCCCACCGGCGTCGAGGCATGGAGCCCGATCCTGCGAAAAGACTTCGACACCATCATGCGCTTTTGGCATTTTCCGTGTCCGACCATTGCTGCCGTGCGCGGCCCTTGCCTTGCGGGAGCCTGTGAGCTCGCGCTGGCATGCGACATCACGATTGCGTCGCAGGATGCGTTCTTCGGCGAGCCGGAGCTCAAGTTCGGCGCCGGCATCGTGGCGATGATCCTGCCCTGGGTCGTCGGCCCGAAAATAGCGAAGGAGATCATTCTGCTGGGTGAGGACCGCATCCCGGCAACGCGTGCTCGCGACATCGGCATGGTCAATCGCGTGGTGGCCGCGGAAGAGCTGGAGGGGGCCGCGCTGGCAATCGCGGAGCATATCGCGGCCATTGACCCTAACCTTGTGAAGGAAACCAAGCGGGCGATCAATCGTGCGTTCGAGGCGCGGCACATGCTCGAAGCGCTCGAGGAGGCGCTCGCCATCGACCTGGCGGTCGAGGGCGCGGGTTCGCCCGACAAAGTGCAGTTTATGGAGATCGCCCGCCGCGACGGGCTCAAAGCCGCGCTTGCCTGGCGCGACGCCCGGTTTCCGAGCCGCATAGCATGAACGGCGTCCTAGCCCGTATCGTCGGCGATGCGTTCAAGTCCCTCGACCATGCGGTCGAGAGCACCGGAGGCGACCGGCAGGGAGGCGCCTCGCTGGCGGCGCTCGCGGGCCGCGTCGCGGGTGCGCTCGTCGCGCGCGGCGTCGCGCCCGATGAGCCTGTGCATGTGCGCATCGGGAATCGGCCGTCGGATCTCGGCACCTTGCTCGGCATCTGGCAGGCCGGCGCCGTCGCGGTGCCGGTTCACGTCTCGGCCGTCCCCTCGACCCTCGTGCGCCTGCAAGGCGTCACGCAGGCGCGTTTTTCCGCCGACGGCGACCGTATCGACCCGCTCGCCCGCCTGGCACCGCCGGCGCGCCCGCTCCTGCGCGACGCCGCCCTCGTCATCTTCACGTCGGGCAGCACCGGAGAGCCCAAGGGCGTCGTCATCGGGCACGGGCGGCTTGCCGACAAGCTGGCGGTTCTTGATCGCCTGTTGGGTATCCGGGCCGAGGATGTGGTGCTGTCGCCCCTGCGGCTCACCTTCATCTTCGGTCTCTGGGTGAGCCTGCTCACGCTCATGAAGGGTGCGCGGCTTGTGCTCGTACCGGAGTTTACCCGGGACGCGATTGCGCGCGGCCTCGCAGGGGCCACCGTCTTGGCTGGCGTCCCCTCGATGTTCCGGATGCTGCTGGCGGAACCCGCGCCCAGGGCGCCGAGCCTGCGCTTGATCTTGACCGGCGGCGAGGTGCTTCCACCGAAGCTCGCTAAGGCGATGCAGGGCCTTGCGGCGGCCGCCATCCATGACCTCTATGGCCTGACCGAAACCGGTTCCTGCGATTTCTGTCTCGGCCCCGCTGATCAGCCGGGGGGCTTCGGCACGATCGGCAAGCCGACCGAGAGCGTCATGTTTCGGCTCGTGCGGGACGGCTCTGCGGTCGCGACCGGCGAGACGGGCGAGCTGCAGATCCGCACGCCGTTCGGCATGCTCGGCTATCTGGACGATGCGAAATTGTCGCACGCCTCGCTCGACCAGGGATACTTCAAGACCGGCGATCTCGCACGCCTGACGGCATCTGGAAACGTTCAGCTTGTCGGACGTTCCAAAGACATCGTCTCGCGTGGCGGCAACAAGATCGCACCGCTCGAGATCGACAATCTCCTGGGTGAGCATCCCGATATTGCGGCAGCTCTATGCGCAGGTGTTCCGGACGAACGACTCGGCGAGGTTATGCATGCCGTCATTGTTGCGCGCGCGGGGGCCCGGTTGGATGGCGCTGCACTGCGCGATTGGCTGCTGGCGCGCACCGAACGCTTCAAGGTGCCAGACGTATTTCACTTCCTCGACGCCCTACCCAGCGGATCAAGCGGCAAGGCCGATCGTCGGGCCGTTGCACGACTTGTTGCGACCGACGGGCCGTGATGCGACTTGACGTCTTCCGCTGGCGGGCCGTTTGGTCCGCTTGAGTCAGGCGGACGAGCCAAGAAACGACAACGGGCTGCCTCGCTGATAGGATACAAGGACCTGACGCTAGAAGCCGTGAGCACAAACGAAAGTAAAGGCAATCTCATGCCCAGACCGATCTACGTCCTCAATGGTCCAAACCTCAATCGGCTAGGTACGCGGGAGCCACACATCTACGGCACGACGACGCTCGCGGATGTCGAGATCATGTGCCGCACGGAGGCTGGCGATCAAGCGGTGGAATTTCGACAAACAAACAGCGAATCACAACTGATCGAATGGGTTCACGAGGCGATCGATAACGGCAGCGGTATCATTATCAATCCGGCCGCTTACACGTTCACCTCACTCGCGCTGTTCGATGCCCTTAAGATGTTTCCGGGACCGATCATCGAACTGCACATTTCGAATGTCCACAAACGTGAGGCGTACTATCACAACTCGTATGTGTCAAAGGTCGCCACGGCGATCATCATAGGACTCGGCGCGAAAGGATACCCTCTGGCGATCCGCGCTATGCATGACCTCCTTAAATAGCGGCGATACGTTAATGCAAGACTGCCGCGCCGGCGATGTTTGGGAGCTCATGACGGAAAATTTGTAGGCGCAGCGCAGCCAACTCTATCGGGGCATTTGCGCCACCGCTCGCTGAATAAAATACATGAGGCCGAGCGACAGCAGCGTCGTCGCGACGATGATGTAGCCCAGCTGATCGAAGTGTTGCAGCGCGCCGTCGGGGCCTTGCGTCACCACGATCCCGGCGGCGAGCGAGGCGATGCCGCCCGACATTTGCTGCATCGAGGCGTTGAGCGCATTGAATGAACCGCGTTCGGGCGGCCTTGGGATCGCCGACATCAGCACCTGCGACGGAATCATCCGGGAAAAGATGCCGACGAACATCACCACGCTGACGGCGATGACGACGAGCAGCGACACGTGACCGAGATGCGTGTAAATCAGCACCATGACGATCGATAGCGCGCAGCCGAAGATAAAGGTGTTGAAGTGGCCGAAAGCGTCGCTCGCCCGCCCGATCAGCGGGCCGGTCACAATCGTGAACAGGCCGGATACAAAATAAACGGTCGGCAGCTCGTTCAGCGAGATGCCGAGATTGTTCACCGTATACACGCTGCTGAACGGCATGATCATGTAGCCGCCCGTGACCAGCAGCGCCGTGGCGGCAAAGGCGAGCAAATGGCTCGGCACCATGACGGTGCCGCTGAGATGCCGCCACGCGTTGCTGTCGTGCTTGAGCGCCAGATGGGCTGCCACCGGTTTCATGTAGAATGCGATGATGAAACTGACTGGGGCGGCGACGAGAACGATCGCGACGAAGGTGACGTGCCAGTTCCACGCGTTGGCAAGGTAGAGACCGGCCGGGACGCCCAGAACCTGGCTCGCGGCAAATGCGGTCTGCACCACGCCCATCACGCGCCCGCGCATCTGCAACAGGAATAGATCGGTGACGATGGCCAGCACGATGGAGCCGATGACGCCGCCGAATAGACCGGTGACGATGCGCGCGGCGAGCAGCAGGGGATAGTTCGGCGCCAGCGCGCACAGCGTCGTGCCGGCGATGAAGCCGGCATAGAAGAACAGCAGGAAGCGCTTGCGATCGAAGCGGTCGGCGAAACCGGCGGCAAGTAGGCCCGAAATGCCGGCACTGAATGCGTAAGCGGAGACGATTTCACCGAAGCGCTGCGGCCCGATGGCAAGATCGGGCATGATGATCGCGCCGAGCGGGGCTATGATCACGAAGTCGAGCACGATCGAGAACTGCAGAAAGGCCAGCAGCCCGACGACGAACTTCTGATAGGCGGAAAACGCGGCTACACGGACCGCGGCATCCGGATATGCCGCGTCGCCGGTGTTGGTGTCCGTGGTCATTGGGATGGGGCCAGATGTGGCAGTTGTTTTATGTAAAGCGGGATACGGCGGCTTCCCCGGGATCGGCGGGGCAGCGCGGGTGCCTGGCGGAAAAAGTGGGCGGAATTGAGAAGGTTACGAGCCCCACTGTCGCGGCTCAACCATGCTGACCGAGGCCCTTGCAACGACGCGCACAGATGCCGACACGCGGACAGAGCCTCTCACCGATTTGCGGGCCGTGCCGAAACCGCTCGTCTTGGCACAGCCCGGTTGCTGGTGGCGGTGGGGCGAACACGTTCGTGGAGGAGGTTGAACCGCCCCCGCCGAGCGGTCGGGTTTCAGGGTGGCTCCGAACAGCGGGCTGCTATACGATCGCCGCGGAGGATAAGATATAAAGTTTCGGCGGGATTGTGGGGGCCAAGCATGTCGCGGTGATCGCGCGCGGCGTTACTGTCCCCGAAAAATCAAATGGGAGGACAGTCATATGCTATTCCCAACCACGCTCGTCGGTAGCTATCCGCAGCCCGAATGGCTAATCGACCGCAAGAAGCTCGCCGGACGTTTCCCGCCGCGCGTCAGGGCCAGGGAGCTCTGGCGCGTGCCGACCGACTTTCTTGCCGAGGCGCAGGACGACGCCACCATCATTGCGATCAAGGCCCAGGAGGACGCTGGGCTTGACATCATTACGGACGGCGAGATCCGTCGCGAGAGTTATTCCAACCGCTTCGCGACCGCGCTCGAAGGCGTCGACATTGACAATCCCGGTACAGCGCTCGACCGCTCGGGTCACTCGAATCCAGTGCCCCGGATCGTGGGCAAGATCCGAAGGAAGCACCCCGTCGAGGTCGAGGATCTGAAATTCCTGAAGCGCCACACGGCACGCGAGGTGAAGATCACCGTACCTGGTCCATTCACCATGAGCCAGCAGGCGCAGAACGATTTCTATACGTCGCCCGAGGCGGCCGCCATGGACTACGCGTCGGCGGTCAATGCTGAAATCAAGGACTTGTTCGCGGCTGGCGCCGACGTCGTGCAGATTGACGAGCCCTACATGCAGGCGCGTCCGAAGCCAGCGGAAGAATACGGCCTCAAGGCGCTCAATGCAGCGCTCGACGGCGTTACCGGCACAACGGCCGTGCACATCTGCTTTGGCTACGCAGCCATCATTCACGAGCGCCCGAGCGGCTACTCGTTCTTGGGCCAACTCAAGTCCTGCTCGTGCAGGCAAGTCTCGTTCGAGACCGCGCAGTCGAAGCTCGACTGCAGCGTTCTAACCGAACTCAAGGGCAAGAAGCTGATGCTGGGAGTGATCGATCTTTCGGACATCAACGTCGAAACCCCGGAGACGGTCGCCGCGCGAATCCGCCGGGCACTGCGTTACGCGCCTGCAGCCGACATCATTGTCGCGCCTGACTGCGGCATGAAATACCTGCCGCGCGATGCCGCCTTCGGCAAGATGAAGGCCATGGTCGCCGGCGCAGAGATCGTACGCAAAGAGCTGTCTTGAGCGCCGGAAGCTTGTCGGGCGTCGCCGCGAGCGCCCCGATACCTACGAGAGTGAAAGTAGTACGAAGCAACGGGGAACAGAGCCATGCCTACCAAAAGCCAACACGCTGAGACGATCGTACTTCACGCCGGCTATCGCAGCGACCCTACAACGAATGCGGTCGCCGTGCCGATCTACCAGACGACGTCCTATCAGTTCAATTCAACGGAACACGCCGCCAATCTTTTCGCACTCAAAGAGCTTGGCAACATCTACACGCGCATCATGAATCCGACGCAAGCCGTGCTCGAGGAGCGGGTGGCCGCGCTCGAAGGTGGCGTGGCGGCGCTGGCGATCGCCTCAGGTCAGGCGGCTTCGCTCATCGCGGTGCAGAATATATGCCATGCGGGCGACAATTTCGTTTGCTCCACCGACATTTATGGCGGCACTTGGAACCTGTTCAAGAACACGATGGGCTCGATGGGCATCGAGTGCCGCTTCGTCGATCCGGAAAATCCCGAGAATTTCCGCAGCGCGACCGACGCCAGAACGCGTTGCTATTACGGCGAAACGCTGCCCAATCCGAAGCTGACGGTGTTTCCGATCGGCGAGATCGCCAAGATCGGCCGCGAGCTTGGCGTCCCGCTCATTGTCGACAACACCGCGGCACCCATTCTGTGTCAGCCGATCAAGCACGGCGCGGCCATTACCATGCACTCGACGACGAAATACATCGGCGGCCACGGCACCTCGATCGGCGGCATCATCGTCGATGGCGGCAATTTTGATTGGGAGAAGCATGCCGCCCGCTTCCCGATGCTGAACACACCCGATCCGAGCTATCACGGTGCGGTTTGGACCCAGGCGGTGAAGCCGCTCGGGCCGATCGCCTACATCATCAAGGCGCGCGTGACGCTGTTGCGTGATGTCGGCGCGTGCATGTCGCCCTTCAACGCGTTCCTCTTCATCCAGGGACTGGAGACACTGCCGCTGCGGATGCGCGAGCATTGCCAAAACGCTGAAGCCGTGGCGGCCCATCTTTCCAAGCATCCGAAGATAGCTAGAGTTATCTATCCGAGCCTCATGGCGCGCGAGGCCAAGCGCCGGGCCGAAGCCTATCTCGGCGGTCGCTATGGTGCGCTTCTCGGCTTCGAGCTGAAGGGCGGCCGCGAAGCAGGGCGCCGGTTCATCGAGGCGCTGCAGATGTTTTATCACGTGGCGAATATCGGCGACGCGCGCTCGCTGGCGATCCATCCGGCGTCGACGACGCACTCGCAGCTTTCTCCCCAGGAGCAGGCGCAGACCGGAGTCTCGGACAACTATGTCCGCTTGTCGATTGGCATCGAGCACGTCGACGACATCATCGCTGACCTCGATCAGGCTCTGGAAAAAGCGTAGCCGCAGTCGGTGCTTCGGAACGATGCGGCCATACGCATCCAGCAGCTTGTTTAGGATCTAACGCGGCTCGATATTGCGCGCCGCCTCGGTGAGGTGACGAGGCACAATAAGTGAGTGGCAAAGAATGATTTGCTGCAGTGCAGCGATGCCCGCTGTGGGTCATCTGCGGCTCGACATCCTCGCCGCCGGTGACTCTTCGACGACCAGAATGCTCCCGAAGCGGACCGGCGGATCGTCCTCGCCGATACCGATCTGGGCCACACCCCGACGGAGACTAAGTGCCACTCTCATTTTGAGCGCCTCGAAATCTCGCAACATGGCCGAGCCTCGCCTTCGGCGCGTCCCAACCCGCCGAAAGCTGCGCAAGCCTTTCCCGCGACGAATCCGCAGAGTAGTCTGACTGAAACGCGAGGAGGAAATCATGAGGAAACCGGCGACGAAGGTCAACGCAATGCGGCGAACGGTCTCTTGCGCCGGCGGCCCTGGGCTCGCTGCGATGCTTCTCGGCGCCGTGCTTGCTTGCGCGATGTCGGGCGGCGCGATAGCGCAGGACAAGAGCGCCATCGTGATGAAGCTCGCGGCGGCAACGCTTAATGACGCGCAGCATGAGTGGATGAAGCGATTTGCCGTTGCCATCGAGAAGAATTCGAACGGCCGCATCAAGGCGGAGATCTACCCGGCGAGCCAGCTTGGCGCCATTCCGCGAATGATCGAGGGCACGCAACTCGGCTCGATCCAGATCTGGGTCGGCCCGCCCGAATTTCTGGTCGGGGTGGATCCGCGCTTCGAGATCTTGAGCGCGCCTGGGTTGTTCCAGAACGAGCAGCAGGTGGTCAAAACCATTGCGGACCCCGAATTCTCCAAGACCTTCCTCGACATCGGGACCGGCAAGGGGCTGATCGGCGCGAGCCTGTTCGTCTACGGGCCGATGGCGTTCGCGATGCGCACGCCGCTGCGCACGCTAACCGACCTCAAGGGCAAGAAGGTGCGGGTGCTGGCGTCTCCCTTCCAGACGGAGCAGTTGGCGCGGCTCGGCGCAACCGGCGTGCCGATGACGCTCGGCGACGTTTTGCCTGCCCTGCAGCAGGGCACCCTTGACGGTACGCTCAGCGCACTGCCGGTTTTCACCTCGCTCCAATACTACGACAGCGCCAAATACGTAACGGAGACCGGCCACGCCTTCATTACGAGCACTGCCTTTGTAAGCAAGAAGTGGTTCGACGGATTGCCGCCCGATCTGCAGGCCGTCATCATGACTACCGGCAAGCAAGCCGAGGCGGAGGCAATCCCATGGGCGCGCGACTTTCTGGTCTCGCAACGAAAGGTATGGGTCGACAAGGGCGGTGAGTTGATCACCCTGTCCGCAGCCGATCACGCGGAGCTGATGCAGAAGATGCGCACGATCGGCGACGACATCGTCAAGACCAAGCCCGAGCTCAAGCCGATGTGGGACCTGCTCAACGCCACGGCGAAGCGCAGTCTCTAGTGTTCATGACGATCACCACCGGCGTCGTAGCCGGCGTAGGAGCGTTGACCGCCAATCTTGATGCTGATCGCCGTGGCGTTGAACTTCGCCGATATCATTGGCCGCTACATCTGCTTTGCCCTGATCGCGTCGACCGAGAAAGTGATGCTGTTTCTGCTGATCGGGACCGTGTTTCTCGGCAACAGCGTGTGGCCTGGGAGGGCAGGCGGATCCGCATGGAGGTCATCCTTCAGGCTCTGCCGAGCGGGGTGCGACGCTGGCTCGAGCTTCTCGCCGAAGTCACTGTGATCGTCGTCAGCGTGATCCTGATCTGGCTGGGGTGGCCGGCGATCGCGATGCTGGTCGAATTCGACCAGCGCAGCCAGGCCGCGGAAATCCCGCTTGCCATTCCGCAGGCCCGGTGCCGATCGGTCTCGGCATGACGGCGTTCCCGATCGGCTCCCGTCGGTTGCTCGAACGCAATCGTGATCCGCCCGGCAAGCCCTCGCCGAGCAGCGCGTCTTGAGGCAACGCCGATGAAGCTTTCGTTGTTTATTGGAGCCGAGCACCGCCCCACCGACTCGATGGCCCAACGCCTTTCGGAGCATGCAGAACAAGTCCGTCTTGCGCGACAGCTTGGGTTTGATGGGGTCTTGATCGGAAACCACTTGTCTTACGGTTCGACCGCGTGGTTCCCACCGTTTGAGACGTTGATGCGACTGGCCGCCGAGTCCGACGGCATGTCGCTCGGCACATGCATGTTGATCCTGCCGCTCTATCATCCGCTCCACGTCGCCGAGCAAGGGGCCCTTCTCGATGCTGCCAGCGGCGGGCGCGCAATCCTCGGTGTCGCTCCAGGCTGGCAGAAGGACGAGTTCCAGGTCATGGGACTGGACCATGGCAGTAGGATCGGTCGCTACACAGAGGCCGTCGATTTGATCAAGCGACTCTACACCGAGGAAGACGTCACTTTTGAGGGAAAGCATTTCCGCACCTCCAAGCTCACCCTGGCCATGCGGCCGACCCGCAAACCCCGACCACCTCTGTGGCTCGGAGGCAGCGTCGAGAATGCTGTGAGGCGCGCGGCGAAAATCGCCGATCCTGTGCTCGGGGACACTTGGGTGGCGTCGTCGCATCTCAAGAACCACGTCATTGCCGCTCAGGCGACGGTCTTCAAGGCAGCCCTTGCCGAGCAGGGGAAGCCTGCCCCAACGGATTTTCCGGTGTTGCGCAATGTTGTCGTGGCGCCGGATCGGGAAACGGTCATTCGCGATGTCGGCCCGGCCATCGCCGAGAGCTACAGGATTTTTGGCAATTGGGGCCTGTTCACCGGCGTCGTAGGCGATGTGAAGACCCATCCGGAATTCGAGGACCTAATCGCCGACCGGTTCATTATGGGCTCCCCGGAAGAATGCGCCGCACAGATTACCGACCTGATGCGGGCTACGGGCTGTAATAGGCTCGTCACGCGCATCCAATGGGTGGGAATGGAGCACAGGTACGTCATGCGCACAATCGAACTGCTGGGCAACAAGGTCGCGCCGCTGGTTCGCAAGGCGCTTGCTTGACACGACTCGCGACGATGCGGATTTGCTCGGTCGACAGGCTATGGCTTTGCAGCGCCACGCACCGATCGAAGTCGGAATTTGTGTACGGGCGGATCGAGAATCCGTCTGGGCCGAAGGTATCAAGCAGGATCAGCGCCTTCGGCATGCGACAAGTCAACGTGGCGGCTCGAACGTGCCATCGACCGCTACCGGTTCTGAATGCACGCAATCCAACAGCTGGACGCCGCGCGGACGCATCACCACGAATAAGATAGCGCCCGTGATAAAGCCACCGACATGCGCCCAGTAGGCAACGCCATCTTGCGCTCGGCTGGCGGCTTCCACAAATTGCCAGATCGCCCAGAGGCCGAGGACCCAGTAGGCTCTGATGCGAAGTGGAATGAGGCCAAGCAGACACGTGACTTTGGCGCACGGCCGGAACAGTAGATACGCGCCTATGACGCCGGCGACCGCGCCGGAGGCGCCGATTACCATTACTTGGGTGCCCGCCGCGCTGAGCACGAAGGCAAGTCCAGCGCCTATGCCGCAGACGAGATAGAAGGCTAGAAAACGCCAATGCCCCAGCAGTTCCTCGATGTCGTCTCCAAACACAAACAAGAAGATCATGTTGCCAAAGAGATGCATGAAATTGCCATGCAGGAATTGGTAGGTGATCAATCTGAGCGGCGCCGGAAGTCCGTCAACGGTCTGTCCTCCGCCAAATGCAGCCGGGATCAAGCCGGCGATTTGATCAACCTGGTTCATCTGGTCGGGCCCACCGACAATCTGCACGAAGAACACGATGAAGTTAATGACGATCAGCGACCACACCACGTAAGGCGGTGTCGGCCACCTGAACGGGCTGTGGTCCCACAGCGGCATAAAAACCATTGCTTGCCTTCCTTAAGCCGAGATCCCCGGATGAACCCCGAACAGCGTGGATATTCGCGCTTCGCTCTTAACGATTCGATCTGATCGAACGCGCCAGGGAGACGAAGCCACCTCGTTGCGGGTCTGCAAAAGATGCTCACCTCAACGCTCAGACTCAACGATTTTTGCTTTCCGGGTCAAGCCACACTTGCCAACGATCTCGGTGACGCAGAAGGCGGCGACGAAGGACCTCTACCGGCGGCCTTCCAGTTCTCGACATGCTCGGCGCCGGCGACCGTTCTATGACGGCAGTGCCCGAAACCGGACCGTCCGAGCGCCGCCGGCGGCGCGGGAGGTCGGTGCCATTAGCCGCGGTCATCGGGCAGGCGGTGAATGCTCAGCAACGGCTCGACGGCGTCGGAGCCCGCATGGGCCTCAGCGCCGCTCGGGCGGCCCGTTTCCCGGAGTAGCGACCAAGGCCGCCTGAGGTCATCGGTGCCGTTGATGAATGACCGAAGGCGAAGGGCGGAAAGTGAGGTTGTCCATGCGACTGATGACTATCATGCGGATGCGGTTTAGGCTGTGGTGGGTGCGAACCGGGGGCGAAGTTCCGCCTATGACCGCCGAAGGATCGGATTGAATCCGGCATGGCCGCGAACGACAACAGGCGCGTGCTGGCGGTCTGCCCGGTATGCGGGCTACGAGCGGAGGTCGCGTCGGACAACACCACCATCCTCGATCCAGATTTGCTGTGCGAGGCCAATACTCATGCCGTTCAATGCGAGCATCTCAGATTGACCATCTCACAAGCGCATCAGGCTCTCCGAAAGGTTTGAGGCGAAATGCCGACATTCAACAATGACTGACGAAGAGACTCCCGATGCTCGCGTCCGACGTCCCACCTTGAACCATCGCTGCCCGAAAAAGCGAAAGCCGGCCGAAGGCTGCGGAAATCGTGGAGTGTCCAAATATGTCGATCGAAGGAAACTATGTATTCGTCTATCTCGGTGCGAACCGCTTGGGAATCGGCTTTTTCACGGTGAAGGGTGAGCAATTCCATGGCACCGATTACGATGGCGGTCGGTACGATGGAACAGCGCGCGAAAATGCAGATGGGTCTATCTCACTAGATATCGAGGTCGACGAGAAGCCGGCTACGACGCTTGTGAAGCGGACAGCGGCGCGGGGGGTGCCTCACCGTCGCAAGATCAGGGCCACCATGCCCCCAAACTTCGGTGACGGGAGCCCGCAGCAACTGCCATCCCCGCCGGGCATGCTGACTGTGATGGTAATGCGCGCCACGGAAAACTTCGCGCAAGCCGTTGCAAGCCACGGCCATCTTTTTGCTGAAGCATTTCAGCGTTTTTGGACTTGAGCCGGTTGGAAACGGCCGGCGAGCGGCGGAAGCGGGACGAGCATGGGGGGTGACCGACTTCGACACATTCGGCCGCCGATTCGTCCATCGACGCGGCGGGCAGCTCTTGGCAGCAATGGTCCGGAAGCTGCCGCGAATCCTCACGAATTCGTGAAGGAAGCTCAGTGCCACTTCCGGAGTCGCGCCAGACACGAGACGGCGACGCAGCAGTAACCAACGGCCGTCCCCGACACAGACAAAGGGCGCCCCTTGCATGCCGCCAATCCGTGTGTTATATACTGAACCATATGGTTCAGTATACCCGGACTCGCCTCGATGCCTCTTTCGCCGCGCTCTCGGACGCCACCCGACGCGGCGTCCTGGAGCAGCTCGGCCGTGCAGACGCTTCGATCACGGACCTTGCCGAGAAGTTCCACATGACCCTCACGGGCATGAAGAAGCATGTCGGCGTCTTGGAGCAGGCGGGGCTCGTCACCACGGAGAAGGTCGGGCGCGTGCGGACCT
>JBKQHQ010000237.1:0-3029 GCA_052148715.1 Xanthobacteraceae bacterium | reverse complement strand
CTCGGCATCTACGTCACCGCAATCAACTGGTCGAAGGAGCTGGGACAATGACCCCGCCGATTTCTATGGAAGCCGGTGATCCGGCTTCACGTCTTTCAGTCTCTCAACCGAGCCGGAAGGGAGGCTTTGCGCCTTTCCGTAAATCCGGCTTTGCGGCTCTGCTGGTGTCCGTGACGGCGCTCGGCGGCTGCGCACACAAGTTCATCCCGCCCGACATCAACTACGACAGCGCCGTGCCCGCGAAGCTCACCGTCGATCCGCCGGCGCCGGTCAAGATCGTCGAGCTACCGAAGCCCTTGCCGCTGCCCGGGCAGTTGAAGCCCCTTGCTGACGGAAAGGCGCCACCGCAGTCGCCCAATCCAGAGGTGCGCGTCAATCGAGCGAATGCTGCCGCCCGCGTGCAGCCCGTGCGCAATGGCTTCATCAACGCGGTGCAGGTCTATCCCTACTCGGCGGGCGCTCTCTATCAGGCCTATACGGCGCCCGGTGAGATTACCGACATCGCCCTGCAAGAA
Organism: Xanthobacteraceae bacterium; assembly: GCA_052148715.1. GTDB lineage: Bacteria > Pseudomonadota > Alphaproteobacteria > Rhizobiales > Xanthobacteraceae > JBKQHQ01. Next base: position 2,514 of record JBKQHQ010000237.1, on the reverse strand, counting down.
GGCGAGCAGCTCGTCGGCACGGGGCCGGTCGCCGCCGGCGATACCGTTCGATGGATCATCGGCGATACCGAGAGCGGCGCGGGCGCAACTAAGAAGGTCCACATCCTCGTGAAGCCGACCCGGCCCGACCTGATGACGAACCTGGTCATCAACACGGACCGACGGACCTATCTGCTGGAGCTGCGCTCGACCGAGAAGACCTACATGGCCTCGGTGTCCTGGCAATATCCGGAAGACCAGCTCATCGCGCTGCGCCAGCAGAATGCGGCGGCCGAAACAGCCGCGCCGATCGCCACCGGCGTCGATCTCGCCGCGATCAATTTCCGCTACGCGATCGAGGGCGACAATCCCGCGTGGCGGCCGTTACGCGCCTTCGACGACGGTCAGAAGGTCTATATCGAATTTCCGTCCGGGATCCGCCAAGGCGAGATGCCGCCGCTATTCGTCATCGGGCCCGCCGGCGGCTCTGAGCTCGTAAACTATCGCGTGCGCGCCAACTACTACATCGTCGACCGCCTGTTCGCCGCGGCCGAACTCCGTCTTGGCGACAAAGATAGCGAGCGGCGCGTCCGCATCGTCCGTACCGATGGAAGGCCGCGGTCATGACGGACGAACCGGAAGAACATAAACCGGCGCCGACGCCTGCCGTGCCGCCCGATCTGCGACTCCGGGCCGAGCGGCCGCGCGTTACGCGTCTCTCTCGCAAGGTGCTGATCACGCTTGGCGCCGTGTCGGCCCTCGCGGTCGCGGTCGCGCTCGGCTACGCCCTTCAGACGCGGAACAAGTCGCAGACGGGTCAGGAGCTGCTCAGCACCCAAAACCGGCCTTCGGCCGAAGGTCTGGCCGGGCTGCCAAAAGACTATACCGGCCTGCCGCGGCAGGCGCCGCCGCTAGGCCCCCCGCTGCCTGGCGACCTCGGCAAGCCGATCCTCAATGCCGGCGCGGCGCCGAACACGACCGCTCCGACCGCCGGGCCGGATCCCGCGGCGCAGCGGCTGGCTCAGGAGACCGAGGCGGCGCGCGTCAGCCGCCTGTTCGCTCAGACCAACCAGCAGCCGCAGCCGGTCAACCTTGTCGCTCCGCCGACGACAGCGATGCAGAGCGGTCCAACGCCTACTCCGCCCGTCGATGTCGGGTCGGCGCAGAACATGCAGGATCGCAAGACAGCGTTCCTCAATGCCGCGACCGACAAGCGAACGGTCAGCCCCGATCGTCTCGAACCAAAGGCTTCGCCCTACGTCGTGCAGGCCGGCACCGTCATACCCGCGGCCCTCATCACCGGCATCCGCTCGGACCTCCCCGGCCAGATCACCGCCCAGGTGACCGAAGCCGTATACGACAGCCCTTCCGGCCAGTATCTCCTGATCCCCCAGGGTGCGAAGCTGATCGGCCAATACGACAGCTCGGTGGCCTTCGGCCAAAGTCGCATTCTCCTCGTCTGGACGCGCATCATCATGCCGGACGGCATGTCGATCGTGCTGGAACGACAACCGGGCGCCGATACGCAAGGCTATGCCGGGCTCGAAGACGAGGTCGACAATCATTGGGGCAAGCTGTTCCAGGCAGCCGTGCTCTCGACGCTGCTCAGCGTCGGTGCCGAAGCCGGCACGAGCCAGAACGAGGACAATCTCGTGCAAGCGATCCGCAGCGGCGCGTCCAACAGCATCAGCCAGACGGGCCAACAGATCGTTCAGCGCCAGCTCAACATCCAGCCGACGCTCACCATCCGCCCCGGCTTCCCGGTTCGTGTCATCGTCACGCGCGATCTCGTATTGGCGCCCTACGGGCAGGGAGGAAAGCCATGACGAAGCTCAAGCTCGGCCCACTGGCCGACGACAGGCCGGTGAAGGTCACAATTGAGTTGCCCGCAGCCATTCATCGGGACCTTGTCGCTTATGCTCAGGTGCTCGGCCGGACGAGCGGCCAAACAGCTCCCGATCCTTCGAAGCTCATCGTGCCGATGGTGGAGCGATTCATGGCGACCGACCGCGCCTTCGCGAAGGCGCGCCGCGATCGGAGCGCTCAGGTCGCTGGCGGTTCGGCCGAGAAATCGGGATAGTGTTCGCGTAACATGGCCAGGAACGATCCCAAGGCGGGATTGCTGTTCGCTTCTCGCCAGTACGCCATGAAATTGGCCTGGGTCGGGCCGTCGTCGTCCCAGACCTCCCTATAGACCACGCCTTCGTGGCGCACCCCCGTCGCGCCCTCGAACATCAAGAGCGTGCCATAGTTCGCACTGACTAGGCTCAGCAGTCTGTCCAGTGACGAGTCCTGATGGATGATATGCTGAGAATCAATGGCATGACGGAGCTTCGCCGCGAGCAGCCCCTCAAGCTCTGGTCCGGGACCTTGCTGCGGGACGAGGAACTTTTCGTTCGCAAGATCCGCCCAACGAATCCTCGAATTATGGCCAAGCGGATGATGCCCCGGAAAAGCGACGATCACCCGCTCACTCCAAAGCGGAAGCATCCGGCCTTCCCATGCCGTCGCGTGACCCGTCATGATCGCGACATC
>JBKQHQ010000236.1:0-11909 GCA_052148715.1 Xanthobacteraceae bacterium | reverse complement strand
TAATCCGATCGAATTGGCCTTCAGCAAACTGAAGGCGCATCTACGCAAGGCGGCAGAGCGCACAATTCAATGCTTGCGGCGTAGGATCGGCCGCATTGTTAACAGTTTCAGCCCAAAAGAATGCAGGGACTTCTTTCGCCACGCCGGTTATGTTCGAACATGAGCGGAATCCGCTCTAGGGACGATCCAGCAGCGCTGCTGACCGTTGACCGGCCCAGAGGGTCGGCCGTGGGCGTTTTTTTCTCCGCGTCGGTCGCGCGCACCAGATCTCTGGAGGAATCGCCCAACGAACGAGTCCCATCAGGGACTCCTATGCTTGAGGGACGGAAACCGATGAGTGGCACGGTGCCTACCGTACTCATCATTGACGACGAGCTTCAAATCCGACGACTTCTGCGATCCGGCTTCGGCGCCGCCGGCTTCTCGGTGCGCGAGGCCAAGACCGCCGGTGAAGGCGTCGGGTCAGTAATGTTGCGCCCTCCGGATTTGATCATCCTCGATCTTGGTCTGCCTGACATGGACGGCGCCGAGGTGCTTCAGCGTTGTCGCTCATGGTCGGATGTGCCGGTCATCATCCTCTCGGGGCGAACGAGCGAGAACGAAAAGGTTCGACCGCTCGACCTCGGCGCCGACGATTATGTCGTCAAGCCATTCGGGATGGCCGAGCTGGTGGCGCGCGGGCGGGCCGCCATGCGTCGCCAGCATACGATGCGTGGCGAAGTTGTGCTCAAGCTCGGCCACGTCACACTCGACTTTGCGGCCCGTTCGGTCTCGGTCGAGGGCCGGCGGATCAGCCTGACGCATAAGGAGTACCGGTTGCTCGAGATCCTCGCCCAGCATGCCGGGCACGTGCTCACGCACCAGCATCTGCTCAAGGAAGTCTGGGGCACGCTCCATCTGAACGACATGCATTATTTGCGCATCATGATCCGAAATCTGCGCAGAAAGATCGAAGCCGATCCTACCCGCCCGCGCCTCATTCGAACTGAGCTCGGCATCGGCTACCGACTTGACACGGATGACGGAGGCCAGGAGCCGACGGAGAGCGGCTATTGCCCGCATGGGGATGTGGCAGAAAATTAATCTAACAAGACTGTCATGTAATCCGAAATTCGAAGTTTAGCCCGCACATCGGAGCCATTCGGCGCCGACCGGTTCACGATCTCTCTTGCTGGCCTTATGCGCGGCAATCGTCCAAATTTCACGCTTGTTCGCGCATAAAATCCGTGTACATTTCTGTGCGTATGGATGGGCTTTTCGGTCCCCAACCCAGAGGCCCGGCCATCCCTTAACTGCCGCCTCTCCAGGGCGGCTTTTTCTTTTCCTGCACACAGCAGCAGCCCCGGCCGCATTAAACCGGCCAAACAATGGCCGGATCGCGGGCTAAATTAGTGACGGCAGTCGATCGAGGCGATCTCCTTGGAGAACGGCGGAACGCTTGGAAAAAGCGCGCCCAGATCGCGGCGCACGCTTCGACACGCACTACGCAGGTTGGGCGCGGGGCGTCACGAATCTTGGTTAACGGGGCTGCGGAGCTCTGTCGAAGCGCTGGACACGGCCCATAAATACTAAATTCAAGGCGGACACACAATGAATGAGGCCGCCAACTGGCTAAAAAGAAGAGAGACGAGCATGTAATGCTTTCACCGTGGAGCTAATTAAGGACACCGCTTTCTGCAACTTAGGACACTTGTTTTGAATTAGTACAGCCCCCGAAGCGCAGAATTGGAAACGAGGGAAGCGGCTGCGCGCGTGGAGCAAACCCCGATTAGGCTGCTCGGAACTTGCTTCAGACTCACATGTTTTTTCGCACCCTATCTCATCGAAGAACATCTGCCCTCGGTTCAAGCCCCGAGGGCAGACCATTTTCTGGAACAAGCGCGCGTCAGGTGCCCTGCCCGCCGCACTTCTTGGTCTTGGTGTTGTAATTGCCGCATTTGAGCGTCACCCAATCGGCGACCAGGTCCTTGGAGCCCTCGAGATAAGGCGACCAAGCCGCGCCCGGGACCAGCCCGTCGGTCTTCCACACCACGTCGAACTGCCCGTCGCCGCGCACTTCGCCGATGAACACGGGCTTGGTGATATGGTGGTTGGGGAGCAACTCTGAGACCCCGCCGGTAAGGTTCGGCGCCTTGATGCCCGGCAGCGCCTCGATCACCTTGTCGGGATCGGTCGTGCCGGCCTTCTCGACCGCCTTCACCCACATGGCGAAGCCGATAACGTGGGCTTCCATCGGGTCATTAGTGGTGCGCTTCGGATCCTTGATGAAGGCGTGCCATTTGGCAATGAACTCCTTGTTCGCCGGCGTGTCGATCGATTCGAAGTAATTCCAGGCCGCGAGATGCCCGACCAGCGGCTTGGTATCGACACCCGCCAACTCCTCCTCGCCAACCGAGAAGGCGACGACCGGGATGTCCTTCGCCTTGACGCCTTGGTTGCCGAGCTCCTTATAGAACGGAACGTTCGCATCGCCGTTGATGGTGGACACCACGGCGGTCTTCTTGCCTTCGGAACCAAACTTCTTGATCGCGGCGACGCGCGTCTGCCAATCCGCATGGCCGAACGGGGTGTAGTTGATCGAGATGTCCTCGTCCTTCACGCCTTTGGACTTGAGATAGGCTTCTAGGATCTTATTGGTGGTGCGGGGGTAGACGTAATCGGTGCCTTCCAGCACCCAGCGCTGCACCTTTTCCTCCTTCATCAGGTAATCGACGGCAGGGATCGCCTGCTGGTTCGGCGCCGCTCCCGTGTAGAAGACGTTGCGCTCGCTTTCCTCACCCTCATACTGCACCGGGTAGAAGAGGATGCTGTTGAGCTCCTTGAAGACCGGCAACACCGACTTGCGCGATACCGAGGTCCAGCAGCCGAACACCGCCGCGACCTTGTCCTTGCTGATCAACTCCCGCGCCTTCTCGGCAAAGAGCGGCCAGTTCGAGGCGGGGTCGACGACAACGGCCTCGAGCTTCTTGCCCAGCAACCCGCCTTTCTTGTTCTGCTCCTCGATGAGCATGAGCATGACGTCCTTCAGCGTGGTCTCGCTGATGGCCATCGTTCCGGAAAGGGAGTGCAGCACGCCGACCTTGATCGTATCCTGGGCCTGAGCGGGCAGCCCGGACGCAAGGCATATGGCCAGTCCCGCCGCGGCTAGAAGCCGGCGACGGCCGATCGGTCGCGCAGCGACCGCCCTAATCGATTCCAGCATTGCGATGTCCTTTGTGTTTTAGCCCCCCGGCACCAGCTTGCCCGCGGCGCCAGGAGCATGTTGCATGTATTGCATCGCAGCAAAGATCTGGCCAGCAAAAAAACTGGTGGATATCGATCTTTTTGCCTAAAAACTCATCGTATGCCAAAATATTAACCAACAGGCAGGGCGATTGGGCGCTGTAATCTTTTTCTCCGTTGAGCGCTAGAGCAGCAATCGTGGGTTCCGTGAGAGTTCAATGTCGGACGAATCGAGGGATGCCGTAGAGGCGATATCCATATTGATGTCAACGCTGAGGCCGCTTGATCAGGAGGCTCGGGTTCAATGTCCTGGAGTTCGTGCTCAAGAGGTTTGGTATATCGCTGACCCCCGAGCCGGCGGCACCCGCTCAGAGGCCGAGCATTCCTGGTATCCATCCAACTCGGCCGAATCCTTCGGCGCCGGCTCTTTTTGAAGCCGCTGATATGCGAAGCTTCGCGGCGGAAAAGAGCCCGAAGACCGTCAATGAGAAGGTCGCGGTTATTGGTTACTACGTTGCTCACTTGGCTCCAGCACATGAGCGGCGAGACTACCTCATATCAGACGATATCGAGAAGTACTTCACGGAGGCCGGCTTCCGCCTTCCGGCTGCCCTGGCAGGCGTGACACTCGCAAATGCAAAGAACGCGGGATACCTGAGCGCACTGGATAGGGGGCAGTTCAAACTGAATACTGCCGGTTACAATCTTGTTGCTCACAAACTGCCCGGTGGCGAGACCAGAGAAGCGCAAAGCGACCAGGAGACTCGTGAGCAAAGAGATGCGTCCTAAGGCGAAAAAACGAGGGCGGCCGTGAGTGGTAGGCACTATGTGATAGGTTCTGGCGCTGCAGTGAGTATCAATGCAGCCTCGCTCCAGGGTAACCATCGATCGGGGCAGATGAACCGCGCCGATAGATAACGATTGCCGGAGGCGTGACCTATCAGCAACACGATTTTATTTTCGTAATCTTTGCTGAATAAATCAGCAATTGCCCGTGCTTTAGACTTGTAGATTTGGGGAACCCGGTTCTAGCTCGTGTGTGTGGTATTCATCAATGGGGAAGCGATCGTAGCGTGGTCTTGTCAGTCGGGTGAATAGGACATCGTTGCGTCGTAGCGAGGGGCATATGAGACAGTTCGGTGGGGGAAAGTTCGTTGCGCTCGTGCTTGGGGCGCTCTTGAGTTGGGGTGTGGGCGGATTTTTCGCCTCCGCGGCGGACCTAATTCCGCTAAAGGCACCGCCGGAGCCGCCGCCGGTCTTGGATATTCACGGCTTCATCGACGCTACTTACCAAAACGACTACATCACGCCGCGGGGCCTGCTGGTGCACGGAACCGGCTTGGACACGCAGGTGGCCGCCGGGCTGATATTCGACCTCTACAAGGACAAGACGGGCTTCATCAACGACGTCAGCTTCTATACCGGCGTGTGGAATGACCTTTGGAGCGAGCAGCACGATCCGCATGTGGGCGCGTGGAACGAGTTCGACTGGTGGGTCGGTACGAACGTCGTATTCGCGAAGAACTGGACGTTCGGCGTGCAATATATCGAGTTCATTCCGCCGGCGGCCGATCTCTCCACGAGTTTTCCGTCAACCGAGCGTAATATCGAGTTCAGCTTGTTGTACGACGACACCAGTTGGGGGTGGCCGATCTCGATACATCCCTACGTCAAGCTGTTCTACGAGGTAATCGGACCGTCGACGGTCGTTATGGGCCAGCGAGGCAATATCTACGATGTCGAGGTTGGTGTGGTGCCGACCCTCGACCTCAAGAAGTACACGGGCGTGCCCCTGGTGCTGACGGCGCCCACCTGGATCACGGTTGGTCCGACGGACTACTGGAACCGCAACGACGGCACCACGAATTTCTGCGGACCCTTGGGATCTCTCCCAGCAGGAACCGGCTCGCCCTGCTCGCTCAGCAATTTCGGTGTGTTCACCACCGGACTACAGGCCAAGCTGGCGCTCGATTCCATAGTCCCGAAACGGCTGGGCAACTGGTACATTAAGGGCGGCGCCCGCTACTACCACATCATCAACGACGCCTTGCTGGCGGCACAGGAGTTCACGGCGGGCGCCAGCGGTATCGCGGGAGTCAATGGAACGTTTCCGCAAGCTCATCGCGACGTGGGCGTCGTGTTCGCCGGCCTAGGCTTTGCGTTCTGACCAGCGTTCCGGCTAGGCGGGGGCTCGAGCTTCGCCAGCCGACATATTGCAAGGACATCCGACTCGATGCAGTCGCCGCACTTGCTTCCGGGGCCGGGGTCTATTTGCACCGTCCGTGTATTTGACCGTAGGGGCGTGCGGAAGATGGGCGCGTGGGCCCCTTACATTGATAGGCGAAGGGCTTCGCCCTGGTTTTTTTGCAGGGCATGAGTCCGTAGTTGGTCAGGTTTTCGGACGCCGGCAGTACCGCCGGCCACACGCGGAGCGGCCGGCGTCCGAAATCCTGACCAAGGCACGAAATCGCGGTGGGTGGGGCACCCGGCGGCGCAGCGGTCGCTATTGGGGCTGACGGACCGCGCGAATGAGGGGCTGGGGCAAGGCCTGCCAGGTTGGAGAGCCGCTTCGCTCTAGACGCTTCGACGAAACGTCATCCCGGCCTGGCCGCCTCGCCGTTATTGAGTGTCGACCCACGGCAGGATGGCGGCCCCGGACTTGTACATGTCCGGCCAGACGATCACCTCGGCTGAGGTGTCCCTGAATTGGTCAAGCCCGTTTCCCTTCACGTTTTGAAACTGGACGGTGAGGATACGGGGCTTCGTCCACTCGCCGAATTCCGTAAAGCTGATCTCGCCCGCGACCGTCGTGAAGGCATGGCCGTGGATGTAGTCCGCGAGCTTCGCGGCGTCCAAGCTCTTGGTCCGTTCCACCGCTTCGGCAATCACCTGCATCTGGGCGTAGGCCGTCGGGGCCATGATATAGCCTAGCGGGTCCACGCCTTCGCCGGCGGCCTTCTCCTGATATTTCTTCAAGAGCTCGAGCACGCCGGGAAACTGCATCGAAGGCGCAGGGAGCCAAAAATCGAACGCAACGATGCCGTTGAGCAGCGGACCAAGCTGGGTTTTGATCGACGTCGTCTGCAGGCCAACCATGCTGCCGCCAAATTGCTTCGGCTTGAGGCCGACCTCCCTGGCTGCGCGCACGACGGCAACCGTATCGATGGGATACGACGCGACATAGGCGATATCGGCATTGGTCGCCTTGACCGCGCGCAGGATGCTCGTGAAATCCACGGTGGATGGCGGATAGGTTTTGTCATACACGATCTTCAGGCCGGCCGCCTGTGCATTGGCGCGCGCGCCATCGGCCGCATTACGCGAAAACTCGGCATCGGCGGCTAAGATGGCGACTGTCTCTGGTCTCGGATTGATCGATTTGGCGACTTCGAAAAAACCCTGCGTCAGCGCTTTGCGCGAGTCAGGCCCCGTCGGCATGAACGAGAAATACCGTCGATAGTGAAACTCGCTGTTCACATCGAAACCGTAAAGACCGGTAAACACCATGTTGCGCTGGATGATCGTCGGCATCGCGGGCGCGACCATGTTCGTGGCGTAGGGACCGACCACGAGGTCGACTTTGTCTACATCCAAGAGCTTGCTATAGATGCCTGGAACGCTCGAAGGATTGCTCTGGTCGTCATAGTAGACGAGTTGAACCGGCCGGCCGAGCAGGCCGCCACGAGCATTTACGTCCGCCTCCCAAATCTTCATGGCGATCAGAGCAGACCTTCCGTTCGGCGAAAGGCCGCCGGTTACGGCCATGCTGAAGCCAATCTTGATCGGTGATTGGGCGGATGCGGGCGAGCAAGCCATTGCCGAGGTAAAAACGGCATAAAGGAGTGCCGCCGCGGCTGCGGTGCCCCCTACCGTTTGAGCCCGATCGACCGGGTGGCGTGGCGGCGAGACGCGGCGACGACGGGTGCGAATTGAGCTGACGACGTCCCTCAGGCGAAGTATGCTTAGGGGCAGCACCCGGAGTTGCAGAAACCCCAATGGCGCGGCGGTGCAGTCGGACATTGCGGACATGGCATTCTCCTTGCCTCGAGTGGGATTCGTGACGAATGACTCGGACAATCTCCCTCCTATTGGAACGAGAGTCGTGAAGCTGTTCCAAAAAAACTCGAAAACGTTTCCGAACTGAGGCCGAATTTTGCGATGAGGGCGATTTATACCTTTGGGTCATTCAAGCTCAACGCTGAATTGGACGTGCTTTCCAGGGCGACCCAGTCTGTGCCGCTTGGACGTCGAGCTGTCGTCCTTCTGCGGGTGCTGATCGAGCGGGCGGGGGCGCCGGTCTCGAAGGAAGCGCTAATCGAGGCCACGTGGCCCGGCATCGCGGTCGAAGAGAGCAACCTGACCGTCCAAATTGGCGCGCTGCGCCGAGCCCTGGGCGAGGAGCCTGGCGGCGAAAGCTGGATCGAGACCCTCCCCCGGAGAGGCTATCGCTTTATCGGACCGGCCGTGACCAAGTTAGAGTCCAACGGAACCGCAACGCAGGTAGCAGAGCCGTTTGCGATCAATGAGAAGCCATCGATCGCGATCTTGCCGTTCCAAAATATGAGCGGCGATTCGGAGCAGGACTACTTCGCCGACGGCCTGGTCGAGGAGATCATCACCGCCCTGTCGCGCTTGCGTTGGCTGTTTGTGATGGCGCGCAACTCGAGCTTCACCTACAAGGGCCGCGCCATCGACGTTAGGCAAGCGGCTCGCGAGCTGGGCGTGCGCTACATACTGGAAGGCAGCGTGCGCAGAGCCACCGACAGAGTGCGGGTCACTGGGCAGCTGATCGATGCCGCGACCGGGGCGCATCTGTGGGCCGACAGGTTCGATCGCCCACTCAGTGACGTTTTTGCGATGCAGGACGAGATCACCACCGCGGTCGTCGGCGCTATCGAACCGAGCTTGCGCTCCGCGGAGATCGAGCGGGTCAAGCGCAAGCGACCCGAAAGCCTAGACGCTTACGATCTCGTCTTGCAGGTGCACTCAATTGCAACGTTCATGCCGGATTCCGCTGCCAAGGCCCTACCCTTGCTCGAACGCGCGCTGGCGATCGAACCGGATTATGCAATGGCACACGGCTACGCGGCTATCTTGCATCAGAACCTGTTCATCCGTGGCGGCATGCACGAGGAGAATCGCACCGCGGCGATCAACCATGCGCACGCCGCGATCACCTATGGCCATGATGATGCCCCTGCCTTGGCCATGGCCGGAATGGCCATCGGACTGGTCGAGCACGACTCCGCCGCTGCGGTTGCGGCATTCGAGGCGGCGATGACCATCAGCCCATCTTATGCGGTCGCCTGCAATCTCGGCAGCATCGTGCTGGCGTGGGGCGGTGAAGCCGAGCGCTCGATCGATTGGGGCGAGAAGGCGCTGCGCTTGAGCCCCTTCGATTCATGGAACTTCGTCGCCAGGCTTGCGATCTCTCTCGCCCATTTCCAACGCGAGCGCTTTGAGGCGGCCGCGAGTGCTGCTCGCCTGGGCATTCAGTGCAATCCGGCTTTCAGCGTCTGCTACATGACGCTTGCAGCTGCACTCGCCGCGATCGGAAGGCTCGACGAAGCCAGAACAACCGTCGCACGGTTGCTGGCAGTCCAGCCTGGCTTCAGGATAGCGAGACACTGTGTTGGCGTCGGCGCCGTGGCCGCGCTCTCCGGCCCCTTGTCCGATGCTCTTCGCAAGGCCGGACTGCCGGAGTGAGTTTGATGCAAAAATCCAAAAGTCATTAAATTCTCGACCGCCCGCAGGTATTCTTTCCCATGCCGTCGAACACTGGCAACAAGCTTGACTTTGCCGGGCGAACCGCCGTCGTCACCGGAGGATCCCAGGGGATTGGCTTCGGCACGGCTAAGCGGCTGCTCGCCTCGGGGGCGAACGTCAGTATCTGGGCGGTGGATCAAGACCGCCTCGAGCAGGCGGCTAGCAAATTGGGTGGTGGCGATCGCGTTCAGACCGTTGCGCTCGACATCGGCGACCTCGCCTCGGTCGAGGCCGCTACCCGAGTTGTGCTTGATGCCTACGGTCAAATCGACGTACTCATCAACAATGCGAGCATCGCCGGACCGAACGTGAAAATGTGGGAATTTCCGCCCGATACGTTCACGCGGATGATGCATGTGAACGTGGAGGGCACCTTCCATTGCTGTCGCGCCGTCGTCCCTCACATGATCGCGAGGGACTACGGGCGTATCGTCAATATTTCCTCAATCGCGGGCAAGGAGGGCAATCCCAACGATGGAGCCTACAGCGCCTCGAAAGCGGCGCAGATCGCCTTGACAAAAAGCCTTGCCAAAGAGCTCGCCGCCTTTGACATCTCGGTCAACTGCGTAACGCCGTCGCTCACCGAGACTACGCTCGCAATGTCGCTCTCGGAAGAGCAGCGAAAATATATCCTTGACAAGGTACCGCGCGGTCGAATGCTGAGGATCGAGGAGGCGGCAAGCTTGATCTGTTGGGTCGCCTCGGAGGAAAATTCCTTCACCACAGGGGCCATATTCGACCTGAGTGGCGGGCGCGCCACCTATTAATCTATCAGCACGATCCCCAAGATGCCTTGGCTTGCCCCGCGGGTTGGAACTGGTTTTCGGGAAAAGATCGTGCTCCAAAAATAGGCTCGAGAAGCGCCGATCATACGCCCTACGTCGACGCGACGCGCGACGAGTCGACTCCCCATCTGCGACGGCCCTGGTGCCACACCCATCGATGGCGGCTTTTGGCACACAACTGCCGTTCGCTGCGATGCAAAAAACATGGCCGGTTTTGAGGTACTGCGGACCAAGGGCCGTTGATCCCCGGCGCATCCGGAGTACCAAGGTCGCAAGAACTCGCCTTCCGTTGCCCTCGCCGCTACGTCGCCGCCACCCGCTGCCGCGCGCCGCCTGCACCCTCCCGGCCTCACTGCACCCTGCCTGCCGACGCTCGCACGATGTGCCGGATGGACCTGGAACCCGTGCACACCGAGAAACGTCGGCTACCTTGCGCGCGGCGTCATGAAAGCGCCACCATGCAGCAGTCATGGGCCACATGATGGAGATGTTAGGCGATGAAGAAATATCTTGCGACAGTGCTGATTGTGGGCGCGGCGCTCTTCGGGTCCCCTCTAGTATCGGAGGACACCAGCAGCCTATGCCAGGCATTCGCCGTTCGCGCGGCGGCGCTCATGGACATCCAGGGGGACGGACCGAGCGGATCGCCAAACTATCTCACAATGGCGCTGGTAGGTGGTCACGTGAGTCCTCAAGCTCGAGCCTTTATTGTTGCGCTTGTAATCGGGGTCGTAGTCGGAGGCATAGCGGCTCTCAGCGCCAAGGGAAGTGGGTTGGTGATAGGCATCGCGACGCTCAGCGCCAAAGGAATGATATATATTACCGCCGGCGTTGTAGGATCATTCGTTGGCAGGCCACTCTTGGAGGCGATCGGCATATACATCGATCCACCTGATCCATTGGTGGGGTATATGATTCCAGACATCTTTGGAGCGATCGCATTGGTGATTGTGGTGCGTGTAATCTTTGCGTTTATTCCAGCGTGAACATCGCGCTCGCCTCAATTCTCCTCGACGATCTGGTCGGCAAGCTCGACTGACTGAACGTCTCGTGTGAGAAGTGCGGCCGACGAGGCGGCTATTTCACGACGCTTCGCAACCTCATTCGAGCTGACGTGTTCGACACAGAGCTGGAGCAAGCGACCGAGCTGCTCAATGCGGGCTATGCAACCGCTGCGACTGTTATCGCGGGGGTCGTGCTTGAGACCGGCTTGCGGCAGATGTGTGCGGACAACAACATAGAGACAGGAAAGCTTGACAAGATGAATGCCGATCTCGCCAAGGCTGATGTCCACGGTAAGCTAACCCAGAAGCAGATCACGGCGCTGGGCGACATTCGTAACAGCGTGGCTCACGGCAAGTCTAACGAATTCACCCATGAAGACGTGGCCAATATGATTCGAGATGTGCCGAACCTCCTTACGCTGAAATGACACCTCCGAGCAAAAGTAGTTACGATATCTGCATACGAACTATAGTGCCCGATCGTGGCGGAAATGCCGCCCATCACCCGACAAGCATGCCGTCCGGGCCCATAAGCAGCCACGCCACCGGGTCGATCTCAAACGCGAGCCAACAGAGGCCCCGCGCGACTAAGGTGGCCGCGTGGGGCGTCTGAGTTTGAGCGGGTGAACTCACTATGCTATGTGCAACATCCCGATGGATCGGCCAAAACCTTTAGTAACCCGCGCCGGCGTGAACCTCGTCGAACGACATCCCAGGGATACTTTGTTCGCTCTGGGTGCGTTGGATCTGGGTGCGGTATTTGACGACCGCGCCCCGGTCGGTCGAGGTCTGAGCGAGAGCCGGTGTCGCGACGGCGGTCAGCACGGCCGCGATGGTTAGAAACTTTTTCATATCACTTCTCCTATTTGGTTGATGCTCGAAGCCTTCCTGGGCTCCGGTCGCATTTCGTGGTGTGGAAGCTATGTCCTGAACCACACAGGAGAGATAGGAATCTGCGTTCGCGACACCATTAAAATTACATTTAGAAAGCTAAACTCTTTTTAATGGGTCTTCGCGGAATCGAGTGGGCGATTTTTGAGTTAGAAGGCCCGAGAAACGCGGCCATTACGTAGGGATTTTGCATTACGGCTGGAGTTAGAATTTGGCATTATTGGGGGATGGCAAGAGCATC
>JBKQHQ010000235.1:0-112810 GCA_052148715.1 Xanthobacteraceae bacterium | reverse complement strand
TTCGCTGATCGCCCCAAATGCCGCCGCAGCACTCTCCATCGCATCCTCCGCAAACCGAATCAGAGGATCACGACAGATTCAGCACTTCAGCCCTTTGTCACGCACTTCTTCACCCGATCCCCCTGCGTCATATCTGCCAAGAGCTAGCTCACCGAGGCTTCGGCGCGCTAAATTGTTCAGCCCGCTGCACCGTGCCTAGCGGTCGACGACGAAAAAGCACTTGAAATGAATGGGTTAAGCCATAGCTTCGCCGTTGCGCCGATGATGGATTGGACGGACCGACACTGCCGGTTCTTCCATCGCCTGCTCACACGCAAAGCGCTGATCTATACCGAGATGCTGACCACGGGGGCCGTGTTGCATGGCGATCGGCACCGCTTGCTCGGGTTCGATCCGGCCGAGCATCCGGTCGCGGTGCAGCTTGGTGGCGCCGATCCGTGGCAACTCAGCGAGTGCGCGCGCATTGCGGAGGATTTCGGCTATGACGAGGTCAACCTCAATGTGGGATGTCCGTCGGACCGCGTTCAGGACGGGCGGTTTGGCGCCTGCCTGATGGCCGAGCCCAAGCTCGTCGGCGACTGCGTCGCCGCGATGAAAGCCAAGGTCCGCGTCCCGGTGACGGTGAAATGTCGCATCGGCGTCGACGATCAGGACCCCGAGCAGGCCCTGTCGGCTTTGACCGCCGTTGTACGACAGGCGGGCGTCGATGCGCTCATTGTGCATGCGCGCAAGGCCTGGCTCGCGGGCCTGTCCCCGAAGCAGAACCGCGAGGTGCCGCCGCTCGACCATGCGCGCGTCTACCGGCTCAAAGCGGCGCATCCCGATCTCACGATCGTGTTGAACGGCGGCGTCGGCACCCTCGCGCAGGTGCTCGACCATCTGCAAAAGGTCGACGGGGTGATGATGGGGCGCGCGGCCTATCAGGAGCCGTGGCGATTGCTCGCCGTCGACCCGCTCGTCTTCGGCGCGCCAGCGCCGTTCGCGAGCGCGGCGGCCGCGCTGGCCGCGCTAGTTCCCTATATCGAGCGTGAATTGGCGCGCGGCACGCGACTTTCTGCCATGACCCGTCATGTCCTCGGCGTTTTTCACGCCGTCCCCGGTGCCCGGGCGTTTCGCCGACACCTCGCCATCGAAGCGGTCAAGCCGGGCGCCGGCACGACGGTGCTCCTCGACGCGCTTGCGCGGGTGCGCGCCACCGACGCATGCGACGCAACCGGCGCGTCGGTCGCGGCGTAATCCTCGCATCGCCGGCCGCAGGAACGCGCATGCTGTTTGGAATTCCGCTCGGCGAGTTGGCTTGGCTCGCTTCGGCCATCCTCGTCGGCGGGATTGCGACCGGGATTCTCGCCGGCGTTTTCGGCATCGGCGGCGGCGCTGTGATCGTTCCGGTGCTCTACGAAATCTTTCGCGTGATGGGCGTCTCCGACGATGTGCGGATGCAGCTTTGTGTCGGGACCTCGATCGCGATCATCGTGCCGACGACGCTGCGATCCTATCGCGCCCATCGCCGCACCGGCACGGTGCTCGAAGGCGTAGTGCGGGCCTGGGCCATCCCGGCTATCGCCGGGGTAGCGGTCGGCGCGGTCACTGCGGCCTTTGCGCCGGCCGCCTTGTTCAAGATCGCCTTCGTCGTCATTGCAGTCTTCATCGCCGCAAAGCTTCTGTTTGCGCGCGCGTCCTGGCAGCTCGGCGCCGACCTGCCGGCGGGGCGGAGGATGGGCCTTTACGGATTCGTCGTCGGGCTGTGCTCGTCCTTGATGGGGGTCAGCGGCGGCTCGATGTCGAACCTGATTCTCACGCTGCACGGCAAGCCGATGCACAACGCGGTCGCGACCTCGGCCGGCGTCGGCGTGCCGATCACCATCGCGGGGACGCTCGGCTACATGCTGGCGGGCTGGCCGCGCGAGAGCCTGATGCCTCCGCTGTCGATTGGCTTTGTGTCGCTGATCGGCGTGGTCTTGCTGGCGCCGGTGTCGAGCCTCGTTGCTCCCTACGGTGCGCGGCTTGCGCATGTGCTCTCGAGGCGGCAGCTGGAGATCGGCTTCGGCATATTTCTGCTGCTCGTGTCAGCGCGGATCGTGGCGAGCTTGTTTTGACGAGAGCAGCTATTGCGAGGGCAGGGGTCGCGCAACGCGTTACGGAAATCCGCGCATCACGAGCCTGTCGCCGCGGACTTCCCAGCCTTCCAGCCGGTTGAGAAAGCTCATTCCAAGGAGGCTCATGCGCAGTTGTCCGGGCTGTGCGATCAAGGCCGGTATCGAGCGCTCGACGATGTTGCCGACGGCCAAGCGGTCGATGGTGACGGGCGCCGCGCGCGCGCGGCCGTTCGCGGTCTCGACGTTGACCGAGTAGCTCAAAACCTCAAGCGGCAGTCCAGCGGCTTTGGCGGCTTCCTGGGTCAAGACGACGGAACTTGCGCCGGTATCGAGCGTCATCGGCACGCGGACACCATTGATGTGGACCGCCACGGTGAACTCGCCGCCGCGGCTACGGGCGATCTCGACGGTCTTGCCGCGGGCCGCTGGACGGCCTGGAATGACCTCGGCGAGCACCCGGTCGCTCACCTCGCGCAGATCGAGACGATAGGTATATCCGACCATCAGCAGCACCGCGACGACCACCCAGAGCAGAGCCGACTCGAGCGCGTGCAGCCAACGTCGACGGAAGATCGCGATCACCGCGCTTCCGACGAAGACAAGCAACACCGTGTAGAACACGAGGGATGGGAATTCGTGCGGCCACACCCCCCCGATCGTACCCGAGTCATGGCGCGCGACCAGGACTACAAGGGCGAGCCCAAGCCCAAACAGTAGAATCCAAAGCAACCGCCGCACGGCTCACCTCAGCCAAACCGGTCGGTGTTGCGCCCTCGCAATCCGGCCAAGCGGAGGGGAAGCTTCGCCATGACCTCGTCGCGTTCGTTCACAGTGAACACCAGCCAATGCTCGATCTCGGCGAGGGTACGGCCGCAGCCGAGGCATAAACCGGACATGGGCTCGATCGCGCAGACCTTGGTACAGGGACTTTCGAGGACAGCCATCGGATCTCGGAAACGATTCGACGGCGAAGATAGGCAGTGCGACGCGGAAGGCAACCGGAACAACCCGCCAAGGCGGAGCCACGGTGGCCATTTCAGGCGCCTACGGCTACGTGCCGACCCGGAACAAGGGACGCTTGCGCAAGCGGGCGCGATCCGCCGCCGGTCCTCGCAGCTCGGGCGGCGGCTGGAGCGGGGGAGCTGCCTCGGTGATCGGCGCCAGCGCCGACATGACCCGTTCGGGCGGGAAGGTCACCACCACTTCGGTACCGATCCGCAGCTTCGACTTGAACGAAAAGGTCCCGCCGTGCAGATCAACCAGGTTCTTCGCAATTGGCAGGCCGAGGCCTGCACCTTGCTCGGCCGACTTGATGGAGTTCGAGCCTTGGCCGAATGATGCAAGCACGATCGGGATTTCCTCATCGGCGACCCCCGAGCCGGTGTCCTTGACGCTCATGTACTGCCCGCCCGAGGCGGTCCAGCCCACTTTCAGCCAGATCTCGCCGCCTTGCGGCGTGAATTTGATCGCGTTCGACAGGAGGTTCAGACAAATCTGGCGCACCGCCCGCTCGTCCGCCCAAAGGCGTGGCAGGTCGGCCTCGAACATGTCGTGGATCGTGAGGCCGCGAGTTTGCGCCCGTAGCTTCAACAGATGATGGCAGTCCTCGACCACGGCCGTCAGCGAGATCGCCTCCTCGTTGAGCTCGTAGCGGCCCGCCTCGATACGCGAAAGATCGAGGATTTCGTTGATCAGATTCAACAGGTGGACGCCGGAACTGTGGATGTCGGCGGAATAGTCCTTGTAGGTCGCCACCGAATGGGTGCCGAATATTTCGTCCTTCATGACCTCCGAGAAGCCAAGAATGGCATTGAGCGGCGTTCGCAGCTCATGGCTCATCTGGGCCAGAAATCGGGATTTGGCGATGTTGGCCGCCTCGGCGCGCCGACGCGCTTCGTCCGAGATTGCCTTGGCCTGCTCGAGCTCGCCGATCAGCGCGTCCTTTTCGGCTCGGGCTTCGAGCGTCGCGAGTGTGGTCGAATGCAGCCGATGCGCCAGCAGTGAGAAATAGCCTTGCGCGGCGACCGCCATGATTGCGAGAATGTAGTCGTGCAATGTCCCCTGCAGAGCGAAATTCAGGGCGATCGCCGTGCTGACCGGCGCGGTGGCTGCCAGCGCCGCGATCGGCAGGCTCGAAGCCAGCATGCTGGATACCGCGACGACGACCAGCATCACGAACAGCATAAAGGTGCCGGATTCGCCGTCGACCCCGACCGGATGGATGAGAATGAACATCCACGCCAGCCCATAGAACAGGTCGAGCAGGATGAAGCGTCCCCGCCAGGTGCGGATATCGGTGGTTCCTTGGCTTTCCCCAAGGAACTGGCGGCATTTGGTGACAATGATGGCGTGAATGATCAGAACGGCCCCGGTCCAGGTGCCGGCCTCCAGGGCATGGGTCCATAAACCCGACAAAAAACCCACGGTGCCGACGAGCAGGACGATGATCAGGGAGGCGGACAGACGATTTTGCGCGTACTGACGCAAGAGCTCGTAGTCGAAAGCGGGCCTTGTGCCGGTCGTCGACGTCAAGCGGTCGCGTGCCTCGCGCACGCTTTGTGCCGCGCGACGCCGACGCTTGACGGCGGAATTGTCCGCTGCCGGCGTAACATCACGCTGCTCGCTCACTGCGCTCATGGGCTCGGATAGGTAATGGTCTTCGCCGGTCGCCGCTAAAAGTCGCGCAAAATCCTTAAGACCAGGCTTAAAGGTGGCCTAAAATTGATGGTTAATACGAAGTTACGGTTCCACGGCGGCTAGGGGAGAAATACCAATGATGAAGCTCTATGACGGTGGCAGGGCACCCAATCCGCGCCGGGTGCGGGTGTTCCTTGCCGAGAAGGGAATTACGGTTCCGACCGAACAGGTCGATCTTGGCGCGCTTGCGCACAAGTCGGCCGCCTTCGCGGCGATCAATCCGTTGCAGCGGGTGCCAGCGCTGGTGCTGGATGACGGGACGATCATCACCGAGTCGATCGCGATCTGCCGGTACTTCGAGGCACTCAAGCCCGATCCGCCGCTGTTCGGTCGCGGGCCCTTGGAGGCGGCTCTGGTCGAGATGTGGAACCGGCGGTTGGAGTTTAATCTTCTGCTCACGGTGGCCTCGGTCTTTCGGCACCAGCATCCCGCCATGAAGGAAATGGAGCAGCCGCAGGTGCCGCAATGGGCCGAGGCCAACAAACCGCGCGTGCTGGAGTTTCTGACCTTCCTCGATGGCGAGCTGAAGAGCCGGCCATATGCCGCGGGCAACGATTTCACCGTCGCCGACATCACCGGCCTCGTGGCGATCGATTTGATGAAGCCGGCGAAGCTCAGCGTGCCCGAAGAAATGGTCAATGTGCGTCGCTGGCATGCCGCGATCTCGGCCCGGCCGAGCACCGCCGCGTAGCCCAAGGACTGCCCGCAGCTTTCCCGGACGCAGACCCCCATGCGCGGTCAGCGGGCGACGGCGACGAAGAACAGCCGTCGGAATGGCAGCAGCGTGACGCCGTGGGCGTTGGCCGGATAGGCCTGCGCGACCAAGGCACCGTAAGCAGCCTCGAACTCGCTTCGCACAGGCTCAGCGAGCGCATCGAGCAACGGATTGAGCCACGAGCCCTTGATCCACTCCTTCACCGGATCCTTGCCCGTGAGCACGTGCAGATATTCCGTTTCCCAGATGTCGAGACTGGCGCAGCGGGTGCTCAGCAGGTCGAAATAGAAATCCGGCGGCGCGACTGGTGTAGGGCGCAGCAACGGCTCCAGCTTGCTGCGCCAAGGGCCGCTGCGGGCGGCATCGGCTACGGCCGTGTGCGAGCGGGCGGTAAAGTTGCGCGGCATTTGCACGGCAAGCACGCCGCCGGGTGCGAGCGTTTGTAACAGGCGCGGGAAGAAATGCGCATGATCACCGATCCAATGCAGCGCGGCATTGGAGTAGATCAGGTCGGCGGGGCGCGGCGGCCGCCACTGGGCGAGATCCGCGTGCGTCCAGGCGATGTCGGCCGCTTCCGCGGCGGCTTTCGCCAGCATCGCTTGCGAGGAATCAACCCCGGTGATCTCGGCGTCGGGCCAACGCTGTTTCAGCATCCGTGTGACATTGCCGGTGCCCGATCCGAGGTCGTAAACCTCGCGCGGCGACGCGAGCTCGATCCGATTCAGGAGGTCGATGGCCGGCCGCAACCGCGGTGCGGCGAATTTCGAGTATTGCGATGGATCCCAGGACATTCGTTCGGTCTACATTTCGTTCGGTCTCAGGTTTCCTCGATCGGCGGGGCGCGAACGCGCCCGCGGCGCTCGACGATCGACTGGCCGTCCGACGCCGCTCATTTCCGTTCCAGGAGCGCGATCAGACTTGACGTGTCCCAGCGTCTGCCGCCTATGGCCTGCACCTGCGAATAGAACTGGTCGACCAGGGCCGTGAGCGGCAGGTGCGCGCCGCTGTGCCGCGCCTCGTTGAGGCAGATCGACAAATCTTTGCGCATCCAGTCGACGGCGAAGCCGAAGTCGAACTTGCCCGCGTTCATGGTCTTGTAGCGGTTTTCCATCTGCCAGGATTGCGCCGCGCCCTTGGCGATGGTTTCGATCACCGCGTCGACGTCCAGGCCGGCCTTCTTGGCAAAGTGGATGCCTTCTGATAGCCCCTGGACAATTCCTGCAATGCAGATCTGGTTGACCATCTTGGTGAGCTGGCCCGAGCCGGTGGGGCCGAGCAACTTGCACATGCGAGCATAGGCCGCGATCACCTTTTCGGCGCGGCCATAAGCCTCCGGGTCGCCTCCGCACATGACCGTAAGCACGCCGTTCTCCGCCCCGGCCTGGCCGCCCGACACCGGCGCGTCGAGGAAATCAAAGCCCCGCTTCTTCCCCTCGGCATAAAGCTCGCGCGCCACCTCGGCTGAGGCGGTGGTGTGATCGACGAACGTCGCGCCCTTCTTCATGCCGGCAAAAGCCCCCTCCGCCCCGAGCGTCACCTCGCGCAGATCATGGTCGTTGCCGACGCATGCCATGACGAAGTCCTGACCCGCTGCCGCTTCCCGCGGTGTGGCGGCTTGCCGGCCGCCGTATTGGCTCACCCATTTCCCGGCCTTGGCGGCGGTGCGGTTGTAGACCGTGACATCGTGTCCGCCTTTGTTCTTGAGATGCCCGGCCATGGGGAACCCCATGACGCCAAGACCGAGAAATGCCACCTTTGCCATGCGTCTTCTCCTTGCGATCGCCGGACCGGACGCCACTGTGCTGCGTTCTCGCCGTGCGTCAACAGCCAACGCGAGAGCCTGCCGGTTCGTTGGAGTCGGAAACCCTTCGGCATCGTTGATCGGCGCATGTTGTTGACGGGCGGTCGGGCTCACTACGGACCGGAGACCGTTTCGGCCGCGGCCCGTCGGGCTTTGATCCTGCCGGGAAGGGGCTTATGTACGCGAGCGCGCCAGAACTCGGATATTGCCGACTTCTGGAATGGGGATTGCGTAAGTCGGAAACATGCGACCTGCGCGGCTTGGAGGCGGTGATGCCGGTGACTAAGGAGGAAGTTCTCGCGAGCCTGGCGAAAGTGGCAGCACCCAACGGGACGTCGCTGCCCGCGACCGGCACGCTCTCCGACATCGTGGTCACCGACGGCAAGGTTTTCTTCTCGATGACCGTCGATGCCGGTGCCGTGCAGGCGTGGGAATCGGTGCGCAAGCTTGCCGAGCATGCAGTGCGCGCACTGCCGGGTGTCCAATCGGTCCTCGTGGCGCTCACCGCCGAGCGTGCCGCTGGCGCGGCTCCGGTCCGCCGAGCGCCACCGCCGGCGGCGGCACCGCCGGCGGGCGCGGCACACCCGGCGCATCCGCCGCGGACGACCGCCGGAGTTCCGGGCGTTGAGGCGATCATCGCGGTTGCGTCCGGCAAGGGCGGCGTCGGCAAATCGACCACCGCGGTGAACCTGGCGCTCGGCCTGCGCGATCTCGGTCTGCGGGTCGGCTTGCTCGATGCCGACATCTACGGGCCCTCGATGCCGAAACTCTTGGCCATCCGGGAGCGGCCCGAGACCATCAACGGCGGCACGCGGTTGATGCCGATCAGCCGGTACGGGCTGTCGGTGATGTCGATCGGCTTCCTCGTCGAGGAGGAGACGCCGATGATCTGGCGCGGCCCAATGGTCATGTCGGCCCTCACGCAAATGCTGCGCGAGGTCGAATGGGGGGCGCTCGACGTCATGGTGGTCGATATGCCGCCCGGCACCGGCGATGCGCAGCTTACCATGGCACAGCAAGTGCCGCTGAAGGGCGCGGTCATCGTCTCCACCCCGCAGGACCTGGCGCTCATCGATGCCCGCCGCGGCATCGCCATGTTCCGCCGCGTCAACGTGCCGGTGCTCGGCATTGTCGAGAACATGAGCTATTTCGTGTGCCCCGAATGCGGGGGCCGCTCCGACATATTCGGACATGGCGGCGCGCGGCACGAGGCCGAGCGGCTCGGTGTTCCGTTCCTCGGCGAGGTGCCGTTGCACATGGATATCCGCGAGAAGTCGGATGCTGGACTACCAGTGGTTGCCACCGAGCCGGACGGTCCGCATGCCGTGATTTATCGGGCTATCGCCGGCAAGGTGAAGGACCAACTCGGTGCCGGCGCCGCGCGGCCTGCGCCGCGTATTGTGATCGAAGCGTAAGGGCCGCGATCGTCCTGGCCCGGTCCGCAACGGTGCGTGTGCCGCCGGCCGCAAGCCCGCTTTGATGCGGGTTGGGAAGCGAACCCGATCTATGCTAAGGAGCGAGCGACCGGCGCGTGTCAGCCGGGGAGCACTGAAAAAAAAGATCACGGAGGAATAGCCCATGAAACGTCGTCAGTTCCTGGCCGCGCTGGGAACCGGAGCCGCTGCGGCGGCCGTCGCCAAGCCCGCCATCGCCCAATCGTCGCCGGAGCTGAAGTGGCGCCTAACCTCAAGCTTCCCCAAGTCGCTCGATACGTTGTTCGGCGCTGGCGAGACGCTGGCAAAGTACGTTGCCGAAGCGACCGACAACAAGTTCCAGATCCAGAATTTTGCGGCTGCTGAAATCGTTCCCGCGCTGCAAGCGGTCGATGCGGTTTCGAACAAAACCGTCGAGATGTGCCACACGGCCGCCTATTACTTTGTTGGCAAGGACCCAACATTCGCGGTGATGTGCTCAATTCCCTTTGGTCCGAACGCGCGGCAGCAAAACGCCTGGTATTACGATGGAAATGGCACCAAACTGGTCAACGACTTTGTGCAAAAATTCAATCTGTATTCGCTGCTCGGAGGCAACACCGGGACACAGATGGGCGGCTGGTTTCGGAAGGAAATCAACACGGTCGAAGATTTCAAAGGTCTGAAATTCCGCATTGGCGGATGGGCCGGCAAGACCATCACGGCGCTCGGCGGCGTGGCTCAGCAGATTGCCGGCGGCGACATCTATCCGGCGCTCGAGAAGGGTACCATCGACGCTGCCGAATGGGTTGGCCCCTATGATGACGAGAAGCTCGGCTTCTATAAGATCGCGAAGTTCTATTACTATCCAGGCTGGTGGGAGGGCGGAACGGCGCTGCACTTTTTCATCAATCTGGACAAATGGAACGAATTGCCGAAGAATTATCAGGCGGTCCTCAAGGGCGCTGCCGCTTACGCCAATACCGAGGTCACCGGAAGATACGACGCGCGCAATCCGGATGCATTGAAGCGTCTCTACTCCGCCGGCACCCAGCTGAAGCCGTTCAGTCAGCAGACCATGGAGGCGTGTCTTAAGGCTTCCAATCAGATCAATGCTGAGGCGGCGGCCTCGAATCCTGACTTCAAGAAGATGTATGACGATCTGATGGCCTTCCGCGACAAGGAGTATGATTGGTGGCAGGTTGCCGATTTTACTTACGATAACTTCATGATTCGGTCGAAGAGTCTGCGGGGCTGATCCCGGCAGGCGGACGGATCCGGCGGTGAAGCGCCGGTCGAAGCTGTTTCGCTGATTGACGAGGCCCGCTCCGGTGCGGGCCTTGCCATTTTTGGGAAACCGCTCCCCCAAGGTTTCGCCGCCTGATCGGACATGGTATTCGCCGCGCGCGGCGTGCTATTCACTCGAGCGCGGCCTCGCCGTGACTTTGAGCAAGGAGGAGTTGCATGAAGCGTCGTCAGTTCCTGCAGGCGGCAGGCCTGGGTGTGGCCGCGACCACGATTGCCAGACCCGCGATTGCGCAGTCGACCCCGGAGTTGAAGTGGCGCTTGACCTCGAGCTTTCCCAAGTCGCTCGACACGCTCTATGGCGCGGCCGAAATCTTCGCGAAGGCGGTTGGCGAAGCCACCGACAAGAAGTTCCAAATCCAGGTCTTCGCAGCGGGCGAAATCGTGCCTGGCCTGCAGGCGTTCGACGCGACGAGCAATTCGACCGTCGAGATGAGTCACAGTGCCTCGTACTATTATGTCGGCAAGGATCCGACTTTCGCCTTCGGGACTGCCGTCCCTTTCGGCCTCAATGCGCGCCAGCAGAATGCCTGGAATTATTTCGGCGGCGGCATGGAGCTGCTGAACGATTTTTATAGGAAATACAACGTTTACGCCATTCCGGCCGGCAACACCGGCTGCCAGATGGGAGGCTGGTTCCGCAAAGAGATCAAAGAGCCTGCCGACCTACGCGGCCTCAAGTTCCGCATCGGCGGGTATGCGGGTGAGGTGCTGGCGAGGGTGGGGGTCGTGCCGCAGCAGCTTGCCGGCGGTGACATCTATCCTGCGTTGGAGAGAGGCACGCTCGACGCGTGCGAGTGGGTCGGGCCGTATGATGATGAAAAGCTCGGGCTCAACAAGGTCGCGCAATTCTACCATTACCCGGGGTGGTGGGAAGGCGGCGCGGTGCTGCATAATTTCATCAACCTGGAGAAATGGAACGGGCTTAGTCCGACCTATCAATCGATCATCCGCTCCGCTTCATCCCGAGCCAATGAATGGATGCTGGCCAAGTATGACGCCTCCAATCCGGCAGCGTTGAAACGGCTGATCAGTGCGGGCGCGCAGTTACGACCGTTCCCGCCGGCCGTCATGGACGTTTGCTTGAAGGCGTCGCTCGATCTTTATCAGGAGATTTCGGCGAACAACGCTGCTTTCAAGAAGGCGTGGGAGTCGACGCTCGCGTTTCGCAACGACGAATATCTTTGGTGGCGGGTCGCTGAATATACTTACGACAACTACTTGATCCGCAACGCCACGCGCACGTAAACGAAAACCGGGTCAGTCTCTAAATGCGGCTTAGCCGCCGGTAACGCTCATGTGCCGCGCGAGCGACGGGCGCCTGTGCCGGCGGTCGATCACGAAGTCATGCCCTTTGGGCTTGCGCGAGATTGCCTCGTCGATGGCCACGTCAATCAGATCGTTGGCCTCCGATGCGCGCAGCGGCGCGCGCAGGTCGGCCGCATCCTCCTGACCGAGACACATGTAGAGGGTACCCGTGCAGGTGATGCGCACGCGGTTACAGGATTCGCAGAAATTATGCGTCATCGGCGTGATGAAGCCCAGACGGCCGCCGGTTTCCTTGACGCGAACGTAGCGGGCGGGCCCCCCCGTCCGATAGTCGAGATCTTCGAGCGTGTAGCGCTCGGCAAGCCGCGCGCGCACGATCGACAGCGGCAGATATTGATCGAGCCGGGCAGCGCCGACATCGCCCAGCGGCATCACCTCGATCACCGTGAGGTCCATGCCTTGGCCGTGCGCCCATTCCATCAGGCCGGCGATCTCGTCCTCGTTGACGTCCTTGAGCGCGACCGTGTTGATCTTGACCCGCATCCCGGCGGCCAGTGCGGCATCGAGCCCAGCGCGCACCTTCTCGACCTCGCCCCAACGGGTGATGGCGCGAAACTTGTCTGGGTCGAGGGTATCGAGCGAGACGTTGATACGCTCAACGCCGTTCGCCTTCAATTCAGCGGCGTATTTGCTCAACTGCGAGCCGTTGGTGGTGAGGGTCAGCTCGTCGAGGGCGCCTGACGCCAGATGGCGAGATAATGAAGCGACGAGTGTCATGATGCCGCGCCGCACCAATGGCTCGCCGCCCGTCAATCGCAGCTTTCGTACGCCTTTGAGCACAAAAGCGGTGCACAGGCGGTCAAGCTCCTCGAGCGTGAGCAGGTCCGCCTTCGGGAGGAACGCCATGTTTTCCGCCATGCAATAGACGCAACGGAAATCGCAGCGATCGGTGACGGAAACCCGCAAATAGGTGATGGCGCGCGCGAACGGATCAACCAGCGGCCGTACCGGCCGGGTCCGCTGGGCGTCCAATTCCATGCTCGTCGCGGATTGCATCATGCTTCCATCTCGGATGCGCTCGTCCTGGACGAGGCCAACACCCAACATGGACATTGTGCCGGATAAATCCTACGGCCGCCAGCGAGACCCGACCCGACGGGTGAGACGGATCGGCCGATCGTCCCACGACCCGACGGATGCCGATCGACCGAATTAACGCGGCGGCGGAAACGACGTGGAGGAGGGTGGGAAGCCGGCCGAGGAGGCCTGGCCCGCATTGGGAGGAGCCGCAGCCGCAGGCTTTGCGACGCGCGGTTTTCTCTTGGGCGGAGGCTTCGGCTTCTCGGGAGGTGGAATGGCCTCGAGCAGGGCCTTGGCCGGATTGGGCACGAGCTCGGGGTCGGCACGGGCGTTGCGTCGGTTGACTTCAACCGAGACGGTTTGCGGCTGATATCCGTCGAGCGTGAACTCCACCGTAAACTGGGCGCCGTTCGGACCGGCCGTGATCGTTAGCGTGCACGGAGTGCGGCAGCTCTGTCCAAGCGAGGTTTTGGCCTCGGCCCCTGGCGGCTGTGATTCCAGCTGCAAGTCGACGGTATTCGACACCGTCTTGAAAATCTCCATCTCCGAGCAGCCCGCAGACGCTGCAACAATGAGCGCGGAGGCAAGAAATGCGGCGCTTCGACCCATGAGCTTTACCGTACGGTTTCCAGCCCAAGTCGGTGTTCCCGACGAGGCCATAATTAACATTGCGGCGCCGCTTCCGCGGAAAGCATAGGAGCGGCGCGCCTCGGGTGCAACCGCGACAGGCGATTCAGCTGCCTCCGCCAAGACTTAGCGGCCTTCAAGGGAACGTCTGCAAACAGGCCTGACCACGCTGACTTGCGCATTATGCAGGTCAGGAACTCGGGAACCCCGAGCTCCTGGGTGGACGGCGGTTTTCCGTCAAGAAAATGCGGTGGGTCGGGTCGATCCAATTAGCGAGGCGGGGGCGGAAACGGTGTAGCGGGGGAGGGAGGTTGCAACGCCGCCGAGGACACTTGATCCTCGGTGGGGGAGGCGGCGACCGCGGTCGCGGGCCTCGCGGCAATGTGCGGCTTCTTCTTGGGTCTCGGCTTCACGCTGCCGGTAAAAGGTTCAAGCTCCGCATAGGCGGGGTTGGGCGCAAGCCTAGGATTCGGCTCCGAGCGCCCGTCTTCGATCACCTGCACCGGGATCGTTTGCGGCTGATGGCCGGCGAGCGTGAACGTCACCGTAAAATCGGCGCTGGTGGTGATCGGCACGGCGCAGGGAGTGCGGCAGCCCGGCCCAAGCGAGGTCTTCGCGTCGGCGCCGGGCGGCTGTGATTCTAGCTGCAAGTTGATCGGTTTCGGGGCCGCCTTGAACATATCGAGGCTCGGGAAGGACGAGCACGCGGACAGCAAGAGGGCGGAGGCAAGGCACGCAGCACTTCGACCCATGACACTACCGTACAGGTTCCGCGGCCGACGCCGCTATCGCCGAAACCATACGTGCGACCAGCCTTCGGCGCAACCGCGGCCGCCATTTTATGCCCATTAATCAAAGCCTTACCTGGGCACCGTCAATCCTGTCGACCGGCTCCTGATCACGGTGAATGGACGCCGGGCAGAAGGTCGAGCACCGCCGTTGGGAGGTCGGCAAACGAACCGATGAGCCGGTCCGGCTTAAGCTGCGCCAGCGGGATTTCGGTATAGCCGAAGTCCACCCCTACAACCGGCACCCGCGCGGCGCGCGCCGTCTTAATGTCGGTTGCCGAGTCTCCGACCATCACGGCGCGTTCCGGCCTCCCGCCCGCGCGTTCTATCGTGCGTCGTAGCATTTCGGGATCGGGCTTTTGCACTCCGAAAGTGTCTTGCCCGCAGATCGCGGTGAAATAGGCCGTCAGCCCGAGTGCATCCAAGAGCCGCTGCGACAGCCATTCCAGCTTGTTGGTGCAGACCGCAAAGCGGTGACCGCGAGCGGCGAGGGCATCGAGCGCCGGTTCAAGCCCCGGGAACGGCCGCGACCGGTCGGCGATCCGCTCGGCATAGTGGCCGACGAACTCGCCGTAGAGCTGATCGAGTGCCGCCGGCGTGCAGATGCGTCCCTCCATCTGCAAGGCCCGCTCCATCATCATCTTCGCCCCGCCGCCGATCAGCCTGCGGGCTTCCGCATACGGTACCAGCGGCAAACCTTCGCGCGCGAGAATGAAATCAAGCGTGTCGATCAGATCGGGCGCCGTATCGATCAGCGTCCCGTCGAGATCGAAAACAATAATGGGCGGCGGCTCCATTCGCGATCGCTAACGGTCGAGGGATGGCAAAGCAAGCCTCCGTCCACCCGCCGGTCCCGGATGGCCGCCAATGGCCCGCTTTGGCCTAGGCGGCCCGTTGGAACGGCGTTACACAGGCAGCCGAAAACGATCGGCGCCCTCGTGATGGACATCGACGCGCAGAAACGGCAGGCAGCGGCTTGCGCCATAGACTTCGTGCGGCCGGGCATGCGCCTTGGGCTTGGCACGGGCACGACGGCCGCGCATTTCGTCGCGCTACTGGGCGAACGGGTACGCGCCGGGCTCGACGTCGTTGCGGTGCCGACGTCGGAGGCGACGGCGACCCAAGCCAAACGTCTCGGCATTCCGCTGACCACCCTCGACGTCGTCCCCGAGCTTGATCTGACCGTCGACGGAGCGGACGAGATTGCGCCGGACCTCAGCCTGATCAAAGGCGGCGGGGGCGCGCTCTTGCATGAGAAGATCGTTGCCACCGCGTCGGCGCGGATGGTGGTGATCGCCGACGCCTCGAAGTGGGTTGCCGTGCTCGGTCGCTATCCGCTGCCGATCGAGGTCGTGCCGTTCGGCCTCGCCGCAACCGAACGCGCCATTGCTCGGGCTGCGGCCGTTCCTGGCGCAACGGCTAAGCTCGTGCTGCGGAAGCGGGACGGCGAAGCTTTCATCACCGATAGCGGTCACTGGATTTTGGATGCGGCGCTCGGCGCGATCCCAGACCCCGGCTCGCTAGCCGGAAGGCTTGCTGCTATTCCTGGCGTGGTGGAGCACGGATTGTTCGTCGGGCTTGCTCACATGGCCATTGTGGCAGGGCGAGACGGGGTGCAGCTGATCGAGCGCCCCTGAAGGCCGCCCGCGGGAGGATGATGCCATGAACGGCGATACGAATGGCTGATCGCGAAGTCGACCTTTTTGTCATCGGCGCCGGTTCGGGCGGCGTGCGTGCTGCGCGCGTCGCCAGCGGCCATGGCGCTCGGGTCATGATCGCCGAGGAATATCGGGTCGGCGGCACGTGCGTCATTCGCGGCTGCGTGCCCAAGAAGCTCCTCGTTTATGCGTCGCGCTTTTCGCTCGACTTCGAGGAGGCCGCCGGCTTCGGCTGGACCGTTCCGCACCACTCGTTCGATTGGGCGACACTGATCGCCAACAAGGATCGTGAGATCGAGCGGCTGGAAAAGGCCTACACGTCGACCCTGGAAAAGGCGCGGGTGACGCTGGTGAAGGGCCGGGCCGTGTTGGAGGACGCCAACCACGTGCGGCTGCTCGCGACCGGCGAGCGTATCCGCGCCGCGCACATCCTCATCGCCACCGGCGCGGCGCCGTTCCTCGGCCCAAGAATTCCCGGCATCGAGCACGTGATCTCCTCAAACGAGGCCTTTCAGCTGCCGCTGCTTCCGCGCCGGATTCTTGTTCAGGGCGGCAGTTACATCGCGGTCGAGTTCGCCTGCATCTTCGCCGGTCTCGGATCGCATGTGACGCTGGTCTATCGTGGCGAGAATATTCTGCGCGGCTTCGACGACGACGTGCGCCATCATGTGCGCATGGAGATGGAGAAGCGGGGCATTCGCGTTGTCACCGGACGGACCGTGACGGCCGTGGAGAAGGCGGCGGGCCATCTCTCCGTCCACCTCTCTCACGGCAACGCGGTTTCCGTGGACCACGTCATGTTCGCGGTCGGCCGGCCGCCCAATGTGGCGGGGCTCGGGCTGGAGAATTGCGGCGTCAAGATTGCGGATAACGGCGGGATCGCGGTCGACGACTATTCACGCACCAGTCTCCAGAACATCTACGCCGTCGGCGACGTGACCAACCGCATAAACCTCACCCCGGTCGCGATCCGCGAGGGGCACGCCTTTGCCGACACGGTGTTCGGCGACAAGCCCACCAAGGTCGATCACACCAACGTGCCGACCGCGGTGTTCTCCGAGCCCGAGGTCGGCGCGGTCGGCTTGACGGAGGCGCAGGCGCAAGCGCGCTTCGGCAAGGTCGATATCTACGCGAGCCAGTTCCGGCCCATGAAGGCGACGCTTTCCGGCCGTGATACGACGGTGCTGCTGAAACTCGTCGTCGACGGTTCGACCGACCGGGTTGTCGGCTGTCACATCGTCGGGCCGGATGCCGGTGAGATGATCCAGCTCCTGGGCATCGCCGTGAAGATGGGGGCGACCAAGGTCGACTTCGACGCCACGATGGCGGTGCACCCCACCGCCGCCGAAGAGCTCGTGACCATGCGAACGGTGACCCGGAGCCACGGCCGCTAGCCTTCGGAGCTGACGCTCACGCCTCGCCGCTGAGCCAGGTCGCGGCGTCACGCCACAATGTCTCCCGATGCTCGGGCCGAAAGAAGCCGAAATGGCCGATCTTGTGCGCGCCGACGTCCCGCGGATGGACTCGATGGTGCTCGGGTTGCGTGCCGGTGAATCCCGAGAGCAACAGGTCGATCGCTGCTGGCGTGGCCCACGGATCGTCGCTCAGGCCGACGGCGCGCAGCCCGCCGTGGTAGCGCGGAAAATTCTCAAGCGCCGTTAATGTCGGGTCGTCGAAGAAATAGCGCCGCCGGGCGATCCAATCCGACCATTCCAGAAAGACGCCTTTGGGCAGATCCATGCCGAGCCCGAGGCGGGCGCCGGGAATGTAGTCCATGGCATGGGTGATCGGCGGGCCGATCAACCGCATCATGGCATAGACCCGGTATTTTTCGGGCGAGGTGAAGAGCCGCCAAAAGCCTGCTTGCGCGGCGACCAGCAGGGCGCGTGTAATCTCGGCATTGTTGGGCACGAGGCCGACGGCCTGGCCGCCGAACGAGTGGCCAACCACGGCGATCGGCAGCGTCGGCCAGGTTTTGCGTGCGTGATCGATGGCGCCGGCGACGTCGAAAGCCGCCCAATCGCGCATCCGCGCCGGAAAGCCCTGCAGCGAGGCGGGTCGCGAGCCGCCGATGCCACGGTAATCGAAGGTGAGGGCGGCAAGCCCGCGTTCCGCCAGATACGTGGCAAAGCCACGATAGATCTTGCGCGGCACCGCGGTCGCCGAGTTGATGAGGACGCCGGCGCGCGGCTCCCCGGCGGGGACGAAGACCGTACCCGCAAGCAAATAGCCGTCCCGTGCCGCAATCGATACGTCGTCGATCTGGATGGCGTCGCTCACGGGGCATCTCGACGGTTGCAAAGGCTGAGAAGCTTAACATAAGCGTCTTTGCGCTTGCTGGCTTTTTGCCCTGAACCTCCTGTATATACCTGCAATGATTGAGGACTTTTCGACGCAGGGAGTGTCGCGTCATGACTGAGCGTTGGACGCCGGAGAGCTGGCGAACCAGGCCGGTTGCGCAGATGCCGGACTATCCGGACAAGGCCGCATTGACGGAGGTCGAGCGGCAGCTTTCGACCTATCCGCCGCTGATCTTTGCCGGCGAGGCGCGCAACCTGAAAGAGTCGCTCGCCCAGGTCTGTGCCGGGAATGCTTTCCTGCTCCAGGGGGGTGATTGCGCCGAGAGCTTCACCGAGCACCGCGCGATCAGCCACACGGCCAACAACATCCGCGATTTCTTCCGCGTGTTTCTGCAGATGGCGGTGGTGCTGACCTATGCGGCGGCGTCGCCGGTGGTCAAGGTGGGGCGCATCGCCGGACAATTCGCCAAGCCGCGCTCCTCGCCGACCGAGAAGCGTGACGGCCTGGAATTGCCGAGCTACCGCGGCGACATCGTCAACGACATGGCGTTCACGCCGGAGGCGCGCACGCCCGATCCGCGCCGCCAGATCGAGGCCTACCGGCTGTCGGCCGCGACCCTCAATCTGCTGCGCGCCTTCGCCCATGGCGGCTATGCGAGCCTGGCGCGCGTGCACGAGTGGATGCTCGGTTTCGTCAAGGAGGCGCCGCAGTCCCACCATTACGAGGAACTCGCCGATCGGATCTCCGAGGCGCTCAATTTCATGCGCGCCTGCGGGATCGATCCGGACCGCCATCCTGAGCTGCGCACGACTAATTTCTATACCAGCCACGAGGCGCTGCTGCTCGGCTTCGAGCAGGCCATGACGCGCGTCGACTCGACGTCGGGAGACTGGTACTGCACGTCCGGCCACATGCTGTGGATCGGCGACCGGACCCGTCAGCTCGATCACGGCCATGTCGAGTTCTGCCGCGGCATCAAGAATCCGCTCGGGCTGAAATGCGGTCCGTCGAGCACGGTTGACGGGCTGCTCAAGCTGATCGACGTCCTCAATCCTGAAAATGAGCCGGGGCGGCTGACGCTGATCTGCCGGGTCGGCGCCGATCGGGTGTCCGAGCACTTGCCGGCTTTGATCCGCGCGGTGAAGCGGGAAGGCCGCAACGTGGTGTGGTCGTGCGATCCGATGCACGGCAACACGATCACCGCGTCGAACGGCTACAAGACGCGCCCGTTCGACCTCATCCTCAAGGAGGTCAAGAACTTCTTCGAGGTTCACGCCGGCGAGGGCACCTATGCGGGCGGCGTGCACTTGGAGATGACCGGGCAGAACGTCACCGAGTGCACCGGCGGAGCGCGCGCCATCACCGACGCCGATCTCAACGACCGGTATCACACCGTCTGTGATCCGCGCTTGAACGCCGAGCAGTCGATCGACCTGGCGTTCCTCCTGGCCGACCTGCTGAAGAAGGAGCGGCTGGCAAAGGCCAAGCCGCTGCCGGCAGCCGCCGGGCTGTAAGCTTGACTTCCGCTTGCCTGGGCCTTTCCGCGACAAACAAGATAGAGCGCGATGACGAAGCCGTCGGCCTAAGGAAGCCGTCGGACGGGAGGTGGCAGCCAAGTTCCTTCGAGCACGCCGCGGGTCGGGCCGTAGAGGCGCATGGTGAGGTTAAACGGACCGGCCGGAGCCGGCAGCCAATTGAATCTCTTGTCGGGGCCGGGATGCGCGGCCGAGACGACGATGTCGAGCGACCCATCCCCGTTCAGCACAAGCCGATCCCGATCGCCGATGGCAAAGCGATCGAGTGCGTTGGCGACCGCGTAGCCCTCGGCGTCGTAAAGCGTGATCGACCAGAATGCACTCACCGGCGGTCGCTGGTCTTTCTCGAAGCGGATCAGATAGCGGTTGGTGCCGTCGAGGGGCTTGCCGTCGCCGTCGACCGACGTTGCAGGATAAAAGGCATCCTCCGGCAGATTGGCGCCCAACAGCGTGCGCGCGACGATCGCGCGCACGAGATAGCTCGTACCATAGACGCCGATCGTGTCGGTGTTGATTTGCCAGCCGTTCACCTGCCGGCCGATGCTGGACGCCTTGTCGGCCGTCAGCTTCAACGCGCCGCTTGCGGCGCGTTCCAGCCCGCGCCGGATTGTGGGATCGGCAGCATTGAGATCGAATACGGCGTCGGATTGGAGGCCGATCCGCTTCATGCGCGCGAGGATCGGCTGGTCGACGAGGTGAGGACCCTGCCGGCGCAGGACCTCCGTCGCGACGGCGAAGAATCGTGCCGCCGACATCGCGCCGACCTGGCGCGGCGGCGGGGTGGTCATATCGACGGACGGATCAAACACCGGCGTCGCTGGGCGAGCCTCGCCTCCCCATTGCGACAAGGGCCGCACTCGGAACCCGTCCTGCACGGCGTGAACGGCCGCATAGTCATTTGGGCCGTTGGTTTGCGTCCGCCCAAGGATCCAGATGGTGGGGGTCGGCGCATCGATCCGTCCGACGCCATCGGGTAGACGGCCCCGCCACCCGGGCGCAACCAACGCGTAGTCTCCGGCCGCTGTGCCGGTCGTGCGCTTGCCGACGACCGCGAAGACGTCAGTCCACATGTCGAGCATCGCCAGCAAGTAGTATCGAGCCGCTGTATCCGGCACCGACACGATCAACGGCTCCTTCGAGAGATCGAGCCACGCCGACGAGTAGAGGGTGTCGAAATTCGGTCGCACGACAAGCTTGAAGCCTGCCGGCGGAAACGCCCGCAGATGTCCGAATGCATTCATCGGAGGTCGCAGCGGCGGCTTCCCCGGTTCGATGTTGGTCATCTGGGCGCGCGTGAGCTCCATGATGACGAGCGGATAGAGATAAGCGTAGGCATCGAGGCCAATCTCGTAGGCCTCCTGCTCCGACACCGCCTCGCCGGCGCGCGTCGGCGTGGCGGCGCCTGACACGGCGATCATCAGCGCTGCCACAAACGCGGCGACCAACGTAATCGCGTGGTGCGCCGTCTTTCTTGGCCGCCTCCGCAGGTCAAGCTTGGGACTCGTCTCAGGAGTTTCCAACACTAGCTTCCGGATCATCGTTCGCTTCCCATGATTACCGGTGAACCGGCGCGGTAGCCCCGAGGCCGCCTGCCCACGGGGTCGACACCCCTGCCGGCCTGACAAGATTTTGCTCGTTAGGTACCAAATGGTACCATCGTGTCAAGGATGTAGTACCGGCCGGTGTCAGTCAAGAAGTTTTTCGATGGTGAGGCGTCATCTGGCAAAGCGGCTATCTCAGGGATGCGCGGAGGCTTTGCGGTGTGCCATGCCCGACTAATGGAGGACGCCTCCCGCCCGCAGAATGCCTATCCGGCTTTCCCGACGAACCATTAGGCTCGGTCCTCACGGGCAATGTGCGCGAACACACATTGCGGAGGGCATAGGTTACGCTGTGGGCTAATCCGATGGTCCGGCCGCGAATGCCATGAGTCGCGCTGGACGAATGGAACCACGGCTTGAAGCGTTCGTTGGATGGCTAGCTGCCAATGTGGCCACTCTGCCCGCCCGCAGTGAGGCCAGACCTTGGCTGCCGTCATCCACCTCGAGCCGTCATCATCACGACAATCTTTTCTGTTTTGCTTTGGGTCGAGTTCGGAGTCCGTCGATGAAGACGTCGACAAGTCGGAGAACGCTTGTTTGCCAGCCAGGCCGATCGTGCATGTAGCACATGCCCACAAGGGCACGAAGGAGATCCTCCGGGCTGATGTCGTCGCGGATTTCGCCTGTCGCGATCGCTCCGTCGAGAAGCCCGCGGACAGCCTGCGTGAGCCGATCGAAGGAATATGAGAAGAGTTCTGAGTTCTTGTAGGCAGCAAGAGCGAGCGCCGCGGACATGCCCTTTTTCGTGGCAACAAACTTAACATTCGAGCGCATCCAGTGACGGAGTGCATCGATGGGCTGCGCCTCTTGTTTCAACTGTTCGGCTAGATCGGCCAGCTGTTGCACCTCGCGGCGGTACACCGCTTCGAACAGGGCTTCGCGGGTAGGGAAATGACGGTAGAGGGTGCCGATGCCCACACCGGCAGCTCCCGCAACGGCCTCGAGGCTGGCCTCGGCGCCGCCGGCACTGAAAACCGCTCTAGCCGCCTCGAGGACACGCTCGCGGTTCCGAATAGCATCGGCGCGCAGCTTCCGCGTCCTCTTCTGCAACTGCCTCATGCCAACCGTCCAGTTAAAGGGGCTTGAAAAACGGAGGCATCCTCCGTATACTTTCTGAAGATACGCTGACACACAACACCTGCGGCTAGCAAACGGCGACGACCTGAGCTCGTCACGACGGGATTCACCCGAGGTCTTCGATCGCGGAAACTTTGGGCAATCCGATCTCTTGGCAAAGCCGCGGACGCCACAAAGATTAAGTGTCCGTCAGCCGGCGGTCTCTCTTAACCTCACTGTTTCGGAGCACTGCATGAGCATCTCAACGACTCTGACTGTGAATGGCGTGAAGAGGACGATCGAGCTCGACGACCCTCGAGTGACGCTCCTCGATCTTCTTCGCGAACGCCTGCATTTGACCGGAACGAAGAAGGGCTGCGACCGGGGGCAGTGCGGCGCCTGCACGGTCATCGTTCAGGGGCGACGGATCAATTCGTGCCTTGCGCTTGCGATCAGTCACGACGGAGCTGACGTCCTGACGATTGAAGGTGTAGCACAAGGTGATCGACTTCATCCGGTGCAAGCGGCCTTTCTCGCCCAGGATGGCTTGCAGTGCGGGTTCTGTACGCCCGGCCAGATCATGAGCGCGATCGGTTTGATCCAGGAGGATCAGGCTGGAGACGATCCGGAGCGCGTGCGTGAAGGCATGAGCGGAAATCTCTGTCGGTGCGGCGCCTATCAAGGAATCACGGAGGCCGTGCTGGAGGCGCAAAGGATTCTCGGCGCGGTGGGCCGAAGGGAGGTTGCATGAAGACCTTCGACTACGTGAGGCCGGCGACGGTCCGAGAGGCCGTTGCCGCCGCTTCGGAACCGGGCGCCGCCTATCTGGCCGGCGGCACCAACCTTCTGGACCTGAT
Source organism: Xanthobacteraceae bacterium (assembly GCA_052148715.1). Classification (GTDB taxonomy): domain Bacteria; phylum Pseudomonadota; class Alphaproteobacteria; order Rhizobiales; family Xanthobacteraceae; genus JBKQHQ01. The sequence goes on along the minus strand of JBKQHQ010000235.1, from coordinate 90,012 downwards.
GAAGGGCGGCATTGCCGGCCCGAGTCGACTGGTGGACATCAGCCACCTTCCCGACCTCGACCATGTTGCCGACCTTCCCGACGGCGGCGTGCGGATCGGCGCGCTTGTCCGCAACGCCGACCTCGCTCACGACCGGACTTTTGCCCGACGCTTTCCGGCGGTCGCAGAAGCGCTGCTGTCTGGAGCATCCGCGCAGCTTCGGAACGCCGCCACGGTCGGCGGCAATCTCTTGCAACGGACGCGCTGCGCTTACTTCTACGACGCCGCCAGCGCCTGCAACAAACGCGATCCCGGTTCGGGCTGTGACGCGCGCCGCGGCGAGAACAGGCTTCACGCCGTTATGGGGTGGAGCGAGAGCTGCATCGCGACACACCCGTCCGACTTCTGCGTACCTTTGGTCGCGCTCGACGCGGTCGTCGAGATCGAGGGCAGAGCAGGGCGGCGGGAGATTCCGCTCGAAACATTTCATCGGCTGCCGGGAGACACGCCGGAACGCGAGAGCATGCTGGAGCCGGGTGAGATGATCGTTGCGGTGCGGTTGCCGGTGGAAGCGGCCCGTTTCGCGGCCCATGCCCGTTACCTGAAAATTCGCGAACGCACCTCGTATGCATTTGCAGTCGTATCGGCTGCGGCCGCTCTGCGCCTCCAGCATGATACAATCATAGAAGCGCGCCTCGCGCTCGGCGGCGTTGCCTAGAAACCCTGGCGGGCTCGTGAAGCGGAGCTGGTCCTGGCCGGCGCACGGGCTGATGCCTCCCTTTTCCAACGCGCCGCCGAGGTTGCGCTTACGGCGGCAAAGCCCTCCGGCGACAACGGCTTCAAGATCGAGCTCGCGCGACGGATCGTGGTGCGGGCCCTCACGCTCGCGGCAGCCGGCACACCCGAGCGTGTTCCCGCGCTTCCAGCATCCCCCTTCGCGTCAGTTTCCGGAGCTGTCATCCATGCCTGAGATCGCACTCACGCAGGCGCCCGCTCATGTTCGGCACGGCTCGAACATCGGCCAGCCGCTCACCCGCCGCGATGGCGTCCTCAAAGTTACGGGAACCGCTCGGTACGCCGCCGACAACCATCCGCCGGGGCTGCTCTACGCGGTTCTGGCGGTAAGCAGTATCGCGCGTGGCCGCGTCGCTCTTCTTGATGTCGCCGCGGCAAAAGCCCACGCCGGCGTTGTTGAGGTCATGACCCCGGCCAACAAACCGGTGCTCGCGCAGGATCCGGACGAAAAATCCAATCCCTTCATGTTTCGCCTCGATCTGCTGCAAAACGACCGGGTCCGTTACGCCCATCAACCGATCGCCGTCGTCATCGCGGAAACGCTCGAGGCTGCGACCGAGGGAGCCGAGCTCCTATCGCCGCGCTATGACGTCGATCCGGCGCGGGTTGGGCTGGACTCGACCGAGAGCTTCGTGCCGCCAGGCGTCGGCGTCGGCAATCCGTCGGAGGTTCATCGGGGCGATGTCGCGGCCGGTCTCGCCGCGGCCGCGAAGCAAATCGAAGCGACCTACGAGACCGCACCCCAATATCACAATGCGATGGAGCCGCATGCGATCGTGGCCGCATGGGACGGTGATACGCTCTCAGTTGATACGCCGAGCCAAGGTTTGGCCATGGCGCAAGGGCGCCTCGCCGGACTTTTCGGGCTCTCCCCGGACAAGATCCACATCCGCAGCCCATTCCTCGGCGGCGGCTTCGGCTCCAAAGGTTTTATCTCCGGACCGCAGATTCTTGGGATCATGGCGGCCCGCATGGTGGGAAGGCCGGTCAAGCTCGTGCTCCGTCGGGAGCAGATGTTTGGTCCGGTGGGACACCGGGCGCCGACGCGCCAGACGCTGCGGATCGGCGCCGACGATGAGGGCAAGCTGACCGCGCTCGTTCATCGGGCGAAGACGACATCGAGCACCTTCGACGACTTCTTCGAGCCGGCGGCCGACGCCTCGCATACGCTTTATGCGAGCCCAGCCATCGCCACATCGCATGAAGCCGTTCGGGTCGACACCGGAACGCCGCTCTTCATGCGCGCCCCCGGAGAGGCAACAGGCTCGATCGCGCTGGAAAGTGCCATCGATGAGATGGCTCAGACGTGTGGAATGAACCCGCTAGCCTTTCGGCTCAAGAACTACGCCGAGGTCGAGCCGATCTCCGGCAAGCCGTTCTCCTCGAAGGCGCTGCGCGACTGTTACAGGCAGGGCGCCGAGCGTTTCGGCTGGGCGCGCCGCCCGCTTGCGCCCCGGCAGACGCGTGATCAGGACGGATTGCTCATCGGCTGGGGCGTGGGCACGGCGACGTTTCCGGCGCTGATGTTCGCGGCCCAGGCTAAAGCGGTGCTGCGTCAGGATGGCAGCGGCGTCATGGAGATTGGGGCACACGACATGGGCCAGGGCGCTTGGACCGCACTGGCTCAGATCGCCGCGGATGGCCTCGGGTTGGACATCGACCAGGTGGATTTCAGATCCGGGACCTCCGACCTTCCGGATGCCGGTATCGCGGGCGGCTCGGCCCACACCGCGACCGCCGGCATGGCGATTCACAACGCCGGAGCCGATGCGATCGCTCGGCTTGCCGATCTTGCGACCAACGACGGTCGCTCGCCGCTGTTCGGCGCCGGCAATGCCGGCGTGATCGCGCGCGGCGGCCGCTTGTTCCGTCGCGACGACGAGAGCCGCAGCGAGAGCTACTCCGATATCCTCGGTCGCGCCGGGCTCGCGACGATCGAGGGTCAGGGAACGAGCGCTGCCGATCCGGTTGCGCAATCGACCTACGCCATGCATGCGCACGGGGCGGTGTTTGCCGAGGTGAAGGTCGATCCCGATCTCGGGCAGATGCGCGTTACCCGCGTGGTCGGCGCGTTCGCGGCGGGACGCATCATCAATCCTCGCATGGTGCGCAGCCAGCTCTGCGGCGGAATGATTTGGGGCGTGTCGTTCGCGCTGCATGAGCGTGCCGTCATGGATCCGCGATCCGGCCGTCCGATGAACCCCAATTTGGCCGAGTACCACATTCCGGTGAACGCCGATGTACCCTCGCTCGAAGCGATCCTTGTCGAGGAACGCGACCCGCACGTGAATGCCCTCGGCATCAAGGGCGTGGGCGAAATCGGCGTCACTGGCACGGCGGGCGCGGTCGCGAACGCGGTCTGGCACGCGACCGGCGTCCGCGTGCGCAAATTCCCGATCACACTTGATCGTCTGATCGAGCCTGAATCGTAACAGACAACAGGGGCCGCTTGGCGCCTTAATCGCGCTGGTACATCGTCTTGAATGCCTGCTGTGGGGGCGTCGGCGCACGTGCGCTAGAAACCGCCCGGACGTTCCGCCGCGTGCTTGAGCAACTGACTTCGATACTGCCCGGGTGAGAGATCGAACCACCGCTTGCTGGCGCGAAAGAAGCTGCTCTGGTCGGCAAAGCCGAGCATGTAGGCCGCTTGGGCGAGCGACAGGTGGAGCCGCCCGAGATACTGCGCGGCGAGCTCCCGGCGCGTGTCGTCCAGCAGCTGGATGAAGGAGGTCGCTTCCTCTTCGAGGCGCCGCTGCAGTGTGCGCTCGCTCATGCACAGCTCGCCGGCGACCTGGTCACGGCGCGGCTCGCCGTCGGGCAGCCGGCGAATGATCACCTCTCGCGCCCGGTAACTGGTCTGAGCATGATCAAAATGCTTGAGGTACTCGCCGGCGAAGCGGTCGTGCAGCTCCGCGAGCTGCGGGTTGGACGTGGGGAGCGGCGCCGTCAGGTCGGCGCGGGCAAACAGCAGACTGTTGCGTGGCGCGTCGAACGACACCGGGCAGCAAAAGGCCGCGTGGTAGGGTGCAGGATCCGCCGGCGCAGGGTACGGCAGTTCGATCGTCACCGGACGGACCTCGCGCCCGCTGATCCAGCTGCAGAAGCCGATCACTGTGACGAGAATGAACTCGACGCGCTGCCGCGGGACCGGCCGATCGCCGCCAAAGAGCACGAATGTCACCCGATACCCGGCGTGTTCTTCGCTCATCGTCATCGTCAAGGCGTCGCTAAGGATGAGCAGGTAGCGTATCAGACGCTCGAGAGCGCCGCGCAGGTCGGCGCATGACATCATGGCGTAGCCCACCACTTCGAAGCTGGCGGGCCGAGCGACGTGATGCTGCGCGAGCCCGATCGCCGGATTGCCCGATCGCTCGGCGGCGAGCTCCCACAGGCGGCTGATCTTTTCGGTCTGTAAGCGCGCTCCGGGAGCCTCCAGCGCCGCCGGGTCGATCCTGGCCTCGGCGAACAAGAGGCGGACGTCAAGGCCCTCGGCGGCAAGCATCTCCGCGACGCCCTTCACCCAGATGGCGGACGTCGTCCTTTTGCTCATCCTTCGCCCTCCCGCGGCGTAGGTTGGCCTTGTCCGGCCAATAGATTGGCCGCCTCGGTCAGTGACACGCAGCAGCCCGAGGTCTAACCTTCTTGTTGTTGGGCCGCTGCAGCCCGCAAAGCAGGCGCGCCGCCTCTCACCAAGGTTGACAGAGAGCATGCCACGGAAACGCAGCCCGCGGAGTAATTTTTCGGCGCGGCAGGATGCCCGCCGGGTGCGCGCGGGGTGCAAGGGAGGCTAGCGCCATCAGGAAGGAACCATGTCGAACAAGCATTGGCTTGCCGCCTACGGCGAGCGAATTCCAGCCGAGATCAATCCGAACGTCTTCAGCTCGGTGCTCGAGATGCTCGTGCATGCCATGCGGCGCTTCGCGGACCAACCCGCGTTTCGCTGCTTCGGCCAGACGTTGACCTATACCGACACCGATCGGCTGTCGCGCAACTTCGCCGCCTACTTGCAGTGCAAGCTCGGCGTCAAGAAGGGCGATCGCGTTGCCGTGATGCTTCCCAACATCCCGGCTTTCCCGCTGGCGATGCTGGGCATTATCCGGGCAGGCGCGATCCAGGTGAACGTCAACCCGCTCTACACCCCGCGCGAGCTTGAGCACCAGCTGAACGACGCCGGCGCCGAGACCATCGTCATCTTCAGCGGCGTGTCGGCGACGCTTGCCGATATCATCGGCAAGACCGCGGTCAAGCAGGTGATCGGCGTCGGCCTCGGTGACGGCACGCGCGCCGCGCTGCCAAGCCCGCCAACGGATGCCCGCCTGACGAACGTCACGGCATTTTCCGATGCGCTGGCTCTTGGCGCCGATCTCGCGTTCATGCCGGTCGCGCTGAGCGGCGACGATCTCTTGTTCCTGCAATACACCGGCGGCACCACCGGCGTTTCGAAGGGCGCCGCGCTGTCGCACCGCAACCTCGTCGCCAACACCGAGCAGTTCAAGGCGTTCATGCCGGGCGCCGTGCGCCCCGGACAGGAAGTCGTGGTCACGGCGCTGCCGCTCTATCACATCTTCGCGCTCATGGTGAATTTCATCACCTTCTTCGCGAACGGTGCCGACAACTGGCTCGTCCCCAATCCGCGCGACATGAACAGCTTCATCGACGTCCTGCGCCAAGCGCGCTGCACGGTCCTCACCGGCGTCAACACCCTGTACGGCGGCCTGCTGATGCATCCGAGCATCGCCGAAGTGGACTTCTCCCGGCTGCGCCTGGCGATCGGGGGAGGCGCCGCGGTGCTGCCGACCACCTCCGCCAAGTGGAAGGCGCTGACCGGCAAGGACATCCTCGAAGGCTACGGCCTGTCCGAAACCTCGCCGGTGCTTACCCTCAATCCCTCGACGGTCTCCGGGTTCTCGGCGACGGTCGGCCTGCCCTTCCCCTCGACCGACATCAAGCTGCTCGACGATCAAGACAAGGAAGCGGCGATCGGCGAGCCCGGCGAGATCTGCGCCAAGGGCCCGCAGGTGATGAAGGGCTACTGGCAGAAACCCGAGGCCAATGCGGCAGCCTTCACCGCCGATGGTTATTTCCGCACCGGCGACATCGGCGTCTTCGACGAGAGGGGGTTTCTCAGGATTGTCGACCGCAAGAAGGACATGATCATTGTTTCGGGCTTCAACGTCTTCCCGAACGAGGTCGAAGCCGTCGCCGCGGCCTGCGCCGGCGTTGCCGAATGCGCCTGCGTCGGCAGGCCCGACGAGAAGACCGGCGAGGCGGTGCGGCTGTTTGTGGTGAAGGCTCCGGGCGCGGGCCTAGCGGAAGGCGACGTGATCGCCCACTGCCGGCGGGAACTCGCGGCCTACAAGGTGCCGAAGGAGGTGCGCTTCCTCGAGGCGCTGCCGAAGTCGAATGTCGGCAAGATCCTGCGCAAGGATCTGCGCGCGACCCAATGAGAGCGGAGGCAAGCGCTATGGCAATGTCCGGCTACAACATGACGACAGCCCCGCAGCTCGTTGGCCGCGAGCTCGGGGTCTCGGACTGGATCACGGTCGGGCAAGACCGCATCGATCAGTTCGCGGCCTGCACCGGCGATCACCAGTGGATTCACGTCGATGTCGAGCGCGCCAAACGCGAAAGCCCGTTCGGCGGGCCAGTCGCGCACGGCTATCTCACCCTTTCTCTCCTCGCCGCGAGCGTGATGGAGCTCGGCGTGATCCCGCCGGATGCCGTAACCGGTCTCAATTACGGATTGGACAAGGCCCGCTTCATTGCACCCGTCAAGGCGGGCGCACGGGTGCGGACGCATGCGACCCTCGCCGCGGCTGAGCCGCAGAAGGGCGGCCGGATGCTTCTCAAGTTGCAGTGCACTCTGGAGATCGAGGGCGAGCAGAAGCCCGCCCTCGTCGCCGAGGTCTTGTGCATGCTGATCGGCAAGCCCGATGCTTCGTCCTGAGGATTGGCCCCACCGCGCCGGTCCTCCTGCGGCAACCGATTTGACGGCGGTCCGTGCCCTGGCGCGCCGGAAGGCGTGGGCGACCGGGCTCGTCGGCCTCTGCGCAATGACCTACATTGGCGCCAAGACGCTCGAGGGACGGCACCCGGCGCTTGCCTATATCGCGGCCTTCGCCGAGGCGGCGATCATCGGGGCGCTCGCGGACTGGTACGCCGTGACGGCGCTGTTTCGGCATCCGCTCGGGCTCAAGCTTCCACACACCGCGATCATCCCGGCCAACCAGACGCGCATCGCCGAGGCGATCGGCAACTTCATCGCCAAGCACTTCCTGGCCGGCGCGCGGGTCGGCGAGAAGGTTTTGGCGCTCGACCCGGCGGCCAGCGCGGGCCGTTGGCTCGCCGAGCCCCGCAATCGCAAAGAGATCGCCGTCCACGCGGCGCGGCTCCTTCCAGACGCGATCGATGCCATCGACCGGGAGATGCTCCGCGGCGAGATCGAGCGCGGCGTCATAGAGCGGCTCGACGCGCTGGACATGGGACAAATGATCGGCACATCGCTGGAGGTCATCACCCGCAACCGCCGTCACCATGCGATTCTCGACGAGGTGCTTGGCCGGATCGAGTCGCGGCTTGCGGAGCCGGCAGCGCTCAATGCTATTCGCGATCGGATTCGCGCCGAGCTGCCTACGCTGTTCCGGTTCTTCTTCGCCGACGCGTATTTGCTGCAGCGACTGATTGGCGCCAGCCATTCGCTGCTCACGGACGTACGCCGAGACCCAGCCCATCCATTGCGCGCCGAGTTCGACCGCCTGATCGCGGAATTCGTCGTCAAGCTCAAAAGCTCGCCCGAGCATCGTGAAAAGGTTGAGGCACTCAAGCACGAGCTGCTCGCTCGCGCCGAGTTGCGCGAGATCCTGGCCGAGGGCTTCGACCGGCTCGTCGCCTCCCTGCGCGCGGACATCGAGCGCGAGGACGGGCTCATTCGGCCGGGCTTCGAGACGTTCTTGAGTGACATCGCCGCGAAACTGCAGCACGATCAAGATCTGCGGGCGCGGCTGAACCGGTGGCTGGCGAAAGCCGCAGCCGCCATGACCGAGCGCTACAAGCACGAAGTCGCCGCCTTCGTGGCCGCGCAGGTGAAGTCGTGGGATACAAAGCACGCGGTCCGCACCATCGAGCTCAGTCTCGGGAAGGACCTGCAATATATCCGCATCAACGGCACGCTGGTGGGCGGGCTGCTCGGGCTCGTCATCTTCAGCGCTACCCGCTTGGCGTTGCGGTGAGGGAGGAAGCGCCATGACAACTGAAAACCGTGAATCCGGGACTTCGGATCAAGACATCCGCGAGCAGGCAGCGCAGAACACGCTGGCGGCCAATCCGCTGGTCGGGGTGCGCGGCCAGGATATTGCGGATTCGGCACGCATGCTGCTCGGGCAAATGGTGAGCAGTCCGGGGCTGGTGGCACGCCAATATTTTTCGTTTCTCGGCGAGCTCGGCCGCATCGCGACCGGCCGCTCCGAGCTTGCGCCCGACGCCAAGGACAAGCGTTTTGCCGATCCGGCATGGAAAGAGAGTGTGGCGTATCGGGCGCTCGCCCAGTGCTATCTGGCCTGGGGCGACGCGCTCAACAAGTTCGTGGACGAGGCGAAGCTGAACAAGCGCGACACGGAGCGCGCGCGTTTCGTCGTATCGCTGCTCGTCGATGCGATGTCGCCGGCTAACTCACTCGCGGGCAATCCCGCGGCGCTGAAGAAGCTTATCGACACCGCCGGCACGAGCCTCGCGCACGGCCTGGAAAATCTTGTCGGTGATCTCGCGCACAACGGCGGCCTGCCGGCGCAGGTCGATAAGCGGAAGTTCGCCCTCGGCAAGAATCTGGGGACGACTCCGGGCTCGGTCGTGTACCGCAGCCCGGTGATGGAGCTGATCCAGTACCGACCGATGGGAGCCGAAGTGCACAAGCGGCCGCTCCTGATCGCCCCACCGCAGATCAACAAGTTCTACGTCTTCGATCTGGCGCCCGAAAAAAGCATCGTTCAGTTTGCCCTGAAGGGTGACCTGCAGACCTTCGCCATAAGCTGGAAGAACCCGACCGCCGCCGAGGCCCATTTCGGGCTCGACACCTATGTCGAGGCGCTGGAGGAAGCCGTGGACGTGATGCGGGACATCACCGGGAGCGAGGACGTCAACATCTGGGGCTCGTGCTCCGGCGGCATCACCACGTCGGCGTTCCTCGGCAACCTCGCGGCGCGCAACGAGCCAAAGGTCCACAGCGCCACCGTGGCGGTCTGCGTGCTCGACATGGCGGTCGCGCAGGACTCCACCGCCGGAGCTTTTGTCACTCCGGAATCGATCCTCGCCGCGAAAAGCGCCTCGCAGCTCAAGGGCGTGCTCGAAGGCCAGGAGCTGGCGCGCATGTTCGCCTGGATGCGGCCCAACGACCTGATCTGGAACTACTGGGTGAACAATTATCTGCTCGGCAACGCGCCGCCCGCTTTCGACGTCCTCTACTGGAACAACGACACCACGCGGCTCCCCGCCCGCCTGCACGCAGACTTCCTCGATCTCATCGACACCAATCCCTACGTCAATGCCGGCCGCATCAAGGTGCGCGGCGAGCCGCTCGACATGCGCCGAGTGGACTTGGATAGCTACGTGGTCGCCGGCGTGACCGATCACATCACCCCGTGGCAGGGGTGTTACAAGACGGCGAAACTCTACGGCGACCGGAGCACGTTCGTGCTCGCCAACAGCGGTCACATCCAAAGCCTGCTCAATCCGCCCGGTAATCCCAAAGCCTTCTTCTGGGCAGCCGGGGCGCGCCCGGCGAGCGCGGAAGCCTGGCAGGAAGGCGCGGCGAAGCATACTGGGAGCTGGTGGCCGCACTGGCTCGAATGGATCAAGGCACGCGCCGGCGAGAAGGTTTCGGCGCCCGCTGCCCTTGGCGGCGAGCACAACCCACCGCTCGGCGACGCGCCCGGCCGCTACGTCATGGAGAAATAAGTGGAGATCAGCCTGCACGACGTCGGAGGACAGACGCTGCGCGTCGGCGTTCGGCATGGTGCCAAGGAACGCCCGCCGCTGCTGCTCTTCAATGGGATCGGCGCTAATATTGAGTTGGTCGAGCCGTTTCTCGAGGCGCTGGAGGGTCCGGAAGCGCTCATCTTCGACGTGCCGGGCGTCGGCGGCTCGCCGCCGCCCAAGCTGCCTTATCGTCCCTCGACCTTGGCGCGGCTGAGCGCGCAGCTGCTCGACCAACTGGGATATGCGCAGGTGGACGTGCTCGGCGTGTCGTGGGGAGGCGTGCTGGCGCAGCAGTTCGCCTTCCAGCAGGCGAAGCGCTGCCGGCGGCTGGTGCTCGCGGCGACCTCGCCCGGCCACCTGATGGTGCCCGGAAAGCCCACCGTGCTGCTCAAGATGGCGACGCCGCGACGCTATAAGGATCCCGACTACATGAAACGGGTCGCCGGCGACATCTATGGCGGAGCGTTGCGCGGCTCGCCCGAGCTGGTGCGCCAGCATCTTCGCCATGTCCGCTGGGCGAGCGACTACGGCTATTACCTGCAGCTGGCCGCGGGCCTCGGCTGGAGCAGCCTGCCGTGGCTTCGCCTCCTGTCGCAGCCGACGCTGGTGATGGCGGGGACCGACGATCCGATCGTGCCAGTCGCCAACGGACGCATCCTAGCAAGTCTGATCCCGGACGCGCGGCTGGTAACCATCGACGACGGCCATCTGTTTCTTGTCACCAGCGCTGGCGAATCCGCGGAAATCATCTCGGATTTCCTAGAATGAACAACCTGCGAATTTCGGCAGCATCGAGCTCCGATTGAACGACCCGCATTGCAGCGCGCACCGGCCACCGGCGGTTGGTAACGCCTTGTAAAGGTAAATGGAATTTTGAGGGCGGCGGCGGGCTAGGTCACTAAAGGCTTAAGCAGTCTGGCAACCAATCGATAACACACTCCACCCGGCTGAAGTGCTGGGGGGATGTCGTGTCGGGCAGGGTGTTATTGCTTTTTGCGGCCGCTCTGGCGCCGAGTGTCTTGATCGGCCTGCCGAGTAGAGCGGCGGATTGGCCTGCGGTTCTGGACGTCGCGCCGGTTCCGGTCATTGTTCCCAAAAAGGCCATTCCCACCTACGACATCCAAGTGGGTGCACGCTATTGGTTCGGCTGGGCGCAGACCGGCAAGCAACTCTACAACCCGGCTGGCACCGCACTGGTGTCGCAGCTGAACTACGGCAACATGTACAGCAATTCGGGCGAAGCCTACGGCCGGCTGGATACGTCGAGCGGCTTCTTCCTGAAGGGCTATCTGGGCGGCGGCACGTTCTTCGACGGCAACCTCATCGATCAGGACTTTCCACCTGGAATCGATCCGTATTCAAGAACGACCAGCGACGAGAAGAACGGCTATATGCGATATTTCAGCATGGACGTCGGAGCCGATTTCGTTCGCACGTCGACATACCGGGTAGGGGCCTTCGTCGGCTATCACTTTCTCAATGAACAGGTGAGCGCCTATGGCTGCGGCCAGATGGCAACCAATACGGACGTGTGCTCGTTCCTTGTTCCAAGTTACGTCCTGGTCATCACCCAACAGAACAATTGGAATTCCTTGCGGGTGGGCGCCAACGGCGAGGTCAAGCTGACCGATCGCCTCAAGCTCGGCGTGGACGCGGCCTGGCTTCCTTACGTCGCGCTTAACGGCACCGACGCGCACTGGCTGCGCATCGGTACCGAGCCCGGCGATTTGACCGGCGCCATCCCCGAAGACGGTCATGGAACCGGCTATCAATTGGAGGCGACCCTGTCCTACGCCTTGAACGAGGCGTTCGATATCGGCGTAGGCGCCCGCTACTGGCATATGGAAGCGACGGGGAATAGTCATTTCGAAGGGCGCGTCGTCGGCGAGCTGAGCGTCCCGCAGCCGGTCGATTGGAAGACCGATCACTACGGGGTTTTCTTGCAGGCGCACCTCAAGCTCGGTCCGTTTGCGATGGGGGTCCAATAGGTTCCGCGGCTACTCAGGGAGAGCTTCGGCGCGCCCGTTGGAATGCGGTGCCCCTGCAAAGGGTCACGTCCGGTCCGTTTCCTTGTCGGAAGCTGGTGATGTGTCGGGTTCGATGGTCACGAGCCGCGGCCGGGCCGGAAATTCTACTCCGTCGTAGATTTCGGCGAGCGAGAGCGTCGCGCCAATTTCAGGCATGTCGATTTCCTGATCCAGTCCCCTGCATACGGTCTTCACCCAGCTGTTGTCCGCCCCTCGTACCCAAACAATGACTTCCGGCGCGTTCGGCTCGATGACCAGAATTCGTTCCAGGCTGCTGATCCCTTGGTATTCGTCGAGCTTGCCGATGGTGTCGAAGTCGCGCGTGGTCGGCGACAGGACCTCCACCACAACGCGCGGCGAGGTCGCTGTCGTGCCGTTCGGGTCGCGGCGGCCGCAATCAACGCCTACGTCCGGGCGGCGGATTTGCCCCGGCTTCGTCTCCACGCTTCCGTCGCCGGTGAACGGCCGGCAGTCGCTGCCGCGAAGCTGGTTGCGCAGGTCGGTGAGCACGTTGACGACGATGTCGTCGTGCACGTTCTTGGCGCCGGCCATCATCCGCACGGGAAAGCCGTCGACCAGTTCGTACCGCTCGGCTTGCTTGTCCTGCCAAGCGAAGAACTCGTCGACGGTCCAACCCCGCGGTGCCGGCTCGGTCATGGCGCTACCCCGTCCTCCAAATATTATAGCACGGAATCGGAAGCGAAACATCGCCCACGCGGAGTCGTCCTATATCGGCGCGCCCGGCACGTGTTGCCCCGATTTGCGGCGGACCTTGTCTCAAGGGTAAACCAACGCGATGGATACCCGCCCCTCAGATCGGCTCGCCCTAGCGATTGCGCAGCTCAACCCCATCGTCGGCGACGTTGCCGGCAATACCCGTAGGGCACGCCAGGCCCGCGCGGAAGCCGCGGCTTCCGGCGCCGATCTCGTCGCTTTCTCGGAGTTGTTCATCGCCGGCTATCCGCCCGAAGACCTGGTGCTCAAGCCGGCCTTCCAGGCGGCTTGCCGCTCGGCGGTTGAAGAGCTTGCGCGTGAGACCGCCGATGGCGGCCCGGCGTTGCTGATCGGGACGCCGTGGGTCGAGGGCGGCAAGCTCTATAACGCGGTCGCGCTGCTTGACGGCGGCCGGATCGCGGCGGTGCGCTTCAAGGTCAATCTCCCGAACTACGGCGTGTTCGATGAGCGGCGCGTCTTTGCGCGCGGCAAGGTGCCGGGCCCGGTCAACGCGGTGCACGGCGTGCGCATCGGGATGCCGATTTGCGAAGATATCTGGACCGACTGGGCGGATGATTACGAGGACGTGGTCGAGTGTTTGGCCGAGACCGGCGCCGAGCTGCTGATCGTCCCGAACGGCTCGCCATATTCGCGCGACAAAGACGACGTGCGGCTCAATGTGGCGGTGGCGCGGGTGACCGAGCAGGAGCGGCCGGTGATCTACGTGAACCAGGTCGGCGGCCAGGACGAGCTCGTCTTTGACGGTGCTTCCTTCGCGCTGCATGCCGACCGTTCGTTGGCCTTCCGGCTCCCCGCCTTCCGTGAGCAGGTCGTGACGACCCGCTGGTTGCGCACGGGCACGACTTGGCGCTGCGAGGGGGGACCGACGGCGAGCCCGGCGGAGGGTGACCAAGGGGATTACGCGGCCTGCGTGCTCGGTCTGCGCGATTACGTCGACAAGAATGGTTTTCCCGGCGTGGTGCTCGGGCTTTCCGGCGGCATCGACTCGGCGCTGACCGCCGCCATCGCGGTCGACGCGCTCGGCGCCGGCCGGGTGCGCTGCGTGATGCTGCCGTATCGGTTCACGGCGCAGGAATCCCTCGATGACGCGGCCGCCGTGGTGAAGGCGCTCGGTATCGCCTACGACGTGTTGCCGATCGAGCGGGCCGTGAGCGGCGTCGAGGACGCGCTCAAGCCGTTGTTTGCCGGCCTCCCCCGCGACGTCACCGAGGAGAACCTGCAGGCGCGGGCACGCGGCACCATCCTGATGGCGATGTCCAACAAATTCGGGCTCATGCTGGTGACCACCGGCAACAAGTCGGAGATGTCGGTTGGCTACGCGACGCTCTATGGCGACATGAACGGCGGCTTCAACCCGATCAAGGATCTCTACAAGACCCAGGTCTATCGGCTCGCGCGCCTACGCAATCACTGGAAGCCGGATTGGTCGCTGGGCCCGGCCGGGCTGGTCATTCCGGAGAACGTGCTCGTGCGCGCGCCGACGGCCGAGCTGCGGGAAGACCAGACCGACCAGGACACGCTGCCGCCCTACGACGTGCTCGATGCCATCCTTGAGCGGCTGGTCGAGCGCGAGGAGCCGATCGCGTCCATCGTCGCGTCGGGCTTCGACCGCGAGACCGTGCTCAAGATCGATCGCATGCTCAACCTCGCCGAATACAAACGGCGCCAGGCCGCGCCCGGGGTCAAGGTGACGGAACGGAATTTCGGCCGCGACCGGCGCTATCCGATCATCAACCGCTTTCGCGACAACGGCGCCGCGCTGCCCGCGCCCGACCTCGCGCTGCTGAAGGACACCGCCGCGCTGAAGAGCGATGCGTTCGACGCTTGATTAGTGCGGGGGCGTTGTGCGGTCGGGATGTTGTAGCGAGCGACCGGAATGCTGCTCGACAAATACCAAGCCAAGGACGGGGTTTCTCGTCGACTTAATTGTGTGTCAGAACTTAAAATTTATTCCGACGCGACCAATAACGGCCTGATTCTGGAATTCGGTGTGGAACAGTTTAACATCCAAATTGAAGGTGCTTGGCCCAGGGTTCGTTACGGTCGTGGTTCCAAAATCAGCCCACAGGGCCTCTGCCTTGAAGGTCCAGTGCGGAGCGCCGGCGAACATATGCTCAAAGCCGGTCCCCACGACCCAACCAACCTTCGTGTTATCCGACACGAAATTGCTGTCGCTGACCCGCGCAGCGGCCGCGCCGGCGTTGTAACCGGCGCCCCACCGGTTGTTGATGTCGGCAAAAGCCACGCCGCCGGTGAGGTACATGAACGTGTTGGACAAATGGCCCACGGCGATACCCGCCCGGCCGCGTATCGTCGACATCCAATCCATATTGGCGCGCACCATCGCGGCGCCACCACCGGTGCCGCCGGGGCCGCCGTTGCAGCTAGGACACATCGAAATGCTGTTGAACGCGCGATTGGAGGTCCAGTTCCAATCGGCTTCGAGGCCATACACGAAGGCATCATCCTGCCAATTGTAGCCCACTTGACCGCCAAATGTGCCGCCTGTGCTCTTCAAGTTGTTATTGGAGACGTAGCTTATGTCGGCCCAGTTATCCAAGTCCTTGGTGGTCGACTGGTGGGTTACCACGCCGCCATTGATGCCGAGGTAAAACCCCGCCCAGCTGGCAACCTGCCCGGGCGGCACGTATTTCACAGGCAAGTCGGCGGCACCAGCGACGCCCGTCATCGCCAATGTCGATGCCGAGGCCAGCAGATACGAGCTTTTCATCGAAACCTCCCAACAAGAAGTTGACCCGAATCGAATCATAAAGCCTTTTGGCGAGCGGTGCTGTGATGCCGCCGCCACACGTGGTATAATTCAACCAGGATACAATTGAGTATGTGATGTCAAAGACCAATCACGAGTCAGCGAAGGCTTGGCAGCCAATCAATACCGCTCTCCCAGCGCCAGGTTTTGCAGGCGGCGGCGGTCAATCTTGCCCATCTCGTTCTTCGGCAGTGCCGAGGCTCGGATGAAGCGGCGCGGCACGAACGTCGCGGGAAGGGCCTTTCGGCAATGCGCATGCAGTTGCAACTCGTCGAACTCGGCGCTCGGCACGATCGCCGCCCAGATTTCCTCGATGCCGTATTCATTGACGAAACTGAGAGCCCCGGCTTCCACCACGCCGGCGCACGCGGTCAGCATGTTTTCGACGATCTCCGGTTTGACCTTGTCCCCGCCGATATTCATCACGGTTTTCTGCCGCCCCGCGATGATCAACAATTTGCTCTCGGTCACCGATCCGATATCGCCCGAATAAAACCAGCCGTTC
This sequence comes from Xanthobacteraceae bacterium, assembly GCA_052148715.1. Classification (GTDB taxonomy): domain Bacteria; phylum Pseudomonadota; class Alphaproteobacteria; order Rhizobiales; family Xanthobacteraceae; genus JBKQHQ01. The sequence goes on along the minus strand of JBKQHQ010000235.1, from coordinate 74,231 downwards.
CGGAGTGCCCGCGCGGTCTCAATCGGATCCCCAACATATTGCTTCACGTTAAAAGGACCGCGCACGCGAATGAGCCCCTCCCGCCCGGGGGGAAGGGGTTGGTCGGCTTCATCGACGGCTTCGACAACCATGCCAGGCGTGAGATATCCGACCGCACCTTCGGTATCCGCCGTGACGTAGGCGGGCGCGGTCGCAACCATGTTGGTTTCCGTCGAGCCGTAGGCCGAGATCAGGTTGGAGCAGGCCCTCGCACGTACACGCATCGAGAGCGACTTCGATAGCAGACTCCCCCCGGCGAGCATTGCTTGAAAGTTACACCGGCGTCCGCCGGAGCCATCGAAATACTCGACCAATTGCAGCAGGCCACCTGGCGCTCCAATCCAGCTTTGCACCTGATAAAGATCGCATGCATTCAGAACATGCTCATAAGACTTGCCAGGAAGTGCGAGCATTCCGCCCCGCGTGAGCGTACGAATCAGGAAGAGGTATCCGAGCGAAGTTGCAAACCCTAAATCGATATAAGTTCGCAGGGACGCACCAAACAGATTTCCGCCGAGATAGTCGAAACGAACCATACGTTCCATGACCATGCGGTGCGAGTAAGCAACGCCCTTGGCGTCGCCCGTTGTTCCAGAGGTGAAAATGATGCGGCAGACGTCCTCGCCGCACGAATCTGAGCGACCGCCGCTGGGTGCCACGCCGTCCCCTTGCATCCACGAAGGATCGACCACGACGACCCGCCGGTCTCCCGAATAGGTGCGGCCTACATCGGAGAAAATCGCATCGATCTTGATCTCCTTTGGCAGGTCGGGATTGCGTCCCGAGATGCTGATCACGCCGGCCTCAGCCAGACCCAAGATCAGCAATGCGTGCATGATCGTATCGTCGACAAACGTGACAACGGTGTCGCCACGCTTCAAACCCAAGTCGGCGCAGCGGTGGGCTATGTTGTGAATAAACTTCTCGATCTGAGCATAGGTGACGATCGAATGGCGTTCGCCGGGACCGCATAGAGCGATAGAATGAGGCTGAAAGCGACACTGCGCCAGAATTGGCTCGACGATGTTCAAGATGCAATGCTCCGCCTTGCAAGGCGTTCTCCGCGTGTCGCCGGCGCAGGCTACGGACCCTGTTACAGCGGGGCAGAATATTATGCAGCGAGTGCAATGGTATGTCGAGCCGAATCGCAACGCACCCAACCCGCAGCCTCGCGGGCGAGAGCGATACGACCGCCTGAATTAGAGATCTAACCGTGCCAGGGCCCTGAGTGCTGAAGTGGAAATTCTGAGACTTCGGCGATCGGTATTTGATGTCAATCAGAAGCGACAGTTGATGCCGCCGCACGCAGTGTTAGCCTTCAGGTCGATGCGGTGCCGACCCAGCCGGGTCCGCCCGATCGCCCGCAATGCGATGATGCGTCGATCGACGCGGATCACCATGCGCTCACTGTCAATGTCCGAGCAGGCTTGGCCCGGGCTCGACAAGAGTTTCCTGTTGCCGGATGCCAACGCGGTGACGCTGTTCGCCCGCGCCGCCTATGCGCAGGATTAAAGCAATGGCGGCACCATCAGCGCGCTGTTCCTTTCGCTGCCCTCGCCGGCCTTCGTCGTCAACGGGGCGACGCCACCGCCCGACAAGGCGCTGATCACCGCCGGCTCGCAGCTGCGGCTGAACAACAACTGGTCGCTGGTCGGCCAGTTCGACGGCGAGTTTGCGAGGCGCCTGCGAACGTATGCCGGGAGGGACACGCTGCGCTACATTTGGTGATCAGGAGCCCCGGACCGCTTGCCATTGTCATTGCGAGCGAAGCGAAACAATCTCGTGGGCGTGCGGCACGGGATTGCTGGGGGCCACTCGGAAGTCGGGTGTTCCCGACTGCGGCTTTAACGACGACACAAGTCGGAAACATCCGACTTGTGTCGCGCCCTCGCAACGACGGTTCCCTTCAATGTCATGGCGAGCGAAGCGAAGCAATCTCACGCGTGTGGCGCAGGATTGCCACGGGCGCTACGCGCCCTCGCAATGACGGTTGCAAAGAACCGGACGGCTTTAGCGCGGCGGAATGAACGTCGGACCGACCGAGCGGATCGGGCCTCCGCTGGGCGCATCCGGCGGCGCCGAGGCCGTCGCGGCGGCAGGCGGCGGCGCCGCCGTGGTGGTGGCGGGCGTGCCGGCAGGCGGCTTCGCTGGACGGCGGCCCTGCGGCTGCCCGAGCGGCTGCGACAGCTGTTTGGCCCGTTCCTCGGTTACGACGATGTCGCTGCGATCGAGGCTGTCGCGATCATCGGCCTTCTTCAGCGCGTCGGCCCAGCTCTGTCCGGCGGCGCGGCAAGAGCAGGTCGCCACGAACTCTTTGCGGTAACGAAACGCATTGGGCAGGTCGGAGTAGCGCCTGCCGGCGAGTGATACCGCCTGCGACACGTCTTCACCGGGATTGTGATGCATGAACAGGATGGCTTCGGTCGCTGGGCACGTCCGCTGACACGCCCGCTCATCTTCCTGGAAATGGCTGGGCAGGGTGGAGAACGAGATCGGATAGTAGTAGCCGTCGCAGGTGCGCACACAGAGGGTCCGGAAGGTCGATCCCGAAGGCATATCGGTCGGAGCCACGTCGGGGCCCGGTCCTTCTCCGGGTCCGAACAACTGCTCCAAGAACCCGCGCGGCTGGGTCGCCACGGCGGAGCGGTATTGCGCCCCGCAATCGTACTGCGCCAACGTCTGTATCAAGGCGCGGCGCTGACCGGTGCGATCGCCGCCGGCTTGCAACTGCTGCAGGTCGCTGATCATCTTGTCGAGATTGCCGCGCATCTGTGAGATGCGCGAATTGATGTCGCCGCATTGCGCGCCTTGGCCGTTGAAGAGGGAAAAGAAGCCTGATCCCTCGCAGCCGCTGCGCCGCGCCTGGGCGACGGTCCGGTCGAGCTCGGCCTGCTGCCGGCTGACGCTGTCCTCGTAGCGCTTGATCTGATCGGCGCGGGCCGGATCCTGTCCGCCCTGATCGAATGCTGTGAGCTGGGCCACGAGCCGCGCGCAGAGGGGGTTACGCCCGGCGGCGCCGCCGGGCCCCGGCGGCGGCGCGGATCCCGCCGGCGTCCCGCCAAGCTGCGCCGTCGCCACTCCGGTGGACAGCGCTAGGAGGAAAGCCGCCGGACCAAGGCGACGGGTGAGACGAAAGATCATGCCGGAGCGTATTCCCCACCGAGGACGCGTCGCTAAGTCGTTGCGATCAAGGGCCCTAATGGTGACTAAAGTGTGAACGAGCCATATCCGCTCCAGTGGTTCAGCGCTAGTGCGGTAAACCTATGGTCTCGGCCGGGAGCTCCACTTGATCGGTTGAGACAAATGGCGGGCGCCTGACCTCCGCAACCAGATTCCACAGCACCCCGGAAATGATCAGCGCCGCGCCCGCAAAGACCACGACATCCAGCGATTCGCCGTAGAACATGGCGCCGACGACGGCGATCAGCGGGATGCGCAGAAAGTCCAACGGGACCACGAGGATCGCGTCCCCGGACCGGAACGCGTTGCTGAAGCAGAAATGCGAGCCGATCCCGCTCACCGCCAGCCCGAGGGCGGCGAGGAGCTGCCACCCGTGCAGCTTGAGCCCGAACAGGGGGTCGCTGCCCACGAGCGCCATCGGCAGTTGCATCAGGTTCATCCAGAAAAGGATCGCGAACGTGCTCGCGCTGGCGGTGAGCTTTTTGGTGGTGACCATCGTGAAGGCAAAGCCGACCGCTGCCGTCAGCACCAGGAACGCCGCCGGCTGAAAACTGCCGAGCCCGGGCCGCAGGATGACGAGGACGCCGAGGAAGCCGAGCACGATGGTGCCGATGCGGCTAACGGTCAGCCGTTCACCGAGCCACGCAGTCGCAAACAACACCGCCCAGGCCGGCATCGTGAATTCCAACGCGAAGACCGTGGCAAGCGGCAGCAACAGCAGCGCCTGTGCCCACAGGCATTGCGCCGCGAAATGCACGCTGTTGCGCAGCCCATGCAGTCCGATGTGGCGCAGCGCCAAGCCGTGCCTGAGCCCGGGGCGCGTGACGAGCAGGCCGAGCAGGATAAGGAGGCCGGCACCGCTGCGGATCGACAAGATCTCAAAGATATTGAGGGTCGGCGAGAGCGCGCGGATCGACACCGCCATGCCTGAGAAGCACAAAAGCGCGCCAATCATCCACAGGACGACCTTGAGCACGTCGGCATGGTGCGCGGCGCGCGCGGCCGCTTCGCCCGGCTTGCGGGATCCGTCCTGTGAGGCAAGGGCCGTCATTGTCGGCTGCTTAAGTCTTTCGCAAGGCTCGGGTGGAGAGCCTCTTTCCGGCAGCGGAAGCCGGGTTGCCGGTGAAAAGCGAACTCTTCCGCGGTTCGTCGGCAGCATCTATGCGGTGCGAGCCGGGCGCGTGCAACCGACGCCAGGGCAGGGCACCTATTCGGCGTCCGGTTGGTTCTCCGGGCGGGCTTTGTCGAAGGCCGTAAGCTTCGCACACGCCGCATCGATCGCCACGATCTTGGGAAAGGCGTCGAGCGGCACTTTCAGCCGGCGGGCGTTGTACACCTGCGGCACGATGCAGAGGTCGGCGAGCGTCGGCCTTGCGCCGAACGCGTAGGGGCCGGGGGCGACCAGTGCCTCCACGGCCTCGAACCCGTCGCGGACCCAGTGATGATACCAGGCATCGATCTCGGCCTGCTCATGCTTGAGCGCGTTCTTGAGGTAACGCAGCGGCCCGATGTTGTTGAGGGGATGGATGTCGCAGGCGATGATCTGCGCGAGCGCGCGCACGTGCGCGCGTTGGATCGGGTCGGTTGGCAACAGCGGCGGCTCCGGATTGACCTCGTCCAAATATTCGATGATCGCCAGCGACTGAATCAGCACCTCGCCGTTGGGCAGCGTCAACGCGGGCACGCGCATATGCGGATTGACCGACCGGTATTCCGGCTTCTTGTTGTGCCCTCCGTCCTTGACCAGGTGAATCGGCACCATCTCATAAGGGAGATCCTTGAGATTGAGAGCGATGCGAACCCGGTACGCGGCCGAGGAGCGAAAATACGAATAGAGTTTCACGATGGATCTTTCCTCTGCGACAGGGATATCAGTCCTTCGAGCCGAGCTCGGCGGCCAACCGGGTCGATCGCTCGATCAGCGCCGTGACGGTTCGTTCGAACGCGCGGTGGTCGCCGGCATCGAGCGAGGCGACCAGGCGCCGTGTGAAATCGAGCGCGATCGGCACGAGCTCGTCGTACATCGCCCGTCCCGCCGGCGTCAGCGACAAAAGCGCTTCACGCTTGTCGTCGCGATTGGCGCGGCGGCCGACGAGCTTGCGTCGCTCGAGCAAGGCGACCGCGCGCGAGACCTTAGTCTTGTGCATTTGACTGTGCGCGCCGATGGCCTTCGCGGTCATGGTCTTGTATTCGCCGAGGGTGACGAGCACGCGCCATTCCGGCACGCCGATGCCGTAGCGCTCGGAATAGACCCGCGAGAGAGCTTGCGAGACCAGGCTCGCCAGGACATTGAGGCGATAGGGAAGAAACGCTTCGAGCCGCAGCGCCGGCTCCGGCGTGCTTGCGCGACCGGTTCGAGCCGCGTCCACCACCAAGGCGCTGTTCGGCCCGCGTCGCATCGCCGCCCCCTCAAGCGTCCTTTATTTTTGCAATGGGCTGCGAAACATGGCGGAACTTTCGACACGGCGCAACGCGTTTTGATGCAATGCGTTTACCGTAAGGAGCAACGCACGCCGAAATTGACACTGGTTACAGGCGTAACTAAGTTGCCCGCATGAGCACGCAATACATGTCCGGGTTCGGCAACAGCTTCGAGACCGAGGCGTTGCGCGGCGCCTTGCCGGTCGGTCGCAACTCACCGCAAAAGGTCAACTACGGCCTCTACGCCGAGCAGTTGAGCGGCACCCCGTTCACGGCACCACAAGGGGCCAACCAGCGCTCATGGCTCTATCGCATTCGACCGACGGTGCGGCACGCCGGCAGGTTCCACAAAATCGGCCGCGGCCGGATTCGCACCGCGCCCGAGCGCGACGAGGGCGAGTTGCCGATCGGCCAATTGCGCTGGGGTCCGGTCCCCATTCCGCGTGAAGCACTGACCTTCGTCACCGGATTGCACACCGTCACGACCGCCGGCGACGCCGAAGCCATGGCCGGCATGGCAAGTCACGTGGCGTTCGTCACGCAGTCCATGGTGCGCGAGCATTTTTTCAACGCCGACGGCGAGCTGCTCGTCGTTCCGCAACAGGGTACGCTGCGGTTCCGCACCGAATTCGGCGTGATCGAGGTCGAGCCCGGCGAGATCTGCGTGATTCCGCGCGGCGTCATCTTTCGGGTTGAGCTGATCGATGGTCCGGCACGGGCCTATGTCTGTGAGAACTACGGCGGTGCCTTCGCCCTGCCGGGCCGTGGTCCGATCGGCGCGAATTGCCTCGCCAATGCCCGGGATTTCCTGACGCCGGTCGCGGCCTACGAGGACAGCGAGGATCCGTGCACGCTGTTCGTGAAATGGGGCGGCGAGCTGTTCAAGACCGAGGTCGGGCATTCGCCGATCGACGTGGTGGCCTGGCACGGCAACTACGCACCCTACAAATATGATCTGCGGCGCTATTCGCCGGTCGGCGCGCTCCTGTTCGATCATCCGGATCCGTCGATCTACACGGTGATGACCTCGCCGTCGGAGACGCCCGGCACCGCTAATATCGACTTCGTGATCTTCCCCGAGCGGTGGGCGGTGGCCGAGAACACGTTTCGGCCGCCCTGGTATCATCGCAATATCATGTCGGAATTCATGGGGCTGGTGTATGGGGTCTACGACGCCAAGCCCGAGGGTTTTGTGCCGGGGGGCTTCAGCCTGCATAATACGATGCTGCCGCACGGGCCCGACCATGACGCGTTCGAGCATGCGAGCAATGTGGAGCTCAAGCCGGTGAAGCTCGGACCGACCCTGGCGTTCATGTTCGAGACGCGCTTCCGCCAGCGCGTTACGCAATACGCGGCAAACCTCGATGTGCGTCAGGACGATTACATCGACTGTTGGGCCGGCCTGAAAAAGCACTTCAAGCCGAACCGCCGCGATCCGGAATAGCGACATGAAGCTTGCCTCGCTCAAGCACGGGCGCGACGGGCGGCTCCTCGTCGTCTCGCGCGATTTGACCAGCGCGGCGGACGCTTCGGCGGTTGCGCCGACGTTGCAGGCGGCGCTCGACGATTGGCCGGCAGCGGAGCCGCGATTGCATGAGCTCGCCAACGCGCTCGAGGCCGGGCGGATCGCCCACATCCACTTCGATCCGAAGACCTGCGCCTCGCCGCTGCCGCGCTCGTTCGGTTGGGTCGACGGGTCGGCCTACGTCAATCACGTGCAATTGGTGCGCCGGGCGAGGGGAGCGGAGCTGCCGGGCTCGTTCTGGACCGATCCGCTGATGTATCGCGGCGGCTCAGACGGTTTTTGGGGCTCGCGTGATCCGATCATCGTTGGCGACGAAGCCTGGGGCGTCGATTTCGAGGCCGAGGTCGCGGTGGTCACCGGCCAAGTCGCGCAGGGCGCGACCCCGGCGCAGGCCAAGGATGCGATCAAATTGCTGATGCTCGTCAACGATACAAGTCTGCGTAATCTCATCGGAGCCGAGCTCGCCAAGGGCTTTGGCTTCCTGCAGACCAAGGCGCCGACGGCGTTCTCGCCGGTCGCGGTCACGCCCGACGAGCTTGGCGCAGCCTTCGACGGCGGCAAGGTCGATCTCCCGCTGTTGAGCTTCGTCAACGGCGAGCCGTTCGGCCGGCCGAACGCCGGCGTCGATATGACGTTCGATTTTCCGACGCTGATCGCCCATGCCGCCAAAACGCGGCCGATTGCGCCCGGGATGATCGTCGGCTCAGGCACCGTGTCGAACCGTGACGCCGACGGCGGTCCCGGTCGGCCGGTGCCGCAGGGCGGGGTCGGCTATTCCTGCATCGCGGAAATTCGCTCGGTCGAGACCATCCGTTCCGGCGCGCCGCAGACGCCGTTCCTCCACTTCGGTGATCGCGTCCGTATCGAGATGCTTGACGCGCAAGGGCGGTCCATCTTCGGCGCCATCGAGCAAGAGGTAGTGCGCTACACGGCGACGCCGTAGCGCAAATGCGCTATCAGTCGGGGCGAAAGAGAGGACCTGATGAGCAAAGGCTTCGCTTCCAGCAACGACACGGCCGAGAAGAAGATCTCCTTTGATCAGATCGGCCCCGGCCTCTACGGCTTCACCGCCGAGGGCGACCCCAATTCGGGGGTGATCGTCGGCGACAATTCCGTGATGGTGGTTGACGCGCAGGCAACGCCGGTGATGGCGCACGAGGTGATCGAGCGGGTGCGCAAGGTCACTGACAAACCCATCAAATATCTGCTGCTCACGCATTATCACGCGGTGCGCGTGCTCGGCGCCTCGGCCTATACGGGGGCCGAGATTCTCGCTTCCGACGCTACGCTCGGATTGATCGCCGAGCGCGGCCAACAGGACATGGATTCGGAGATCGGCCGCTTCCCGCGCCTTTTCCGCGCGGTCGAGAGCATTCCGGGGCTGACCTGGCCGACCATCACGTTTCCGCAGCAGCTCTCGGTCTGGCTCGGCCGCCGTGAGGTGCGGATCATGCATGTCGGTCGCGCCCATACCGCGGGCGACGTGCTCGCGTTCGTTCCCGATGCCGGCGTCGTGTTCTCCGGCGATCTCGTCGAATATCAATCGGCTTGCTATTGCGGCGATGCGCATTTCACCGACTGGCCGACGACCCTCGACCACCTCGCGGAGCTGCGGCCGAAGGCCTTGGTGCCCGGGCGTGGCGCGTCGCTCGCGCATGCCGATCAGGTCGCGGATGGGATTGCGATGACGCGCGATTTCGTCTCGACGCTGTTTGCCTCGGCGCGCGACAGCGTCGCCAAGGGCCGCTCGCTCAAGGAGGCGTTCGACGCAGCGCGCGAGGTGATGGACCCGAAGTTCGCAAGCTTTGCGATCTACGAGCATTGCCTGCCGTTCAACGTCTCGCGCGCCTATGACGAGGCGCGCGGTATTGAGTGGCCGGTGATCTGGACCGCCGAGCGCGACCGCGAGATGTGGGCGGCGCTGCAGGGGTCGTGACGCCCATTCGGCCGACACCCGGCGACGCAGGGAATGCTCGGCGTCCAAGATGGGCGCCGATATTTTGCCTCGACTGAAAAATCTCGCCCGAACCTTACGAGCGCCCGGCGCTCCTGAAGCCCCTTGCTGCCTTCCCGGCAGCTTCGAAGGTGGCTGCGGCATCTTTCGCTGTCATAGCGACGGTGGTCTCGATTTCAGACAGACTGCCTCCTGCGGCAGCAGCCAGTACCCCAGAGGCTGCGGCCTTCTCATCGGGGAACTCGCCAATGACCAGCCAATCATGACGGCCGAAGGTCAGGTACCAACCGATGAGCCTACCTCCTACGCTCTTAAAGAGACTGGCGACCGCTTCCTCGCGATTTTCGGGTTTGGCCAGCAAGCCCTTGACTGCATCTGAAGTGAATCGACCACGCGAGATGTAGATGGGCATGGCATCTCTCCTGAAAAAAGTCCTACTTACTGTGGACGCAGAACCTTACCGCCGCAGGCAGACAGGTTCAATGGCAGCGTTGCATCATGGACGCCGGCACTTCTCTTGCGCCCCGATCCGTGTCGGGATGCGACGCCCCAAGTAAGGAGTTCAGCAAAATAGCTAAGACAGCAGAGTCAGACACCTCGGCCGATCCGTGCGAAATCGAATGCCAAGGGCGCATCGCTTACCATTTCTACAAATCGCGTGATGCGTGCCGATTCGGCGAGACAAGCTATCTAATCTCGGTTGGAGAGTCTGGATTGCGTGCAGGCCCCTGATCCTGAGTCAATTGGATAGCGGCCGGAACCGATGGTGCATCGGTCGGGGACGGGTCGCCTCGCGCTTGATCTCGTTCTAGGCGGGGGGCAGAAAATTGGTGTAGCGTTGACGCCGAACGTGACTCAGTTTTATCCCGAGATGCCCGCCATGGCGCCGAGCGCCCATCAAGTGACCACCCCGCGCAAGACGATGCATCATTACGCCTACCGGCGTTCCCGCGATCAGGATGCGGGCTCGCCGGCGCGCCACCCGCTGGTCGTGGTCGGCGCCGGGCCGGTCGGCCTGACGGCGGCGATTGATTTTGCGTTGCGCGGGATTCCGGTGGTGCTGCTGGACGACGCCGACCAGATCGGGGAGGGGTCGCGCGCCATCTGCTGGTCGAAGCGGACGCTGGAGATTCTTGACCGGCTCGGCCTTGGCGAGCAGCTCGTTGCCCAAGGCGTCACCTGGAAGCTCGGCAAGGTGTTCCGAGGCGAGGACCTTGTCTATTCCTTCGATCTGTTGCCGGAGGACGGACACAAGATGCCGGCCTTCATCAACCTGCAGCAATATGCGGTCGAGAAAGCGCTGGTCGATCGCGCACTCGAGGTCGCAAACGTCGACCTGCGTTGGAAGAACAAGGTCGTCGGGATCGAGCGCCATAATGATCACGTGCTGGTCCGCATCGACACGCCTGAGGGGCCCTACAGTATCGCCGCCGAATGGCTGATCGCCGCCGACGGCGCGCGGTCGAGCGTGCGCGATCAGCTCGGGCTCGGCTTTTCCGGCGTGACGTTCGAGGACAAGTTTTTGATCGCCGATATCCGCATGGCGGCCGATTTCCCGACCGAACGGCGTTTCTGGTTTAATCCCACGTTCCACTCCGGTCAGTCGGCATTGATGCACAAGCAGGGTGACGATAGCTGGCGGATCGACCTGCAGCTTGGGCCCGATGCCGACGTGGAGGCGGAGCGGCAGCCGGAACGGGTCATCCCGCGCCTGCGCAAAATGCTGGGCGAGCGTGAGTTCGCACTCGAATGGGTCTCGATCTACCGGTTCAATTGCCGCCGGCTCGACCGCTTCGTGCACGGGCGCGTCATCTTTGTCGGCGACGCCGCGCACCAGGTTTCGCCGTTCGGCGCGCGCGGGGCCAATTCGGGCGTCCAGGACGCGGAGAATCTGACTTGGAAGCTCGCCGCGGTGATTCAGGGACAGGCCGGCGCCGGGCTGCTCGACAGCTATGAGCTCGAGCGCGGACAGGCGGCCGACGAGAACATCGGCCACTCGACGCGCTCAACCGATTTCATCGCGCCGCATTCGGGCGCGGAGCGGCGGTTGCGCAATGCGGTGCTCGGCCTGGCGGCGCGGGCGGAGTTTGCCCGCAGCATGGTCAATTCCGGCAGGCTCTCGGTGGCGACCGTCTATGACACGCCGCTGTCCACCCCCGATGCGGGGCCGTTCGCCGGGTCGGCGCGGCTCGGCGCGCCGGTTCCCGATGCGCCGATTTTTGATCGGCAAGGCGCGAGCGGACATCTGTTGGAGCATCTGCGCGGCGGCTTCGAGGTCCTTCACGTCAAGAACGGCGCCCGCCCGAGCCCTCCCGACGACATCAAGCTCACCGTGCTCGGCGAGGATTTCTTGGACAAAGCCGGTCTGTTCACGCAGCGTTTCGACGCCACGCCGGGCGCCACCTATCTGCTGCGGCCGGACCAGCACCTGTGCGCGCGCTGGCGCAGCTACGACGCGGACAACATCCGCAAAGCCCGCGACCGCGCGCGCGGCTTCTGAGGCCGGTCACGCCGGCATGCGCAGCGTTGCCAGCATCTCGTCGCAGGCTTGCGCGCAGGCGAGGCAAGCCTCGGCACACACGCGGCAGTGCTTATGCGCCTCGGCATGACGGTTGCACTCGCCGGCGCAGCCGCGGCAGAAGGCGATGCAGGTCGTGAGCTGGGCCTCCAGCAATTGACGCATGCCGGCCTTGTTGGCGCGGGCAAGAATGCTGCCGGTGGCGCCGCAGACGGCGGCGCAGTCGAGATTGAGGCGGATGCACGCGACCAGCCGGTCGACCTTGTCCTCGGACAGGCATGCGTCGGCGCAGGCCGTGCACGTCTCAACGCAGTTGAAGCAGGCGTCGATGCAGCGGCTGATCATGTCGCCATGCGCGGGCTGGGCCGGATGCGACCGAAACATCGCGCGGACTGCCGAGGCGGTCATCAGGGTCTCCTCTTCGCGAATGGTCGCGACACGGTGGGGAACCCCGCCCTTGCTTTTTGGTTCCATAACTTGTTTTTGTACTTAGACAGACGTTCCGTCTACTTGCCGCCCGCGACTACGCGCACGGCAAAGACCTGCAAGTACTTTCGCGCATCAGCGGAACAACCAGCTCGGAAAGGCCCGGAAAGTTCCATGCCGAAACTGATCACCCAGTCCCGGTTCCCCGACCCGGATGCCGCCTTTGTGGCTTTGGTGGAAGCCCGGCGTGGATTGAACGAGCAGCAGGCGGCGGATCTCGATGCCAAGCTCGTGCTCATCCTGGCAAACCACATCGGCGATCCCGACATCCTTGCGGAAGCGATCGCGCTCGCCACGAAATAGCCCGAAGCGGTCTTTCGGTGGCGCTCGGTGCTGGCCTCTGTCATTCCTCGCGCGGGGCCACCATCTCGGCGTGACAGGCATGGCAGCACTGCGAGGGATTCATGCGAAGGAACCATTCGGCGAATAGGGTGCGGCGATCTGTGCTGGCATCGGTCACGGCATTGGCTACCGTTCTGTCGGTCGCGGCAGCACGGGCGGCCGATGAGCCGGACCTCATCTTCAAGCGGTCGACGGTGTTCAAGCTGCTGACGCCGAACGACAAGCTTGCGACCTACGGCCTCGACGATCCGCAGGTCGAGGGGGTCGCCTGCCACTTCACGGTGCCCGAGAAGGGCGGGCTCAAGGGCTGGCTGGGCGTGGCCGAGGAGGTTTCCGATATTTCGCTCTCCTGCCGCCAAATCGGGCCGATCCGCTTCAAAGCCAAATTCGAGCAAGGCGAGGACATGTTCCGCCAGCGCCGTTCGCTGTTCTTCAAGAAGATGCAGATCGTGCGCGGCTGCGACACCAAGCGCAATGTGCTGGTCTACATGGTCTACTCGGACAAGCTGATCGAGGGGTCACCGAAGAACTCGACCTCCTCGGTTCCGATCATGCCTTGGGGCGGCAGCGACCCGGTCGCCAAATGTGCCGATTGGGTGGAGAGATAGGGTTCGTCGGTTGCACGGCGATTCCCGATTGCATCGTAGGCGAGGTTCGTTCCCGCGAGTCGTTTGTTCGTCCGGATGAACTGATGGAGGCACCGTGACCGTGCTCGTCACTGGCGGAGCCGGCTACATCGGCAGCCACATGGTCCTTGCTCTGCTCGATGCCGGGCAGGAGGTTTTGGTTCTCGACGACTTGAGCACGGGATTTCGCCGGGCGGTGCCTGCTCGCGTGCAACTCATCGAGGGGGACTGCGGTGACGAAGCGCTGGTCGCCGACGTCATTCGTCGCTTCAACGTTCGCGCGATCATCCATTTTGCCGGATCGATCATCGTGCCGGAATCGGTCGCCAATCCGTTGAAATATTATCTTAACAATACTGTAAAATCCCGCGGATTGATCGCAACCGCCGTAGCGCACGGCGTTTCACAGTTTATCTTCTCGTCGACCGCCGCCGTCTATGGCGATCCTCCCGAGAGCCCGATCGGCGAGGACGCGCCGCTGCGGCCGATCTCCCCATACGGCTCGTCTAAGCTGATGACGGAGGTCATGCTGCGTGACGCCGGCGCCGCGCACGGGCTTCGCTCCGTCGCGCTGCGCTATTTCAACGTCGCCGGCGCGGACCCGCAGGCGCGCTCCGGTCAATCGACGCCGCAGGCAACGCATTTGATCAAGATCGCGAGCCAGGCCGCATTGGGCGCGCGGCCGGGCATGGAACTCTACGGGATCGACTACCCGACCCGCGACGGCACCTGCATTCGCGACTACATACACGTCTCCGACCTCGCGCAGGCCCACTTGCTCGCGCTCGCCTACCTCGAAGGGGGCGGTGCCAGTCTCGTGCTCAACTGCGGCTATGGCCACGGCTACACCGTGCGCGAAGTGATCGCGGCGGTGAAGAAAGTTGCCGGCGTCGATTTTCAGGTCAAGGTGGCGCCGCGGCGGCCCGGCGATCCAGCCGAGCTCGTTGCGCGGGCCGAGCGCATCAAGGCGACGCTCGATTGGAAGCCCCGTCTCGACGACCTCGAGACCATCGTCGCGCACGCCTTGGCGTGGGAAGCAAAGGCCAACGCCCTTTCAAACGGTTAGCGAATGTTCCGGCGAACGGGCCGCCGGCTCGCCGTCAAGGAGCGCCGATTAGCGGGTGCACTCGATTGCGACAAAGTCCTCGCAGAGGCTGCTGCGGCAGGCCGCGCCCCCGCTCGCCGGCACGCCGCCCGTTATGTCGTCACGGTCGACCTTGCGGTAGGAAATGGCCTCGGCGAACTCGCGCGAGCGGCAGTAGGCGGTCGCCACCGCGGCGCCGCAGGCTGCGCCGCTCGACAGACATCGGTCGACCCCGTAGTCGGTGTTATTGGCGATAACGAAGACGCGTTTTTCGGCTTGAGCCGAAAGCGGGCCAAAAACAAAGACGATCAACGCGGCAAGCATTGTGCGCATTGGAGGCGCTCGCTGTTTGGATTGGTACCGTGACTGAGTACCGATGGATAGAATGCCACTAAAGCCGTTACGGACGCGTTAACCGCCCTGAGAGGCGAATCGGCTGTTGGTTTCCGTCGTGGCTGCGCTCGTAGCCCGATTCGGAAAGCGAGGCAACATAATACCTCGCACAGCAAGCCGACGAGGCCGGCGTCCGGCGCATGATAACGATTAAGTGCATGAGGACACTTGACGATCCGGGCGCGCTTGCCCATTGTGCGCGCCATGAACCGTCGGCCTGCCTGCATTTGCCGGGAGATTATTCGCTAGCGCTTAACGCTGGCTGCGGCCGTCTTTTCTCCGTCGAGACAAATGGACGCCCGGCCAGCCGAGCCAGGGGTGTCCATGCAGCTCAAGCTCCACGATACATTGTCCCGTGAAAAGCGGCCCTTCGAGCCGCTCGATCCCGCGCGCGTGCGCATGTATGTGTGCGGGCCCACGGTCTACGATTTTGCCCATATCGGCAATGCCCGGCCAGCGATCGTGTTCGACGTGCTGTTTCGGCTGCTGCGTCACCTTTATGGCGAGCGGGCGGTCACCTACGTGCGCAACATCACCGACGTGGACGACAAGATCAACGCGCGCGCTGCCGAGCGTGGCGTGCCGATCCGGACCGTGACCGAGGAGACCCTCAAGAACTACCAGGAGGACGTCGCGGCGATGGGCTGCCTCCCGCCGACGGTCGAGCCGCGGGCGACCGAGCATATCGACGAGATGAAGGTGCTGATCGAGCGGCTGCTCCGCTCAGACCACGCCTATGTGGCGGAGGAGCACGTGCTGTTCAGGGTGCCCTCGATGCCCGATTACGGCAAGCTGTCCAAACGTCCGCTCGATGAGATGATCGCCGGCGCGCGTGTCGACGTTGCTCCCTACAAGCGCGACCCGATGGATTTCGTGTTGTGGAAGCCGTCGAAGCCGGCCGAGCCGGCATGGCCGTCGCCGGGCGGGATCGCCACGCCGGGCCGGCCCGGCTGGCACATCGAGTGCTCGGCGATGGCCTGGAAGCATCTTGGCGAAACCTTCGACATCCACGGCGGCGGTATCGATCTGGTGTTTCCGCACCACGAGAACGAGATCGCGCAGTCACGCTGCGCGTTCCACACGCCCGTGATGGCACGCTATTGGATGCACAACGGCTTCCTGCAGGTCGAAGGCGACAAGATGTCGAAGTCGCTCGGCAACTTCGTGACCATGCGGGAGATCTTGTGCGATTGGCCGGGCGAGGTGATCCGCCTCAACATGCTGCGCACGCACTACCGCCAGCCGATCGACTGGACGACGCGCGGGCTCGAGGAAAGTTGGAAGATGCTGGACGATTGGTATGCGGCCGCCGCCGCCGTGACTGCTGATACCGTCGGGGGCGAAGTTTTGGCGGCGCTCTGCGACGACCTCAACACGCCGCAAGCGATCGCCGCCTTGCATGCGCTTCGCAATCTCGCGCAAGGGGGCGACCGAATTGCCGGTGAAGAATTGGGCGGATCCCTGCGTATGCTTGGTTTCTTCCGAGAGAGCGCCGCGCAGTGGGCGGCGCGCCGGCAGGCGGCGCGCGGGATCGACGCGTCCCAGGTTGAAGCCTTGATCGATGCGCGCAAGGCGGCGCGTGGGGCAAAAGATTTCGCCGAAGCCGACCGCATCCGTGACGAGCTTGCCGCCATGGGGGTGGTGCTGAAGGATTCCAAGGAAGGCACGACATGGGAGGTCGCGCGATGAAGCAAATGCCGCCCCGCGAGCTCGGCCGTCATCCCGGGCCTTGTGCCCGGGACCCATTTGGCAGCGGCCTCCGCGCTGCGTGGTGCTCGACAGATCGAATTCCGGCTCTCGGAACTAGTGGAGAGATGGGTCCCGGGCACACCGAAGTCGGGTGTTCCCGACTTCGGCAAACTTTCATTGACCCAAGTCGGAAACATCCGACTTGGGTTGCCCGGGACGACGTACAAATCCCCTTCAGCACACTTAACAGCTAGCGCAGTGAGGAGTGCACCGGATGAAACGTCCTGACACGCCGTTCCCCCGCCATTGGCGCTACTATATCGGGCTCAAGTTCGTCGTGCTGATCGCGGCGCTGATCATCGCGACCTACATTTACCTTCATTATTGGACCTGACGCGCCATGCCCAAGGAGCGCCTCTATCTGTTCGACACGACCCTGCGCGACGGCGCGCAGACGAACGGTGTTGATTTCACCTTGACCGACAAGCTCACGATCGCGGCGATGCTCGGCGATCTCGGCATCGACTATGTCGAGGGCGGCTATCCGGGCGCCAATCCGACCGACACGCAACTGTTTGCCGAGCCGCGCCGGTTCGGCGCGACCTTCACCGCCTTCGGCATGACCCGGCGGCCGGGACGTTCCACGTCGAATGATCCGGGGCTGCGGGCGGTGCTGGACGCCAAGGCCGACGCTATCTGCTTCGTCGCCAAGGCTTGGGACTATCACGTGCGGGTGGCGCTCGAGACGACTAACGAGGAGAACATTGCCTCGATCCGCGACAGTGTGGGCGCCGCGAAGGCGCAAGGCCGCGAGACGATGGTCGACTGCGAGCACTTCTTCGACGGCTACAAGGCCAACGCGACTTACGCGCTCGCCTGCGCCAAGGCCGCCTATGCGGAAGGCGCACGCTGGGTCGTGCTGTGCGACACCAACGGCGGTACCCTGCCAGATGAGGTCGAAGAGATCGTCACCGAGGTAGTCAAGCACATTCCCGGCGATCACGTGGGCATCCACGCGCATAACGACACCGAGCAGGCCGTGGCCAACACGTTTGCGGCGGTGCGCGCGGGCGCGCGCCAGATCCAGGGGACGCTCAATGGGCTCGGCGAGCGCTGCGGCAATGCCAATCTCGTCTCCATCATCCCAACCCTCAAGCTGAAGCCGTCCTTCGCGGAAAAATTCGAGATCGGCGTGTCGGACGACAAGCTGAAAGACCTCGTGCGCGTCTCTCGCACCCTCGACGAGATGCTCAACCGCGCGCCGAACCGCCACGCCCCCTACGTCGGCGAGAGCGCTTTCGCCACTAAGGCCGGCATCCATGCTTCGGCGATCCTCAAGGAGCCCGCCACCTACGAGCACGTGCGGCCCGAGACCGTCGGCAACCGGCGCCGGGTCCTGGTCTCGGAGCAGGCGGGCAAGTCGAACGTTTTGGCGGGGCTCGAGCGTATCGGCATGCTCGCCGACCTGGAGCAACTGGGTATCGTCGTCGACAAGGATGACCCAAAGGTCGCGCGGCTGCTCGAGGAGGTGAAGGAGCGCGAAGCCAGGGGCTACGCCTACGAGGCCGCGGATGCGTCGTTCGAGTTGCTGGCGCGGCGCGTGCTCGGTCGCGTGCCGGATTACTTTTCGGTCGAGCAGTTCGATGTCAATGTCGAGCAGCGTTTCAACGCGCTGGGCAGCCGGGTCACCGTGGCCATGGCCGTGGTCAAGGTGAAGGTCGACGAGCAAATCTTGATCTCGGCGGCCGAAGGCAATGGCCCGGTCAATGCGCTGGACGTCGCGTTGCGCAAGGACCTTGGCAAGTACCAGCGCTATATCGACGGCTTGAAGCTGAGCGATTATCGCGTCCGCATCCTCAACGCCGGGACCGAAGCGGTGACACGGGTGCTGATCGAGAGCGAGGACGAGCGGGGCGAGCGCTGGACCACGGTCGGCGTATCGCCGAACGTGATCGACGCCTCCTTCGAGGCTCTGATGGACTCGATCATCTACAAGCTGGTCAAGACCGGCGCGCCTGCCTGAGGTTTTTAGATGATCGATCATGTCTCCATCGTCGTGCGTGATCTGGCGTGCGCGACGCGCTTCTATGAAATGCTGCTCGGCACTATCGGGCTGGCGAGGCTCGAGACGCGGCCGGCGACCGTCGGGTTCGGCAAGAAATATCCGGAGCTTTGGCTCAATCACCGCGCCGCGATGGAGGCGATCGCGCCCGAGAGCGGGGCGCATGTGTGCCTGCGCGCGCGCAGCCCCGAGGCGGTCGACGCGTTCCACGCCGCGGCGCTGCTCGGCGGCGGGATTTCGGACGGCGCGCCCGGCCTGCGGCCGCAGCACGGTGACGGTTATTACGCCGCCTTCATCCGCGATCCGGACGGCAACCGCATCGAGGCGGTGACGTTCCTGCAAAACGGCAAGTGACGAGGACCGATGCGCTCCTGTAAACCGGCGACGCCCGCGTTCACATCCGATCTGCGGCAGCCCGCTGCATCGCCTGGTCGGCTTCGGAAACCGCAAGGGCCGCATGCCTGAGCTTCGGCAAGATGCTCTCGACGCGCTCGACCATCAGCAGGTTGATCGAGAGTCCGGAGCGGACGAATTCCAGGCTCGTCATGTGGTCGAGCAAGGCGCAGAGCGGGTCCCAGAACCGGTCGATGTTGGCAATCAGGATCGGCTTCTTGTGCCGGCCGAGCTGCGCCCAGGTCATCTGCTCGACGAGTTCCTCGAGCGTGCCGATACCGCCGGGCAGGGCGACGAAGGCGTCCGCCCGCTCGAACATGATGCGCTTGCGTTCGTGCATGTCGCGGGTGACGATGACCTCCTGGACGCGGCTGAGCATCTGCTCGCGTCCGGTAAGAAATTCCGGAATGACGCCGGTGACGGTACCGCCGTGGTCGAGGACCGCATTGGCAAGCGCCCCCATCAGCCCGACGGACCCACCGCCATAGACGAGCGCCACCCGATCTTCGGCGAGAATCCGCCCCAGTCTACGGGCTGCCTCCACGAACGCCGGATTGGTTCCGGCCCCCGATCCGCAATAGACGCATACCGTATTGATCTTGCTCATGTCCCTCGACATTGCACCTGTGCGCTGCGGGCGCAAGCTATTGTCGCAGGCGGGGCCGGCGCTTGGCGCGGTGATTTCGAATCTGCGTTAAAGCAAAAAATCGGCCGATTCTCCGGCCCTTACGTGACGGTCCGTCTCCGATCGGGGTGATTACGCGGAAGAATCCCTCTATATGACGCGTGGGCGGTCGGCTTGCGGCCGTCATGAAACGGAATTGCCGATGACCGATAGTTATGTGCGGCCGGCACACGCGCACCAGCGCGAGGTCTCTGCCGAGCGTGACGCTGAAATCGCGACGCTGGTCCACCTTTGGCCCTACATTTGGCCAGCGGACCGGGCCGATCTGAGGCTGCGCGTCGTACTGGCGCTGGTGCTGATGGTGCTGGCTAAAGTCGCCACGCTCGCGGTTCCTTTCACCTTCAAGTGGGCGACCGACGCCTTGAGTGGCCGTGGCGATGTGCCGGCCACGGCGACCGGCTGGTTGGCCTGGGTCTTGGCCGCGCCGATCGTGTTGACGCTGGCCTATGGCGGCACGCGCGTCTTGATGGCGCTGTTCACCCAGTTCCGCGACGGCATGTTCGCCAAGGTCGCGATGCATGCGGTCCGACGTCTGGCGATGCGGACCTTCGAGCATATGCACGAGCTTTCGCTGCGCTTTCATCTCGAGCGCAAGACCGGTGGTCTGACACGCGTGCTCGAGCGCGGCCGCAACGGCATCGAGATCATCGTGCGGATGGTGATCCTGCAATTGATCCCGACCATCGTCGAGCTCGCGCTCATCGTCCCGGTTCTGCTGTGGCAGTTCGACTGGCGCTACGTGCTCGCCATCGTGGCGATGGTCGCGGTGTACACGCTCTACACCTACCACGCGACGGAGTGGCGCATCGGCATCCGCCGCAAGATGAACGACAGCGACACCGACGCCAACACCAAGGCGATCGACTCGCTGCTCAACTACGAGACGGTCAAATATTTCAGCGCCGAAGAGCGCGAGGCCCAGCGCTACGACAAGTCGATGGCGCGCTATGAGTCCGCGAGCGTGAAGGCCTATACGTCGCTCGCCGTGCTCAATGCCGGCCAGGCGGTGATTTTCACCGCGGGGCTCGCCGGCACCATGGTGATGTGCGCCTACGGCATTCGTCGCGGCACCAACACGGTAGGCGATTTCGTGATGATCAATGCGATGATGATCCAGCTTTACCAGCCGCTCAATTTCATGGGCATGGTCTATCGCGAGATCAAACAGGCGGTGATCGACATCGAATCGATGTTCAAGATTCTTGCGCGCGAGCCCGAGATCAAGGACCGGCCGGACGCCGCGCCGCTCGCCATCGCCAAGGGGACGATCCGCTTCGAGAACGTGGCCTTTGCCTACGAAGCCGAGCGCCCGATCCTGCGCGGCATCAGCTTCGAGGTGCCGGCCGGCCGCACCGTCGCGATCGTCGGACCCTCGGGCGCCGGCAAGTCGACCATTTCGCGGCTGCTCTTTCGTTTCTACGAGACGACCGGCGGCCGCATTCTGATCGACGGTCAGGATATCCGCGACGTCACGCAAAAATCGTTGCGCCAGTCGATCGGCATGGTTCCGCAGGACACCGTCCTGTTCAACGACACCATCCGCTACAACATCCGCTACGGACGCTGGGAGGCGAGCGACGTGGAGGTGGAGGAGGCGGCACGGCTGGCACAGATCGACGCGTTCATCCGCTTGGCGCCAAAAGGCTATGAGACCGAGGTGGGTGAGCGGGGCTTGAAACTCTCCGGCGGGGAGAAGCAGCGCGTCGCCATTGCCCGCACCATCCTCAAGGGTCCGCCGATTCTGGTACTAGACGAGGCGACCTCCGCCCTCGACAGCCATACCGAGCGAGAGATCCAGGACGCCCTCGAGCGGGTCTCCCGCAACCGGACGACCTTGGTGATCGCGCACCGATTGTCGACCATCGTTGGTGCCGACGAGATCATCGTGCTCGATCAAGGGATCATCGCGGAGCGCGGCATGCACCATCAATTGCTGGCGCGCGGGGGGCTTTACGCGAGCATGTGGAATAGGCAGCGGGAGGCCGAGGAAGCGCGCGAGCTGCTTGCGCGGGTCGAGGACGATGTGGTCGCGCCCAACCGCGAGCCGCCGGTGATCGAGGAAGCGGTCGCACCGTCGCTGCCGCCCGTTGCCGCCGAGTAACCGATGTCCGTCCTGGCCTCGATCCGTGCGCAGGTTCCGCCGATTCACCCGGAAGGCTATCCGTTCATCGGCACGTTTGCGTTCGCCAGCCTCGTACTGTTCTGGATATGGACGCCGCTCGGCTGGATCGGGACCGCGTTGACCGTCTGGTGCGCGCTATTCTTCCGCGATCCGGTCCGGGTCACGCCGCAGCGCGAGGGTATCGTCGTCGCGCCGGCCGACGGACGGGTTGCGCGCGTGACCAACGCGCTGCCGCCGGCCGAGATGGGCCTCGGGGCGCGCCCATTGCCGCGGGTCTCGATCTTCATGAGCGTGTTCGATTGCCACATCAACCGTTGCCCCGCCGCCGGCCGCGTCGAGCAGATCGTGTATCGCCCCGGAAAGTTCGTGAATGCCGAGCTCGACAAGGCGAGCGAGGACAACGAGCGCAATTCCCTCGTCATCACAACCGGCGGGGCGCGGATCGGGGTGGTGCAGATTGCAGGGCTCGTGGCGCGGCGAATCGTGTCGTGGGTGCAGAAAGGGCAGACATTGGCCGCCGGCGAGCGTTTTGGCATGATCCGCTTCGGCTCGCGCCTCGATGTCTATCTGCCCGAAGGGGTGAAGCCGCTGGTGGCCGAGGGCCAGACCGCCATCGCCGGGGAAACGATTCTTGCGGACTTGCGGCTGACCGATCCCGGACGCTCGTATCGGGCCGGATGAGGCATGCCCAAACATCGGATGTCTCCAACTTTGCTGATAATTACCTATGGAGCTCGCCGGCTACGCGAAGCTGCGGCTCTTGTGCACGTGCACCTCGAACGGCGCGCCCGCCTGCGGCTGATTGTCCTCCCGCCGGGCGGAGACCGAGGACGGCGTCGAAGACAATCCGCTCGGCGCGACGTTCCTTGTTGCTCACTACCCTTTCCGGAATGAGTGAACCCGGCGGTGGCGGCGCGGGCGTCGCGAGGCTATATTGCCGGCATGGTCTTTCAACCTTTCGAGCCTGACCGCCCCGAGACGAAGCGCCGGCGCTTTCGCCAGATTCCGGTGCGCACGCTCGTGCCCAACGTGATCACGCTGCTCGCGCTATGCGCCGGGCTCACCGCGATCCGCATGGGCTTCGAGGGGCGGTTCGACGTCGCCCTCTACGCCATTGTGTTCGCCGCGATCCTCGACGGTCTCGACGGGCGCTTGGCGCGCATGCTCAAGGGGACGTCGCGCTTCGGCGCCGAGCTCGACAGCCTCGCCGATTTCGTCAATTTCGGCGTGGCGCCGGCGCTGATCCTGTATTTCTGGGGGCTGCGCGAGCTGCGCTCGGTGGGCTGGATCGCCGTGCTGATCTTCGCGATCTGCGCCGGATTGCGGCTGGCCCGCTTCAACGTGATGGTCGACGATCCGAACCGTCCTTCCTGGGCCGGCAATTTCTTCGTCGGCATGCCGGCGCCGGCTGGCGCGATCACGGTGCTGCTGCCGATCTATGCGAGCTTTCTCGATGTGCCGAACGGCACGCCGCTGATCTGGCTGACATTCCTTTACACGCTCGCCGTAGCATTCGTGATGGTTTCGACCATTCCGGTGTTCTCCGGCAAGCAGCTCGGCAAGCGCGTCGAGCCGGAGCTCGTCTTGCCGGTCGTCATCGTGGCCGTACTGTTCTTTGCGCTGTTGATCAGCTACCCGTGGGCAGTGCTGACGCTCGGCACTCTGGCCTATCTGGGGAGCCTGCCGTTCGGGTGGATCGCCCATCGCGATCACGCCCGGCGCGATCTCGAGCAGGCGCGGCAGCAGGCCGAGGCTACCGCTGCCGCCTCGGCGCCGACCGCAGCGACCTCGATCACGCCGGGCCTTCGCTCCGAAAGCGCGGATGATGAGCGCCCCAATCGGCTGAACTGAGCGGCCCGGCGGTTTGGCCCCGAGCGCCGTAGGGCGGATTAGCGCAGCGTAATCCGCCGTTGTGCCTTGCAGGCGGATTACGCTGCGCTAATCCGCCCTACCGGGTGAGCGACAACGTTTGCCCGTCCGTGCCCTGGCCGTCGAAGCGGCCGGAGCCTGCAAAGCTGAGTTGTCCCAACGGCGCGCCGGTGTGGTCGCGGATCACCAGCGAACCGCTCTGGTCGAAGATAAAGCTGCGGCTGGTAAAGAACTTACCCGGACATCCGCCTTCGGGCGCTATCTTTCCCGGCGCGCTTGCCGAGGCGTTAGCAGGCGACGCGGTGGTAAACGTCATTCCGCATTTGCGGCCGTCGGTCGAGGCGAGGAGCCACCGACCGGCCATGTCCACGGGCGGCGGCGCCGGCTTTTCGGGAGCCGCGGCAACGGCGACCGCGGGGGGTGAAGCACCGTTGGTCGAGCCGAAGCGGCCGACGTCGCAGCCGGCAAGAAAAATGAGACAGGCGGCCGCAAGTGCGGCTTGCGCGCTGATCATCCCTGCTCGCATCGTCGGCACAGTAGCAAAAATCCCTACTTCATGGTCGGAATCACGAATTCAGCGCCTTCCTTAATTCCTGACGGCCAGCGCGACGTGACGGTCTTGGTCTTGGTGTAGAAGCGGATCGAGTCGGGTCCATGCTGGTTGAGATCGCCGAAGCCGGAACGTTTCCAACCGCCGAAAGTGTAGTACGCCAAGGGCACCGGGATCGGCACGTTGACGCCCACCATACCCACTTCCACGCGGCTGGTGAAATCGCGCGCGGTATCGCCATCGCGGGTGAAGATTGCGACGCCGTTGCCGTATTCATGCTCGGAAGGCAGGCGCAGCGCCTCCTCATAATCCTTGGCGCGCACCACCGATAAGACCGGGCCGAAGATTTCCTCCTGGTAGATCCGCATCGACGGCGTGACCTCGTCGAACAGGCAGCCGCCCATGAAGTAGCCGTTCTCATAGCCCTGCAGCTTGAAGCCGCGGCCATCAACGGCGAGCTTCGCGCCCTCCTTAAGGCCGAGATCGACATAGCTCCTTACCTTGTCGAGGTGCGCCTTGGTGACCAGCGGTCCATAATCGGCCTGCGCGTCGGTCGAGGGACCGATCTTCAAGTTCTCCACCCGCGGGATCAGCTTCTTCAGCAAGACGTCGGCCGCCTTTTGCCCGACGGGCACCGCGACCGACACCGCCATGCAGCGTTCACCGGCGGAGCCGTAGCCGGAGCCGATCAGTGCATCGACGGCCTGATCCATGTCGGCGTCGGGCATGACGATCATGTGGTTCTTGGCCCCGCCGAAGCACTGCACGCGCTTCCCGTTGGCACAGCCTTTGGCATAGACGTATTGCGCGATCGCCGACGAGCCGACGAAACCAATGGCCTGGATGCGCGGATCGGTCAGGAGCGCGTCGACCGCTTCCTTGTCGCCATTGACAACGTTGAGCACGCCGGGCGGTAAGCCGGCTTCCAGCATCAGCTCGGCAATGCGCATCGGCACCGAGGGATCGCGTTCCGACGGCTTGAGAATGAAGGCGTTGCCGCAAGCGAGCGCCGGCGCGCATTTCCACAATGGAATCATGGCCGGGAAATTGAATGGCGTGATGCCGGCGACCACGCCGAGCGGCTGGCGAACGGAAAAGAGATCGATGCCGGGACCGGCGCCCTCGCTGAACTCGCCCTTCACTAGGTGGGGAATGCCGCACGCAAACTCCACGACCTCAACGCCGCGTTGAATGTCGCCCTTGGCGTCGGGCAGGGTCTTGCCGTGCTCGGAGGAGAGGAGCTTCGCGAGGCTATCCATCTCCTTGTGCACGAGATCGAGAAATTTGAAGAGCACGCGCGCGCGTCGTTGCGGGTTGGTTGCAGCCCAGCCAGGCTGTGCCGCCTGCGCGACGGCTATCGCTTGCTCTACTTCCGATTGCTTCGCAAAAGCGACCCGGGCCTGCACCTCTCCGGTATTCGGGTCGAACACATCGCCAAAACGGCCCGATATCCCATCCACCGCCTTACCATCGATAAAATGGCCGATGATGCGCATTGTGCTCCTCCTCGCCCTTTTCCGGCTTTTTGCCACTTCGCTGCCAACGGTGCCCCTCAGCGCGTCGGTGGCCCCCTCGCTTGCGGCGATACAAGCCTCGGCTCTGCCACCCGTCCATAGCGCAGGCGGGTAGACGCGGGAAGCGTGTAGCACCCGCTTGTGGCCCTTATCCGGCAGAGTTCAAGGGTCGGATGCATCGCCGACTGCGCGTCCGACACCAACAGCGGTGGGTAACGCAACTTTAAGCGCGGTGGACTAGGGTCCGCATTGGCCAGTACTGGGTGCTCGCGGCAGTTCGCGTGTTCGGGGTTAATCATGGATATTGCGACCGGCCTCGGTCTGCTCGGCGGGGTGTGCGTGGTCGTCACCATCATCTTGCTCGGTGGCGACCTGAAGATGTTCCTCGACATGCACGCCTTCATCGTGATTTTCGGGGGCTCCTTTTCGGCCACGCTGATCCGATTTCCCCTCACGTCGATCTTTCACGGGCTTCCTCTCGGCATCAAATACGCCTTCACCATGCGGCGCATGACCCAGCGCGAGCTCGTCGATGAGCTCGCCGGGCTCGCCGAGATTGCACGCAAGCAGGGTCCGCTCGGCTTGGAGAAGGTCGAGATCGACGATCCTTTTCTCGGCAAGGGCGTCCGCTTCGTCGCCGACGGCTACGATACCGACTTCATCCGCGACAATCTGGAGCGCGACCGCGACAACTTCCTGACGCACCTGGATGAGGGCCAAAAAATCTACCGGGCGGTAGGCGATTGCGCGCCGGCGTTCGGCATGATTGGCACCTTGATCGGCATGGTGGAGATGTTCGCCAACATGACCGATCCGTCCAAGCTCGGCCCGTTCATGGCGGTGGCGTTGCTCGCAACCTTCTACGGAGCCGCGGTCGCCAACCTGTTCTGCCTGCCGATCGCGGACAAGCTCCACCTCAAGCTGGTGGACGAGGAGATCAACCGTACGCTGATCATCGACGGCATCTTGATGATCCGTGAGGCCAAGAGCCCGAACCTAGTGCGTGAGATGCTTCTCGCCTATCTGCCCGAGAAGCATCGTCACGAGGCGCCGGAGACGGTGCCGGCCTAGCGAACGTTCGACTAGCGTAAGGAGCAGAGCATGGCGAGGCGCAAAGAAGCTGCTCACGGTGGCCACGGCTGGTTCGTGACTTTCGCGGATCTGATGGGACTGATGATGAGCTTTTTCGTCATGCTGGTCGCCTTTTCCAATCAGGACCAGCAGAAGCTGCAAATTGTCGCCGGATCGATGCGTGACGCCTTCGGCATGCAGGACACGGTGCGCCACGCCGGCATTGTCGAGATAGACGGACTGCCCACACGCGCGCGCCTGAAGAATGCCGAACACATCCCTCCGGAGGAGGCATCCAGCACCCCGACGCCGGAGGCGCACAACCGAAACCAGAACTATGGGGCACGGTTCCAGCAGGACCGCCAGTTCGCGCTAGCGTCGGCGTCCCTGCGGCAGGCGATGCAGGACATGCCGGAACTGACCGAGATGTCCAAGCATGTGATGATCGAGGAGACCAAGGACGGCCTGAACATCGAGATCGTCGACCAAGACGGGCGCTCGATGTTTCCGGAAGGGTCCAAGGAACCCTATGAGCGCACGCGCAAGCTTATCAGCAGGCTGGCGCTGCCCCTGAGGTCGACACCGTTCCGCGTTGCCGTGAGCGGCCATACGGCGGCGACCCGTGTGCCGAGCTTGCCGGACTATGGCCCCTGGGAGCTGTCTGCCGACCGCGCCAATGCGGTGCGGCGGATTCTCGAGGCCGAGGGGGTTCCGTCGCCGCAGATCTCCATGGTCGCTGGCCGGGCGGATACCGAGCCGTTGTTCCCGGATGACCCCTATATGGCCACCAATCGCCGCGTCACCATTACGTTGATGCGGGAGGCACCGCCGCTTCCGCCCGAATTGTTGCCTTAGAGCGGCGTTCGGCCGGTACGAAACGACGGCGACGGTCGGTTCACTATCGCCGCACCGGCGGCATCGGCGCACATCAGGGGTCCGCGGCGCTCTCTGGTAATCCATCCCGAAACCAACTATATGCCGGCCCACTTTGCGGTCAAAAGAGTCGCCGGCCTATGGCAATCGCGCAGGTGCAGGGCTCCCCAACGGAAGCGGCCCAGCCGGTTCCGTTGTGGACCTTGGCGGTCGGCAGCCTGGGCGTCGTATACGGGGATATCGGCACCAGCCCGCTCTACGCCTTGAAGGAGTCCCTCTCGGCGGCGTCGGACCGCGGGCCGGTGGCGCCGGGCGCGGTCTATGGGATCGTTTCGCTGATCCTGTGGACGCTGATCGTTATCGTTACCATCAAATACGTCCTGTTCTTGCTGCGGGCGGACAATCACGGGGAAGGGGGCACGCTCACCTTGATGGCGCTTGCTCAGCGCGCCGTGAAGTCGGTTGCCGTGATCACGATGCTTGGCATGCTCAGCGCTGCGCTGTTCTACGGCGACGCGGTCATCACTCCGGCGATCTCCGTCCTGTCGGCCGTCGAGGGTCTGAAAGTCGTCACCCCGGCATTTGATTCCTACATCGTGCCGCTGAGCCTGACCGTCTTGATCGGATTGTTCATCGTCCAGAGCCACGGCACGGCCAGGGTCGCCGCCTTCTTTGGGCCGGTCATGTTGATATGGTTCGCCGCCATTGCGCTTGGCGGCTTGTACCGGATCGTGCAAAACCCGGAAGTCCTCGGCGCGATCAATCCCGTATTGGGCTTCAAGTTTCTCGTCACGCACGGTTGGATCGGATTCTTTGCGCTCGGCGCGGTTTTTCTGGCGGTCACCGGCGCCGAAGCTTTGTACGCCGATCTTGGCCATTTCGGACGCAAGCCGATCCAGCTCGCTTGGCTCTTTGTTGTGTTTCCGGCGCTCGCATTGAACTATCTCGGGCAGGGAGCGCTGCTGCTGGAATCGCCAGGCAAGATCGAGAATCCCTTCTTCCTCCTTTATCCTGAGACGCTGGTGCTTCCCATGGTGGTGCTGGCGACGGTGGCGACCGTCATCGCGAGCCAGGCCGTCATCACCGGCGCATACTCCCTCACCAGCCAAGCGATCCAGCTGGGATTGCTTCCGCGCTTCGAGATTCGGCGGACATCGGAGACGCTAGCGGGACAGATCTACATCCCGCGGGTCAATACGCTGCTGTTGGTCTTGGTGCTGATGCTCGTCGGCCTATTCAAGAGCTCGAGCGGGCTGGCCGCGGCCTACGGCGTCTCGGTCACCGGAACTATGGTCATCACATCATTGATGGCATTCACGGTGGTGCTGCGCTGCTGGCATTGGACCCCCTTGCAGACGGCGGCGCTGATCGGGCCGCTGCTTGGCGTCGATCTGATTTTCCTCACGGCCAATCTGGCCAAGATCTTCGAGGGCGGCTGGATTCCACTGTTCATCGGCGGCTGTCTGCTCTTGGTCATGCTGACCTGGCGGCGCGGCACGTCCATTCTGCAAAACAAGACCCGGCGGACGGAAGTCCCGCTTGAGGCGCTCCTGAGCAGCCTGGAAAAAAAGCCGCCGCACGTGGTCCCGGGCACCGCCGTATTCCTGACCAGCGATCCTGATTTCGCCCCCAGCGCGCTCCTGCACAATCTCAAGCACAACAAGGTGCTGCACGAGCGCAACGTAATTCTGACCATCGTCACCGCGAACATGCCGCGGGTGCCGGAAGCCGACCGGGTCAAGATCAAGCCGGTCTCCGAGCGGTTCAGGTGTGTGGCCTTGACCTTCGGCTACATGGAATCGCCCAACGTGCCGAAGGCGTTGGCCATCGCGCGCAAGCTCGGCTGGCAATTCGACATCATGTCGACGTCGTTCTTTCTGTCGCGCCGCTCGCTCAAACCGGCCGCCGATTCCGGATTGCCGCATTGGCAGGACCGCCTGTTCATCGCGCTCGCACGATCGGCGAGCGACGCCACCGACTTCTTCCACATTCCGACCGGCCGCGTGGTCGAGGTGGGCACGCAGGTGACGGTGTAGCCGAACGAGCCCGATCGTAGCCTCTTGATTCTTGCCGCAGTCGCGCCAACCTGGCAGGGCGGGTCGGGAGAGAGGACCGGCAGGAGGGTGCGATGGACGGAGCGAAGGGAGCACACTCGAGCGTGCAGAATCTCACGCCCGAGGACGTTGCCAAGGGGATGCGCGAGGGGCGTATCCTGCTCGTTGATGTGCGCGAGGACCGGGAGACGGCGGTCGAGCGCATTCCCGGCGCACTGTTGCTGCCGCTGTCGACCTTCGATCCGACGAATATTCCCGATCCGCACGGGCGCCGGGTGGTGTTCACCTGCGGGTCGGGGGTTCGATCGGTGCGGGCCAGCGAAATCGCGCAGGCAGCGGGGCTCGGCTATGACGCGCATCTCGCCGGCGGCCTCAAGGCCTGGAAGGCCGCCGGCTATCCAAGCGAAACGTAAGGTGCCATCGCGGAAGCTGCGGCGCCGTGCGGCGCCGCTCCGGATCACGCGGGCGCGCCGATGAATCCCGTATTTGCCGATCTGCCGGTCTCGGTCTTCGAGGTCATGTCGGGGCTGGCGCGCCAGCACGACGCGGTCAATCTTGGTCAGGGCTTTCCGGACGATCCCGGCCCGCTGGACGTGCGCCGCAAGGCGGCGGAGGCCGTGCTCGATGGCTGGAATCAATATCCATCGATGCTCGGTCTGCCCGAGCTGCGCCGTGCCATCGCCGAGCACTATCGCCACTGGCAGGGGCTCGACTTCGATCCGGAAACGGAGGTGCTGGTGACCTCCGGCGCCACCGAGGCCCTCGCCGGTGCATTGCTCGCGCTGATCGAGCCCGGTGACGAGGTAGTGCTGTTTCAGCCGCTCTACGACGCCTACGTGCCGCTGGTGCGGCGGGCCGGCGGCATTCCACGCTTCGTCCGGCTCGAGCCGCCGGATTGGCGTTTCTCCGAGGACATGCTGGCGCGCGCCTTTTCGCCGCGCACGCGCGTCGTTCTGTTCAACAATCCGCTCAACCCCTCCGGCACCGTGTACGGAGCGCAGGATCTCGCGCTTCTGGCCCGGTTCTGCGAGCAATACGACGTCGTTGCGGTCTGCGATGAGGTCTGGGAGCACGTCGTGTTCGAGCAGCGGGCGCATGTGCCGCTGATCGGGCTTGCGGGCATGCGCGAGCGGTGCGTCAAGATCGGCTCCGCGGGAAAGATCTTTTCCCTGACCGGTTGGAAAGTCGGCTTCGTCTGTGCCGCGCCGCCGATCCTGCGCGTGCTCGCCAAGGCGCATCAGTTCATCACTTTCACGACGCCGCCAAACCTGCAGGCCGCGGTGGCTTACGGGCTCGGCAAGGACGACGACTATTTCGTCAAGATGCGCGGCGGCTTCCAGCGTAGCCGCGACCGTCTTGTCGCCGGGCTGCGCGGCCTGGGCTTTCCTGTGCTCGAGGCGCAGGGTACCTACTTCGTTAACGTCGATCTCGCGCCCCTCGGATTGAACGAGGACGATGAGAGCTTCTGCAAGCGGCTGGTTGCCGAGCACCGTGTGGCCGCGATCCCGGTCTCAGCGTTCTATGGCTCCGACCCGATCCGCTCGGTCGTCCGCTTCTGCTTCGCCAAGCGCGACGAGACGCTCGATATGGCGCTCGAGCGCCTTGCCGGAGTCGTACCGCGTGCGGTCTGACCGTCGGGAGCGTTTCCCGGAAAAAGCCTGCCCTCGGGCTTGACCCGAGGGTGGAACCGGTTTTCCGCAGGAAATGCGACCAAATATCATAAGTTAGCGCGCTTCCCGATTTCAAGGTAATCGGGAAGCGCTCTAGAAGCTTGCGCTGCACGAAGGGGCCAAGCCATGCGCCGTCTGACTTCGCTGATTGGGTTTGTGATCGCAACGACCGGCGCCATTCATTTCGCCGCCTCCGGACAGGAGCAGCGCGAGCGCGTCGTGAACGTCTACAATTGGTCGGATTACATCGACCCAACCGTGCTCACCGATTTCACGCACGCGACCGGAATCAAGGTACAATACGACACTTTTGATTCCAACGACACCCTCGAAACCAAGCTGCTCGCCGGCAAGTCCGGCTACGATGTGGTGATACCCACCGCCTACTTTCTCGAGCGGCAGATCAAGGCCGGGGTGTTTCAGAAGCTCGACGCGAGCAAGCTGCCCAACCTCGTCAATGTGTGGCCCGAGATCGCGCAGCGCCTGGCCTTCTACGATCCCGGCAACCAGTACGCGGTCAACTACATGTGGGGCACGATCGGCATCGGCTACAATGTCGGGAAGATGCGCGCGATACTCGGGCCGCAAGGCAAGATCGACAGCTGGGATACGGTGTTCAAGCCCGAGGAACTGGGAAAGTTCAAGGATTGCGGCGTGCACATGCTGGACTCCTCCGACGATATCCTGCCGGCGGCTTTGGCCTATCTCGGCCTCGATCCGAACTCGACCACGTCCGCCGACAATGAAAAGGCGGCCGACCTCACGGGCAAGGTGCGGCCGTTCGTGCGCAAGTTCCATTCATCCGAATATCTCAACGCCCTGGCGTCGGGTGAAATCTGCCTGGTCGTGGGCTGGTCCGGCGATGTCAAACAGGCGCAACGACGCGCGGGCGAGGCGAAATCCGGCGTCGAGATCGGCTACGCGATCCCGAAGGAGGGCACGCAGATGTTTTTCGACAATCTAGCGATCCCGAAAGACGCCAACCACGCAGCGGAGGCGCACGAATTCATCAACTACCTGCTGCTGCCGGAGGTGGCGGCGAAGAACACGAATCTGGTCGCCTATGCCAACGGCAACCTCGCCAGCCAGAAGTTCGTGGACCCGACGATCTTGAACGATCCTTCGGTCTATCCGGACCAAGCGACGCGGAACCGCCTCTACACCATCCACGTCCGCGATCCGCAAGCCCAGCGGCTTCTGAATCGTTTGTGGACGCGCATCAAGACCGGCAGGTGACCGGCCAGCGCGGTCCGGGATTGCGCCGATTCGTCGTCACGAAACGAAATTTAGCCCATCGATGACGTGGAGGTCGGCTCGATTTCGTAGATCACGCGCACTTCGCCGGGCTTGGCATAAGGGTATTTGTCCCGTCCCAGATATTTCTTCGCCAGCTGGTCGATATGCGCGTCGGCACCTTGTTCGGTCGCCCGCGTGACCCGGCCGCGCACCTGGATGTAGCGATAGGCGTCCTCCGGATCCATGATGGCGAGCGCCACCGGCGCGCCTTCCTTCATGTTGCGCGCCTTGACGCGTCCGCGCGCCGTGTTCACGCGGATGACGCCGTTCGTATAGTCGAACCATACCGGCGTCACCTGCGGGGATCCGTCAGGCATCAGGGTCGCCAGATTGGCAAACGCCTTCTTCTGCTGCAGAAGATCGAGATATTTTTCGGGAATTGCCGCCATGGCGCTGAGCTCCTTACCTGCGCCCCCCGGTTGGGTCTGATCGCTAGCCGGACCCCATCGCAGGGTAGCGTGAGGCGAGATGGTACACAACGGATCGGCGCCGCCGGTCCTTGCGCGCTTGTGCAGCGCTTATCTCCGTTGCGGCGAGGCTATCGCTTGGCTGCCCTGGCGAAGAAATTGGCGACGGCCTCGGCAAATTCCGGCGATTTCAGTTGCGCGGCAAAATATCGAGATTCCTCGAGCATCCGGTCGGAAACCGATTCTGCCCCGCCGGTGAGGAGACGCTTGGCGAGACGGACGGCTTGGGCGGGCTTTGCGGCGACCCGCCGTGCCAGATCGCGCGCGGTCGAGGCTACATCGGCATCGTTCACGACCCGATTCACGAGCCCATAGCGTAGCGCCGCGTCGGCATCGAACGGTTCACACAGGAGCAGATGCTCACAGGCGAGCCGGTGACCGATCAGTCGCGGCAGGAGCAGGGAACTCGCCGCTTCAGGCACGAGGGCGCGATCGACGAACGGCAGAATGAAGTGCGCGCTCTTCCCGGCAACCACCAGGTCGCAATGCAGCAGCATGGTCGTCCCGACGCCGACCGCCGGCCCGCATACCCCGGCGACAATGACCTTTTCGGCGGTCGTGATCGCGCGCAGGAAACGCGGAACCGGACCTTCAGGGTCGAGCGGCGGCGTGTTCATGAAGTCATTCAGGTCGGCGCCGGCGGTGAACGCGTCATGGCCGCCGAGGATGACGACCGCAGCGATGCCGGGGTCCATTTCCGCGTCGGTTAGTGCGCGCGCCAGGGCAGCGAACATCGGTGACGTCAGCGCGTTCTTCTTGTCGGGCCGGTCGATGGTGATTTCCATGATCGGCTTGTCGACCGTGACGGAAATGTTCGATGACATGACGCACTCCATTTTTGGCGAACGCAAAGCCAGACTATGCCGATTTTCCGGGCAAAGGGTAGGGGGCTGCTCACCGCCACCGCCGGTGCAGCCACAGCCATTGCTCCGGATATTCGCGGATCCAGCCTTCGATGACCGACGTGATCACCTGCATCGTCGCAGCGACGTCGATCTTGCCTTCCGCGTCGCGAGCGGGCTCGACCGCCTCCGTCAACTCGGCGCGAAAGCGGTGGCCGGGAAGGCGGATGACGCGGACGCCGTGAATTGGGCACTCGATCTGGCGCGCAAGTCGCGCCATCAATGGGTTTGCATTGGTCGGGCGGCCGAAAAACGTCACCTTGACGCCGCGGACAAAATATTGGTCGACCAACATTCCCACATGCGCGCCGCGCTCGAGCGCGTGCATGAGCTTGAACGGCGCGTCGATCGAGGTCGCGATCAGCTCGCCCATGTTGACGGAGCGGATCTCGGCAATGGCCCGGTCCACCTGCGCGATGTTCGGCCGGCGATAAAGAATGGCCGTGTCGAGCCCGTGCGAGGCGGCGGCGAGCGCCGGTAGCTCCCAATTGCCGAGATGCGCGGCGAAGATGAGGGCCGGCTTTCCGTCATCCCGTAATCGGACGAATCGTTCGAGGCTTTCGTGGGCGAATTCGACGCGTTTTGCCGGCGGGCCCGCGGGATCATAGTCCCACAGCCGGTCCAGATGCGGAAATTCGGCTCCGGTCCGCCCCAGATTCTCCCATACGCCGCGCAAGATGGCTTCGATCTCGGCCGGCGATTTCTCCGGAAAGGCTGCGGTGAGATTGGCGCGCCCGA
Organism: Xanthobacteraceae bacterium; assembly: GCA_052148715.1. Lineage (GTDB taxonomy): Bacteria > Pseudomonadota > Alphaproteobacteria > Rhizobiales > Xanthobacteraceae > JBKQHQ01. The sequence continues at coordinate 39,708 of JBKQHQ010000235.1, read as the reverse complement.
GCCGATGCTCGGGAAGAAGCGGGCCCAGCGAGCGCATGCAGCGGCTGGCGAAATCCGACGTGCGGTCCGGATCGAAACGCCGCAGGCCCTTCAGCGACCAAACGACGAGCCGCCCGAGAGCGACGCTTTCGAGCGCCTTCAAGACCTTGCGCAACCTGAGGGCTGCGGCTTGCAGACGCGACCGCATGGATGCGCGGCCGCCCATCAGAAATGCACGACGACTTTTCCGAAGACCTGACGGCTTTCAAGCCGGGCGAGCCCGCGTTCGAACTCGCCGAGTGCAACTTCGGTATCGATCACCGGCAACAGACCGTCGGCCATCTTGGCGAGGCTCTCGCTGATGTTGCGCATCGAGGCACCGAAGGAACCGATGATCCGGTACTGCTGCTGGAACAGCTGCATCAGGTTGAGGGTGGTGGTCGGACCCGAGGTGGCGCCGCAGGTGACAAGCCGCCCGCCGCGCTTGAGCGACAGCAGCGAGCCGTTGAAGGTCTCGGCGCCGACATGCTCGAACACCACGTCGACGCCCTTCTTGCGCGTCAGTTTGCGCACCACATGCTCGAATCGATCGTTGCGGTAATTGATGACGTGGTCGGCGCCGAGCGCCTTTGCCTTTTCTGCCTTGGCATCGTCGCCGACCGTCGTGAACACGGTGCAGCCGATCGCCTTTGCCATCTTGATCGCCGCCGTGCCGATGCCAGACCCGCCCGCATGCACGAGGATCGTCTCGCCGGGTGCAAGCTTGGCGTTGTCGAACAGCATGTGCTGGACCGTTGCAAAGGCGATCGGTGCGCACGCGGCATCGCGCAGTTCAACGCCCGCCGGGACCGGAACGGTGAGCCGCGCCGGCAGATTGAGCAAATCGCGCGCGAACCCGTCCTCATGAAAGCCCATGATGCCGCCGACGTTTTCGCAGAGATTGTCGCGGCCTGCGCGGCAGGCCGGGCACACGCCACAGGTCAAGGCGCCGTACATCGCCACCCGATCACCGACCTTCAATCCGGCGACCTGCGGGCCGACCGCCGCGATCTCGCCCGCGGCCTCCGCGCCGACGACAAGCGGAAGCTTGCGCTTGGCGAAGGCCATGCCGCGGAAACCCCACAAGTCGAGGTGATTAAGGGCCACCGCCCTGACACGGATTTGCACGTCAGCCGGGCCGGGCGGATCGGGCGGCGAAAGGTCGGCAAGCTCAAGCTTGCGGTCGGCGATCAGCGTAAGCGCACGCATCGTCTGCTATTGCCGATCAAGCCGGCTCGCAGCCGAGCACCAGCGAGACATTTTGGCCGCCGAAGCCGAAGGAATTCGATAGGGCGTGCCGCATGCTCGCGTCCCTTGCCACATTCGGCACCACGTCTAGCGGTATGGCCGGGTCCGGCATGTGATAGTTGATGGTCGGTGGTATGCGTTGGTGCTGCAGCGTCAGCAGCGTGAACACGGCCTCGACGGCGCCGGCCGCCGAGAGACTATGCCCGATCATCGATTTGTTGGATGAGATCGGCACCGTCTTTGTGCGCTCGCCGAGCACGGCCGCCACGCCCAGATACTCCATCTTGTCATTTTCCGGCGTTCCCGTGCCGTGCGCGTTGATGTAGTCGACGTCCTCGGCGGTCAAGTCGGCGTCCGCAAGCGCGTTGCGGATGCAGCCGATGATCGGTTTACCGTCCGGGCTCGAACGGGTGCGGTGGAACGAATCCGCCCGCTCACCGCAACCCTCGATCACGCCAAGAATCCTGGCGCCGCGCGCGCGTGCCGCCGCATAGCTTTCGAGCACAAGGGCGCCGGCGCCCTCTGCCATCACGAAGCCGTCGCGGTTCTTGGCGAAGGGCTTGGCCGCACTGTGCGGCGGATCGTTTTGCGTGGACAGCGCCGAAAGCAGCGAGAAGCGAACGAGCGATTCCGGATTGACCGACCCGTCGCTGGCGATGCACAGCGCGGCGTCGGCTTCTCCTCGACGGATGGCCTCGACGCCGAGTTGGATCGCGCTCGCCCCGGACGCGCAGGCAGTCGACAGCGAGATCGGCGAGCCCTTGGTGCCGAACTGCTCGGCCAAATGCGCGGCAATCGAGCCGAACAGGAAGCGTTCGTGAAATCGGGAGAAGCGCCCGTCGGCGCAGGCACGTAACAAGACGTCGTAGTCGATCGCCTCGTTGCCACCGCCGGCTCTGGAGATCTCCTGCCGCTGCGGCCATTCGATCTCGACCGGGGGCACGGCGATGAACATCGGCCCGGGAAATTCGCCCCGCTGGCCGATGTCGGCCTCGGCGATCGCCTCTTCCGCCGCGAGCTGAGCCAACTGCTCGGACAGCGCCGGAGCCGACATTTCCTCAACCGGCACGAAATCGACGGTGCCGGCCACCCGGGTCTTCAGCCCGTCGGTGGCGAATCGGCGGATCGCGCGGATGCCCGATTGCCCTGCCGTGAGCTTTGCCCAGTTCTCAGTCTTCCCGATGCCGAGCGAGGTGACGATTCCGCTCCCAGTGACGACGACGATTGGCCGCCCTTGATGATCCTGCGTGACCGGCATGCGCGCGCTCCCCCCCCCCTCACGGCTCTCGCTCGACGAGCGCCAAACCTTCGCCGCGCCAGTGCCCGACGCCGGTGACGACCAGCTGCGTCGGCACGGCCTGCATCGGCTGCTCGAACGGCGAGCCCGGGCATGGCGGAAATAGCTTACCATGCATTAGCACGACCGCGGCGAGCGCCACGTTCATCGCGAACTGGGCCTCGAGTCCGTGGCCGATATAGCTGCCCGCGGCGCGCACCGGAAATTGGGGCTGCCGGCTGAGAAAGGTGCGCTCCTCCGCGGTCGCGGGTTCCGCGCCGGTTGCGCCGGAAATCACCGCGGCGTGCGCTCCCTCCAATCGGTCGCGCAGTTTTTCCCACATGCCCTGCAGGCTTGCGATCAACGTTCCGGGCTGGCGGTTCGAGCGGTCAGAGAGCACGCTGGAGATGCGGGCAAGTGCTTTGGCGCCGCGAGCTGCCGCATGCTCGCGCGCCTCGATCACCAGAAAGGCACCGAGCGAGCCGAGCGCGAACCCGCCCTTCGGCCCGCGTTCCCATACGGGCGCAAAGCGATCCTTCAAATTGTAGCCGCCGAACTCGTACAGCATCAGCAGCTCCTTGCGCTCGCCATTATGGGCGCCGCCGACAAGGGCGATATCGCTTTGTCCGGCGTTGATGCGCGCGACCGCCGTGCGTAAGGCGTCAATGCCGGAGGCTTCCTCGCCCATGAAGGTGCGCGAGGAGCCGGTGACCCCATGCACGATGGAAATGTTGCCGGCGAGAAGATTGGAAAGCTGTGCCAGGAACAAGGTCGGCCGCAGATCGTTCATCAGCCGCTCGTTGAGAAAGGCTGCGGGTTCCTTGGCGGCGTCGATGGCCGAAAGGATTGCACCATCGACCGCGAGATCACGTTCGCCGCCCCCGGCAGCCACGATCATATCCATCCGCTCAAGGAACTCGCGCTGACCTTTGAGGCCCGCCTGCTCGAGCGCCAGCCCCGCCGCATAGGTGCCGATGCGCTGCCACGGCTCCATCGTCCGCTGGTCCCCCCGCTTTGGGATCTGCTTGTCGAAATCGATTGGGGGCATCGGGTGAACGATATAGGGGGCAAAGCTCGTCGTGTCGGCGTGGGGCTTGGCCTCCATGAGGCGCTGCCAGTGAGCCTCCGGCCCTTCGCCCAGGCAAGAAACGATGCCGATGCCGGTAATCAAGGCCTCTCGCCGCGCTTCAACCATGGGACGACAGCCCAGCGGGGAAGGCGATCTCAGCGGCTCGCTCCTGCATGACGATGCGAAATTGGTCGGTGGGGAAGGGCATCACCCGGAATGTGATCGTGGCATCGCAGATCGGCTTGCCGCTGGCTTCGACCGAGGCCTCGGTCACAGCGTAGCCTGATCCGTCGTGAACGAGCTTGGCGCTCAGGGCTAGATGCTCACCGGGGGTGACGAAGTGCCGGAGCTTCGCCTCCTTCACGGAGGCGAGGAAGGGCATCCGCTCGAACTTGTTGATGCCGATGATCAGCCAGCCGGACGTTTGCGCCATCGCTTCGATGAGAAGGACGCCGGGCATCAGCGGGTATCCGGGAAAATGCCCCTCGAATATGGTGCTCGCCGTGGGCACCGTAGCCTGAGTGCGAATGGTGCGGCCGGCGATATCGACCTCGATGACGCGATCGATGAGCTGAAAGTACTCGAGGCGCATGCCAAGCCCGGGTGTTATGCCCCCTTGGCGGCGACCAAGCCATCGATGCGGGAGCACAGATTCTGTAGCACGAAATACTGCTCCGTGGTCGCCTTGCCGTCGTTGACCTCCTGGGTCCATTGCTCCAGCGGCAGCTTGATCCCGAACGCCTTGTCGATGGCAAAAGCAATGTCGAGAAAGTCGAGGCTGTCGATCCCGAGATCGTTGATGGCGTGGCTTTCCAGCTTAATCGTATCGCGGGGGATATCGCACGTCTCGGCAATGATGTTGGCCACGGTGTCGAAGGTCGATGACATCGGTAAATCTCTGAACCCACGATTTTTTCGGCAGAGTCGTCGGCCTATCGCTCGGCCGCCATCGCCCCAGGCCCGGCACCCCAAGGCGTGAAGTCGAACGCCCGTATAGCGAAGAGGGCGGGCGAGTTCAATGGCGCGTGCGACGGGAACCGCCGCACGCGGGGATGGCCGCGGCCGACCTGCCCGGATCACGCGCAATCACCTCTGTGCGAGCCTCGCATCCCCGGCCGAAGGTGATCATCCGGTAGAGTGAAACCGGTAGTTGGCATGCTGCGGCGCGAAAAAAGCCAACGAGGGCAGAGCCTTCAAAGCCACGGGGAATTCACGCAAGGAATGATTTCCCGAAGCCATCGGTTGTATTGTTACAGATTGTTTCAGGAAATGTTCCGATCAAGCTTAGTAATTTCACAGCATTGCCCTATTCGTGCCACGAATATCGACGACGGAGGCGCCCCGCGGTTAACCCCGCGATACGTCACAGTATGTGGCAAAACCAACATAAAAAGGAGATATACATTGAAAAAAGCCATCACTGTACTTGCATCAGCCCTTCTTATAGCAACGAGTACTGGAGTCGCTGGTGCTACGGTAAGAATGCACAAGCATCAGGAGGATTCTTCGCAAATCCACCACCGCCACTTCGGGCATATCCGCGACCGGCATCCGGGGCGGGGCCTTTACCGGCATGTGCGTGGCCTTCATCGCCATTACGCGCGCAGCCACCAGCGCCATTACGCGCGGCACCACCCGACCGTCGAGTCGGGGCCGTCCGGTTCAGGACAATCGGGCATCGCCTCGGTTTACGCCTACTCGGGTGAGCGCACGGCCAATGGCCAGCGGGCTACCCCGTCCGGCCTGACGGCGGCACATCGTTCGCTGCCCTTTGGCACCTTGGTCCGCGTGACCAACCAGCACAACGGCCGTTCGGTCGTGGTGCGAATCAACGACCGTGGGCCCTTCGTCCACGGCCGGGTGATTGATCTCACCCCGGCGGGGGCTCATGCCTTGGGCTTCGACGGTCTCGCGCCGGTCACGCTCGCGGTCGTTGGTCGCAGCGCCTGACGGTTCGGCCGTTCTGCATCTTGTGAAAATCTAGCTCCGTCTTGGCCGGGTCTGGAGTTCATCTCCGGCTCCGGCCAAGGCACGTATCGACCCGCATCAAGGCGTCGCAGCCGATCGACATTGCCAAGCAGCGGCCAGCAAACGACCCGTTCTCAGCGACTGGACGCGGGAAGCTCAATAGGAGCGCAGTTGCGGCGCCCTGAGAGGACACAGTCTTGCATCTTGCGCATGTCGGCAATCGCGTGCGCCAGCCAAACGCCGGTCCCGATCAGGATCGCGATGAGAGCCACGCCGATGATATTCGACAGCATGCGAAATCGGTTATCGGCAGCGTCGTCCTCTTTGCCGTCCCCCGGCTCGAGCCCGCCCGCTTGATCGGGGTGCGGCTCGTCATCCGGTCGCTGCTCGCGCAACCAAGCGGGATCGTTTTGCGGATCGATAGCGGACAGGCGCCGCGCCGTGCTGCCGCGCGAGCCCTTGCGCGGTCGTAGCAGCACCACGCGGCCGCCTTGATCGGCGGCTTCCGAAGCATCGGAGGAGACCTTGTGTTCGTCGGACATGGACTTAATTAAATTAGCATAATTGCGGCGGGGCAGCATTAAAAGCAGTTCATCAATGGGGCGGTCACCGGGCTCATTGCAACCAACGATTAACGATAACGCCGGGACATGAGCGCGTTGCGTTGTCGGTCGTCGAGCAATTGAGCAAATCTTCGCGAAGATGGTCGCGCGATGCCCACCTTGGGCCGTTACTTGGGATCACGAGTGTCTGTCCGGGCGGTCGATTACCCGGAAAGCAGCGGGCGCAAAACCATTGGTTAAGGACACCCACCCTATACCTAAAAGGACTGCAACACGTCCTTGAGGGCCTGATGACACGCCGGGACACGACCGAGGAGGCCCGGCGGTGGTCCGGGCCAATAGAGCATCTCGACGAGGACGAGCGGCGGTCTCTCGTGAAGTCGATGAGCGGCGCGAACCTGCCTCGCATCGAGATCGATGAGGCGTTGCGTAATGATTGGCTCGAGATCTGGTATCAGCCGAAGATCGACTTGAAGCGCAAGTGCCTCGCCGGTGCCGAAGCTTTGGCCCGCATCCGGCATCCGGCGCTGGGCATCTTGTTGCCCGCGAGCTTCCTGCCTTCCGTTGAAGAGGACAGCCTCGTGCGGCTCACCGAGCACGCGCTGTTGGCGACGCTGCGCAATTGGTCGACCTTCAACGACGCCGGGTTCAACCTGCATCTTGCCATCAACGTGCCCGTCAATGTGCTGCTCAAATTGCCCATTCCGCAACTCGTTCGCGAGCACCGGCCGAGCGCCGAGCATTGGCCAGGACTGATCCTGGAAGTGACCGAGGATCAGATCGTGCGCGATATGAAGCTTGCCCAGGAGATCGCCCGGCAGTTCCGGTGCAGCGGCATTACCATGGCGATCGATGATTTCGGTGCTGGATTTTCCTCGTTCTCCCGCATGCGCGAGCTGCCCTTTGCGGAGCTCAAGGTTGACCACAGCTTCGTCACCAACTGCGCGAGCGAGGCGAGCAACGCCGCGATTTGTCAAACCGCGATCGATCTCGCGCACCGCTTCGGAAGCGCGGCGGTTGCCGAGGGCGTCGAGAATCCTGCAGACCTGCAGGCCTTGCTGATCATGGGGTGCGATTTCGGCCAAGGCGTGCTGATCGCTCCGCCGATGCCAAAGGAACGGTTCCTCGCCCTGTTGCGTCAGCGCTTGAACAAGGCGCCGCCGCGGCCGGCGACCGCCGGACCGGATGGGACGGCCTCGCCGACGGTGCCCCGCGTCGCCTGACGCGGCTTCGGTTCCGTCGTACACATCGAGCCCGTTCGATTTTTGCCGCGCTTCCGGCTGAAAAGACTGCCTGCGCTTTTCTGGCGGCGATCAAATACGATCCGAAGCTTCCGCAAACGGCACCGGCTCCTCTGCCGGGATTGGGCTCAAGAACACGTTCAGCGTCATGGAAATGAGGGCGTAGTATCCGAGCACACCGACGAATTCGACCATTGCCGCGTCACCAAGAAGGGCGCTGACGTTGCCAAATGTCCGTTCGCTCACCCGCTTGGTGCGGTAGAGTTCCTTGATGAAATCGTAGAGCGCAAGCTCATCGGCGGGCGCCGCCTTCGGACGGCGGCCGGCGCGCAGAGCACGGATGGTTTGCGGCTCGACCCCCGCATCCTGCGCGATCGGCGCATGGGCAAACCACTCATATTGGGCGCGCCAAAGACTGGCCGTGACCAAGATTGCGAATTCCGACAAGCGCGGCGGCAGGGCGGTGTGAAATCGACAATAGGCACCGAGCTTTTGAGCGAGTTCGCCGAACTCCGGCGCATGCAGCCAAATGGCGAACGGACCTGTAAGCGAGCTCTTGCCGCGCGGGCCGGCGAAGATGGCGTCACGCAGTTCACGTTGACGCGCGGTCATCTCGCTGTCGGCGACATCTGTCAGGCGTGGCTGCGGCCGCTTGGGCATCTTTTTATCCTCAGGCTCTAGAGCACGATGACTTTTCTTCGAGTCGTCATCGCGCTCTATCTTATTGTTGGAGCACGATCTTTTCCGAAAACCGGGACCCACTTTTCGGGATCATGCTGTAGCTGGCGAGACAACGGCGCGTCGAAACGTGGGGGAAGGGGGCGCGACGCCTGGCCTAAGCTTGGCGAACAGCGCGAAGGTCAATGCATTCGGCACAAGCCGAAGAGAGCGAGCTAAATCACCTCGGCCCGAACTTGAATGACACCGCGGCTGGTCATTCCGAGCGCGCGCGCGGCACCAAGCGACAGATCGAGGACACGGCCGCTGATGAAAGGTCCGCGATCGTTGACGACAACGACGACGCTGCGGCCGCTCTTCGGATCGGTAACGCGCAACTTCGTGCCGAACGGCAGCGTTCGGTGTGCCGCCGTCATGCCCTCAGGAACGAACTGGCCGCCGCTCGCCACCTTTCCCGGCAGCGAATAGAAAGAAGCCGGACCGGCGAACACGCGCGTCAGTTTTGATCCAAGCTTGCGCGCCTCTCGTCCGATCAGGCTGTCTTGCAGCGGGCGTAGAGCGCTCTTGGGATCTACGGACTTGGTGTCTATGGATTCGAGCCGCAGGTCGCCGTCGACCGACGCCACCTCATTCAGACCTCGCGAGAGCTGCCCGTTCGGTGCCGGCGCACGCGCTTGAGCGATTTCTCGCAAGCGCCTTTCCAGGCGCGCCTCGACGCTACCAGCCGGCTTGAGCGCTCCGAAGCGCTGCATCACTTGCATCCACGGGCTCGGCTGCCATTCTTGCGCGGTTTGGATCGGCGCGGTCTTCGACGCCTGTGTGGTGTTGTGCGCGACGTAGGTTTCATTGCACGCGGCGACGAGCGACAAGGCCGCAACAGCGGTCATGGCGCGCAACCTCGACATGCACACCCTCTCCCTCAACTCGCACTACGGTCGCAGCAAAGATGCAGCAGCCGCGCCGAACGGACGCGCCGCGACCGTGGCAAAGGCAGAATTAACTATCAACGACGGTTTGTGGGGCTAACGCTGATTCTTGGATCTAGTTGCCGCTATGCAACAGCGGTGACGCGGCACGCGTAGGCAATCCTCACCAGGGCACCGCGCCGCTCACATGCCGCATCGAAGCCAAGCGTGACGACCGTTCGACAGAGGTACCCAGGGCGGGCGCCGACGGAGCTTGTTTCAGCCCGCGCATTCCCGATTCGTTGCAAGGCGTGCACCCGTGTGACGCGTGCAACCAAGTTCAGGGTGCCGGCGATTCCTTATGACAGGACCCGTGGCGTAGAAAGCTTTCGCCGAGAGGCTATCCCTGCCGCGGCTTATTGCTGGGCAGGTGCTGTCCGAGCTTGTCGATACCGGCCCACGGGTCTTTAAGCAGGCGCGTCAGTCGCTGTTGTAGATTGAGCACCGTGTACAGACCAGCAGCCGATACGGAGTGCAATTCATCCCATGTGACCGGTGTTGAGACCGGTGCGCCCGGTCGCGCTCTTGTCGAGTACGGAGCCACTGCCGTGGCCTCGCGGGTATTGCGCAGATAGTCGACGAAGATGCGGTTACGGCGCGCATCCTTTTTCAGATTCGCCGTGTAGCGTTCCGGTTCGTCACGGGCCATGCCCTCGGCAGTCGCACGCGCGAAATCCTTGGCTTCATTCCACGGCGTCGGCCGGACCGGCAGGACCACGTGCAGACCCTTTCCACCCGACGTCTTCAGAAACGCAACCAAGTTAAGGTCGCTCAGGCGTCGATGCACCTCGCGCGCTGCTCTGATGATGTCCTCCCAGCCGGTTCCGGGACCCGGATCGAGATCGAACACCACTCGATCACAGGTCTCCAGGCTGTCGATGGTGGTGCCGCGCGTGTGAATCTCGAGCACGCCCGCCTGCACCAGCGATATGAGGCCATCGAGATCGTCGATGGAAATGAGCTCACTCCCATCCGGCTCGCGCACCAAATGCAGCCGATCCTTATTCATGCCGGCGCTGGCATGCTTCTGAAAAAAGCACTCGGCCGCGGCGCCTTCGGGGCAGCGCAACAGGCTCAGCGGCCGGCGGACAATGTGTGGGCTGATCCAATCCCACACCATTGTGTAATAGTCGGCCAAGCCCTGCTTGGTGACCCCGGCATCCTCCCAGTAGATCCGATCCGGATGGGTCAGAGAAATCCGGTTTGAAGGTGCGGCCGGCCTTGGTGGCCGCGCGGCGCGAGACTTGCTCTTCGCCGTCATGGTTTTTTTCTCCCGCGCGATTCGCGGGTGCGCTTCGCCGGCGGTGTCTTGGCTTGCTCGCGCGATCCGGCCTTGGTTGGCGCCTTGCTGCGCGAGATCTCGTCCAGGGACCGCCCGCTCGCCACCGAGCGCGGCTTCTCTTCCAAAATGTCGGGCTCGTTCGGTCGACGTGCCGCGTCGTCATCCGCTTTGATCAGCAGCCACGATTCACGCCGCTCGCCCACCCGCTTGCGCATGCGGATGAGATGCCAAAGCCCGCTCAACTTCTCGCCTTCGAGCCGAAACGTCAGATGTCCCTTCTCGTAACCGACATGAGGGTCCCCGTCGGGGATCCAGCGGCCGCGGTCCCAGACCATGACCGTGCCGCCGCCATATTCACCTGCGGGGATCGTGCCTTCGAATTGGTTGTATTCGACCGGATGGTCCTCGACGTGAATCGCGAGCCGCTTTTCATCCGGCACCAAGCTCGGGCCCCGCGCCACGGCCCAGCTCTTCATCACGCCGTCAAGCTCGAGGCGAAAATCGTAGTGAAGCCGTCGTGCGGCGTGCTTTTGGATGACATAGGCGTCGCCGCCGGTCTGTTTGCCCTCGCTGCCGCGCGGCTCCGCCGTGACATCGAAGTGACGTTTTGCTCTGTAGGTTTGCAGCGCCACTGCTTCAGCTCGCGCGGTTCACCCGCCGAAAAAGGTAATGCGAGGCGCGCGCTTACGTCACCGCACCGTCAGACGCGGTCGTTACCGGCGAGGACGGCCCGCGTCGTCCGGTCAGGACCGAAATCGTCGACGCTCTCGATCGACATAATCTCGGCCAGGCGGGTTCTCGCCCGATTGACGCGGCTCTTAATGGTGCCGACCGCGCATCCGCAAATCTGCGCCGCCTCCTCATAGGAGAAGCCGGACGCGCCGACGAGGATCAGCGCCTCACGCTGATCGCCGGGCAACTTGGCAAGCGCCACGCGAAATTCCTCGAATTCCACACGGCCGTTCTGCTCGGGATGCGACTTGAGCGTTTCGGCGTAGCTGCCGTCGCCGTCCTCCACCTCGCGGCGCCGCTTGCGGTACTCGGATCGGAAGTGATTGCGAAGGATGGTGAACAGCCACGCCGACATGTTCGTCCCCGGCTGAAACGACTCGATATTCGCCAAGGCACGCAACAGCGTCTCTTGGACGAGATCGTCGGCGCGGTCCACGTTGCCGCAAAGCGAGATTGCGAAAGCACGCAGACTCGGCACCGCGGCAAGCACGGCGTCCCGCACGGAGTTATCGAGTTGCATACCTAGTCCTTGTTGTCTCGCTTATCGAGCCGATCCAATAGCTCGACAAAACGATCGGGCACCCCCTGGCTCAAGACGTCATCGTACATCGCGCGTAGCTGCTGTCCGATTTTCGACTGGACGTCGCGTCCCAGCTTGGCTGTTGCCTTTCGTTGATGAAGCGCAGACTGCATCGGTACCGACTGCCCCACCTTCTTGTCCTTCATGTGCATCCTCGGCCCGGTCCCAGACTTAATTCGAGGTACACGGGACCCCCGTACGTTTAACCGACGAAAACGTTGTGCCGCGTCGAATTGTTCCGGTCTAGTGCAACTTTTTTTTGCCTAGCGTGTTCAGTAAATATAACTATCTATGGACTGTTCGGGTAGGCCACCTGCTCCGTGGGAGGGTATTTTCGTGTCGACATCGCAGGCCGTTGCTCAGCATTTACCTTACCTCCGCCGGTATGCTCGGGCGCTGACCGGGAGCCAAAGCTCAGGGGACGCCTACGTGGCGGCGACGCTTGAGGCATTGGTCGAAGATCCGTCGATCCTAGAGGCGGGAAGCTCGACCCGTATCGCGTTGTATCGCCTTTTTACCAAAATCTGGAATTCACTTTCCATTAACGAAGCTACCGAACCGCCCGGACGCGAGCTTCCCGTCGAGCAGCGCCTGGCCCAGCTTACGCCAAAACCTCGCCAAGCCTTCCTACTGGTCGCCTTGGAGGGCTTGTCGGAGGATGACGCCGCCAAGGTGCTCGATGTCGACGTTCCCACGGTACGCGGCCTGGTGGAGGAATCGGGGCGCGAGCTCGCCGCCGAGATCGCGACCGACGTCATGATCATCGAGGATGAAACATTCATCGCCATGGATCTCGAAGGGCTGGTGGAAGGTCTCGGCCACCGGGTCCTCGGTGTTGCCCGCACGCATGCGGAGGCCATCGCCTTGGCAAAAGCCAAGCGCCCCGGCTTGATCCTAGCCGATATTCAGTTGGCGGACGGAAGCTCCGGACTGGACGCCGTGAACGAGCTGTTGCGCACATTCGAGGTGCCGGTAATTTTCATAACCGCCTATCCCGAGCGCTTTCTCACCGGCGAGCGCCCTGAACCGGCCTTCTTGATCGCCAAGCCGTTTCAGCCGGCCACCGTATCGGCCGTGTTGAGCCAAGCCTTGTTTTTCGAACGCAAGGCACGTCGCCGCGAGCGCCGAACTGCTTGAGCATTTTCGGATAGCACGGCCTTCTCTGCTCGACAGCCAAGAATCGCGCTGCTGCCGCGCCACCGGGCGCAACCGCGGCTTTGCCCGGCACGTCCGGACGTGGGTAGGGGGAGAGTCAACGGCCGGACGTTGCATTGACTCTCGGCCGCAGCCGAGGCTCCCGCCGGGTAGCGTAGTTGCCAAGCAGTGCTGCTGACGAAGTGATCCTGTGCCTCTCGGCGCGGAGGTTGAGCCGAATTTCGCCTGCCGTCGCGTCCGCCGTTGCCTTGTGATCCCGATCACCCGGTCGCCGATGGGGCGGTGATAGGAGTCAGCATCGGAACCAAGAATGGTTAAGAGCGTTCTGGTGGGAGTGCAGAAGTGGCTTATCGCCGCACCCGGCAGAATGCTGGAGAAGACCGATGTTCAAGCTGGCTCCCTATTTGATCGGTGGACTTGTCACCTTGGCGGTGATGGACCGCGTGCCGCTGCCGGCAGCGACAGCCAATCACGACAGTTCGGCGACGACCACCGCCGAGCGCGCAGTGACTGTGATCGACCGATCGCAAAAAGGCGACCGACTGGCGATGACGCGCCACGCTTCAGGCAGTGCTTCCATCATCGCCGCGGTGGAACTCGTGGGCCTGCGCGACACTGCCATCGTTTATCGCGATCGTGATGGCAAGATCCTGTTCCAAACTGATCCGATCAGCAATACGACCGTGGTCGCTGAGGATGTGGCGTTGCCCGAAGTGACGGTCCGCGAGAGCCACAGGGTCTTTGTCACGACGGTGCCAATCGTGGCTCCCGGGCAAACGGCGCGTGGATCGACCCCGCCGGTCGAGACACCATCGCGACACTTGGCGCGTGCACCGAAGTTGCCGATCGGGTGCGATCCGGCCTTCAGCCCCCTCGCAAGTTCGGCGAGCCTGAATTTTGCCGGGCGCTGCCTGTCGTAAGCCAGCGAAGCGCCCAGCGCCTCGATCTGCTTGCCTTATTGCTGGCTGCTCCGGCAGCCCTTGCTCGGAAAAATGCCCTACGGCCGTAATGACGCAACGCAGCTTTCGATTTTTCCTTAAGCGATACCCGCAGGAGTAATGTTCCGCGTTGATAAAAACGCTAAGAGGACTTGCCGGCGGAATATTCCGTTCGACAAAGACCGCGAAGCGCTTGCGGCGGCGCCTTTGCTTCTACCTTCTGCCTCTCAATACAGCGGTATATAAGTATTTTGCCGCGCCATTACTTATAGAATTGCCTAATCTTCTCGTTTTCGCAAAGTCGCCGACCTGACGGTGCGAACAAGCGCGTTGGCTTTTGCGCTTTGTCGGTAATTTGGTGTTGGATCGGCATCCCGAATTCACGCTGAGGTGAAGGGCAAACCTAGCGGACTGGTAGCGAACCTGGAACATCCGCCGTGCTGTATCGTTTTCCTGACGCGCGGCTTCTCCCCTCGGTCGCGCATGGCGCCGGGCGGCCCCACACCCTCCCTTCCCCCGACGGATGGCCGTCCGGCGCACCCCTCCCGCGGCTTAGCCGCGAGGAGGTGGAGCCGCGCGGCATCGCACCCCAAGTGGTCATGAAACCCGCAGATAAAGTGCCGCTCGCGCCAAGCAACGGGCCCGCGACCCTGGCGACTTTGGTTGCGAGCTCACGCGAAGGCGTCCACGCCGATGATCGACGCCGTCATTGAGTTCATACCGTAGCACCATGCCGTCGCGGATCGAGGATTATGCGCTGATTGGCGATACCGAGACCGCGGCGCTGGTCAGCAAAAGCGGCTCGGTCGACTGGCTGTGCTGGCCGCGCTTCGACTCCGACGCCTGCCTCGCTTCTCTGTTGGGCTCGCCGGAGCATGGACGCTGGCTGATCACGCCGATCGACGAGGAGGAGGCCCGTATCACGCGGCGCTATCGCGAAGACACGTTGATCCTGGAGACCCGCTTCGAGACTCTTGAGGGTGCCGTCACCCTGACCGATTTCATGCCCCATCGCGGCGCGAACTCGGAAGTCGTCCGCATCGTCAGCGGCGAACGCGGCCGCGTCAGGATGCGCTTCGAACTGATCCTGCGGTTCGGCTACGGGACCGTCGTTCCATGGGTGACCCGGCTCCCGGATGGCGCCTTGCGGGCCATCGCCGGCCCGGACATGGTCGTGCTGCGCACGCCGGTCGAATTGTGCGGCAAGAACATGACGACGGTGGCTGAGTTCGAGGTGAAGGCCGGCGAGGCGGTGCCTTTCGTCATGACCTACGCGCCGTCGCATTTGCCTCCGCCGCCCTCCTTCCACGCCGAAAGGGCGCTGGTCGCGACGGAGAATGGTTGGAAAGCCTGGTCGGCGAAATTCCGCAGACAGAGCACGGGCCCCTGGTCAGATGCCATCCTGCGTTCGTTGATCACGCTCAAGGCTCTGACCTATGCGCCGACGGGCGGCATCGTTGCGTCGCCGACCACGTCGCTACCCGAACGGATCGGCGGGCCGCGCAACTGGGACTTCCGCTTCTGCTGGCTGCGCGATGCCACCCTGACCCTGCTCGCTCTGATGAATGCCGGCTATTACGAGGAAGCCAACGCCTGGCGCGATTGGCTCGTGCGTGCGGTCGCCGGCAGCCCCGATCAATTGCAGATCATGTACGGGCTTGCAGGCGAGCGCCGGCTGATGGAATGGGAGGTCGCCTGGCTGCCCGGTTACCAGGGCTCGGCTCCGGTGCGGGTCGGCAACGCCGCGCACAGTCAATTGCAACTCGATGTCTACGGCGAGGTGATGGACGCGCTGCACCAAGCTCGCCTAGGCGGTCTTGCAGCGAACGAGTCCGCGTGGGGCGTGCAACAGGCGCTCCTCGAGCATCTGGAAAAGATCTGGATCGAGCCCGACGAGAGCATCTGGGAAGTGCGCGGCGGCCCCCGGCAATTCACCTACTCCAAATTGATGGCCTGGGTGGCCTTTGACCGCGCCATCAAGAGTGCCGAGGCGTTCGGATTACCCGGTCCGCTCGACGCTTGGCGGCGCAGCTGCGCGAAGATCCACGAAGCGGTCTGTCGGCAGGGCTTCGATCCAGAGCTCGGAAGCTTCGTCCAGTCCTTCGGCAGCAAGGAGCTCGATGCGAGCCTCCTGCAGATACCGGTCGTCGGATTTCTTCCCATCAGTGATCCTCGCGTGCGGGGCACGATCGAAGCCATCGAACGGCGTCTCTTGGTCGACGGCTTGGTGATGCGTTATGATTCCGGCCACGCCGTCGATGGGCTGCCGCCGGGGGAGGGGGCCTTTCTCGCCTGCAGCTTCTGGCTGGTGGACGTCTACATGATGCAGAACCGCCACGAAGAGGCGCGCAATCTGTTCGAACGACTGATCACGTTGCGCAACGACGTTGGCCTATTGAGCGAAGAATACGATCCCGCGGCGGGCCGTCTCGTCGGCAACTTCCCGCAGGCCTTTTCCCACGTTGCCCTGGTCAATAGCGCCTTCAATCTCGGTCGCGGGAGCAAGCCGGCGGAGCAGCGCTCGGAGAGCGGCAGCCAAGTTAGTTAGTCGGTCATTTCGTCGGCCGCGCCTGCTCCGCTTGCTTGCAGATGTGCTCGAGCCAACGGCGGACATCGGCCGGCGCCTCGAAGCGCTTCGCCGCTCCGGGAACAATTCTGCCAACCGACATGGCAAGGCCGCCAAACTCGGGTATGACCGCAAAGGCGGCTTCATCCGTCACATCATCGCCGATGAAGATCGGCCTGCGGCCGGCGAAGGGCACATGCCGCATCAGCTCGCGGATGCCGGTGCCCTTGTCGAAGCCGGTCTTCTTGATCTCGATCATCAGCTTGCCCAACAGTATCTCAGTATCGCCGGGCGGCAACTCCGAGCGGATCGCCTCGACGGCATCGTGGATCGCCCGCTGCCTTTCCGGCGCCAGCCGGTAGTGCAGGGCGATTGAATAGCCTTTATCCTCAACCACGATCCCGGGTTTGGCGCCGACGGCTCTGATGCGCGCGCGCAGCGTCTCCTCCAGGGGCGCCACGCCCTCGTGCGTGGCCTCACCGTCAATGAGCCGGCGGATTTCGGCGCCATGACCTCCCACCGCCGTAAGCTTGAGCGGTGTGAAAATCGCGTCGATGTCGACGAGCGGGCGGCCGCTCACGAGTGCCAACGCGCCTGCCGTGAGCTGCTGCAGGCTCGCCAAGAGCTGCCGTAATCCCGCGGGGACTTTTACCTCGTGCGGTCGCGGCGCGATGTCGAGCAGGGTTCCATCGATGTCGAGGAGAAGGGCGGTGACGCGAAGGTCAAGCTGATCGGGCACGTGCTTCTTGGTCCCTCCTGGCGAGTGAATTCAATACGGCCTTGGCGAATCCGTTTCAGCCGTTCAGCTTGCCGAGGACATCGGCGAATTTGGCCGCGACGCGGCGCAGCAATTCGGGGCTCGCACGCGCCACCGGGGGGAAGTCCTTCAGCCGCTCGAACGGCCGGCAAGCATCGATCACGGCACGTGAGTTCGTCGAGCTTTGCGGATCGAGAATGGGATCAAGCGGTCCACTCCAAGCACGGCGGATGAACTCGATGTCTTGCGCCGGGTCGCAGCGCGTGCACATGGCCCACAACACGTCGAACAGGTTGGTCGGATCGATGTCGTCGTCCACCACGACCACGAAACGTCCGAGATAGGAGCCGGACTGGCAGCCCGCCGCCAGCATTCCGGCCTGACGGGCATGCCCGGGATACGCTTGCTTGATGGCAATGACGTTGAACATGCGCGCGCCGCCGGCCTCATGGCACCACACGCCCGCGACGCCCGAAAGGCCGGCGCGCTCGACCTCGTCCCAAATCATCCCCGCCTTCATCACGCATTTGCTGAACGAAAAGTCGGAGGGCGGCCGCATCGGCGAGGCGATCGAGAGGATCGGGTCGTTGCGGTAGTACACGCGCTGCACGCGCACCACCGGCTGCTCGCTGGGCGAGCTCGCGTAATAGCCGGTGAATTCGCCGAACGGCCCTTCCCGGGCCAGGTCGCCGGCATTCATCTCGCCTTCGAGTACGATCTCGGCATGCGCCGGCATTGGCAGGCCGTGCACCTCGCTATGCACGACGTCGTAAGGCAGGCCGCGATGACCGGCCGCATAGTCAAATTCGCCGAGGCCGAATTTGAGCTCGTTGCCGCCGGCCAGAAACAGCAGCGGGTCGTGTCCGCAGCTGATCAGCACCGGGCAGGGCTTGCCGGCGCGGAAATATTTTTCGCGGATTTGCCGGCCGTGCTTGCCCGGCGATATCCACAGGCTGACCGTGTTGCGATCCTGCAGCATCGAACGATAGGTCGCCGCGTTGATCCAATTCTCGTCTGGATCGCGCATGATGACGAGATCGTCGGTGCCGATATAGCGTCCGCCGTCGCCCTCGTGCAGGCGCGGGATCGGAAACTTGAGCAAGTCGACTGCGTCGCCGCGGTCGATATTCTCCAGCACCGGCCCCTCGGCGACTAGCCGCGGCGGGATCGGCCGGTGCGTCTTCATGCGGTCGCGGTAGGCACGCACGACGTCCAGCGGGCTTTCGGGGACCGGAAACCCGAGCGTGATGGCGAGGCGTTTCGACGAATTGGTGGCGCCGGAGAGGAGCCGCATTGCCTTTGGGTAGCCGGGAACGTCCTCGAACAGGATCGCCGGCGGCTCCGGCTTGGCATGATTGACGATCTCGGCGAGGGCGCCCATTTCGAGATCCCAATGCGCGCCCTTCACGCGGATGAGCTCACCGGTCGCCTCGACCCTCGCGATGAACTCGCGCAAATCGGCGTGGGGCCGCTCGTAGGCATTGAAGGCTTTGAGGCTGCTCTTATCCAACATGTCGCGGCTCGATCCGTCGGGTGCGATCGGGTACCTCGAGTCCAGCTTGCAAGGGCCGGGATATTCGGCCGCGGCGTGTGGATCACCCGAGCTTGCTACACTCTAGAGGAAGAGCGGCCTTCTTGCGAGCCTCGCTCGCCCGGCCTCGGCCTGATAAAAGCCCCCCGCAGCAGATCTGATCCCTTGCACGAAAGCGACGCAGGCAACCATGAGCCAGTCGAAAACGCCAGCCACGGCCTTGTTTCCGTCGTCCGATGCCCCGCCGACAAGCTATGAGCGCGCGCCGAGCTACGACCGGATGCTGCGCGAGAAGGACATCTTCGTGCCGATGCGCGACGGCGTGAAGATCTGCATCGATGTCTATCGCCCGGACACGACGGAAAAGCTTCCGGCGCTGCTTGCCTTCGCCATCTACAACAAGGATTTTCAGGGTCCCGATATGGCCGAAGCCTTGCCGCCGCAACCGGCCTGGTCGACGCTGTGGACCGGGCCGATCGAGACCGGCGACACGCATTTTTTCGTTTCGCGCGGCTATGTCCACGTGATCGGCTGCCCGCGCGGCATCGGCAAGTCCGAGGGCGGCGGCTCGCGCGAATGGGACAGCTACGACCTGATCGAATGGATCGCGGCGCAGCCCTGGTGCGACGGCAAGGTCGGCATGGTCGGGATTTCCGGCTTCGGCGCCGAGCAATTCCACGCCGCCAAGCAGCAGCCGCCGCATCTGAAGGCGATCTTTCCCTTCGACCCGCGCGGCGCTTACGGACCCCTTGGGGGCTTCCGTGAGGAATACCCGGGCGGCCTGCTGCATCTGTTTCGCTATCTGGTCGGCCATTTCGGCGCCATGCATCAGAACCGTGGCGCGCCCAAGCCGCTTCCCGAGCCGCGCGAGACCTATTGGCGCGAAGCGATGGCCAATCCGGACTACCGCATGTATCCGAACGTCTTCAACGTGGTGGCGCAGAAGGGCGAGCACATGCCGCCCTATTTCGGCGTGCTGATCGATCCCTATGACGACGAGGAGGCGGTCAAGCGGAGCGAGGCGGATTTCGCCAAAATCAAGGTTCCGTCCTATACCGGATCGGGCTGGTATGGCTACTCCTACAAGACCCATCTCAACGGGGCGCAAAGCTATTTCACGAATATCGACTGTCCGAAGAAGCTGATGTTCGCCGGGCCGGCGCATCTGGAGCGGCCTTTCAGATCGTTCCACAACGAGATTCTCAGGTGGCACGATCATTGGCTCAAAGGCCTCGATACCGGGATCATGGACGAGCCGCCGGTGAAATTCTGGGTCATGGGCGCCAACGAGTGGCGCACCGCCCAGGATTGGCCGCTGCCGCAGACGCAATGGACCAAGCTCTATCTGCGGAGCTGGGAGCGATTGACGAGCGAACCCTTCACGCCCGGCAGCGTCGACGAATTCTATCCACCGGACGCCTTCGCGCAGATGCCGCCGACGCAGACGAACACGGTCCAGAAGCTGCGCTATCTCAGCGAGCCCTTGCCGCACGACGTCTTGATGGTCGGCCCGATCGTGCTCAATCTCTTCGCCGCGATCGATCAGGATGACACCAACTGGATCGTGATTCTCAAGGACGTCGGTCCCGACGTGTCGGTGATGACCGTGCGCGAGGGCGAGCGCGAATTGCCCAAAACCCTGCATGAGCGCGAGATCACCCGCGGCTGGCTCAAGGCGTCGCATCGCGCTTTGGATGCGCCGCGATCGAAGCCGTGGAAACCGTGGCACCCGTTGACGCGCGAGGCACGCAAGCCGGTGACGCCCGGCGAGATCAACGAATACGCCATCGAGATCCTCTCGACCGCGAATTTGTTTCGGCAGGGCCACCGCATCTGCCTCGAGATCACGAGCCTCGATCTGCCGACCGGCGTCGCCGGCGCGACCAATGCCGAATATGTGCCGTACCATATCTGCAGCAGCAAGACGGTGCTGCACAAGATCTACCATGATCTCGGTAGGCCTTCGCATCTGCTGCTGCCGATCATTCCGTCACCGGCCGAGCTGGGTACCAATACCTAGCCGAGCATGTGGTCGGCGTCGAAGACTACATTGTTACCGGAAACGGTCTCTTTGCGGCAGCGGTTCGCGGTCTCCCGACGACCCGTTACGCACGGTTAATCATGCGCGACTACGTTTCATCGAATGAATCTAAGTGCGGCGCACTCCGCCGTAGCCTTTGGAGATTTCGATGCGACTGCGCATCCGCGGCCGGCTCTACATGCTTGTCGGATTGTTCACTCTCGGCTGCGCGGTCCTGACGGCCGGGCTGATCTGGTTGCAGAACAAGCACGCGACCAACGCCAGAGAACGCGAGCTCGAAGCCCTGGTCGACACGGCCATCGGCGTTCTCGAGGGCCACCGCACCCTCGCCGAAAGCGGTGCCATGTCCGCAGAGGAGGCGCAGAAGCGGGCTCTGTCGGTGATCGGCACCGCGCGCTACCACAACGGTGACTACTTCATCGCCTACCTCATGACCCCGGAAATGCCGATGATCATGACCGGAAGCGGTCGCACCGCCTTGATCGGAAAATCGATGATCGACCAAGCGGACAAGAACGGCTTTATGTTCTCGCGGCAGATGAAGTCAGACCTTGAAGCGTCCGGAAGAAGCCTTACGCGGTTCATCTGGTCGCGGCCGGGATCGCAGGAGCCGATCGGCAAGACCAATTTTGCCAAGCTCTATCGGCCCTGGAACATGGCGATCGTGACCGGCGTCTTCGACGACGACCTAGCCGCCGAGCTCTGGTCTACCATCACCCAGGCGGGAGCAGTCGCCGTCGTCCTCATCCTGCTGCTTGCCGGCGTTACGATCTATATCGCAGGCGGCATCAGCCGTCCGCTCGGCAAGCTGCGCGAGGCCATGCTCGATCTGGCGGAGAACCGGCCTCTCAAGGAGGAGGTCGATACCACCCGCGCCGACGAGATCGGCGAGATGGCGCGCGCCGTGGCGGTGTTCCGGGAGAACGCGAGCCAGCGCGCGACGCTCGAGGAGGCGGCGCGAACGGAGCAGGGACGGCGCGCTGAGCGGCAGGCGCGCGTCGATAAGCTCATCGCCTCCTTCCGCTCGACGATCAAGGACGTGCTGTCGACGGTCAGCGCCAGCATGAGCCGGCTCGATACGACGGCGAAGACGCTCACCAGTGTTGCCGGGGAGGCGACCTCGCAAGCGGCGTCGGTGAGCGCGGCATCCGGCCAAGCGGCCTCCAACGTCCAGAGCGTCGCCGCCTCGGCGGAGCAACTTGGCGCCTCGGTCGGCGAGATCGGTCGGCAAATTGCCCAGGCCAACAATGTGATCACCCAAGCCACCGGCTTGGCGGGGCGCACCAATGAAGGCGTCGCCTCGCTCGCGGAAGCGGCGCAGAAAATCGGGAATGTCGTGGACCTCATCCGCGCCATCGCCGACCAGACCAACTTGCTCGCGCTCAACGCAACCATCGAGGCGGCGCGCGCCGGCGAGGCCGGCAAAGGTTTTGCCGTGGTGGCGTCTGAGGTGAAGAGCCTGGCCAGCCAGACCGCGAAGGCGACGGAAGAGATCGGCACGCAGGTTTCGGGGATCCAGAACTCGACCAAGGAGGCGGTCGAGGCGATCCGCACCATCGCCTCGACCATGGAGGAAATAAACCGGGTCACGATGGTGATCGCCACGACGGTCGACGAGCAGAACGCGGCCACCCGCGAGATTGCGCGCAATGCCGCGCTGGCCGCGGAGGGAACCGGGACGGTCGCGACCAATGTCGCGAAAGTCAGCACCGCAGTTGCCGAAGCGGGCAACTCGGCCCAGGCCGTGCTCGGCTCCAGCAGCGAGCTTGCCGATGCGGCGCGCCGTCTGCAAACCTCCGTTGACGGTTTCCTTGTTGAGGTCGCGGCGTAAGCGCGATATGGTCGCGCATGCCAACCGAGCTCCCATCGACGGAAGGACGCGACCTGCAAGCAGCGGTGCAGCAGGCGTTGCGCAACCACAGCACGCTTTATCTGGTCGAAGGGGTCATTTTGGTGATCCTCGGTCTTCTGGCGGTGCTCGCTCCAATGATCGCCAGTCTCTTCGTCGCTGTCTTTCTCGGCTGGTTGTTTCTCGTCAGCGGGGGTGTCGGTCTGGCCATGACTTTCCTAACCCGCGGCGCCCCGGGGTTCTGGTGGTCGCTTCTATCCGCGGTGCTGGCGATCGTCGTCGGCGGCCTGTTGATCGCCCGGCCGGTGAGCGGGGTCCTGTCGCTGACGTATGTGCTGATCGTGTTCTTCGTGGTGGAAGGAGTTGCCACGATCATGTATGCGGTCGAGCATCGGGGCCAGTATCCGGGCCGATGGGGATGGATGCTGGTGAGCGGTATCGTCGACGTGATCTTGGCCGCCATCATTGTCATGGGCTTGCCAGAGACGGCCACCTGGGCCATCGGTCTCCTGGTCGGCATCAACATGGTGTTCGGCGGCTTCGCCCTGATCAGCTTGGCTTTGTACGCGCGCTCCGCGACGTCGAGCTGAGAACATGCCGACCGCCTTGCGGGAAACTGCTCCCAGGAAGCTCTACGACCTAGCCGGCGCCGAGCCCGAGCGGCGCTTCAGCCCCTATTGCTGGCGCACCAAGCTCGCGCTCGTCCACAAAGGACTGGGCGTAGATGCGGTTCCCTGGCGGTTCAGCGACAAGGATGCCATCGCATTTTCAGGGCAGGACCGCGTGCCGGTCTTGATCGACGGCGAGCGCGTCGTCGCGGATTCCTGGGCGATCGCAACCTATCTCGAAGAGGCCTATCCGGATCGACCCTCGTTGTTCGGCGCGCCGGCCGCCATGGCGGTGACCCGCTTCGTCAACGCCTGGGCCGACACGGTCCTTGTGCCCGCGATCGTGCGTCTCACGGTCGTCGACATTCTCAATCACCTGCACGAGAAGGATCGCGCCTATTTTCGCCAGAGCCGGGAGAAGCGGTTCGGCATGGCGCTTGAGCAAGTATCCGCCGATCGCGATGCGCGCCTCGTTCCGTTTCGTCAGAGCCTCGAGCCGATGCGCGTCGTTCTCCGCGCGCAAGCCTATCTCGCCGGCGGCGCGGCGGCCTATGCGGACTACATCGTGTTCGGCTGCTTCCAGTGGGCGCGCTGCATCAGCGCCTTCCGGCTGCTCACGCCCGATGATCCGGTGCATGCGTGGCGCGAGCGGCTGCTCGATGCCTTCGACGGCTTGGCGCGCCACGCGCCTGCCTACGATGCCTGATGGCAGTGCGGCGGCTCCATCAATCTTCACTCTCAACCGCAGGCCGTTGGCGCTTCTTGCGCCAAGGCATGTCGCGCTGCCAGTCTCCGGCCATGATGGAGCCGACCGGCTCGATGGTATCGACGATCTCGGCGAGGCCGTAATGCACGATCTGCCGGCGCACGGCGGCGGCGCTCTTGTAGGCGCCGGGTAATTCCGAAACGTCGGGGTTGCCGCAGAAGAAGCGTGCATCGATGCCTGCCGTCTGCTCGGCGACGATCGCGGCTTCGGTTTTGCCGGCGTGGCGTTTCATGAAGGCCGTGCGGGAAAAATTGCGGCCGGCGCCGTGCGGGGCAAAGCCTAGCCCGTTGTCGGCATCAAGGCCGCGTGTGATCAGGATCGGCGCGGCCATGTTCAGCGGGATCAGCGTCAGCCCGCAACTGTCGTCGGCAAAGTCTTTCCAAGCCGGCGTCGCGCCCTTGGCGTGATAGAATAGGCCGTCGCTCTTGCGGAAGACGAAATTGTGCTCGTTCCAAAACCGGTCGGTCGCCGGCAGCCCCAGCCCCTGCATCACGCGGTCATGGATGGCGTAGTGGTTCGCCTTGGTCCAAGCGCGGATGAGTTGGAGCGCGCGCCAGTAGTCTTCTCCTTCCCGCGAGTCGGCGGGAATCCAGGCGTTGTGTTTCGGGGTGTCGGGCGAAAGCCGCTGCCGGAACCGCTCGGCCGTTGCCATGCCCGACTTGTAAAGCATGGCGCCCGGCTTGCGAGACCCGTGGTGGGTCACCAGCGCGACATCTCCCGTCGAGGCGACGCGCCCCACATAGAAGAAATGGTTGCCGTCGCCTTGCGTGCCGAAATGCTCGATGGCGTCGCTGACCAGCGGCTTCAGATAGGAATTGGCGTCGAAGCCGTCGAGCAGATCGCTCCCCGGCATGATCTGCTCGCCGCGCGGCCGGCCGCCGCCGCCGAAATGGCTGAGCTTCATGCCGGCGTCGAGGATTCTTGTGGGATCGACGTCACCGAACACGGTCACGGCCATCGAGCAGCAGATGTCCGCCGAATGCATGCCGGGATGGATGGCATTCTCTGCCGCCACCACGCCGCCGACCGGGATCGTGCCGGGCTGCGCGCCGGAGGGGCAGGCATCCGGCATCACGGCGCCGGCTTTCAGCGTCGGCACCCGCATCAGCTCGGCCATGTGCCGCTCGACCGCGGCGACATTGTGGATCTCGTCGGCCCCTTCGGGCTCGATGTTCATCCGGTGGGTGAGCGCGCCGTGCCTGCGCAGCGCAATCACCGGGGGCGGGGCGAGCGCCGCGACGGCGGCGCGAATGCGCGCCTCGTCGCGCCCTGCCAGGCGCGCGGCCTCCGCCGCCGCGATCGCGCGCGGGAACCAGGGGCCGGGTTTATAGCCCCAGTCGATCAGCGTCTTGCCGGTAATGATCATGGCCTGCGCGATCAGTAGCTCACCGGGTGAACAGGTTCATACTGTGGCCGCGGAACCCGCCGCTCGACGATCGTCAGCGCTTCGGGCCCGCCGGGGGTCGGCGCCGCTACGGCCCGCATCGTGGTCGGGATTTTTCATGGTCATTGCTCGGATCAAGCCGTTGCGGGCGCGCGCCGCTTCACTCGGCGCACGAGGTAGTCGAAATTGACCGCGAATTGATCGGGCCTGGTGATGTCCGCGCGCAGCTTCTCGATATCGGCGCGCGGGAACTCGGGCACGGGGTCGCCGGCCGCTTCGGTGATCATCTGCACCATGGCCGCGTTCTCGAGCATGATCACGGTGACCACCGCCTCGGCGATCGAGGCGCCGGCTACGGCGACCCCGTGGTTCTTGAGCAGTACCGCGCGATGCGGACCGAGCGCCCGGGCGACGCCCGCGCCCATCTCCGGGCTGCGGATCAGGTTGATCGTGTCGCAGTAGACCCCGAGCGCCTCGTAGAACATCGCGCCCGGCTGGCTGTAGCATCGCATCGGCCGGCCGCTGGCCGACAGCGCAACCGAATAGGCTGGGTGGGTGTGGATCACGCAATTCACGTCGCCGCGCGCCTTGAAGATCTCGGAGTGGATGTAAACCTCGCTGTGGCGGCGCGAGCCTCCGGCGACCACGTTGCCCGCAAGATCGATGGTCAAAATGTTCTCCATCGTGATCTCGTCGAGCCCGACGCTGTGCGGCTTCATGAAGAACAGGGCGGGATCGTCCGGCAACCGCACGGAGATATGGCCGCGGGTGAAATCGTCCTGCCCCTGCGCGACCAGCACCTTGCCGGCCAAGATCAGCTGCTCCTTTAGTGCGTTGTGCGTCATGTCGTTCGCTTCCCCGCAAATGTCGCTTGGCCGAGCCCGGTCGGCTGCCTTGGGCTATAGCGAGGATGCTTACCGTCGTCATGGTCCGCGGCGGATTTCGCGTCGCTCCCTCCGGACGAAGCCTAGTCGTCGGCGGTGAGCAGATCGAAGTCGCCGCGCAGCACGGCGTCGAGCTTGCCGGTGCGCCAGGTCCCGTCCGCGTTGCGCACGAGCGGGGCCGGCTCGCCGCGGTAGCGGCGAACGACGGTGTTCGACGGCGGCGCCTTTTCGAAGGCCTCGGTGAGCGCGCTGCGCAGCTTGGCGGGCGGCAGGTCGCCGAGCGGCGCAACGGCGAGGCGGACCCGCGCGGTCACCCGGGCCGTCCCATCGGTCGTGTCGGTGAGCTCGAAGACGTGCAACCCGCTTTCGCGCGACAAGACGCGGTGTGCGCCGAACCCGCTGACCAGCAGCGTCGGCAGCTCTCGAGCGCCGCGCGGCATTTCCTGGTCCTGCATGTGGCGGTTGCGGGACCACCCACGGTACATGCTGAGCAGCTTCTCGCACCAGTCGCGGGTGGCCTTGCTGTTGCTCGCGATCGTATCGAGCGCCGGATCGACGACGAGCGCGACCTCGACCGGCGCCGCCTCGAGAACGTCGCTGACGCCCTCCTGGATCAGGTGCAGCTGCAGCGCAAGCCGTGAGACAAGCTCGCGTGAATAATGCTCGGGCTGGCCGCTCCGGCGGGTGAGCCGGCCGCGCAGCGCAGCGGCGGTGCTAAACGCGGCCGCGACGCGGTCCATGAGCGCGAGCCGCGCCAGCGTCGCGAAGCGCTCCGGCCTCGTCCAGAAATTGTCAACGCTCATCTCCGCCGCTAACCGCCCCTTGAGCTCCTCCCACTCGACTGACGCGAGGGTGCGCTCGAGCTTGGCGTGCTCGGCCGCCAGCGCTTCCGCCTCGGCACCGGTGCCGCGGGGGCCGAGGATCATCGACGCCAGCGCAGGCGGCGGGCCCGAGGGCTCCGTCTCCCCTGGTGCGGATGCTGGTGTCGCGTCGGCATCGGGATCGACGAACTCGGCTTGGATCGCGCGCCCGTCGCTGCGGAAGAAGACGAACTGGTCGCCTTCGGGGACGCGGCGCTCGACGATGGTCGCAGCGAGCGGGGCGATCACGTACTGATCGATCGCGCGCTTGAGCGGGCGGGCGCCCATTTCCGGCGAAAAGCCCTTTTCGAGCAGGAACTCCAGCGCCGATGCCTCCCATTCCACCGCCCAGGCGCGGTCCTTCAAGCCGCGCCGCTCGAGCACGCGGCTCAATTCCTTCTTGAGGATGACCCGCATCAGATCCCGGGTCAGCGGGCGAAACACGATGACCTTGTCGAGCCTATTTTGGAACTCGGGCCGGTAGGTCTGGGCGACGGCGCGGGTGACCTGCTCGGTCGTGAAAACATCAGCCGGCGGCGCAAAGCCGAGCCCCGCGCTCTGATGGCTCGTGGCGCCGAGATTGGTCGTCAGGATGATCAGGCAATGGCGGAAATCGGCGATCTGGCCGAGCGTATCCGTCAGCCGCCCTTCATCGAAAACCTGCAGGAAGAGATCCCAGATGCGCGGATGCGACTTGTCGAACTCGTCCAGCAGCACAACCGAGAACGGCTGCTTGCGCACCCGGCTAATCAAGGAGTCGGCCTCTCCATAGGCCCCGTCGCCGAGAATCTTGAACGCGGAATCGGCGATTTGGAACTCGCTCATGTCGAGGCGAATCATCCGCTCGGGCGCGCCGAACAGATATTCCGCGGCCGCCTTGGCGAGCTCGGTCTTGCCGGTGCCGGTCGGTCCGGCGAACAGAAATACGCCGATCGGCCGACCGGGATCGTTGAGCCCGGCTTTGAGCATGGCGATGCGCTCGACCACGCTTGCAACAGCCTCGTCCTGACCGACGAGGCGGCTCGCAAAGAACTGCCGAACGGTGCCGAGGTCGATGCGCTCCTGGTGATCGAGGATCGAGATCGGAAGGCCGGTGTGCTGGGACAGGGTTTTCAGCACATCATGCGGCGTGATTTTGGCACCCTTCTCGGCGCGGCCGGCGGTCAGCCGGAGGAGGTGCAGGGCCGATCCCGGAAAGCTTGAGGCGCTGAGATATTGCCGCGCACAGGCGAGCGCCACCACGGCGCAATCCTCATCGATCGTCGCCTTCAGCTCGGCGGCGAGCTGGCGCACGACCGCCTTCGCCAGCACCGCCGTATCGGCCTCCGACTGCGGTTCGAGCCGGACGATCTCGAGAACATTGCGCAGCACCGGACGCATCTGCAGCAGCCGCGCGGTGGCCGTCGGCGTGGCTTCGGTCCAGACCACAAGCCGGCCGGCGGTGATTACCGGAAGGATCTGGTCGAGGATGCTGGCGCTCTGTCCCTGGTGGGTGCCGCTGCGCGCCAGCGCCAGTAGATCCGGCACGTACCAGATGAGCTTCTTTCCGACCGTGAGCTCGTCGACCACGCGGCGAATACGGCCCTCGAGCTGGCCAAACCAGATCTGGCCCGCCATCAGATCGGCGCCGCTGGCCTCGAACACGCTCCAGCCGCGGCCGCCCAGACGCTTGGCTAAGAGCCTCAGGAACGAGGTCTTGCCCACGAGCTGCTCGCCGCTCACGAGCAGGGAGCGGACTGGCGCCTGCACGAGCGTCGATTCGGCGCTCTCAAACGGCGCGTTCCAGCCGCTCGGCGCGATCAGCCCCGCGGACTCAGGCTGGTCGTTCCAGAAGCGTCCGAATGAGGTCAGAAAGGTGCGATCGATGCTGGCCCTCTGCAGGCTGTCGAGCTTCTCGACCAGTGCTTTCGCGAGCGGATGATTGAGGCGCTCGAGGAAGGTCTTGATGAGCGCGGTCCCGGAAGCTTGCGGCAAATAGAGCGCCGGGCCGAACTCGGCCTCGTCGCCGAGGGCGGCGCGGCGCGCAAGGTATTCGCGAAAAAGAAGGGGAATGACCGGATTGTTGGGCCACCAGTCCTTGGCCCCGACGGCGGGCGCTCCCACCGGCGGCCGCGTCTCGGCTTGGGCAAAAAGCTCCAACGCAAAATACATCGCCCATGGGGAGAGCTTGTCGAAATGCGCCACCACCGTCTCGACGGCCTGGTCCTGCTCGTCCCGCTTGGGCAGCGCCGCGAGAGCGGCGCAAGCCAGGCCCCAGTTCGCCCCTTGGGCATATTGCAGGACGGTTGCGAGCGGCACGGCCGCGTCGGCGAGCAGGCGCGTCGCCTCCCTGAACTGCGGCTGCTCGGCAAGCTCGCGCGGATGCGCCGCGCTCGAGCCGAACGGTGAAAAGACGTCCTCGAGCCGGTGCAGCCGGGCCGCGAGCGATTCCGGCGGGGGAGGTGGCGGCGGCAGAGCGGGGGAGGGGGCAGGCACGGTCTGAGCCGCGGTCCGCTTCCGATCACGAGCCTCCCGCGCGAGCTGAATTCCCACGAGTGCGGCGACGAAGGCGATCGCGACGACGTATTCCAAGGCCGGTTTCCGAGAAAGGCCCTCAGGCGCCAAAATGAGGTGAGGACTGTCGGCATCCGCTGGCTTGCTGTCAACGGGGCGCGCGCGCCTCGGCCTCCCGTCTAAGCCCGTTTGTGGGACCAGCCGCGCCTTTAGTTTGCCTGGAATGAAGCCCGGCAACTAACTCAGCTCACCACGCGCTATCGGAGCCGGAGCCGTCGGATCTGCATGGTAAAGGCTGTTAGCGCTTCTGTAAGAATTGATTCAACTTCCCTTCAAAGATTCGGCGTGGGCACGGCGACAATGCTGAAACTCTGTGACAAATTAGCTCCGTGGGATGGGGCCATCGATGCAATTGCTGATCAAAACACTACTGCGAGTGGGGCGCGCCGTCACGATAGCGGCTGTGTTCCTCTCCGCGTCCGGCATGCTTGAAACGGCCGGGTGGCCGGTCTTCGCGGCCATTGGAGAGATCGCCCTCAATCTGGCAGGCGTTCGATCCGAAGCAGAAAAGTTGCGCGGCAAGGGCGCCTGGACGCTATTCCGGGCACAGGTCCACAGCGTCGCCTGAGCGGCGCATCAGATACTTTCCCAAGACTAAAGGCAGGGTGCCGTGGAGGTGATCGGGCCAGCGCGAGCGTGGTGACTACTTGCAGCGCTCCAGGGTGACGGCTGGGCGGTTCGGTTGCAAATGCAGCTCGATATGGTCGTCGTCGACAATGTGTAACGTGTAGCTGACCTGGCCTTGGACCTGGCCGGTGAAGATCGTGTCGACGACCTTGTAGACCGAGCCGTCGATCTGAGTGACCGAGAGGTTTCGGTAGTCCGGCGCCGACGAGCCGCCGGAATCGAGCCGCCGGTTGCCGTTGAACTCCATGGTCGGCGACGGGCAGCTCGGCCCATCCTCGGTCTGCTGCGCGTAAGTCCAGCGGCCGGAGACCGGGTACTCGGCGGCCGTGCTCGGCCAAGCCAGCATGACGGCGCCGGAGGCCACCAAGAAACCAATCATCATCCGTTGCATTGGGCGGCCTTTCGGGTTTGCCATCGGTGTGCGGTCCTTTCGATCTGGCGCGCCTGCCATCCGCGCGCCGGGGCTCCGAACGGCCTACGCTCCCGTCCTGGGCAAGTTCCGTCAGTGCCCGACCATTCCGCGTGTTCGGTTAATGAATCCTTGACGCATTTCCCCGGATGACCGCGGTCCCATATCATGCAGTGAACCTGGGTTTAGGCAAACTTGCGAACGCTATGAAAAATGGCTCCGCGTCCCCAGCAGTTCCGCCGTCTGGGGTCCTCTCCGTCGAGGGATTGCGCAAGCTCTACGGCACCAAGACGGCCGTGGACGGCGTCTCCTTCGACGTCCGCCGCAATGAAATCGTGGGTCTGCTCGGGCCCAATGGGGCAGGCAAGACCACGACTATCAACATGATCCTGGGCGTGCTCAAGCCCAATGCGGGAACAATCCTCATCGAGGGAACGGATATCGCCAAGCACCGCGCCAAGGCGCTCTGCAACACCAATTTTGCCGCCGTTTATGCGCCGCTGCCGGGCAATCTGACGGTGCGTCAGAACCTGCGCGTCTTCGGCATGCTCTACGGCGTGAAAGCCCTGTCGGCGCGGATCGAGGAAGTGCTGAGGCAATTTGATCTTCTATCGTTGAGCGACGAAAAATGCGGCGTGCTTTCTTCCGGCGAGCAGACCAGGGCTTGCCTTGCCAAGGCCATGCTCAACCGTCCCAACCTTCTGCTGCTTGACGAGCCGACTGCATCGCTCGATCCCGCCAAGGCGCGCGAGATCCGCGTGAAGATCCGCGAATTTGTCGCCGACGGCGAAGTGGGCGTGCTGTGGACCTCGCACAACATGGTTGAGGTGGAGGAGGTATGCGACCGCGTGCTGTTCCTCTCGCGCGGAAAAATCCTGCTGGAAGGCGATCCGAAGCGGTTGCCGCATGAATACGGCAAGTCGACGCTGGAGGACCTGTTTGTCGCCGTTGCGCAGGAACCGCTCACCTTGAACCACGGCTAGCCGATGCAAACCGCCCACATCGCCGCGATTGTCCTGCGCCAGATCTATCTCGTGCGTGGCAGCTTTGCGCGCGTTTTCCCGATGTTCGCTTGGGTGGCCGTCGACATCGTGCTGTGGGGTTTCATTACCCGGTATCTGAACAGCGTGACGGAGAGCGGCTTCAATTTCGTGCCCTCGCTGCTAGGCGCCGTTCTCCTCTGGGATTTTTTCACTCGCGTGATGCAAGGCGTGACGATGGCCTTTTTCGAGGACGTGTGGTCGCGCAATTTTCTGAATATTTTCGCAACGCCGCTGACGATCACGGAATATCTAGCGGGCCTCGTGCTGTGCAGCATTCTCACCAGCATCGTTGGGCTTGCGGCGATGCTGGCGCTCGCCATTCTCGTCTTCGGCCTATCCTTTTTCGCTTACGGCCTGGCGCTCGTTCCCTTTCTTCTCATTCTTTTTCTGTTCGGCATCGCGCTCGGCATCTTCGCCTGCGCGCTGGTGCTGCGTTTCGGGCCGTCCTCGGAGTGGTTCATCTGGCCCATTCCGGCGCTCGTCGCGCCGTTCGCCGGCGTTTTTTATCCGCTCGGCACGCTGCCGCAATGGATGCAATATGTTGCCCGGATTCTTCCGCCGTCTTACGTTTTCGAAGGGATGCGCGGGGTTGTGTTGGGCCATGCGGTGGCGCCGGGCGCGATGGCCATGAGTATAGGTCTCGTGTTTGTCTACATTTTGCTGGCCTGCTGGACTTTTACCGGCGTGTGGCGGCATGCCATACGCACCGGCCTCATCGCGCGCTACAGCGCGGAAAGCGTCAGCTAGGCATTTCCCGGTCTTTGGCACGGGTGGGCACGGCATTGGGCCAAAGCCCACAGTGGTGCGCCTTTCCAGAGCGGCATACAATCATCACGCGCGTCCGGGAATTTCGCGGCAGCGCCATAACAGCAGGGAGGATTTCATGGATCGTCGGTCGTTTCTTGCGGCAACCGCGCTGGCGGCCACCGGCACTGCGGCGCCAAGCGTCGGCCGCGCGGCGGCAGCGAAGACTTACGTCCTCGTGCACGGCGCTTGGCATGGCGGCTGGTGCTGGAGCAAGGTCGCGTCGATCTTGCGCGGACGCGGTCACACGGTGGTGACGCCGACGCAGACCGGGCTCGGCGAGCGCGCGCATTTGCTGTCGAAAGCGATCGATCTCGACCTCTTCACCACCGACATCACCAACGTCATCAAATATGAAGATCTCAACGACGTTGTGTTGGTCGGCCATAGTTTCGGCGGCAACGCGATCTCAGGCGTCGCCGACGCCATGCGCGACCGCATCCGCCAGCTTGTCTATCTCGACGCGGTGACGCTGGAGAACGGCCAGAGCGTATTCGGCCAGCTGCCAAAGGACGTCGTCGAGGCGCGCACCAAGGCGGCCCAGGAAACGAGCGGAGGCTTGAGCATTCCGGCGCCGCCGCCCGTAGCCTTCGGCATCACGGACGCGGCGCAAACGCAGTTCGTGCAAAGCCGCTTCACGCCGCACCCGTTCAACACCTTCGTGTCGCCGCTCAAGCTCGCGAACAAGGTCGGCAATAGCCTGCCGGCGACTTACATCGTCTGTACCGATCCAATCTACAAGCCGCTGGAAGCGAGCCGCAATTGGGTCAAAGCGGCGGGCTGGAAGATGATCGAGATCAAGAGCGGCCACGATGCGATGGTGATCGCGCCGGACCGGCTCGCCGACCTGCTCGACACCGACGCGGCGTGAGTTTTCGTTTGCTTGCTTCTTCCCTGCCGTAGCCGGGGCCGCGTGACGGCGGCGGGGAAGAGGGGATCCTTCGAGCCTTTCCTGGAAACGTGGGCACCGGTCTTTCGCAGGAAATGCGACCAAATATAAAGAGCGCCGGAGGCGCAGTCATGGACAATCCCGAACTTCGTGGCGAAGCCGTCAACGCGTTGATCAATTCCGGTTATGCCGGCCGGATCGATCGCCGCGCGTTCGTGCGAGGCCTGATCGCCGCCGGTCTTACGGCTGCCGCGGCGCGCGACATGGCGGAGCATGCCGCCCGCGCGCAGGTGAACCAGGCGGCCCGGTTCGCGGATCTCAAGAGCGAGTACGACTATATCATCGTGGGGGCGGGCTCCGCCGGTTGCGTGATGGCGCATCGGCTTTCGCAGGACGGCCGCTTCAGCGTGCTGGTGATCGAGGGCGGCGGGACCAACCTCGAGCAGCCGAAGATCGTCAATCCGATGCTCTACGTCACCAATTTCGGCACCGGCACCGATTGGGGCAACAAGACGATCCCGCAAGCAAACCTGATGAACCGAACGATCGTCGCGCCGATAGGCAAGATCATCGGCGGCGGCTCGAGCATCAACGCCACGGTCTGGCTCAAGGGCGACAAGGCCGACTACGACACGTGGGAAGCGGCAGCCGGGCCGCACTGGGGCTTTGCCTCGATCATCAAGGGTTTCAAGCGGGTCGAGCGCTACGCCGGCGGCGAGACCGAATTTCGCGGCGGTTCCGGAATGATCGCCACGCGCAAACCGGCGCTCGGCCATCCGGTCACCGTCGGCTTCATCGAGTCCGCCAAGTCGCTGGGCAAGGAGGAGCACCTCGACATCAACAACATCGCAAGCCTCAGGCAAGCCACCGGCCAGCAAGACATCAACGTCGACGTCAATATGCGGCGCATCTCGGCCGCCCATGCCTACCTGCTGCCGACACTGACGCGCAGCAATCTCACGCTGTTGCCGAACACCACGGTGACGCGTCTCGAGATCAGCGGAGGCGACTGCCGCGGCGTGAGCGCGATCGTTGGTGGCGAGACCCGGCGCTTTTCGGCGGCGAAGGAGGTGATCCTGTCGGCGGGCGGCCTGCACTCGCCGAAGATCTTGCTGCTCTCGGGGGTCGGGCCGGCCGACCACTTGCGTCAGATCGGCATTCCGGTCGCCGTCGATTCCCCCGCGACCGGGTCGAACCTCCACGACCACCTTTTGATCCGCCTGTTCTTCGCGACCAAGGAAAAGCTTCCCCCGCGCGCCGACACCGGCCATGCTGGCATCACCTATCACCGCACCAGCGACGTTTCGGCGGGACCGAACATCCAGATCTTTGGTCGGTCGGATGCGCCCGGCTTACCCGACCTCAAGCCCGAAGAGGCTTATATGATCCTGCCGGGCCTGACCAAGCCGAAGAGCCGGGGGACGGTGCGGCTGACCTCGGCCGATCCGCTCGCGCCGATCTCCGTTGACCCGAATTATCTCGGCGATCCTGCCGACATCGAGGCCTACATCGCCGGCGTTGAATTCGCGATCGAGCTCGGTAACGCCAAGGGTTTCGACGGCATGCGCAAGCAGCAGCTCACGCTGCCGGGCGCCGGCAAGGCCCAGATCGCCGAGTACATCCGCTCGACCGCGCTGACCTACTTCCACTTCGTCGGCACCTGCGCGATGGGTTTCGGCGCGAGCGCCCCGGTCGACGAGGCATTGCGGCTTCGCGGCGTCGGCCGGCTGCGCGTGGTCGACGCGTCGGTGATACCGACGATCCCCTGCTGCAACACCAACGCGCCGACGCTCTCGCTCGCCGAACGGGCGGCGGACATCGTGCTCGCGACGGCTTGAGGCGGCGGAAGTGGCGAGTTGTCCAGCCGATCGCCGCCGGGCTATCGATCGGCCAGGGCGGATTGCATCCCCAGCGGCCGAAATCAATCAACAGGGCAGAGCAAACCACCGAGCCTTCGCGGCCGCGTAGGTGGTGTCGCCCAGTGCGCACGATAGATCATCGAGCATCCGAATAGGCTGGTTCGGGCTACCTTGGCGTATCCAGGCATTTCCCAAGGCTTTGATGAGTTCAACATCACTGGCTTCAACCGCATCCATGCCGAGCTTGCTCAATGGATCAAATATGGCTTGCGGCAGCCCGGGCGGATAGGCCCAGGCGGATCCTTGAAGCACGGGCTGTATCGTCGGATTCAGACGCACAACGCGTCCCATGGTTGCGGGATCATTGCCGAGCACGATATGGGCAGTATATGAAGCGGCGTCAGGGGGGTCGTCGGTAATGCAACCGGCCGCTCGGCCGGCATCCGAGACTATTCCTGGAGTTGCCGGAGTTGTCAGCACATCGGACGGCGCACCGGTCGGCACAAGATCAGACGGCGCCAATCGGACGGTGCCAGTTCCGATCGACAGGATCTGAATTTCCTTAGGCGATACCTTTAGAGCCAGCGCATCCACAACGCCAGCCATCAGTGGGTTATTGTATCCGCCCATCGCTCCATCCCAGTAGCGCCGCTTGTTGCCGACCAGAGCCGGGGCGTCGAAATAGGTGACGGGCGCATTGGTCGACGCATGGACGGCGTCGACGAGCGCGATAACATCCGCTGTTGCGCCAGTGCTATCCACCTTGTAGCTGCGCAAAAAGTCTTCACGCAGTCGATCATAATCAAATGTGAGAATAAGAACTCCGAGCGGCGTCGTGCCGGAGCGTTTGGGCCAACTGGGCTGGTTGGGCCACCGCGATAAGGTGATATTGCCGGCGGTTCCGAACGCGGCGGCGAGACCAATACGTTTTTCCGCCGCAACATAACGCGGAAAAATAGGAAGAATTGCAAGCTCCTCTTCTGTCCACGACTTCTTATAAAAAATGGCTTCCCGCTTCTGTTCGTCTTCGAAGAAATTCTGAATGTCCGCTGGGGTGAGATCTAACATCAGTCCGGCCAGGACAATGCTGCCTCCGGAATTGGCAACCGCGAGATCAAAATGGTTTAGGATGTGAAGTCCGGTCAGGCCGGGATAAAGGTCTTCGAGCGCCATGGCTTGCAAAAGTGCCCATGTCCCGCCGCCATCGAGCGAAAGAATTTTATAACTCATCGAAGCACCTCTGTGTTTTGGTTGTCGTCATCAGACCGTCCGCGCTCGGCGGCTTGCCACTTTGTGATCGGTCAGGTTCGGCCGCTCAGCCTTCGGCGGCCCACAGAATCAGCAAAAATCAGCCGTCATCTTCGCCGGTAAATTGTGTTCGCGCAACGATTGAGTGCGTCGCGCGGGGCGATCGCGCGCTCGACCGCGCTGGCTCAGTGCGGCGCCGGCGGCTCGTCCATTGGCGCGTGTTGACGGGTTCGATCGAACCCGCGCGGTGCCGTAGCGGCGCGGGGGCGCTGCTCTTTTTTGCACAAACGCACGGCATGCGGCCCTGCGCCCCGCCATTACGGCGTTGGCGGTTTCAATTCAGACCAAACGCACAACGGCAGGTCGGTGCGCCGAGGGCCGCAGCCTTCCCTAGCTTCCGTGCCGTCTGCCTCCGTGGTGTTTGCCTCCGTGGCTGTGGGCGCAACCTTGGCCGCCGCCGGCGCTTTCGGCAGCGGCTTGGCTGGCGGCGCAGCCTCCGCAGCCGCAACCGCCGCAGCCGCAGCCGCAGCCGCAGCCGCAGCCTCCGGCGACTCGTACACCGAGCCGGGGCGCGCCGACGTTTTCCTTGTCCCAGACATAGAACGTCGCCAAGCTGACGTCGGCGACTTCCTCCTCATGGAGCGTGATTTCGAGACTCGGTGCGACGGGCCGCGCCGATGGGTTCATTGCCGGAGCGGCGGCCGCTGCGGATGAGCCCCCCGCTAGCGATAACGACATGCTGACGACTCCCAACACCGCTACGGCTTCCTTCCGATTCTTTCCGTTCGAGACATGCTTGGTCCGGGGCATAGCCGAGTCCTCCATATGTGTTGCCGCAATATGTGTTGCACTCGTTCGTTCGGCAACGGGCAGTGGCGACGTTTAACGGTGGGGCCGGCACTTGCGCGGCCTGGTGAGGGCGGCTCAAGGCCTATTTAAAGATAGGGTGAGCAAGATCGAATCACGGTGTCGGATCACTTGCGTCCAGAACTCTGTGCATCTGATAGGAAGTCACTGTAAGCCGTGGCGGGACTCGACCAACGAGGAGCGGCTAAACGGCGAGAATGGCCTGCTTCTGACACCTAGCATCGATCACTTGTTCGATCGCGGGTTCATCAGCTTCGAAGACAAGGGAACGCTTATTATCTCTCCGATCGCCCATCGTCCGTCTCTCCAACGAATGGGCATTGACACCACAAAGGTCGTCAACGTGGGAGGGTTCACCAGTGGTCAAAAGCAGTTTCTCGATTTTCACAGGAATAGCGTTCTGCTCCAGTCGGTCCGCTCGTAGAGGATGCCGGGTTCATGTTTAGCCGAGGAACCTATTCGTCTGATGCCATTCAAGGACCTCTCGCGCGGGGCACTGTTGGGAATTGAGCGGAAGCGAAAGCCGCTGTCCGTGCATCGCATAGTAGTGCCGCCCGTTCTCGAAATCCTCTTTCAGACGACGCCCGACCTCAAAACGTCCATCGTCGCTGACGGTGACGTAGCCGAGATCCAGCAGCCGGTGGATGTCGGTTCGCAAGAGCAGCCCGTTCGTAACGTCGTGTTCGCCGCCGTTAGCATAGGGTCGGATGTGCGCAGCATCGAGGATGGGCAGGGTCTTTTCGGCCGTCACCGCGCAACGCCGCTGATACACGTCCGTTACGCTCACACGGAAAGCGCCCTGGCCAAGGCGAGGGCGAATTAGCGTCGGCTCCCCGTACCGAGGCACTGTGATCGGCGCTCCCGGTCGCGTGACCAAGCGTTCCATCACGCCTTCCCACAATGCTCGGCCGTCGTCTTCGGCTGTACTATAGGTCCGGCCTTGCTGAATATGACGAGACCATGAGGATGGGATCGACAACCACTGGTGCTCGGGAAAGAAGAACGGCTGTGTGAGGATGCGGCAGCCGATCATGTAATCTTGGCGAGGGTTGTCAGGCTGATCGCGATAGTGCGCGATCCGGCTGCGCATCTCGATCAACGAGGCGGCCCCGTTGCTGGTGCCGAAGGATTCCCAAGCCAGCGAGGACGGAAGAATGTCTGCTCGGACAAACACGCCGCCGCCGACAATGAAGTGTCGCGGCGCATGTAGTTTGAACAGGAACAGTTCGCCCGGTTGCAACGCCCTAAAATTGGTGCGCCCACCCGG
This sequence comes from Xanthobacteraceae bacterium, assembly GCA_052148715.1. GTDB lineage: Bacteria > Pseudomonadota > Alphaproteobacteria > Rhizobiales > Xanthobacteraceae > JBKQHQ01. The sequence continues at coordinate 1,183 of JBKQHQ010000235.1, read as the reverse complement.
TTGCCAAAAGTTCACCTCGTCGACGTTTTGCAGCGCCGACAAAAAGCGGAACCAATCGTAGTCAGTGATCCCCACGTAGAGGTTCACCATGACTGTCCCCCGGTGCAGTTCAAGCCCAATCGGTTACGTCAATTGGCGCTCCGCTGTCAGCGGCCAGAGACCGCCCCATGGCTTTTTCCCGTTAGCACGTCCGCGCGCCGCTGCCAGTTCGCGGCGTAGGCTGCGGCGAGACCAGAATCGTCTTTGATCAAAAGCACGTTCTCAGCATTCCGCTCTTGAGCGGCCCGAGTGAAATTAAAGCTACCCGTGATCACGTCTCGCCGGTCGATCACCATTACCTTGTTATGCGCTTTAGACACCTGATCGTCGATGAGGACGGTAATTCCTTGCCTTCCAAGGAAAGCGGCGCTTCCCTGTTTGTTTACTCTATCAAGGATCACTTTGACGACGACACCACGTTCGTTAGCATTCCGATCACTTGCAAGATTGGCATGCTGGTGAAGTAATAGCCCTGAACCAGCAGTTCGGAAGTGGCGATGTCAATTTCCTGGACGATGAACGACGTGCAGTCATCGGCCGGTGTGAAACAGGGCTTTAACTCGACCGCATGACCAAGTGAGCAGCCGAGGGTGAGTGAAACGAAAATTGCCAGTGGTCGAATCATGTCAGGACACTACCATACGTTCGATTTGGACGCCCGGTGAGAGAAACCGGAGAGCGCGCCCCGGTGGCCTTGACTTTGCGTTCCTCGTTTGTTCTATTCGCTTGATGGACGAGCTGACCTTCAAAATCGTCAAGACGTACGCGAATGGCGACGAACTGATTGCCCAGGTCAGCAACTTTGCCATTTGCAAGGCGGCCTTTGAGAAGGCGCTGTTCGTCTTCCCCGATGAGCATTTGGAGATGCGACAGGGCGCGCGGGTTATCGCGAAATCAAAGGAAGATTGACAATTTGATCCCGACGCAGCCGGACCGGGCAAAAGCTGTCGGCCGGCGATCTGCCGCGACAAGATCCGGACGGCTTTGAGGAGGACATCGAGCAGCTGGGCGGCATCGTCGAGGTTGACGAAACCTTCGTAGGCGGCAACGTCAAGAATGCCGTGATTGACCACGCCCAGGGACAATACGTCGTCGTCGCGATCCACACCAACACGATCGAAGGCTTCTGGTCGATCTTCAAGCG
>JBKQHQ010000234.1:0-3085 GCA_052148715.1 Xanthobacteraceae bacterium | reverse complement strand
TGGAGCGATCCAAGAATCTCGGCGAGCCGCTGCAGATCGCCATCGAACGGCGCGCCGCCGCCTTCCGCCGCCCGTCCCGGGGCAGCCAATGCAAAGACGAGACTGACGGCGATCAAGAGACGCTTGGACATCGCGTGACGGGACCTGAATGCTTCAGACAGAACCGATGCCGGCTTGCCGGCACGACAGGGTGGTCCCGATCGAGGCCGGGTCGGGGGCAAGAGATATGCGCCGAGGGGCATGGGCTCGCAACCCGCCACGCGCACCACCGACTTGACCGGCCTTACGGCTGCATTCGGCCCAGGGCAGCCCGGATGATGTCGGCAAGGCCCTCGGTGGTTTGCAGCCCATCGATCTCGGCGGGAAGCATCCAGTGCGCTTCGGTGAGCTCGGCGTTGAGGACCGGCTCACCGGCGATCCAGCGGGCCGCAAAGGCGAGGATGACGAAATGCCGCTCGACCCGCCCGCTGGCATCGCGGTGGATCACCTCGCGAAGGCCCGCAAGCGCGATCGGCTCGACGGTGAGGGCGGTTTCTTCGCGGACCTCGCGCAACAGCGCCTCTTGCAAGAGCTCGCCGGCTTCCACCGCACCCCCCGGCAGGGTGAACACGCCTTCGGCCGGCGGTCGCGCCCGGCGCACGATGAGAACCCGGCCATCGCGGATAATCGCGGCGCTGACCGCGAGGTAAGGACGGTCGGGATACGAACGGGCGTCGCTCAAACGTTCAACGCCCCATGACGGCGTCGATTGCCGCCTGCGGTTCGCCGTCGCCGCTGTCAGCGGGGCTGTCCGCTGCATCGGTGCCGTTGATAATCGCGCCGGCGCGCGCTACGAGCGGCTTGAGACAGGCGGCCGTCCTGGTGGCGAGGTCGTCGGCGGCTGGCGGCGGCGGATTGGCCCCTAAGGCTTCGCGCGTCGCCACAAGCGTGTCGGTCATGGTATTGCCCAGCGCCTCGAGGCGCGCGCGGGCGCCCGGGTCGGCCGTCGCGTAAGCCGCGATGGCGATATCATGATGCTTGAAGTTCGACACTGCGAAGTGCTCCGTGTAGCTCATCGGCCGCCATGACAAAAAGTCTTGCAAGCAGTCAGGATCGACCGACAACAGCTCGAGCAGCATGATGGCTTCGTTGAAATGGTTGAGGTAGTCGGTGGCAAGGCCGGTGAGCGGATTTATGTGTGCCTCGGCGAGAAGAACCGGATCGAACGGCGGCTGCGCTTTGCGCGGCTCCGTCGAGGTCCGAATGCGGCGAGTGGTCATAGAGGGCCCTGCTGTGGTCGCGGATCGCAGTTTTGCGAGGTCGAGTTAAGGTCAAGCTAACCGAGCTCCGGCCCCCGGGGAGTTTTCCCTATGTGTGGACGCTACGCAATTACCTCTGCGCCTGAGGCGATCCGGGCGCTTTTTGCCTACCATGAACAGCCTAATTTTCCCCCACGCTACAATGTGGCTCCAACCCAGCCGGTTCCGGTCGTGCGGCTTGCCGACGACAAGCGCGAGTTCATTTTGATGCGCTGGGGCCTGCTTCCGGCCTGGGTGAAGGATCCGCGCAGCGTCTCGCTGCTCATCATGGCCCGCGGCGATACGGTCAACGAGAAGCCTGCGTTCCGCGCCGCGATGCGCCGGCGCCGCTGCCTCCTGCCGGCCGACGGATTTTACGAATGGAAGCAGGATGGGGAGAAGAGGCGCCCCCACTACATAAGGCTCAGGTCCGGCGGGCCCATGGCGCTGGCCGGCCTGTGGGAGACCTGGACCGGTCCGAACGGCGAAGAGCTGGATACGGTTGCCGTCGTGACCACCCAGGCGAACCGCACCCTTTCACCCATTCACGACCGGATGCCGGTGATCGTGCCGCCGGAGGCGTTCGACCTCTGGCTCGATTGCCGTCGGGTCGATCCGCAGACCGCGTCGGCGTTGATCACGCCCGCGCGCGACAGTTTGCTCGAAGCCTACGAAGTTTCACTCGCCGTTAACCGTACCGCCAACGACAGTCCCGAGCTGATCGAGCCGCTGCCGCCCGGAGCGGCCGCGGCTGCGACCGAACCGCGTCATCAGGAGGGCAAGAAGAAGCCGCGCGACGACAAGCAGGCATCGCTATTCTGATTAAAGCACTTTGCCGGGGTTGAGGATGCCCTGCGGGTCGAGGGTGCGCTTGAGGGTGCGCATCAGGTCAAGCGCCACCTCGTCCTTCACCTTGGGCAAGAGGCTGCGTTTGAGGCGACCGATGCCGTGCTCGGCCGAGATCGAGCCGTGGTGCTTGGCGACGACGCCGTGAACGGCGGCATTCATGTCACCCCAGCGGGCGACGAAGTCGGCCGCGTCGCCGCCGACCGGCTGGCTGATATTGAAGTGAATATTGCCGTCGCCGAGATGGCCGAACGGCACCGGGCGCGATTCGGGGATCAGCGCTTGCGCGGCGGCGCTCGCTTCGGCGATGAAATCAGGGACGGCGGCGACCGGCACCGAAACGTCGTGTTTGATCGAGCCACCTGCCGATTTTTGCACTTCCGCAAGCATCATGCGCAAATGCCAGAGACTGTTGGTCTGATCGAGGCTCGCCGCGATCGTGGCGTCGCTGATGAGGCCGCGCTCGGCGCCGGCCGCGAGGATGTCCTCGAGGGCCGCGCGCAATCCCTGCTGTGTCTGCGAGGACAGCTCCATGAGCACGTACCAGGGATGGGCGTCAGGCAGCGGCTCGCGGCACCCCCCGAATTGGCAGGCGAACTCGATCCCGATCCGCGGCATCAACTCGAAGCTCGTGACACTGCCGGCGACCCGCTCGCGCGCGAGCGTGAGCAGCGCCAGGGCCGCATGCGGGGAGGGGAGGCCGATGAGTGCAGTCTCGACCGTGCGCGGTGCCGGAAACAGTTTCAGCACCGCTGCGGTGATGACACCGAGCGTGCCCTCGGCGCCGATGAACAGGTTTTTCAGGTCGTAGCCGGTATTGTCCACCATCGGCAGCGCCCCGCGCCGATCAGCGCGGCGCCGAGCGCGCCGCCGATCAGCGCGGCGCCGCAGGAGCCCCCGGTACCGGCTCCGCGTGTGGTGCCGCTGCCCAACCTCCCATCCCCGGCCGCGGCGCCCGCGGA
>JBKQHQ010000233.1:0-26873 GCA_052148715.1 Xanthobacteraceae bacterium | reverse complement strand
GACAGCGGCCGCTTGAGACTGCGCGCCGCATTTTTTTCAGGCTGGCGCCAAGCGGCCGCCCGCTGTTCAAGCTCCTCCGCCGTTACTGCATGAACCAGCCGTGGCTGACGACCAGCGACTGCCCGGTCAGCGCGTTCGATTCGAATGCAGCAAAGAACAAAGCGGCCTCGGCCACGTCTTGGACGGTCGTGAACTCGCCGTCGACCGTCTCTTTAAGCATCACGTTCTTGATCACGTCGGCCTCGGAGATTCCAAGCTCCTTGGCCTGTTCGGGGATCTGCTTGTCGACGAGCGGCGTTCGCACGAAGCCAGGGCAAATCACGTTGGCGCGCACGCCGTGCTTGGCGCCCTCCTTCGCCACGACCTTGGCGAGGCCGATCAGTCCATGTTTCGCCGTCACATACGGCGCCTTCAGCGGCGAAGCCTCCTTCGAGTGCACCGATCCCATATAGATGATGCTGCCGCCGGTCCCTTGCCGGTACATTTGCCGAAGCGCGGCGCGGGTGGTCAGAAATGCCCCGTCGAGATGGATGGCGAGGAGCAGCTTCCACTTCTCAAACTCGAACTGGTCGAGGGGCTCGACGATTTGAATGCCCGCATTGCTCACGAGGACGTCAACCTTGCCGAACTGCTCGATCGATCGGGCCATTCCCCGCTCGACCTGGTCTTCCTTGGTCACGTCCATGGCGACGCCGATCGCGCTGCTCGGACCGCCCAGCTCCGCCGCAGCCGCATTGGCTGCTTTCTCGTTGAGGTCCGCAATGACGACCTTGGCGCCTTCGCGGGCGTAGGTCTTCGCAATCTCCTTGCCGATGCCGCTCGCGGCACCGGTTACGACAGCAACTTTGTCTTTCAAACGCATGTCACGGCACTCCTCGGTTTACTGGGAAGCGAGATAAGCCATTACGCCTCTTGAAGGTAGTCATGCACGACCTTGCCGAGGCCGAGCGTCAGGTCACACACCATGTGCACGGCGGAGATGATCTCGAGGACGGGCAGCTCCGCCACCGGCGCAAGCGCATGGGGCAGGAGCGACAAGGCGGCCGGCGCTGTCCAAGCCCCCTTCACAGTGACGGCTTCAAGATAATACTCGACGAGCTCGCAAATGCGCGGGCTTCCGTCGACGTGCGGGATGATCTTGAGCAGGAAATTCGGCGCCGCGAGCGATGCGCGGACAGCGTCTAGATCGGCGTCCTTGTGCTTGTATCCCATCGTTGCGGTGGCCACCCGAACCGGCCCATAGTCGAGGGTGCCGACCAAGGTATCGATCTCGATGCGCAGACTCGGATTCGCCAGTTTTTTGGGGAACCCCCACAGCTCGCGGCCGCCGGCGATCGGAGGCTCGTCGTTCAAGAACATGCAATGGGTATAGCCGCCCTTGCGGCCCTTGAAGGAGACCGGGACGACCTGCCCGGTTTCGGTGTAGTCACCAAAGCCGGTAGAATCCGGCATGCGAATAAATTCGTACTTGACTAACGGCGCGTCGATTTCGAGCGGTTCAGGCACCAGCGCCCGCAGCTTCTGCGGGTCCGTTCGATAGGTGATGATCATGAACTCCCGATCGACAAAGCGATATGGCCCCGGCGGATAGGCGGGGCTCGTGAGCGGCATAGCAAACGCGCGCTTCCTGACTTCCGATTCCTGCATCCTGCGCTCCGTCGACTATGGCCTGACCTTACGCACCGGCTCGGACGGCGCACGACCGTCGGCGCCGAGGTCGAACGTGGCAACTCCGGTGCCGTCACTCGGGCGCTGCAGCGCTTGCGGATGGCGCAGCGTGCAGATGGCGTCGTGGTGGCCCGCCTTCCAATGATCGAGCATGCTGCTGCGCGAGAATTCGTAATCCTTCGATTGCCCCTCGTAATGCTTGGATCGGTAGATCAGTTGCACGATGCTGTAGACTTTGTGATCGGCAATGGGCCGAAGGATCTCGGCGTCCTTGCCGGCAAGAAGCTCCGGCGGAAGCTTCTTGAGCAGGTTCGCCAACGCGCCGCGAACATTCTGCATTTTTTTGAATTGGTCCGTAGCGGCACGCGTGCGGCTCGAATATTGGATCTCCTTCTGGCGTACGAACACGTCGCTCAACGAAATCGGCGCCGGGCCGCGCGCGCTCCAGAGGTCGACTTGGAAGACGAGCGTATCCTGCCGCGTGTCGCTCGATACCACCCATTCCAGCGGCGTATTCGAAACCAGCCCCCCATCCCAGTAGGGTTCCCCTTCAATCTCAACAGCGGGAAAGCCTGGTGGCAACGCTCCGCTGGCAAGGACGTGCTCGGGCGTGATCTTGTGCGTGCGCGTGTCGAAAAATGTGAAATTCCCGGTGCCGACATTCACTGCGCCGACGCTTAATCGCATCTCGCCCGAATTGATCCGATCGAAATCGACGAGCCGTTCCAAGGTCGCGCGCAACATGCTGGTATCGTAGAAGCTCGTGGCCGCCGCGGTTCCCGGCGGATGCAGGTACGGCGCCGGTGTTCTCGGCGCAAAGAAGCCCGGCGCGCCGATCGCCAAAGCCTGCGCCGCATTGAGCTCGTTCACGAATGTGCGGCCCGGGCCCGAGTGGAACCATTTTGGCGTTAGGGCAAAAAGGTTCGGGACAGGCGAAGCCGTAACCTCGCTCCAGAACGCCCGCAGCTGGCCCACCCGATCCTCCGGGCGGTTGCCGGCGATCAGCGCCGCATTGATCGCGCCGATCGAAATCCCCGCGATCCAATCCGGATGCAGGTGCGCTTCCGCCAACGCTTCATACACGCCAGCCTGGTAGGCGCCCAAGGCTCCGCCGCCCTGCAGCACCAAAGCGATGCATTCGAAGGGCGGGCGCTCCATCCCGCCGTCGGTTGTGCCGACGGACGGCACCGTGCGGTTCAACATTCCCGACACTCCATTGCCCCGGCCGCATTACCTTGCGACGGCGCCGACCAACGCCGTGCGTGGCGTACTGCGCTGGCGTTGCACTGTCCAGCGGGAACGACGCACGGCCCGCGTGCGACGATAATTCATCTGACGTCGTGCCAACGCACGACGATTGCGGCCACCTTGCTCATCGCCCGCATGGTTATGGACGCATGAGTGCGCGCGTCTGGCGCGAACTCGGCCCGCACCAACGGAAGATCATGCGCGACGATGTATCAGCTCGAATTGCGCTCAAGCACGCCGGGCATCTGCCGGGCACCCGGCGTCCCACGGCGTGCTCGAACGGCTGGCCATGCTGCGCCTCTCAGGCCGCCACGAGAAGACCGGGTTCCCGCCCCATCGGCAATGATTGGCAAATCCGAGATGCCGTGGAACAACAGGATGTCAACGCGGCTGTCTTGGCAGCAGGCACCGATTACGCCATATACCTACGCGCTATGGACTGGAGCAAGCCGCTTTTCATCGACCCGCACTCGGAGGCACAAAAGCAGGTTGCCGCGTGGCGCCGATCACGGCCGAATGATGCCGCGCTGATCGGCAAGATTGCCGGTCAATCACAGGCTATCTGGCTGGTCAACGATCTGACCCTTAACGAATTCCTCACTCTGAGACCGACGATTGAGGCGGCGGGCGCAATGCCGGTCGTCGTTGCTTACAATATTCCTGACCGTGACTTGGGTGAGTATTCCGCCGGCGGTGCTTCGAACGCAGAGGGATACAAGGAGTGGATGACCCGGTTCGTCGACGCGCTGCGCGACCTCGAATGCATCGTCGTGCTCGAGCCGGACGCCTTGGCGGACCTGGACAGGCTGAACCGTGCGCGCGCCGATGTGCGGCTCGAGCTTATCAACTACGCCGTCATGGCGCTGACGATGCATGACAATGTCCGCCTCTACATCGACGCCGGTCACCCGCGTTGGCATCCGCCGCAGGAAATGGCCCGGCGCCTCTCCGCCGCATCCGTTTCGCGCGCGCGCGGTTTCGCCATCAACGTCTCCAATTTTATTGCCATCGATGAGTGCATCACCTATGGCTATAACATCTCGCGGATGATCGATGCCAAGCCTTTCATCATCGACACGAGCCGCAATGGGCAGGGACCAAAGTTGAAAAGCGACGGAAGCGTCGACTGGTGCAACCCGTCCGGCCGCGCACTCGGCAGCGTGCCCACCCTGCAGACCGGCCATGAGCTTGTCGACGCGCTGCTTTGGATCAAGAGTCCGGGCGAATCGGACGGCAAGTGCAATGGCGGTCCGGAAGCCGGCGAATGGTGGCCCGACTACGCGCTGGGCCTGGCGTCCCGGGCCTCTTGGTGAACTTGGCCGAGTGACGTGAACACTCTGGTCAATCCTGAGCCGCTCGGTGCGGACTCGCCCACGGCCGCCGCGGCGACGCGCACGGCGATCAACTTCGAGCTTCCACGAGGGGCCTGCGATTCCCACGTGCACGTGTTCGATCCGGCCAATTTCCCCTATGCGGCCGGTCGGCTTTACACGCCCGCTGCGGCTTCCGTGGCACAGCTCCTGAAATTGCAGAGGGGCCTTCACCTCGAGCGCGTCGTCGTGGTGAACCCCAGCGTCTACGGCACAGACAATACTTGCACCGTCGATGCGGTGCGCCGCATGGGCCCGCGCGCCCGCGGCATCGCCGTGATCGACAAGGCCACCCCGCGTGCGGCTTTGGATGAGATGGCGGCGGCAGGAATTCGCGGCGCGCGGCTCAACCTCGAGACCAACACGGCGGGCAGATTCGAACCGTCGGCCGCCAAGGATATTTTGGACCAGGTCGCCCGGCTGATCAGCGGGCTTAACTGGCACGTCCAGATCTTCACGCGCCTGCCCGTCATCGCCGCGCTGCGCGATCACCTGCGGCAACTGCCGTTGACGGTGGTGTTCGATCATTTCGGCCGTGCGGCGGCGGCGGAGGGGCCGACCCAGCCGGGCTTTGACGCCCTGCTCGACCTCGTCGAGTCAGGCCACGTCTACGTGAAAATTTCCGGCGCCTTCCGCATTTCGCACAGGCCGCCCGACTATCCCGATGCCGCGCCGCTCGCGCGGGCGCTCATCGCCGCCAATGCCGAACGGGTCGTCTGGGGCACCGACTGGCCACACACGAATTCCGGGCTCGGCAAACCGCTCAGCGAGATTGCGCCGCCGTTCCCGATCGACGATGCAGTGCTGCTCAATCAATTGCCGAAATGGGCGCCCGATCCGGCGATCCGCAAGAAGATTTTGGTCGATAATCCGGCGCACCTCTACGGCTTCGAGCCGATCGCCAGGTAGCTTGGCGCGCAGCACCGGGCGAGCTGGAGGCCATATCGATTCAACATGATCAGATATCGGTCTAGTGGCTGACGCGCTCCAGGGAGCGCAGAGGCAATGACCTTTCCTTGAGGTAGGCTTCAAATGCAGCCGCCGGCAGCGGCTCAGCGTAGAGGAAACCTTGCGCCTCGTCGCATTGCTCATGCAGCAGAAAGGCTGCTTGCGCCTGCGTCTCAACCCCCTCGGCGGTGACTTGCAGGCCGAGGTTGTGCGCAATGGCAATCAGCGAACGGACGATGGCGGAATCCTCTGCATTGTCGGTGACCTTGCGCACGAAGCTGCGATCGATCTTGATCCGTGAGAGGGGGAACCGGGTCAGATAACTGAGCGAAGCGTAGCCGGTGCCAAAATCGTCGAACGCGATCTTGACGCCCATGTCGTGCAGCCGCCGCAGCGGGCCCGTCGCATCCTCGTACTTGAGCGCGATGTTTTCCGTGATCTCAAGCTCGAGAACCTCGGCCGGCAGCCCCGTTGCACACAGCGTGCCTTCGATGTCCTTCAGCAAGGCGTCGCTATACAATTGGGTGGGGAACAGATTGACGCCGATGCGACCGAGCGGAAGCCCCATGGCCCGCCAGGCGGATGCCCTTTCGCATGCCGCATGGATGATCCATCGGCCAACGTCGCCTGCGATCGAGCTTTCCGCAAGCGTCTCGATGAAAGCTCCCGGAGCAAGGATGCCGCGTTGGGGGTGGCGCCACCGCAGCAGGGCTTCCGAACCCACCTGGGCGCCATCGGCGAGCCGCACTTGCGGCTGGAAAAATATCTCGAACTCATTCTCCGCAAAAGCCCGCCGCAGCTCGAGATCGAGACCGCGGCGCGCCTGAGCCTGCGCCCGTAGCACGGGCAGGAAAAAGCGATAGGTGCGGCCGCCGTCGGACTTCGCCTGGTAGAGCGCGAGGTCGGCATTGGCGATCAATTCATCGACGTTGAGGCCGTCATTGGGGGCAATAGCGACGCCCGCGCTGCCTCCCAGGTGCAGCACGTCGTCTCTGATCCGGAAAGGTTCGCCAAGCTGCTGCAGCATCCTGTCGGCGACTTCACCGACCAAACGCGGATCACCGCAATCGGGAATCACGACGACAAACTCATCGCCGCCGAGCCGGCACACGTGCCCCATCCGATTGGAGCTCACAATGGCCTCTGTCAAACGCCGGCCTACCTCGATGAGCAATTGATCGCCGATCGAATGACCAAGCGTGTCATTGACGTCCTTGAATCCATCGAGGTCGAACAGCGCAATCGAGGTCGGCCGGTCTCCGGCCAAGAGCCTTCCCAATTCTTTTTGCAAGGATAGGCGATTGGGCAGTCCGGTCAGCGGATCATAGTGCGCGAGGCGTTCCAACTGCTCCTCCGCCCGCTTGCGGTCGGCGATATCTTCGTGCGCCCAGGCGACCCCGCGCACGGTGCCATCAGGGTTATACATCGGTGCGGCGGCGATCCGGACATCAACCAAGGAGCCATCCTTGCGCAGCCGCTTGGTCTGCACGTCACGCACCATCTCGCCGCTGAGCGCGCGCTGGTACATCGCCCGGGACTCGTCCATTCGCTCGGGCGGCACGGTTCGAATGGGTACGCCGATCGCTTCCTCCGCACAGTACCCGTACAGCTGCTCGGCGACGCGGCTCCACAACATGATGCGCCGGTCGAGACCCGTACAAACGATGGCAACCGGCGATGCGTCGACCACGGCGGACAGCGTGTCCTTGGTTTGCCGCACTTCATCCGCGGCTTGGCGCGCCTCGTCTTCCCGGTGTTCGAGCGCCATTGCCATCTGGTTGAAGCTGTCCGCCAGGTCTCCTACCTCGTCCTGTGTGCGGATTGCCGTCCGATGGCTCAGCGCACCGCCCGCGAGCACCGATGCATCCTTCCCCAGTTGCTGCAACGGCCGCACGATTCGTCCTGAATACATCCAGGCGATGGTGAACGCGGCGACCAGCGCGGCCGTGCTTAGCAGAGCACCCCAGCGCAGACGCGCGGCGACGGCCGCAACGGCCGTATTGGTCGGCAGGCCCACCGAAACAAGCCAAGGGAGGCGGTGAGCCGTTGAGGAGCCGGTAATGCGGGCAACCTTGTCGGGCCAGACCGCTATCTCGCTCGCTTCCTTTGCCGCCAGGTGCCGAGCGACGGGCGCGGACGTGCCGAGATCACGACCGATCCAATGGGCGGCATCCGTGCTTTGCGCCATGACAATGCCGTGCTCATCCACGATCCGGACTACGCTACCCGGAGGCAGCGTATGCACCCTAAGCGCGTCCTGGAAATGCTCGAGGCGGGTGCCGACGGCGAGGATGGCGCGCAGGCGACCCGCTTTATCCTCGACCGGCCGGGCAATGTCGACGACCCATTCCCCCGTCACGCCTCCCACGCGCACTTCGCTGACCGCAAGACGTCGGCCGGCCAAGATCTGGCTAAAATACGGACGGCCACTGGCATTCAGTCGGCCGCGGTCTGCGGCCCACGACGCTCCGATACTGTTACCGTCGAGGGAGAACAGAAGGATGGTGCTGATGAAGTCGGGCAACTCCGCCTTGACGCGCCGCAATAGCGCGTCGTTCACGGGCGCGTCAGCTGGATTTGTGGACACGGCTTCGCCGAGCCCCAACATGAGATTTTCGAGATTGCCTATGTGATCGTCGACCTGCGCCGCCAGAAGTCGGGCCTCATTGGTGGCGCGCTCGATCGCGGCGGCCTGCTGTTCCTGCCATTGGCTCCAAAGACCGACCCCAACGAGCGCAATGAATGGAACAACGGTCGCCAGCACGAGCCCCAATAGCCGCGATCGAATGCCGTGCAGCAGCATCGGCCGTACCCCAATACGCAAAAGCCAGTGGTCGTCCGCCGCGGAGACTAGCGGCGCTGATCAGCGATAATGGAAACGCGTTTCGCCTGCGTTCCCGAGCGTTCGGGACGGAATTGATTTTCCGCATTTACAATTAATCAAACTTTAACACTTACTTAACGAGATCCTAGTTCTCCGAGTGGGGCTCGGCGCAGTGCCGACTCTAGTCTTTATCTTTGTTCGTTTCCCGCGGCTTCCGTTTCCGCCACGCGCAGACCGATGAGCCGATCCAGCGCCGCTGAATCCTGTAGGAGCTCACTCGATCGGCCGCGGTGCACGATGGTGCCGCGCTCAATGACCAGGACCTGATCGGTCAGCGACAGCGCGATCTCGGCGTGCTGCTCGACGAGAACGATCGCGGTCCCCTCCTCCGTAATCATGCGTCTGATCGAGGCGGCGAGCTCGTCGACGATGATCGGCGCCAAACCTTCGAGTGGCTCATCGAGCAGCAGCAGATCCGGATTGGTCATCAGCGTACGGGCGATCGCCAGCATCTGCTGCTCGCCGCCAGACAACTGGAAGCCCATATTCCCGCGCCGCTCGTCTAGGCGGGGAAAAAGGCCGAACACGCGCGCGAGCGTCCAATGACCCTCGCGCGCTGCCACGGTTAGGTTTTCCTCGACGCTCAGCGACGGAAAGATCTCCCGCTCCTGGGCGACCCAGCCGAGCCCGCGTCGCGCGCGACGATGCGTCGCCATGCGCGCAATGTCGGCGCCGCGCCAGAGAATGGCGCCGCGCTTGAGCGTCGTGCAGCCCATGATGGTCAGAAGCAGCGTGGATTTTCCCACGCCGTTGCGCCCCAACACGGCGAGGCTCCCGTGCTCGGCGACAGCAAACGAGATCTCGTCCAGCACGACGGCCTCGCCGTAACCCGCGCGCACATCGCGCAATGCGAGCAGATCAGCCATGCCGGCGCCGTCCCAAATAGACCTCGCGCACACGCTCGTCGGCCGCGATCTCGCTCGGCGGACCTTCCACCAGGATGCGGCCGGCGACCATGACGATGATGCGGCTCGCCACGCGGAACACGAGATTCATGTCGTGCTCGATGAACAGGATGCTGATGTCGTGCGACAGTCCGGCGATGGCGGTGAACAGCTCCGCGCTCTCCTCGCGCGGCACGCCGGCGGCCGGCTCGTCGAGCAACAGCACCTTCGGCTTCGTTGCCAGCGCCAGCGCGATTTCGAGGAGTCTTTGCTGGCCGTAACCCAGCTCGCGCGTAGGGCGAGAGAAATCCTTGGCAAGCATCAGCGAGGTGAGGATGGCGTAGGCTTCGTCGACCGCGTGCCGATAGGCGGTGAGTTGCTGCCACCACACGCCGCCGATCCCTTCGCGCTCGCAAACCGCGAGCGTCACCGCGTCGAGCGCCGTGAGGCTTGGAAAGAGCGCATTGATCTGAAATGTGCGGGCAAGACCCCGCTTGACGCGGGCTTCGGGGGCCAGCGCCGTAATCTCCTCGCCGCCGAGAAAGATCGCCCCGGCATTCGGCGTCAGCATGCCCGTGATCATGTTGATCAGCGAGGTCTTGCCCGCGCCGTTCGGGCCGATCAGGGCATAGCGCGCGCCGGGTGGGATGTGGAGCTCGATATCGCTCGCAACGACGAGCGAGCCAAAACTCTTCTGCAGTCCGCGCGTCGCAAGTGCCCATTCGCTCACGACGCGCGCCTGCCGGAGCGGAGCGCCTGTGTGAGCCCCCCTAGAATGCCGTTCGGCAGAAACAACACGACCGCAATGAGCAGGATGCCGATCCAGAAATACCAATATTGCGGGTTCATCCCGGAAAGCTGGTCGCGCGCCACCATGTAGATGATCGCCCCGACAAGGCCGCCATAGAGTCTACCGACGCCGCCAAGGACCAGGATAACGAGCACATCGGCCGAGCGCTGGAAGCCGAGCGTCTCGAGCGAAACCGTTTCCGTCGTTTGCGTTAGCAACGCTCCGGCAATACCGGCGATTACGGCGGCAATCGTGTAGATCGCCCGAATATGGGCGCGGATCGGTGCGCCGACTGCGAGCATGCGCATACGATTTTCGCGGATCCCGCCCAACGACAGACCGAAGGGGGAATGGATCAGCCGTCGCGCCGCGACGAAAACAAGGAACAAGACCGCGAGCGCGTAAGAATAAGCGGCGTAGCCATAGAAATCGAAGGCGACGCGGCCGAACAGTGGCCACATGCGCACCCCCTGTAGGCCATCGGCGCCCCCGGTGAGCCAGCCGACGCTGTTCGCCGCCTCGGCGAGCAGCAGACCCAGTCCCAGTGTGATCATGATCAGCGCCAGATGGCGGAACCGGGCGATGATGAAGCTCGTGGCATAGCCGACAATTCCGGCCACCACCGCCGCGACCAAGAGGCCCGAAAAGGGTTCGCCCCAGCCATACTTGGCGAGGAGGCCCGCGCTGTAGGCGCCCAAGCCGAAGAAGGCGGCATGGCCGAGTGACACGATGCCGGCATAGCCGAGGATGAGGTCGAGCGAGAGCGCGAACAGTGCCGTGATGGCGATCTGACTGGCCAGCGCCAGATAGGACGGCACCAACAGGTACGGCAGCAGCGTCGCGATCCAGAATGCGATCTCGATCGGCTGCCAGCGAATCTGTGCCTCAAGATAACGATGCGGAGCCACAAGGCTTTCGGACAGGGCGCCCATCGCCTAGCGCCTTCCGAATAGGCCGGACGGGCGCCACATGAGCAAACCGACCATCACCAGATAGATGAGGAAGGCGCCGAGCTGCGGCACGTAGTATTTGCCGGCGACGTCGCTGACGCCGAGCAGGGTCGCCGCAGCAAAGGACCCGCCGATCGAGCCGAGACCCCCAACCGACACGACGATCAGCACATAGACCAGGTAGGTGAAGCCAAACGAGGGATCGAGGCCGACGATCTCGATGGCCAGCGCACCGCCGAGGCCAGCGAGCCCACTGCCGAGCGCGAAGGTGACGGCGAAGATGCCGTCGACATTGATCCCGAGGCCGCGGGCCATGCGCTGATTGTCAACGGCGGCCCGCACCTTAGCGCCGAAACGCGTGTATTCCAGCGCGGCGACCAGAGCCAAAGTGATCACGAGCCCGGTGGCAACCAGGAAAAGACGGTAAACTGAAAAATTGAGTCCGGCAAAGGAAACCGCTTGGCGCAGATAGGCCGGCAACTGCACCGGTTGCTGTACGGTTCCGTAGATATAGGCAGCAACCGCCACGGAGACGAAGACGATACCGATGGTCAGGAGGCATTGGTCGAGGTCGGTGGCGCGGTAGAGCCGCCGATAGAGTACGCGTTCGAAGGCAACGCTGGTCGAGGCCGTGACCGCGAATGCTAACGGCAGCGTCGCAAAGAACGGCCAGCCGAACCTGTTCATCAAGGTCGCGGTGACGTAGCCGCCGAGCATCGCGAAGCTGCAATGCGCCAAGTTGACGAAGTTCATCATCCCGAGCGTGACCGATAGCCCCACTGAGAGGAGGAACAGCAGCATCCCGTAGGCGAACCCGTCGAACAGGACGCCGATAAAAGGAATCATGGAGCACCGTGAACCGCGTCGATGGCTGCGCTACGCCGGGTTAGTCCTGGTTGTCCTTCAGCAAGCGAGCATCGGATCCTCTGCATTGTCGACTGTGGCGAGCGGCAACGGCGATTTGCATGGACGGTTCCCCTGGTTTGTTCTGGAGAAAAAGCGGCAATGTTGCAGCAAGCTAAAGGCGTCAGCGCTTTGCCGTCAAATATTCCCGCGCATGCTCAGAAGTGGGCGGCGGCCCCAATACCGGGCATTTTCCTCTCAAAAAAAGGCCATCACCTCAATTCCCCCGCCTCCGTCGACGGCGGTAACGGCACGTTTGGCGGCGAGGTCGATGCGCGTCAGCAGACCGCTGTCGTGACTGGCAATGATCGCACTTGTCCCATCAGCCGGAAATGCGATGCCCATTGGGCCCTTGGCGACCGGGATCGGCGCCTGGAGGCGATAGTCGGAAGCGTCGAGCACCCAGGCAAGGCCGCTCGCGTAACTCGTGACGACGAGGTGGCGGCCGTCGCGCGAGAACATTAGCTTGGCGAGCCGCGAGCGCTTGGCGTTGGAAAAGACGTGCGGCTTGAGTGGCACGCGGTCGACCTCGCGGTCGACGGTGGTGTCGATCACATGCAGCGCGGTCCGATCATTGTCGATGACCAAGAACCATTTTCCGTCGGGCGTCGGCGTGAGGCCTTCGCTGCCGCTGCCGTTGCCGGTCTCGAAGCCCGGTGCGCGCATCGGCACCGCCGCAACGAACGAGCGCCCGACCGGATCGAATACCGCGAGATCACCTTCCTTGGCCGAGATGTAGAGCCGGCTCTGATCGGGCAAAGCCTCGATGAGGTGCGACCCCTTCGATGGGCAAAGATAGACGTCTTCGATGGACCGCTGTGCCAGATCGATGCACAAAAGCCTATTGGGCAGATCGCAAACGACCCACAGCTTGCCGTCGCGCGTCGCCACCATGCCATGTGGGGCGACGAACAGGCCGAGATTGATGATGTCGCAGACCGCCTGCCGGGCGAGATCGATCACCAGGATCTTGTTGTTGGGATTCTTGTTGTTGCCGTAGATTCCGTC
This sequence comes from Xanthobacteraceae bacterium, assembly GCA_052148715.1. GTDB lineage: Bacteria > Pseudomonadota > Alphaproteobacteria > Rhizobiales > Xanthobacteraceae > JBKQHQ01. The sequence continues at coordinate 14,220 of JBKQHQ010000233.1, read as the reverse complement.
GCCATAGAGCGGAACGAACGCGTACTGGCGGTCAGGCGAGAGCGCAAGCTCGTGCACGGTCGGTTCGGGTGAGTCGACCACCTTGATCTCGACCAATGTCTGCGGATCATAGAAGCGAATCTTGTTCGCCATTTTGTCGACGGCGATCAGGCCTCGATCGCGAGGCGCGATGCGTTGGGTTTCGTTTGCGGGTTGCATGGCTATCGGCCGCTCACCGTAGGTCCAAGGTCGTTACGGCGACGTCGAGCGCGCCGTCCGCCTCCATGATCAGGCGTAGCGTGCTCGCATCGAAGTTCACCGCGACCAAGCGCAGATCGCTCACCGACGCGCCGATGCGAATGCGGCTGTCGGGCTTGTTCACGTCGTTGACCGCCGCGGCGATGCGCGTCTTGGCGTTCTCGGCGATCGGCTTGAGGTCGATGGCGGCCCGCTCGGCGAGCGCCGCGGTCAACAACGGCAGCGCGGTCTTGGCTGCAACACCGATAAGGCCGAAGGCCTCTTCCGACTGCACGTCAAGCGCGATGTCGGCGAGGCGCAGAATTTGATTCTCTCGGTCGAGCACCGGCCGGCCCCACACATGCACCATGGCCTCCGTCCCGAAGCTGAAAAAGCTCTTCTCGCGCGCGTTCAGGCGCAGCGAGATCAACAGGCGATCGCCGGACGGAGCCACCTGCGCGCTCTGGATTGTAACCTCGGCCACGCCGCCGCTGTCCACGATACGTTGGCGCGTCAGCTGCGCTTCAAGCAGCCGGTTGACCTCGGTGAACGGGATATCGACCGGCACCGCGATATGCATTTGTCCCTGCGGCTGTAGCTGCGGCACGATCTCCAGACGCTGCGGAAACGGACAATCCGGTTTCGTCTCGGTCGGGGTGACTCGCGTCTGCGCCTGCACGCTGAGCCAGAGCTTGACGGAATTGTTGTCGATTGCCGGCTGCGCCGCAAAGGCTCGCGTCGGGCGGACTTCGAGCCACAAGTCGGCCAATCCCGTACCATTGGCACCGAGCGGGATGGCGCGGCAGAGCCTCGCCCATTCCCGCCGCGCCACCAGCTCGATGAACGGGTCACTCCGCAGGCGTGCTTGCAGCGCCGCCGCCTGCTGGCTGACGGTGCGTTCGAGTAGCGGCCTGATCTCGTTGGGCACGTTAAGCCGGAGCCCCGCGACCGGCAGCGACGCATTGTCGAGATTCACCTGGGCGGTCAGGTTCGGCTCGAGCCGCCATTCCGGCAAGAGCGTCGGATGCGATGTCACCGTGACTTCGCCGTGCAGGTTGACCCGCTGGTCGAATGGCTTGCCGCCGAGATCCTGCAGCTGCTTGCCGGCGTCGCCGCCGATGAGATTGCCGATCTGTCCGCCCAGGTTGCCGATCTTGGCTGAGACCTGGCCGGTGACCCGAAGGACGCCGCTAAAGGGGGCAGAAGCCGTTAGCGCCTGTGTTTGTCCGGCGACGGTGAGCGGACCCCGCTCGACCGTCCATCCAAGATCGGCGTTCGAAAGCGCCTGCGGAAGCGGATTGTCCCGCTTCCCGGCCAGGCTGCGGGGCGTCGCCGCTTCCAGCGCCTCGCGGATAGCCGGAATGGTGATGACGGCGGGTACGACAACGACCGACGGGCGCATAAGCGGCGGCAGCGGCGGCACGGCGACGAGTTCGGGGCGTTCAATCTCCGGCACACTGGGCCACAGCATTGGCCCGACGACAACAGCACCAAGAGCGAATACGGCAGCCGACGCGGCAACGACAAGGATCGCTACGATAGCCCCACGCATACCGATTGCCCGTCGGTTGACCGATGATCCCTTATAGCTCAATTCGATTAACGATGGGATGTCGCGCCGCGCCTGCCCTTCGCTGAAGATGGTGTCAAATTATTGTCTTGGGCCAAACCTATGGCACCTCTGCGGCCGACGCCGGCGCTTCCGGCCGGTCGCAGGCGGGGGGCCAGCCGATCGGATGGGCCTGCTGCACGAGCTTGGCGAGGCCGAGGATGCGCGGTTCCTGGAAGCGCGGTGCCACGATCTGCAGACCGACCGGCAGCCCGGCACGGGTTTTGCCCGCCGGCACGCTGCCTGCAGGCAGGCTCATCAATGTGATCAGAAACGCCGGCGCGATCCAGTCGATGTAATTCTCGAAGGTTTTGCCGTTGATCTCGGCAGGAAAATTCACCTCGACCGGATACGGCGACACCGGCGCTGCAGGCGTCAGCAACAGATCGAACCGATCGAACAGAGCTTTGAACCGCTGAAATAGTCGCAGCCGCGTCTGCTCGGCTGCCGCCAAGTCGAGCGCGGTAACCTTTAGGCCGGCCTTGACGTTGCCTTTCAGATTCTCCCCGAATGCTTCGATCTGGGCCAGCTGCGCGAAGCGCTGCCCCACCATCCAGGCGCCGCGCCAAACCTTGTAGGGCTCCCGGCCCTCCGCGGCATCGAACGCGATTTCCTCCACGCTTGCGCCAGCGCCGCGCATGCCGAGCGCCGCCGTCCGGCAGATGGCGTCGACCTCGCTGTCGACACCGATACCAGCGATGTCGGAGGCATAGGCGATCCGCAGGCCGCGCGCGTCGCGAAATTTCTCGACCTCAGCGAGGACGCTCGCCCAAGGCGGCACGACGGAGATCGGCGACAGCGGGCTGAAGCCAGCGATGGCATCGAGCATCAATGCCGCGTCCTCGACCGTGCGCGCCAGCGGCCCATGCACCTGCCCCGGGTCCCAGCCGAGCGGCATCGGATAGTTCGGCGTCAGGCCCGGCGTCGGGCGGATGCCGACGATGCCGCAGAAGGCGGCGGGGATGCGGATCGAGCAGCCGAAATCGGTGCCTTGCGCCAGCGGCAGCATCCCGGTCGCGACAGCAACCGCCGATCCGCCCGAGGAGCCCGCCGGGCTCAGCGCCGGATTCCAGGGATTGCGGGTGGCGCCGAACACGGCATTGACGGTGTTGGCGCCGGTGGCGAATTCCGGCGTATTGGTCTTGGCGACAACGATCGCGCCCGCGGCCTTCAGCCGCCGCACCGCTTCCGCATCTTCCTGCGGCACATGATCCTTGAACAGCGGCGAGCCGAACGTGGTGCGAATGCCCGCGGTCAGCGTGGTGTCCTTGATCCCGATCGGAAGCCCGTGCAGCGGCCCGACCGGCGCGCCGTTGGTGACGGCGCTTTCCGCCGCTTTCGCCGCCTCCCGCGCCTGATCGACCGCCAACGTCACGATAGCGTTCAGCACCGGATTAAGGCGTGCGATGACGGCGAGCTGCGCGTCGAGCAGCTCGAGGGGGCTGATCTCGCGCCCGCGGATCAGAGCAGCAAGCTCGCAGGCCGACTTTCGCGTCAAGGTTTCGTCAGGCATGGGGCTGATCATCACTTGCCGGACCAGTGCACGAACCGACGCTCGATCAGAAAGAACAGAAGATTAAGGCCGTAACCCAGCGCGCTGGCGGCAAAGATCGCGGATACACAGAAAATCCGCGTCCAGCTTGCCATGCGGTATGCCATTCCACATGACCCGGAAGGTCGCACCCGGCGGCGGCAGAAGCACCGGATCGACCACCTCGCCCCAAACCGCAAGATACCGAACCGCGACCAGGCCGATAACGCCGACGGTCGGGCAAGAACGGTCCGTAATCGATACGCTTCATCCTTTGCCCGAATCCCGTCAATCTCCGACATCGACGATGGCGATCACCGGCCCGCCGCCTGGCGGTCCCTGATGCATGGCATCGACCGAGACGAACACAGCCGGATCGCCGATCGCGGCTGCCGCGACGCCGCCGACTGCGGCCTTGGCGTGGCGATGATGGTGCACGTCGGAATCGTCGAGCATGATTTGCCGGCGCCCGCGCAGAGTACCACGCTGATCCGCCTCACATTTGATGAAGCAATTGACCAGCCTTCCCCGCAGATCCTCGGCGCGCGGGCGCTCCGGCAGATCCAGCCCGGCGTTGCGGATGGCCGCATAGATACCGTCGAGATCGAGCGCATCACGCATCAGCGCGTGGCCGATGCGGAAGCGGCCGCCAGCACCGGCCTTGTTGCCGAGCAGCACGACCTGCGCCTGCGTCAGCTCCACACCCGATGAGCAGGAGGCAACCGAGGAATACAGATCGAGATTGCGACAGATCTCTTCCGCGCGCGGCATCTTGGTCTCACCGAGCGCGACCGCAATGCCGAGTGCCGTGGTGCCATTCGAGACTCCCATCGAGTCGTGCACCTCGCATGCCGCCTGCTGGCCGCGGGAGTGGGCATCGCGCACCGACTCGACGGTCAACAGCGGCGTCTTCGTCTGCACATAATGCACGTCGGCCGGATCCTCGATGCCGGCGTTGCGCATGGCGGCCTTCACGGCCTCGGCGACCTTTTCGATCATGGCCTTGCGGCCGATATCCTCGGGCAGCAGCTTGGCGCTTATGGCGGTGCCGATCGCCAGCCGCGCTTTCGCCGGCGGACCCTTCTTGTCGTTGCGGGCGAAAACGGTGGCGTGCGGAGTGATTACGCCGTCGCAGCCGCCGGACCACACCATAGGTATTTGCGCAATCGCTTCCTCCCGGCGCGTGCCGAGCCTGCACAGGGCGCGCCGAAACGCTTGGTCGGCGAGAATGCGCGTGAAATCGTTTACACCGCCGTTGCCTTCGGTCTTGCCGATGACCGCCACGACCTGATCGGCCGCGAACTGGCCGGCACGGATCACGGCCTCCAACCCGGATGCATCCTGCACGCTCTTGAGCTCTAGCTTCGCGACTTCGATCGCCATTCGTCCTTCAATCCCTTCTGAGTTGGCATTCAGCCCGGCTTCAGCCGCATGGCCTCGTATCCCGGGCCGCGGTCAATCATCTCGGGCCCACCCCGGCGCGCTCGGAGCAACTGCCCGCGCAGCCGTTCGGTGGCCTCCAAATCAAGCGCGATGGCGTCTCCGGCATCCCGCAGCACCACGCCGTAGTCCGATAGCGCGGCGCCAAGTGACACCTTGCCGTCCATAACATCACGCAGCACGTGATGCGGCTCACGATCGAGCGGATCGCCCCAGCCGCCGCCTCCGGTCGTGCATACACGGACAACCTGGCCGGCCAGGACCGGCTCGCCGTCGACCAGACCCGGCAGCTCGCGCGGGCTGCCTTCGCTGTCCACAGTTGCGCGAAACGGCTGTCCGGCCTTACCGCCGTTCACACCATAACAACCGAGCCGGACCCGGTCGGCCGTCACGATGGTGCGGCAATCGACCAGCGCGCGGTAATGCTTGTCATAGCCCAAGCCGCCGCGGCGCTTGCCGGCGCCGCCGGAATCCGTGCGCAGCGCCAGCTTTTCCACCAGTAGCGGGAAGCGCGTCTCGGTGAATTCGGCCGGTTGGTTGCGCGAATCCGGCACGATGTGAATGGCGTCGTTGCCGTCGGCGTAATAACGACCGCCCGACCCGCCGCCCAAGACTTCGCGGGAAAGGAACGGCTTGCCAAGCGCGTCCCTGCCGAAGAAGCCGGTATAGCGGATCGTTTCCTGGTCGGCCGGCATGCGACCGTCGACGGCCTGCGCGACCACCCCGGCAAGCAATCCGAGACAGCGCAACAACACGAACGAGCGCGCATTGGTAGGTGCCGGCCATTCGGGCGTAATGAGGGTCCCCTTGGGCGGAAAAATCACATCGAAGACGTCGCAGACGCCTTCGTTGACGTGGATCTCGGCCGCACGCTCCGGACTGTCAGCCAGATTGCGCAGGATCGGCGCGATCCATTTGATCAGGAATGCGCCGCCCGCATAGTCGGCCGGCCAATTGATCGGTCCCGGCGATTGCGGATCGGTGCCCGAGAAGTCGAGCGTGATACGGTCGCCGCGCTTGATCATTTTCAGGACGAGCCGATGCAGCCGCGGCGCGCTCACACCGTCGTGCTCAACATAATCTTCCCAGGCATATTCGCCGTCCTTGATCTTCGGCAACAGCTCGGTGCGAAAGATCGAGCTGCACTTGTCGAGGATGGCCTGGAAGCAAGCCTCGACGGTCGGCGCGCCGAAGCGCTCGAATAGCTCGGCCATGCGTTGCGCACCCATGACGCAGGCCTGCACTTCACTGTCGATATCAGCCGCCAGCATGTCCGGCACGCGCGTATTGCGTCTGATGATCGTCAACACGGCGTCGTTGCGCACGCCCGCACTGTAAAGCTTGACCGGGGGGACGGCGAGCCCCTCCTCGAATACGCTCGTTGCCGTGCCCGGCATGGAGCCCGGGACGCGCCCGCCAATGTCGTCGTGATGGCCGAAAGCCTGGATGAAGGCGACGACTTTCCCGGCGTGAAAAACCGGCACCGTGCTGCAAAGGTCCGGCAGGTGGCCGATGCTGCCCTCGGTCAGATAGGTGTCGTTCATCAGAAAGACGTCGCCTTGACGCATCGTCTCGAGCGGAAAGTCGCGCACTACTGCGTTGGGCATAGCGGAATAGGAGCGCCCGGTGAGCTTGCGGCAACGGCGGTCGAACAAGCCGACGCGATAGTCGTGGGCTTCGCGAATCATGGGGCTACGCGCCGTCCGCTCGATGGCATACTCGATCTCGGCCTCGATCGAGTTCAGCGTACCTTCGATGATCTGCAACACGATTGGATCGACGGCGCTCTCGCTTCCGCGCGCCGCTACTGTCTCCTCTTGCCCGGCAACGGCCAGGGTGTGCGCCTTCATCGCTCGAGCTCCGATTGCGGGTCAGCAGGACGGATGATCAGAATGCCGTGCGGATCGACAGTGACGGTTTGGCCCGGAAAAACGACCGTCGTCGAGCCGAACTCCTCAATGATCACGGGGCCGTCGAGACATTGGCCTCCAAAAAGCGAAGCACGGTCATAGACCGCGGTCGGACGGAACGCGCCGTCGAAATAGACGCCGCGCGTCAGCTTGCGCGCTGGGGCGACGGTGGCCCGCGCGGGCAGCGTCGGAATGCGCGGCCGCTCGATGAGGCCGAATCCGGAGACGCACAGATTCACCAGCTCGATCTTCTGCTCGCCAGCATAATCGTAACCGAAGGTCTTGCGGTGCGCAGCATGGAACGCGCCGATCAGCGCCGCGATGAAACTCTCATCGACCGGACCGGCGGGCGCCTGAACGCGAACCTCCATGGATTGGCCGCCATAGCGCATGTCGGCTTCCCGCACGAGGCGGATGCGCTCTGCGGCAATCCCGTCGCGCTCAAGCGTCGCGCTCGCTTCGCGCTCCAGCGCGGCATAAAGATCGGCCACGACGCTCGCGTCGATCGCGTCCTGCGGCATCACGCGGGTGACTATCTGATCAGTGCGCCAATCGACCGCGAGAAGGCCGAAGGCCGAGAGATTGCCGGGATTGGGCGGCACGATGCACGCCTGCATCCCAAGCAAATCCATAACCGCTCCAGACTGCGCCGGCCCGGCGCCGCCGAATGAGAGTAGCGCGAATTGGCGCGGATCTATTCCGCGCTGGATGGTCATCTGCCGGATGGCATTGGCCTGATTCCAATTGGCAATCTCAATGATCCCGAGCGCCAACTCCTCGGTCCGCATAGCGCCCGGCAACCGCGCGGCGAGCGCGGCAATGCCGGCGCGAGCGCGCTCGAGGTCGAGCGGAATGCCGCCGCCGATCAGTGCCGGTGGAATCCGACCCAGCACGAGGTTGGCGTCAGTGATGGTCGGCTCGGCGCCGCCGTTCGGATAGCACATCGGGCCCGGCTCGGCGCCGGCGCTGCGCGGCCCGACCTTGAGGTGCCCTTCCCGGTTGATCCAAGCGATCGAGCCGCCGCCGGTGCCGATGGTCTTGATGTCGATCATCGGAATGCGAACAGGGAACGGACCAACCGCGCCGCCGGTGGTCACATGCGGACGCCCGCCTTCGATCAGGCAGAGGTCGGTCGAGGTGCCGCCGGCATCGAGCGTGACGACATTGCGGAAGCCCGCGACCTCCGCGACCACCGCGCTGCCCAAGGCGCCTGCTGCCGGACCCGACAGCGCTGTCGTGATCGGCTTGCGCACCACCTGATCGGTGCTGGCCACGCCGCCGTTCGATTGCATCACGAGGAACGGCTTGTCCGCAAGCTCTTGCCCAAGCTCGACATGGATGCGATCGAGATAGCTTTCCATGTATGGTTTCACGAACGCATCGACCAGCGTCGTCACTGTGCGCTCGTATTCGCGATATTCCGGCAGCACATCGCACGACAGCGAGATTGCGCATTCGGGAAAAATCTCGCGGACGATCTCGGCGACGCGCCGCTCATGCGCCGGGTTGGCATAGGAGTGAATGAGGCACACGCCGAGTGCGCGCACCTTGCGCGCGCGAAAGAACAACGCCGCCTCGCGCACGCTGGCCGCGTCAAGCGGGCGCAACTCGTGACCCTGGAAATTCATTCGGCCGCCGACCTCGCGTACCAAACGGAGCGGCACCATCCGCTCCGGCTTCACCCAGAAATACGAATTGCCGTAGCCCTCCGGCACGGCTTGGCGCGCGATCTCCAGGATGTGGCGAAAGCCGGCGGTGACGATCAGCCCGAGCGACTCGATTTGCCCCTGCAGCAAGGCGTTGGTCGCGACCGTGGTGCCGTGGGCGAGTCCGGCCAGGTCGTCAGCGGATGCGCCGGCATCGCGCAGGATCGCCTCGACGCCCAGCACGAGCCCCACGGCCGGATTTTTGGGGGTGCTTGCGACCTTGGTCACCCGCATGGCGCCAGAGCGTCCGTCCACGGAGACGATATCCGTAAACGTCCCGCCGGTGTCGATCCCGATCCGCAGATGGGCTGCCAGTTGACCCCTCGCCATCGGTGAATTGTGAGCGGCAGGCTGACACCAAGTCCAAGAGCGATTGGCGATCGCACTATCGGAGAAACCGATATCGCGTCACGCTTTCAGGACATCCCGGAGGGAAGCCAAATAGCCTTCTTTGCGACGCGACATCGGCTGCCGGCGACGAAACAGACTCAGGCCCACCGAGCGTGGCGGATCGATCGGCAGAGACTTCAAAACACCGAGCTTCACCTCGTTCTCGACGCATGCCCGCGGGACGATGGCGATGCCCTTGCCGGCCTGAACGATGACCTTCATGGTCTCGATGTTGTCGGCGATCGCCAGGATGTTCGGCCGGATGCCGAGGTCGGCGAACAGCGACAGCACAACCTGTCCGTATCCGACGGTCAATTCGCTCATGATGATCGGCTCGGTCACGAGGCGGCCAATGTCCACGGGTGCGTTTGCGGCGGCGATCGGATGGGCCGGATGCGCGATCAGGCCCATCTCCGCGTCGGTCAGCCGGTCGAAGATGAGACCGGCTGGCACCCGCTCCGGATCGGATTCGATGGCGATGCCGGCGTCGATCCGCTCCTCGTGCAGATCATGGAAGATGGTCTTGGTGGGCGCGGTGACGATCTCAAGCCGCACGCCGGGAAGAACGTGGTCGAGATCACCGAAGAGGCGGGGCATAAAAATCTGCGCCATGCCCGACCCCATGCCGAGAACCAGCGCCTCCGACGGCGCACCGCGCAGGCGTCGCGCCACATCGGACAGGCTCAGCACATCGCCGACCACGCGCTCGGCCTCGTAGAGAAAGGTTCGGCCCCGTTCGGTCACCTCGATGCCGCGCGGCGTGCGCCGAAACAGGGCAAAGCCGATCTCGTCCTCAAGCAGCTTCACCTGCTCGCTGACGGCGGATTGCGAAATATTCAGCCGCGTCGCGGCTTTGGTGAAGCTGCGCTCCTTGGCAACCGACAACGCATAGCGGATCTCGCGGAATTCCAAGGCCTCGCTCCGGACGCTCGACGGCCCATGCTCTCGCGTCCGAGCGACGACATCAAGCCGGCCGGTGCGCCTTGCTCATTGGGCGGTTCGCGTCATAGCCATCAGCGTGCCGCCGTATTCGGACGCCATGGCGGGAGAGAGGTCGGCGGCGCGATTCTGATAGGCCTTGATGGTTTCCAGCACCAGGCGCGGGCGTCCGGCGAGCCGAACCAGGAACCCCTGTGCATCCTGGGCGAACGTCTGGTCGGGATACACGGTGCTCGCCAGGCCGCACGCCACCGCCTCCTCGGCGCTGATCTCCTGGGCCGAGTAGATCAGGAACGACAGCATCTTCGGCGGCACCTTGCGTATCAGCGTCGACATGGCGAGCGTCGGCGGAATGTTGTGACCGATCTCCGGAAACGAGAACCGCGCCGCCTTGGCGGCAAGCGTGATGTCGCAAGCCGCCGCCATCGCCGCACCAAATCCGGTGGCGTTGCCGTGCACGAGCGCCACGATCGGGATCGGCGCTGCCGCCATCGCGGTGTACACGCCAAGCACCGGCTGAAAGATCTGCTGGCGCATGTCATAGGCGGAGAGATTCTCGGGCTCCCCGCGCGCATCACGGCCGCGGCAGAAGATCGGACCGCGCGCCTGCAAGGCCACGACCTTGATCTCGGGTTTCGCTGAAAGTGTGGCGACGATATCGGCCAAGCGGCTCATCATCTGCCGGGTCAACGAATTGCCTTCCTCCACCCGATTGAGCTCGATACGCCCGATCGGACCATCTTCCAAAACGACGAGTTCCGCGCTCTCCGCTGTCGCCATCGGCGTCCCCTACCCTTTCGCCAAGTATTGCAGCCGAATAGCTTGCTCCCGAGACCGGCACAACCCGCTCACGGCCGCACCGCCGGCGTCTCCAGCGGCAATCCTCGTGCGCGCCACATCAGGAACGCCTCGAGCGCGACGTTTTCCGGCGCGCCGTATTCGTACGGCTCGGCACGCATCCCGATCATGCAATTGCGCAGCCGGCGCTGTAGCGAGCCGAGGTTTTGCCATTCCAGCCGATACAGTGGATATCCGGTCGCCTGCCCCTGCGGCACGACGTTGCCGGCAAGTTTTCTGCCCCAGTTGTCATCGTGGCACTGGGCGCAGGAGAGCGCGAGCTGGCCCTGCCGGCGGTTGAAGATCTCCCGTCCGATCGCAACGATCGGCGCAAGCCCGGTGTCCGCTCCGGTCGCAATCGGCATCCCGCGGGACTGGTTTGCCACGTACGCGGTGAGCGCCAGAAGCTCCTTGCTCTCGAACGCCAACGGGGGCGCCTTCTGCCGCTCGGCACGGCAAATTTTGATGCGCTCCTCAAGATCGACGGCTCTTCCCCGCGCAACGTCGAAAGCGGGGTGACGCGCCGCCACCCCTTTCATGCTCGCACGCGCGTCGCCGTGGCACGTGGCGCACGAAGCGCTTCCACCACCGGGGCTGCGCGCCCAAAGCGCCTCGCCGTCGAGCACCCATAGCATGCCCGGATTGGCCGTATCGTCATCCTGCATCGCGCGCGTCTGCGGGCCCATCTCGGCATAGCCCGAGCGCCGCTCGTCCGGCGCGATCTCAGCCGCAAGGACCGAGACTGTGACCATCGCCAAACCAAGCGCTGTCTGCAAACCCAAATGCTGAATCGTAAATCTGATCATTCGACGGTGATCGGTGCCGATCCGATCTCGTCGAAGCCGTTGTCGCCGACCCAATGGAACGCGATGGTGCCGCTCTTGTCCGCAACGGTGAAGAACGTGATGAATGGATTTGCGGCGATCGCCGGCGACAGATCCGCGCGAAAAATCTCTTCCCCGTTATAGGTGCATACGAAGTCGGTGATGATGTTGCGCGGTACGATCGCGCCGCTTTCCTCGTGACGAAAACCGGTCTCCATGATGTGCGAGATCAAGGTCTTGATCTCGACGAGCTCGCCGCGCTTGGCCCTGGCCGGCACGTTGATCAGCATGCGCGTCATCAGAATTGCTCCACGCATGCGGCGAGCGTCACGACGACATCGATGCTCGCCGACCAGAACGAGCCGTCGCTCATCTGGGCGATGGCGGTGATCCGCTGGGTATCGGCAAGCCTGATGCGGATCGAGATGGTCGCGCGGCCGGCGCGCGGTCCAAGATGCACGCTGATCACGCGCGGCTGCGGGTTCTTTTCGTTGAAGACGTGGATCGCTTTGACGTGATCGCTTTGGGTCATCGGGCTCTCGACCGCAACCGTCATCGGCACCGTGTTGCCGTTCTCGACCAGCGGCGGCACGTCGAGCGCCACCTTGCCCTGGCGAACGGTCGCCTGCCCGATGACATCGCGGATCGCCGCCTGCATGGCGGCGGGCGTGGCTCCGGCAGGCTCCGGCATCGAGGCCAGCGCAAATCCTGCAGCCAAGCTGCCGCCGCCGACAAGGACGCGGCGCCGAGTGACGCTTGTGTGCTGATCGTCCTGCATTAGCCGTCGCTCTTCCACTCCTACTCCCTCAAGGCCGCCAGATACGCCACCACATCCTCGATCTGCTCAGCCGTGAGAATCGGCTTGCCGCGGAATGCGGGAGCCACCCGCGTCAAACCCTCGATGCGGTAATAAGGCGGCATGATGGTGGCCGCGTTGAGCTTGCTCGCATCGACCAGTCTTAGACGCAATTGACCCTCCGACCAACGCGCACCGGCGCCTTTTAGGTCCGGCGCCATCGTGCCCTGGAACTTCTCTTCCGGAAACGGACCGGAATGGCAGAGGAGACACAGCCCCACCTGCCGATTGACCACGATTGCCCGGCCGCGCGTCGCATCGCCTCTGGCTCCGGTCAGCGAGACCGGGATCGCGTCGTCCACCACGGTGAACGACACAAGCGGGCCCTGCGCCTGGGCCGGACCGAAACCGAGCGCGATCAGCACGCCAGATACGCACGCGCGCGACGCTCCGCCGGGTCTCAACCAAACGCCTCGCGAGTGATCGTCTTGAACCAGGCTTCGGCGAATATCGCCTCCTGCTCGCGCAGCGCGCGCGGCGCGTCGAGCGGGCTCGTGCCGCCGGCACCCTCGACATCGGCCAGTTGACCGTTGAGCGGATGATAGACGCCGGCGACCGAGAACCCGTAGCCCGGAGCCGCCAAGCTATAGCACGTGTTGATGAGTTTCGGCTCGTTCGGCTTCTCGCCGCGGGCAAGCTTAGCGACCGCGGCTGCGCAAGCCTTAGCCTGCGCGTTGGCGGCAAATGCGGATTTCGGCATCGCGCCAGCAATCGCCGCGTCGCCAATAACATGGATGTTCGGCTTTAGGCGCGATTCGAAGGTCGTCGGGTCGATCGGGCACCAACCGCTGCGGTCGGCGGCGCCGGCAAGCTCGGCGATGCGGCCCGCTTTCTGCGGCGGAATCACATTGGCGACGCTCGCCTGATGCTGAGCGAAGTCGGTCGTGAGTGTTTTTGAGGCGGCGTCGACCGAGTTGACCTTGCCGCCGTTCGACAGGGACACCCATTCGACCAGGCCCGGATACAGCTCCTTCCACGCGTTCTGAAACAGGCGCTGCTTGGAGAACGCGTCCTTGGCATCCAGGATGATCAGTTTCGAACGCGGCTTGTGGGTCTTGAGATAGTAAGCGATCAAGCTCGCGCGCTCATAGGGGCCGGGCGGACAGCGGTATGGATTGGCAGGCGCCGCGATCACGACAAGGCCGCCGTTCTCCATGGCCTCGAGTTGGCGGCGCAGCAGCAGCGTCTGCTCGCCCGCCTTCCAGGCGTGGGGCATCACTTCGGCGGCGGCCTCTGAATAGCCCGGCAACGCGTCCCAGCGGATGTCGATGCCCGGCGCGAGAACCAAGCGATCGTAGGGAAGGCTCGTGCGATTGCCGAGGGCCACCGTGCGCGCGTCGGCGTCGACGCCGGTCGCCTGCAGCGGCGCAAGCACGATGCCGTCGGCCGGGATCCTGTCGTAGCCGAACCGCTGGGCCTCGAGCGGCCGCATTCCGGCAATCACCTCGTTGCTGAAGGGACAGGCCGTGAAGGTCAGGCTTTGCTCGACGAGCGTCACCGCGATGCCCGGATCGGCCCTTTTGATGGCGCGCGCGCAACTCGCCCCGGCAAAGCCCCCGCCCACCACGACGACGCGGGGCGCCGCGCCTTGACCGATCGCCGGCAAGGCGAGCATCGCCGTTGCGCCCGCGGCGGCGACTTGGAGGAATTCGCGGCGGCTCCTTTGCATGCGCTTCAGACTCCGCGCCTTCACTTCTGCGCGCCATACCATGTCGCAATGGCCCGGATTTCGTCGTCGGAGAACCCCTTGGCGATCCGATCCATGACGGTGCTCGCCCGCTGGCCGGAACGGAAGGCGTGCATCGCGCTCACGATTTGCGCGGGATCGAGGCCCGCGAGCGGCGGGACTGGGGTCTCGGCTTGGCCCGTCGCCGGATGGCAGCCCGAGCACGCCGCCGCTCCGGCCGGCGCCTCCGACGCAGCCGCCACGGAGACAGAAACCAAAGCCATCACCGCACCGAT
>JBKQHQ010000232.1:0-57960 GCA_052148715.1 Xanthobacteraceae bacterium | reverse complement strand
GTGTGGTTCCGGCGGGGTCGTCTTGTCATCGTCTCTCCTGATTCGCTGGGCACAGCGTGCCCGCTGTCAGGCAGAAACTCCACTCATCGCCCTGTGCGGATTTCCGGGACCGGCTCTGATCGCTCCCGGATCTCGCAACGCCATGCAGCTGCGGAGTTTGTCCCCGGCAAAAACGGGACCCAAGGGCGGAAGGGAATTCACCTTTAAAAAACCATAACGTTGACTCGATGCATCGCCGCAGCGACTGTGCCGACAAGCCAGCGTGTCACGCTTTGGGGTAAGAATGGTTGTTGATTGGGCCAATCTCGCGCTGGCGATGCTTGGGCTGCTGTTCGCAGGGGTGGTGAAGGGTGCAACCGGCATCGGATATGCCTCCTGTGCCCTGCCTTTCCTGACGGCGGCCGTTGGCTTGAAGCAAGCGATCGTTCTTGTCGTGCTGCCGGCGATGGTCAGCAATATTCTCGTCATTTGCACGACGCCGCACCTGCGTGCGACTTTGCAGCGGTTCTGGGTTCTCTATCTGGCGACATTGCCAGGAACGGCCCTCGGAATCTTCCTTCTGGTCTGGGTCGACCAGAGACTGTCGACGATGGTCCTCGGCCTATTGATTATTGGGTATGCCCTATTTGGGCTTGCGCAACCGTCCTTGTCGCTGCCGTCGTCGCTCGAGCGGCCTTTGCTAATTCCCGTCGGCCTCCTCAACGGCTTCCTGACGGGTCTTACCGGCTCGCAGGTGCTGCCCTTGGTGCCCTACATTCTCGCGCTCCACATGGATGCGGATCGCACGGTTCAGGCCATCAACTTGGCGATCACGATAACGTCGGGCTTCTTGATGGTAGGGCTCTATCAATCGGGAGTGATGAATCTGCCCTCCCTCGGCTGGTCGCTGGGCGCTGTGTTGCCAGCCATGGCCGGCATTCACTTGGGCACGAAAGCGAGATCATTTATTCCAGTTCAGCACTTCCGCACCGTTGTGCAGATCGTTCTGGGACTTCTCGGAATGGTGTTGGTGGCGAAGCAACTGCTCTGAGCGCTTACACGCCTAGGTTCCGCTGTGGGCGTCGACGACGCCGCTAATGAGATTGTTATGCAGAAGCATCGAAGCGACGTCGGCGGTGCCGTCGCGGGCGATCGGCACGATCCGGTCGTGAATGCTTTCGATATCCGCGAAGAGTTTTCGGCGCAAAGCCTGCGCGGCCTCGATGCCGACCGGCTGGAACGCAATTTTCGACCCGATCGGCACTCGACCGAGCGCGGGCAGGTCCGCCGAGATGACGGTTGCGATCTTGGTGTAGCCGCCGATCGTCTGACTGTCCGCCAAGAGCACGATCGGCTGCCCGTTTCCCGGCACTTGAACCGATCCCAAGGCGATGCCGTCCGAGGTGATGTTGTAGCCGCGCGCGTGCTCGAGCGGCGGCCCGTCGAGCCGCATTCCCATGCGGTCGGAGCCGGCACAAACGGTGTACTCGTTCGCAAAAAAAGCCGCGATCTCCCGCGGCGAGAAATAGTCGTCCTGCGGGCCGGGGATCACGCGCACCCGCGCCGGTTGGCTGAGATCGAGCCCGTCGATCAGGCCCTCTTGACGATCGCTCGCACGCATTTGCCGGAGCGGCAGCCGGTCACCCGCGACCAGCGCGCGCCCCTGCCAACCTCCGAACCCGCCACGGATATAGGTCGACACGCTGCCCAAGACGGGCTCGATGTCGAAACCGCCCTCGACCGCGACATAAAGCACGGCGCCGCCCGAGAGCGAGCCGACGCGCACCACTTCGCCGCGTCGGAGGCAAATGCTCCGCATCGTTCCAATGCGCTTGCCGCTCTTTGCGCCCACATTGGGAAGGATATCGATCGCGGCCCGAGCGCCGACGAAGGAAAGCCGCACATCGTCGGCGTCGATCGCGAGCGTCGGACCCAGATAGGCCACTTCAAGGGCGCCGGCACCGGCCGAATTGCCCACCAAGGCGTTGGCGGCGCGCAAGCTGACGGGATCGAGCGCTCCACTCACGGGGACCCCGAGATGTCGGTATCCGACCCGTCCCAGATCTTGAACCGTGGTCAGCAGACCGGGTGCCAAGACGTGCAGCGCCGGCGTCATGCGGCCGCTTCCGCGGTCTCGCCCACGGGCATGATTTTGAGAGTCCCCGCGGCCGCTTCGGCCAGCAGGTCCTCGTATTCGCGCAGCGAAACCGGTGCGAAGGTGACCTTGTCCCCCGGCGCCAGCAGCGCCCCGTGGCGTGGCCGTCGCTGCCACAGCGCCACCGGCGACCGCCCGATGAGATGCCATCCGGCCGGACATTCGAACGGATAGATGCAAGTCATGGTCGTCGCGATCGCGACCGAGCCGGCCGCAACCTTGAGCCGCGGCGTTTCTCGCCGCGGCAACACAAGCTCGGCCGGCACATCGCCCAGATAGGCAAAGCCCGGCAGGAAGCCGAGCATATAGACATGGTAGGCCACGGCGCTGTGGCGCTCGATGACCTGCGCCGCCGAGAGGCCGGTTCGCGCCGCGACGTCGTCGAGGTCGGGAGCGAGGGTCGTGTCATAGCAAGCCGGCAACCGCCACAGGCGGCCCGCTCCTTCGCGGCACTGCAGATGCTGCATGAGCTCGGCGATCTGCCTGGTGAGCGACGCCGCCGGCAGCAGGAGCGGATCGTAGTGCACCATGAGCGACCGGTACGTGGGTACGGTCTCGATGACACCGGCGAGCCGCTCGACGTTCAGGCGCTCGGCGAGCGCCAAAACCCACGTGCTGAGCCGCCTATCAATGGAGTCGCCGAATTCGACGACAAGCGCCGTATCTCCGGCAGTCAGCACTCTATAGTCGGGCATTGCGAAGCCGATGGCACAATTAACGATCAGTTAATAATATTACCTCCACTTCAAGTCAATTTTGTTAAATATCGGGATACTTCTCAATATTCTTTTAGGGTTAATGACGCCGCTCCATAGTTCGTGCAGCCTACGCGCCCCGCTATGTTTGGCATAAAATTGTCATATTTTCCCGAGGGATAGAATTATCGTCACGGAAGGCACGTCTATTCCTTTTGTGCTCTTCGAATTGCAAGCTCACCGCGGTTACGGCCAAGGGGCGCCATATCCACTGATTCGAGCGTCGGCTACGCCATACTTCGGGACCCGCTCCTCACCGACGGTCAGGAGCGGCGGACGGGCACGGGACGGCCGGCCGGCAATTAATTCCGCGAACCCAAGCGAAGCCAAACGTAAACAATGGCCGCGCCGGCAGCCAGGACGGCCACGAACCATAGCGCAAAGAACAGCGACCCCGCAGGCACCATCAGTCCATCACGCCGCCGTTCGCCGAAGCACGAGGTTTTGCTTGCTGCGTGCAGAGACGATGTAGCCGCGTTTCAGCAGCAGCGCGAGCAGGTCGACGCTCCATCGCGGGCCCGAATCCTCGATGATGATCATGCGTGGCCACAGCGAAGCGGGCGCATCGCGAAAGAACGGAACCAGGATCGCATCCTCGGCGCCTTCCGTGTCGATCTTCAGCGCATCGATCCCCTCGAGCCGTTCCTCGAGCAGCACGTCGGTGAGCGGCATGCAACTCACGCTGTTGGCGCTGTCCGCGCCCTCTGAAGCCAGCGTCTCGGTCGTCGTCCCGCCGCGGTCGCGCCGGTCAAGCCGTACGCGTGCTCGGCCGGCCGACCGACCAAGCGCAATCGGCTTGACACAGATCGGTAACGGGGCGTTCGCGCCGACATTGAACAACAGCCGGCCGACGTTCCCCGGCTCGGGTTCGACCGCAATGATAGTGAGCGCACACTCCCGGTGCGAGGCGACGAACAGCGAGAAGAGACCGACATTAGCGCCGATATCGACAAAGACGAACGGGCGGCGCTGCGTATAGGCCCGCCTTATCTCTGCCGCGAGTTCTGCCAGCTCGACCGGCTCATACATTTGCGGGGTGAACAGCAGGTTCTTCTCGCAGCCATTGTCGCCCGGATGGAGCCGCAGGTTCATGCCCCACCGCGTGACGTCGATACCGCGCCCGTTGAGCCGCGAAGTCACGATGCGGCGAAGCAGGATCGCCATCCGCAAGCCCAGCCAATTGTTCGGCATCCGGCTGGTCGCCGCGATGACCGCACGGTCGAGACCCGATGGCGCAAACTCGCCAAACGTCGTAGTCACAAAACCTCCGTCCGATTTCCGTCACTTCCTACCACGCGCCGAGCCGTTGAATCGACAAGATGCCTGCGCGGAGGATTTGTCCGCCCAAAAATACCGTCATCGCCCCCCACACAACAGAGGCTTACTTGGCCGTGCCACCGAAGCCGAAAAGCGCTGGCGGATGACCGGGATGGACAGGGTTGATGCGATGGTAAATCAATTCTTCAATCGAGCGGCTCGTTCCGCCGCCCCGGACTTCTTCAATTCTGAAGAAAGCGGCCTGTACCATTGCTTTGGCGTCCAGCGCCCAGTCCGGTGAGTCCGAACGCGCTTTCGATGGACAAGTGAACAGCCTTCGGGCGGCCGACGGGCGGTTCCTTGGCCTGGAGGCTGCGAGGTCGAGGCAGCAGCGAAGCGGACTCTGGTCACACGGTTCATCCGGAGCGATTCGGGCACCACAGCCATCGAGTATGCCATTATCGCCGACGGGATAGCGCTGGCGATCATCGCCGCGGTCCAAGGCGTTGGGCACCGCCGTCAAGAACGATTTTGCGAGCTTCGCCACTGCCCTGAGATAGTCAGCCTTGCAAAGGGCGACTCACTTGGCGCACGAACCTTGTTCCTGTCGTTTGGCGGTTCAAATTTGGTGCAATTTTACCGCCAAACCTGATGCTGGCGCGAAAAGAAAAACCCCGCCTCGCGGCGGGGTCTAGTTTGCGGGTGAGACAGGAACAGTGGGGGGATGGGGGGTCATTCCTGCCTCGACCCTCGTGGTGACAACCAAGAAGTCCATGTCCGGTTCCACACCACGCAAAAAAATTTTTGAGCATTTGGAGCCCACTTCCCGCTCGGGCCGACGCGCGTTGGCGATCCTCGGCTGCGCGGTTGCGTGACCCGCACAGAGCGCTGTTGCGGGAGGGCCCAATCAGCACGGCACGATAGATTCCTGGATCTGCTTCGCGCCGACCGAGCGCATGATGCAGACCCTCCATTGTTACAGCCGCCGCCGCGGCTATCGCCCATGTATCAACCCGACAACGGCGCGATGGGGTCATGGCGGTTCCATTGTCGGAGGGGCGCGGTAATCGGCGGCGGCCGGGTATTTGGCCGATCCGCGCATCGCCTGCTGGGTTCCGTTCGCGGTCCCATCATCGCTGGGCTCGACGGTACTGACGGGTTCGGATTCCCGGAATTCGCACTTCGTCGCAATACCAGCGTCCTTCTGTCCCGAAGGTGTGTCGGCCATTCGCCGGAGCGTGCGCCTGCTGATGGGCGGCGATCGGCACCGCCGCAACGGATTCGCCTACGGAGCCCTGTTCGGGCTAACCTAAGATTCGCATCTGATTCACCCGGTGCGTTTTATAGCTGCCCCGCACGGGCAAAAACGGAGCCGACCATGACGCAATATGACAAGTATCCTTTCGTCGCTACCAGCATGCCACTGTCGCGAGGCTTATTACTGGGCCTCGCCGCAGCAGGGCTGCTACTGGCGGTGCAATCCACCGCAAGCGCGCAGGACTCCTTCCGTGGAAGTCAGGCCGACCAGCAAGCGTGCACCGACGACGTCTTCCGGCTCTGCAACCAGTTCGTGCCCGACGAGCAACGCATTATTGCTTGCCTCAACCAGAACCGGCGCAACCTCAGTTCCGCCTGCCAAGCCGTATTCTCGCGGCCTGCCGAAACTGGCCGCTCACGCCCGGTAGATGCGGACGCCCGTCGATAGGTACCGCGGCCGTGCCCCCGCAGCTTTCTGAAAAAAGCTGCGGTGCAGCCTGGCCTCGCAAGCGCCAAAGCCAACCAGCTCGTTGTTACTGCGTTGCAAAATCCATCTCCTAAAGCTCCCGAATGATGAACGATTCTTCAGATAGAATCCTTGGCGGAGCGCCGCTGATGAACGGTTCTTCAGATGATCGGGGTTTCAAGCAGAAGTGAGTTTGTGTTTTAGCACCCTCGCGCACACAAACACTTTATTCGTACGCGACTAGCTGATACGTAGTGTTCGGGGGTGGAAGCAGAGGAGTGAACAGATGAGAGCACTTTTACTAGCGGGAGCAGCAGCGATCAGCATCGGACTGCTCGGTACGTCCGGCGTGTCGGCTGCCCCAGCCAACGGGATCGTGATTGATAGGTCGGCCGCCGTAATCGATCAGGCGGCACCGCAGGAAGTCGGCTGGCATGGCCGCTGGCGGAGTCATTGGCGTTGGGGCTCGCGCGGCGGTTGGCATTCACGCTGGCGCAGCTGGCACCATTGGTAAGTCCTCGATCATCGAGGAGGCCGGACCTAGCGTCCGGCCTTTTTTTTTGACAAGGAAGAATGGCAGACCACGGAGGAATCGGGAGCGCGATGGATCTGTCGTCGGTCCTTCCTCGCCCCTCCCCGTCGAGGTCCGTATGGTTGACCGGGCATGCTTGGATCGGATGCTTGACGCGTACGAGATTGAACGCGTGCGGCGGAGATGGGTCTTCTGTCGCGACCGAGGTGATTGGGTTGGCTTGTCCGCCTGCTTTCACCCGGACGCGACGGTCGCTATTTCCTGGTATTGCGGACCGGCATCCGGCTTTATCGGGCGAGCGAGACAAGCGGCGGCGGTTCAGAAGCCGGAAGAGCGCAGCCAGCATTGGCTTGGTAATTGCCAAGCCGAGGTGCGCGGCAACCGCGCCGTTCTCGAGAGCGATGTACAAATCTTCACGCGCGATATACTGGACGGGCATCTGTTCGATTGCACGTCGTTTGGACGTTTCTTTGACCTGTTCGAGAAGCGCGAGGGCGCTTGGCGCATCACCAAATGGACCGCCATCTACGACAAGGACCGGCTCGATCCCGTTCTGCCGGGAGGCGTCCCGCCGTCGTTTTTCGTCGGACTTGAACGAGACGGCGGGATCACCAACGGCGCCTTCATGCGGCTACGTGTGACGAAAAAAGGCCGCACCGTCCCCGCCGGAATGGTGCTCGCAGGCTCGGAGGCCGAGCTGAAGGTCAGACGTGAAGGCGAACAATGGCTCGACGGCGGCGCACTTTTTAGCTGATTGCGTACGACCGATCACAAGCAGTGCGCGAGTGTCGATCGAGTTCGATCGGAGCCGGTAACTCGAATTCCATTTGATCGGCCGCAGGGCGCACCAACCGGCGGTCCGCCGCGGTTGGATCGGCCGATCCATGCCGGGCGGAACTTCGACCCCCTACCTGCGCGCACCAACCAAAATATGCATGAGGGCCATCGCGATGGCGGCGAAGCCGAGCCATTCGGGATGATCGCACAGCGGCGAGCTCTGCAAGCACAAGTCGCGCGCCCAGGGATTGCCGTGCGCCGCGAGGTCAGGAGCGACATAAAAGACGGCGCCGCTCATCAGGAACAACAAAGCGAATATCAGAGCATTGGGCATGTAGAACCCCATTGCTCCTCCCCGTAGTAATACTTATCAAGTGCCGCGTTAAGATCCCGTTAAGTCATTCCCTAAAAAGCGTCGATGCCCCCCTTGCGCGAGCCGTCATGGGCAGACGTGCATCGGTAGGTTTGGGTTGCCACCGGCTTTCAACCGACGCACCGGTCGCGTAGATTGGCCGTCTCATTGAGACGTAGGCCAACCCATCTTGAATGCCGATAGGAGGAGGACCATGCCCCGGGTTTCCGGATTTTCATCGCTTGCAGCGCTCCCGGAAGAGCGCATCTCCGACAAGATCAGCCGTCGTATGGCCGCCGGCGAAAGGCAAATGATCGTATGGTGGAGCATCAAGGCCGGCGCGCATGCGGCGGCGCATCGGCATCCGCACGAGCAGATCTTTTGGATGATGAAAGGCAAAATGGAATTTCGGCTTGGCAACGAAAAGCGCATGTGCGGACCCGGCGAGATCGCGGTTATCCCGGCAAATGTCGAGCACGAGGCGTGGTTTCCAGAGGATACGGAAGTCGTCGACCTCTTCTCGCCGCCCCGAGAAGATTTTCTCGCTGGCGGCCTGCCGGCCTATATGCGCGAAGAATAACGCGCGGCCGTCACCAACAATTCACCCATAGTTTCATCTCTTGACAGCGCACTGCGCCTGGACCCATGGCGCCCTTGGCGGGAGAAGTCCGATGAAACGGGTGGCGCTTGCAGCATTACTGTCGCTTTTCGCGTTTGGCTCGGCGATGGCGCAGGAGACCTGTGCCAGCAAGGCGATCGACAAAAACGGGAAGGCGTGATCGCCTGTTTGTTTGAACCTCGACGGATCGAGCCATCTGGCCAAACGCTCGGCGAGTGTTGCGTACTAACGATTGGTTCCCAATCATAGTGTTGGTGGCGCAAACGCGACGCCGATATCCGCGGTTGCGCCCGCCGAGACGGCGAGCCGGATAGGGCCTGGCCGTAGCGTACCCGGTCAGGAATCAACAAACAAAGAGATTGCTCAACCGCGACCGTCATCGCCTTCCGGCGCCCGGCGAATTTTGATCGCGCGCGCTGGGAGCACCGCGTTAGCCGCGCGGGGCGCGTCGTCCCCGAACTGGGCGTTGTCGGCCTTCAGCCGACATTCGTCGGCGGCCCCAAGAAGCCGCTTGGTCTCCTCACGATCGGAAGATACGAGTGCCATTTGAAGGAAAGCATGCGCCTGCCGGCGGTAGTACTCGGTACTGGGCATCACACACCGCTTGAACTGGAGGTTGGCGTTTGAAGAGCTTTAGGTTTGATTGAGCTACGCGAGTTGGTTCCCGCTGCAAGCCCCCCGGCTATTAGGTATTTTTTTACCACTATCATTACGGCAGAAGCGTGGCGTCGATTCCGAACCGCGGATCCGTGCGGTCACCGGGAACAATCCAAGAGGGTCCCGCATTATCCGAGCAATATCCGATACAAGAGCGTACCCATGGATCTATTGGACGAGTTTCGAAAACACGCCGGCGAATGTCGAAAGATGGCCAAGCAAGCGCGGACTGCGTCGGATCGGCAGACTTGGCAGCACATGGCTGAACGGTGGGTGCGGTGCGCGGAACTCGTCGCCAGAGAGGGCACTGCGCTCGGCACCGATCCAGCGAGCTTGCATCGACACCGCAAACGCGCTCCCGGATGGTTGCACCATTAAGGCATCCAAAAAACGGACGCTGGTTTTTTTGTAGAAGATGCGATCGACCATTTGAGCGGCCGCAAACGTTCTGTGCGCCCGACTACCGCCTGCTCCGACGCGAACTTCCTCACGTATCATAAGGCTGGTCGGATGCCTGCGCGGAAAAAGCGGGTGTTCGGTTCTCGGATATGCGCCGGGCATTGCCCGCAATGGAAAGCTGTTCAATGGCCGGCGGCGGTGAACCGCACTGCAATTTCACCTTCCGCCCGCCTAATGACTCGGCAGCCGCGGGTGACCTTGTGATCCGGCGAAAAGCTCAGGACAAAGTAGTCTGGGGCTTCCTGCACGCCGCCGCCGCTCAGCTTGGCCCCGGCGTCGGAGACATCCTTGATGACACAATAGACGCTCGAGCCGTCGCCAAGCCTTATCCAACCACTGCGCTCAAGTTGCCTTCGACGATGCTTGCGTTTTTCGCGAGGCACGGCAACCTACCTTTGCAAAGTCCTTACAAATAATAGCACCGTTCCTCTTAAAGATAATCCAGCGCGAGCGGACCGCCACAAGAGTTAGATTGCGCGGTTACCCGCGACCGCGCGCTCGCCAATCCATCCATCGGCGAGCTTCCATTTGTGCGGGCTGCCGCAGAACGGGCAAAGCAAGCGCACCGTCACCGGCTGGACGATTCGGAGCTTGCTCAAATTGACCTCGATGCCGGTATCCAGCTCACGTAGAGTCTTCGGGCATTGAAACAGCAACGCGTTCATTTCCTTGACGTCACTCGCAGTGCGCGCATTGCGGTATTTGGATACAATTTCCTTGCTTCCGCGTTAAGATATAGGCGGCGTTTTTACTCGATTTCATCGTTCCATTGATCGAGCCGAGGCGGGTCGGTAAATTTTGTCCCCATGACGCAGATGGAACAGATCGCCGAGGCCTGCGCTGAAGGGTGTTGCACCCCGCCTCCCTTGCTCTTGGTGACGAGTCCGACCGTCGACCGCGCACGGCTTATTGCCGACGTGTTCCGCCTGGAATGGCTAACGGTCGGTTGGATGATTATCGAGGCAGCGGTGGCGCTCGCTTCCGGCATTGCCGCCGGGAGCTTGGTCCTGACCGCTTTCGGGCTCGACAGCATTATCGAGCTGGTCTCGGCCGGCGTACTGATCTGGCGACTTTCGGTCGAGCTTCGTCGTGGGCATGCTTTCTCCGAGGATGCCGAGCAACTGGCGAGCCGGATCGGCGGCGCGCTGCTGTTTGCGCTCGCGGCTTATGTCGTGCTGGCTGCGGTTTGGAATCTTTGGGCCCGGCATGGCGAGGAGTTCTCTTTGCCGGGACTCATTGTCACGCTCCTGGCAATACCGATCATGCGCGCGCTCGCCCGTCGCAAGATCGATCTAGCCGGCAAACTCGGCAGCCGCGCGCTGCGGACCGACGCCATCGAATCGATCACGTGCGGATGGTTATCGGTCGTCGCGGTGTTGAGCCTCGCCGCCCAGGCGCTCTCTGGCGCCTGGTGGATCGACAGCGTCGGCTCGCTGGCGATCGTCGGGCTGCTCGTCAAGGAGGGGCGAGAAGCCTGGACCGGCGATTGCTGCGAACAGTGCCAGTAGCCTTCAATTGATTTGCGGCCCCCTGGTCGCCCCGGTCTGACCACTGTCGCTGGTGGGCGCAGCCGGCGGATGGGTCAGCTTTTGTCGGTACTCCTCATACTCGGGCGTACCCGGCCGCGGCGGGACGCCTGGCGGCTCTCCGCCGAACCAAACCGGCAGATGGTCGGCGATGGTTGCCGCACAGGACGCCATTGTCAGCGCAAGACAGACCAGGAGCGCCGCTCTGACCCAACCCAGAATCATTCGTTCCGCCCTGCCCCAAGCTTGTCCAGGCTCTGGCTATCGACCAAATGAGGCCCTTGCTGGGCTGGTAACAGGCGGCACCCGCAATGCCTCGGTTCGGATCGCGTCGCCCCGCTCCCGCCTGATTCCGAAGCGATCACGCCGAATTGTACTGCCGTCCATGGAACTTCGCGCCCTCGATAAGACGGCGGCAGCCACGCTCACCTCAAGGACTTCTGCAGACCGGCGAATGTCGCGTTGAGGCAGTTTTTGACCGAACCGATGACTATCGAGGCTATCTCCGCCCCTTTGATTCACGTCATCCGACCGTTATTCTCGTTTCAACTGCACCAATGCTGACAATAATTTCGCACACACCTCCCAACATCCGGATCTCGTCGCGCATAATACCTGCCAATATACTTTGAAAGAAAAACTAAAATTCTACAATAATGGAGCCGAGACACCAGCGGATGAAGAGGAGAACCGTCCGCCAAAGCTACTGTAACCGGCTCGAAGCGCTTGTACTCCAATTCAGAAATTCCTGTACTTCTTTTGCTTTGCCAAGAAAAGGCCCCGCGCTCCGATTGGAGGGCGGGGCTGAAGGTGGTCGCCCCATTATTGGGGCATATCCTGTTACCAGTTCATGAGCCCAACGTCTGTCGCTTCGGAACAACAGTGTTTTAAATTCGCACAACACGTGTCGCAATTGGGGTAATCATCGTAATCCTCGCTTTTGAAACGGGACTGCGATCCGGAGGCATACCTGGACGATCCTCAATTGACTCGCTGGAACCTTTGTAGAAGGATCAATCGTCCTGGTATTCCGACACGGATGGCGTGCATTGGCACCCGTTAACCCCGGAAAACCAGCTGGCGCAGAGTTCTGTGTGCTCGTTTCAACATAAAAAAGAATCAAGCGTTGAAACCACAAGCGAGGTGGGGCGGTGTCGGTGGCTGTTGCAGATGTAGATACGCTGAGCGCGATTGAAGCTTCCGCCTGCCATTCGGCCACGCGGAGCCGTTTGCTCGTCGTCGAGGACGAGTGGCTGATTTCGACGCACCTGTCCGAATACTTGCAGGAACTCGGCTATGACGTGGTCGGCCCGGCGAGCACCATCGCCGAAGCCGTGTTCCTAGCAAGCCGCGCCGACATCGACGCCGCGCTGGTCGATCTCAGTCTGGGCGGCGTGCTTGCCATCGACGTGATCGATGCGCTGGCCAAACGCGGAATCCCGTTCGTTTTCGTGACCGGCTTCAGCGCCATGCCGGAAGGCGTGAACTACAACGCGCCGCTCGTGGAAAAGCCGTTCAAGAGCGACGATCTGGTAAGCGCCATCGAGAGCGTGCTAACGCGTCGGTGAACCGGCCTAGCAGCTTCGAACCGGTGGCCTCCCCTCGCCGCCCTTGCCGTACCCACCGATCAACCACGAAAAAACCCCGCCTCGCGGGTCGAAGCGGGGGTCGAAAGTTCGTGTTCTCCGCCAAGAGCTCCGAGGCGGAGCATCATACATATTATTTATTGACAATAAAGGCAAGCATGCGACTGTCTCGATCTCGATAGAGGCAGGGCCAAGCTAACGCGCATTGCGCCACGGGTCGTATTTCTTGTCTGTCTGGATCCGATCAAGCGCGGCCTTGTAGGCCTTATCATCGACCAGCTTCCGCGACTCGCTTTTCTCTTCCGGCGGGGTGTGCGGCTTCTTGCTCCCGCTTCCGAATGGCGAAGATTGGGAATAGGCCGGAGCCGTCAGCAGCGCCATCGCCACGGCGGCCACGAAGATTCTCATGAGGTTCTCCATCGATTCGCACCAAATCAAAGGCCTTACTTAGAGGCGGCCAAGCCGCCCATTGGTCGCAAGCCAGCGCGTCGGCGCATATTTAGCACAAATCAAAGCCAGCGGACACGGCCTAAAGCGAGGCGTTGAGCGCGATTGTCCACATTTAAGAATTTAATCCCAATTATCTAGTTGACACCACAAACGCTAGTGCTAGTATATCGGCAGAGAGGAACTGCCGCCATGTCCAACGCTTTTGCCGCCGACCACTTCCGCAACGACACTGCCGCTCGGGAAACCTTCGAGCGCATCCTTTGGCCGAATGGTCCGGTGTGTCCGCATTGCGCCAGCACTAAAGCCTATCCGACCAAGAAGCCGGGCCTTTTCCGTTGCGCGGAAGCCGAGTGCCGCAAGGATTTCACCATCACGGTAGGCACTGTCATGGAGCGGTCAAAGGTTCCCCTGCACAAGTGGATGATGGCGTTTTACTTGATGTGCTCCAGTAAAAAGGGCGTCTCGGCGCACCAGTTGCACCGCGCTCTTGGCCTTACCTACCAGACCGCATGGTTCGTGGCACACCGAGTCCGTGAGGCCATGCGCGACGGCGGCCTTGGCCAGCTCGGGGGTGAGGGCGGCATCGTCGAGGCCGACGAAACCTATTTCGGCCGCGTCGAGAAGGCCAACGTCAAAACCCGGAGCACCAGCGGGCGTCCCTACACCAAAAGCGGCAAGACCGCGAACAAGCGTCCAATCGTCGGCCTCGTTGAGCGCGGCGGTAAGGTGCGGACGTTCCATACGGCGGTTGTGGACAAGGCGACCGTGATGCAGATCGTACGCGAGAACGTCTCTCGCGAGAGCCGGCTGCACACCGATGAAAGCCGGCTGTATCACGGGGCAGAAGCGCATTTCACTTCGCATGAAACCGTGAGACACACCGCGAAGGAGTACGTGCGCGGCGACGTTCACACCAATTCGGCCGAAGGCTACTTCTCAATCTTCAAGCGCGGAATGCGCGGTATCTATCAGCATTGCTCTGAGAAGCATCTGCACCGCTACTTGGCCGAATTCGACTTCCGCTATAATCACCGCGTCCGCTTGGGCATGGGCGACATTGACCGCACTTATGCGGCGATCCGAGGCGCGAACGGCAAGCGCATCTACTATAAACAACCTCATTAAAAGAGTTACGAGATACCGCGCCGCGCGATTTTTGCGCTGGCGAATGAAACAGTGGAAAAATTCTGCTAGAAGGTGATTCGGTCGGGGCTGGCACCCCGACCGTATGTCACTCGCGTGTGGTTAGCGCCGTCGCGAGCATAGAATCACTTGCGCGATTTTCATCGCATAGGCGGATTCCGTGGTCAAGGCAGGCGCTCTCAAAGGAGCGTATGATGCCGTTACGTATTTTGCTTAGAGGAACTGAACTATCGGCCGATGGAGAGAGCGTTGATGTGCATGTCGAAATATACGATATGCGAGCACGTCAAGGACTCAACCTTCATTTCACGGTTAAGCGAGAAGGGTCGCTTGATGCGGCAGTAAAGGAAGCTGAGCGTCAACTTCAGAATTTTGGACAAGAATTGTTTCAGGCGGTTTCCGTGGAAAATCCTCTTCTCCGAACCATAACTCGCCAGCCATAGCTGGCGGATTGCAAGTGCAATCGAAATACAAATGTCCTCTCATACGGCTTATGCCGTATCCACGTCTCTCGCTTGTGGTTTCTTCTTACGTTGGGCTGGAACGCCTTTCGAGGTCAGACTCTTGAGCGGCTTTGCGCCGGCGATCCGTGCGCCACGTATTGCGGCCTCGAAGCGTCGTTGCGCCTCTTCATCGCTGTATTGATCGCCATTGTTGGATATTTTCATAAGGATTGGGCTCCTAAATCGTGGCATCCATCACGATAGACCTCAGAGACGTGCCTAGACAAGAGTGGGAAAGCGTATCTCATTTAGAGCGCGTTCTCGATAGTCTAGACTACTTTGTTGGAAGTTTTAGGGCTGCGGTAGCATTATTTGATTTCAGTCATGCTCAAGTAAGACACGCCATCGAAAGCCAAAAAGAGCGAATAATTATTCCAAAAGATATTCGTGAATGGCAGTTTATAGCCGCCCGCGATGGCGCCATGTCTATTTATCACATAGGCAAAGTCTTGAAAGAAATAAATCCGATTTTGAATACTTGTCCCACAATCCGTGCTCGTACTAACCACGATTTATTGCGGATAACACGAAAAAAGTTCCTGTCTCTATTCCCCAGATTTGAAAGTATACGTCATACTAGCGCTCATGCCGCAGAATATATCGCGGATATGACTGGTAAACATGCGATAACTGGACCTGTTTCGCATAGTATTATTCGGGCTGGTCCTGGGGCTAAGATTACTATTGCTGGCGTCCTCAACGATCGAGAGTTCTTAAGTACTTTTGAGGGAAAACTTCAATCATATGAGATAAGTGACCGCACTATCGCTAAACTAACAAAAATAACGCAAGAATTCTATTCTGCTTTTCCTATATATAAATTCCCCACATGATCTTTTAAATCCCAAAGGATCATCTTAGCTACTGCTTCCAAGTTAAAGGTCCCGTCCACGGTGGTTCGTTTGCTGGCCGGTTCACCTTGGATGAACGCCGTAGGATCACTATTTTTCAACGCTCTGAATATAGCGATAGCCAATTCGCTCTCGATGTCTGGATTTAATTCCTTGCCCATCGCGGCCTCGTCCGGCCGCAAATGCCGTGGATTCAGCGTTTTGTCGGCCTGTCGACCGACATACTAGCCCTTGGGGCTGTGGTGTCAACTAGATAATTAGGAATTTAATCCCAAAGAGAGTCGATCGTCGCGCATTGGTAGCCGCGACGGCATGAGATATAAGAATCCGGAGCGCGGTCCAACCCACTCGGCAGACGCTCCAAGGCATTTCCATAAAAAATCGGAGGAACGCATGCCAAGTCGAGGCTCGTCTATTGCCCTCGCCCTCGGCCTTTTCGTTGGGTTTCTCGCGTCGGCGGCTCCGTCGATGGCGCAGACATGGCCGCAGCGACCGGTCAAGTTCATCGTGCCGCTAGGCCCGGGCTCCGGGGTCGATATCGGCGCGCGGCTGTTCGCCGATCGGCTCGGCGCACGCTGGGGCCAACCGGTCGTGGTCGAGAATCGTCCGGGCGGCGATGGCATCGTCGCCATCAATGCTTTCGTCAGCGCCCATGATGATCACACGCTCCTGTGCTCGCCTACCTCGTCGTTCACGGCGCATCCTTATCTCCACGACAACTTGCCCTATAAGCCGGGGGATCTCCTCCCAGTGGCCCGAATCTCCAATACGCTCATTGTCGTCGCCGTGCCGGCCTCTTTGAAAACCGAAACGCTTGCGGACCTTCTGCGCCTCGTGCGCGCGCAGCCCGGCCAGCTCAATTGGGCGGGCGCGACCGGCGCCCTCGATTTCCTGATTGCCGGCTATCTCAACGGCGCCGGACTCTCCATGTCCAAGGTTCCGTATCGAAACCCGGTCGAGGCCCTCAATGATCTCGCCGAGGGACGCGTACAGATGTATGCTGCGGCACTCGCCATCGTGCGGCCGCAGGTCCAAGCGGGCAAAGTCAAACTGCTCGCGGTGACGAATAGCCAGCGCGCGGCCGCCGCGCCCGATGTTCCGACGGTCACGGAAATCGGCTATCCGGCGCTTGCTTTCGATGGCCTCGTCGGCTTCTTCGGGCTTGCCGACATGCCGAACGAGGTTCGCACCCGCATCGCCGCGGACGTCCGAGCGGTTGCCGCCGACCCGGCCATTGCGGCGCAGCTCACCGTTACCGGGCAGGTTCTCAACGTCGGCGGGCCTGCCGAATTTGCGGCCGCAATCGAGCAGCAACGGGCGAAGGTTGCGGCAATGGCCAACGAGCTCGGCATCAAGTCGGCGCAGTAATGGGCGTTCGGCGCGCGAACGCCGATTGAGGGGCGCGCTTACGAGGCTTCCTTTGGCGAGCAAGGATCCCATTCTCGTTGTTGGCGGCGGTCTTGGCGGGCTCACGGCCGCGCTGGCGCTGGCCGACCGCGGATGGTCGGTGCGCGTGCTCGAAGGGGCGCCGGATTTTGGTGCGATCGGATATGGAATCCAGTTCGGCCCAAACGTGTTTCACGTGTTCGATCGGATCGGCGTTAAAGAGCAGGTTTTGGCCAAGTCCGCTTCGCCGCCGGCGGTTCTGATGCTTGACGCGCTCACCGGCGCGGAGTTGGCGCGGGTGCCGACCGGCCGCGCATTTCGCGATCGCTTCACGTACCCTTACATCATCATTCACCGAATCGATCTGCATGATATTCTCCTGGATGCTTGCAGGCACGCCGACGCGATCGAGTTGGTCCCTGATGCCATGGTCTGCGACTTCGAGGACCGCGGCGACCGCGTGTCAGTCCAGACCGAAGACGGCAGGACATTTGACGGCGCCGCGCTCGTTGGCGCGGACGGCTTGGGTTCGCGTATCCGCGGCAAGCTCCGCGATGAGGGCGCCCCGCGGCTGAACGGCTTCGTCGCGCACCGCACCATCGTCCCGATGACGCGCGTTCCCGATGGCGTGCCGCGGGAGGAGGTCGTGCTGTGGGCCGGGCCGGGCTATCACATCGTCCACTATCCGCTGCGTCATGGAACGCTGTTCAACATCGTGGCGGTCTTTCGCACCGCGACTTATTCTGAGAAGGCCGACCTGAGCGCCTATCGCGGCGAGCTCGAGAAAACCTATCGAAACGCGCAGCCGGCGATGAAGGCCTTGCTGGCAATGATGGACCTCGATCGACGCTGGGCCATATCCGACCGCGATCCCATCCGGCATTGGAGCAAAGGGCGCGTGACGCTGCTCGGCGACGCCGCACACCCGACACTGCAGTCGCTCGCGCAGGGAGCATGCATGGCGATCGAAGACGGTCTGTGTCTCGCCGAGCAGATCGAGCATGCAGGCGGCGATTTCGCGGAGGCATTCCGGCAACACGAAGCGGCGCGCCTCATCCGCACCGCGCGCGTGACGCTGGAGTCGCGTTCGCTTTGGGAATTCTATCATGCCGAGGGCATTGCGCGGGACGTGCGCAACGCGACGACGGCCGAATGGTCCGAGGCGCACATGTTCGCCTGCCTCGCCTGGCTCTACGACGGTTTTCCCTTCCTGAGCGGCCCTGCTCCGCGTTGAGTCGTTCAACGTTGCGCCGCGCAGGAGATCTTTTCGTCGGCGGCGCGGGCGGCCGCGGGGAGCAGAAAAGACGCGTCGAAGATTGGCGCATATTCGCTAGACGGCGAAGCGGAGCGCGCAACCAAAGCGCTCAAGGAGAGAGGAATTCTGATGGTCCACCTCGTTGGTGTCGCTGAGTTCCAGATTGAGAAAACTGATCTCCTCGTCCTCAAAGAATGGGCCGGCGTGCCACGTCCCGCGGTGAAGTTTCACCGCTACCGTCCCCGGCACAAAGAACCCCACGATGTCCGTCAATGCGGGCTCGGCAGTCGCGCGGTCGAGTTCCTTGGGCGGCGCCACCGCCATCAGCCATGACTTTCCGCCCATGGCGGCGAGACATTGCGTAACCCCCCGGTGACGCGTGATCTGGCGAACCTCCAAGCCCCGGCGCGGCAGCCGCATGATGTAGAGCCGCGGGATTCCGCCGGCGAGATCAAGCTTGGCATCGTCCGAACCAAACGGCACCCCGTCCTCGATCGGCGGAATCAAATCACCGAACGGAGCGAACGCTTCGCGCGTGATCGATCGCACCGGCAGATCACGGATGACCGTGTCTGGATCCGAAGTTGCGCCCCTCATTAAATTACCTGCCTTCGACGGTTCGAAGTTTCACGACCGGCGACGCCGCGTGCTTCCAACAAGAACGTAAGCAAGTGCGATACTACCGCACTGACGAGACCTTTGGAAATTCCGCGCGCGAACCTTAGTCTCGCATAAGAGCCATCGCTCCCAAAGATTACGCGCTGTTGCCCCGCCGCGCACAATGTCGACCCCCTCGCCGGCTCATTGAAAATGTGGCGATCCAATCGCCGCCTTGTTTGAGCCTTGTTGCTGTTCGTCCATAGTTCCGTCGCCTCGCTGCCTTATCGTTGCGGCTCTCTGTCTAGCTCGAGGCCGTGCCCTATGAGCCAAGTTATTAGATTCCTGCTCGCTGCCGCGCTGCTGCTGGCACTCGCCTCGTTCTCGACGTTGCGTGCCCAGCAGCCCGAGACCCGCATCGCGTTGGTGATCGGCAATTCCGGCTACCAGGCTGGCGGCCCGGTCACAGCCGCCAATGATGCGGGTCTGGTGGCGCAGACGCTGCAGGCCGCCGGCTTTGATGTGGTCGGCGCCCGCGATCTCGACCTCGATTCATTGCGCCGCGCTTTTCGCGATTTCCTCGACAAGGCGTCGGCGGCGGGCCCCGGCACCGTCGCCTTCATCTACTTCGCCGGATACGGGCTGCAGCTGGAGGGCGAGAATTATCTGGTTCCGGTCGATGCTCGGCTTGCGCGCGACACCGACGTGCCGGTCGAGGCGCTGCGCCTTACCGACTATACCAAAGCACTCGCGGCGCTGCGGCTGAAGGCGATGCTCGTGGTGTTGGACGCGGCGCGACGAAATCCGTTCGTGCAATCCGGTCAGCCCCTGGCCAGCGGTCTGGCGCTCATCGATCCGGATCCCGGCGTGTTGATCGCATTCAACGCGGCACCCGGCACCGTCGCGCCCGACGAGCAAGGACCGTACGGGGCTTATGCGCATGGGCTGATCGAGATGATACGCGAAGGCGGCCTCCCGGTCGGCGACCTGTTCGACCGGCTGCGCCTGCGCGTCAACGAGGAGACGAACGGCGCCGACGTGCCGTGGGACGTGTCGGCGGTCGACGCTCCTTTTGTGTTTTTCGAGCCGACGGCCGACGCCCCATCCCCGGCCGTCTCGGACGACCAAGTGGCGAGCTACCGGTCAAGGCCGATCCGCGATCTCGATGCGCAAGAGGCTTATCTCATCGCTTTGCAGCGGGACACGCTGCCCGCGTACGAGGAGTTCATCGGCGCCTATCCGGACGACCCGATGGCGCGGCGGGTTCGCGTCATCATCGCGGCGCGACGCGAGGCGCTTGTTTGGCGGCGAACCTACCTGGTCGCCACGCCGGCCGCCTATTGGTCGTATTTGCGGCGCTATCCGCGCGGCCCGCACGCCTTCGACGCGCGTCGGCGCCTGGCCCGGCTCGCCGCGGCGCTCGAGCCGCCCCGATCGTTCGCAACCATCAGCTATGACGTGGCGCCGCCTCCCGACGAGGAGATGGCGGTCTTTGTCGACCGCCCGGTTCTCGTGTTCGACGATCCGAGCTTCGGCTTCGAGCCGCCGCCGCCGCCGCCGGTCTATCTGCTGCCGCCACCGCCGCCGGAGCTCGTCGTGCTGCCGCCGCCGCCACCGCCGACGATCGCATTTGTGCTGCCGGTGCCGGCGTTCGTGCCGGTGCCGGTCTTCTTCAATCCGCCAAGATATGTGGCACCGCCGCCCAACAACGTGATTTTCGCCAACATTCACACGAGCGCGGTCGTCAACGGCAATGCGCCCGCCGGCGGGGTGGCCGCAGCCGCGGCCGCGGCACCGCCGTCGCTGCCTCCCTCGCTCGCCAAAAAAGCAAGCCTGCAGCCGGTTCAAGCTCCGACCGGGCCGGGTGCCGCGGGGACCAACGCTCCCGGCGCCGCCCTTCCGGGAGTTCGCCGCGGATCTCTGGCCCCTGGAGTTGCCCCACCAGGACAAACCCGCCGGCCGGGACCGGCCGGGGCGCAGCCTGCCGGTGTGCCGGGCGGCAAGCCTCCGCCGTCGGCGGCCACACCGCCGGCCCTTGGCAACCAGGCGACGGCGACGCCCGCGACTCCGCCCGCAACCGGAGCGAAAAAGCCGGCGCAACCGCCGGCCACTGCCCAGCCGGCGGCTGGCCGCCAGGCGCCGGCGGCCGGTTTGCCCGCGCCCGCCGTCGGCAACCCGCCAGCGCCGCCAGCAGCGGCGCCGCCCCGCACCCCGGCGGCGCCGGCCGCTGCCTTGCCGCACGCGCCACCGGCGCCGGCGGCTGCACCGTCGCACGCGCCGCTCGCGCCCACGGCCGCCCTGCCGCGTACTCCACCTCCACCCGCGGCTCCCGCGGCTGCCGCGCCTCCCGTTCCGCCGACCGCCGCGACCCGCGCCTCGCCGCCGCAGCCGGCCGTGGCGCGCACGGCTTTACCGCCCCCGCCGGCGCGCGCTCCGCCGCCGGCCGCGCACGCTGCGCCGCCTGCGACCGCCGCTGCGGCTAAACCGGCGCCGCCATCTTGCCCGGCCGGCAAGACCGCGGAGGTCGTGAACGGACAGCACGTCTGTCGGTAGACTTGGCGGCGCGTTGATAGCCTAGACAATATTTAGGTAACGCCATCGACCTACAAACCTACCCAGCCTCGGCAGGCGAGGTGCGATGAAGCCGCAGGGAAGTCGCCGGCAGTGCCTTCCTATTCCGGGGCAAACTGTCCTAATTTTGCTGTGCAGCGTCCCTAAATTGTTGGAGACAGTCTTCGACCTGTCTGATTTGCTACAAGAAGAGTCGAGTTTCGGAGGTGACTACTAATGGGAATCTCATACGCTGCCGAACTATACCGCAAGCGCGCGAGCGAATGCTTCCAACGCGCCCAGACAGCCCGCGATACCTGGACTAAGAACGCGCTGGAAAGCCTCTGCGACGAAATGCTGGAGGACGCCAGAAGGCTTGAATCGACCACGTCGGTAGCGGCTTCTGGGCCGGGCAGCCGCCGCGGATAATGGCGCTTTGTCGGCAGCGAATTTCAGTATGTCCGCTGTTCGACCACGCCCACCGGAGCGCTTGCAAATTTATGCGGGCGTTGCCAAATAGCAACAATCAAAAGTCGGCTTTGTCGCCCACCTCGAATACGATCGTAAGCAGGTGCGACACGATGCGCTGCTGCGATTCGACCGGCAACAGCGCAAACTGAGTTTCGATAAAGCGCCGCATGACGGCGCTCCCGTCGCGCTTCCAGAAGACGCGGGCAGCCCTTATAAACAGCCTCTCCCCTTCGAGCCCGCCTTGCTTGAATTTCTCCTGCAGCGCAGGCAGCGCATCTCCCGCCTCCGCGATCCGCGCGTCAGCGTAATCGCGGCTATATTCGCGAGAGTTCAGGAATTCGTCGAGCGCTCCCATTTCGCCCCCCTCGACCAAGCAGACACCGTCCACGGATCGCCGCCCATTGTACCTGATTCGAGCGTCGGGGCGACGCTCGGTGGCGCGCCAGCGCAACTGCAAGCGCCCCGCCTGTGAACTCAGGGGATTTCGGGTAATGCTTGTTTCGCGTCGTCCGCACCCGACGGCGCACCGCGCCCATCTGCGCTCGCAGCGGCCATCGCCGCGCGGTGAACGCAACCGTTTATCCCTCCCTTTCGCGCGCCGAGTCCCGCTTGACTTCTTCGAGCAGCCACGCGGCGAACCGCCGGACGTGCCCCTTGCCCGCCGCGGCTTGCGACTCGATGATGAAATACGCCCGCGAGCCGACCACCGCCTTCTTGAACGGCGCGACCAGAGCGCCCGACGCAATCAACTCATTCACCAGAGGCTGACGGCCGAGTGCGACGCCCTGTCCATTGATCGCCGCCTGAATCATCTGCTCGTACTGAGTGAAGTGCAATGTCCCGGCCGATTTCAGCTCGCCGATGCCTAACGCCGTCAGCCAGGTGCCCCAGTCCATGAAGGATTTCGTCGCGCCCGGATAGTCAAAATGCAGCAAGGTGTGGCCCTTCAAGTCCGGCGGTCGCTTCAGCGGCCGTGAGCGGTTGCGCAGCAGCGACGGGTTGCACACCGGAAGCACTTCCTCGCCGAAAAGCCTCGTTGCTCCCTCGGGCACGGTTTCGGGCGGACAGTAGCGGATCGCGAGGTCCACCAGACTGCGTTCCAGGTTGAGCGCGTCGCTGGTGGCCGAGATGCGCACGTCGATATCGGGGTAGAGGCTGGTGAACCGTTGCAGCCGCGGAATGAGCCACAGCGAGGCAAACCCCGTCGTCGTGGTGATCGAGAGCTGACGCGTCCGGCTATCCGTCTTGAGCCGATCGACCGCGGCTTGCAAACGCTCGAGCACGTCCACGGTCACGCCATAGAGTGCCTGACCATGCTCGGTCAAAACCAGCGCGCGCGGCCGCCGCTCGAACAACATCACCCCGAGGTGCTGCTCGAGCGCCTTGATCTGCCGGCTCACCGCGGATTGCGTGATGAACAGCTCCTCGGCCGCCTTGGTGAAGCTCAAGTTCCGCGCCGCCGCCTCGAAGCCCTGGAAAAAGGCGACCTGCGGCAGGCTGTAGCGTTTATTATACATTCCCAAAACTCATGCATCCGGTGAGAATTGATCGTTTGAGCCGCTGCGGATTACGTCGCATGATCCACCCATGGAGATGCCTGCGCGGCGGAGACATGAAATCGCATGCGCGGCGCTCATGCAAGAGGAGTTCGCATGTCCGCGCAGCAAGATGCAATCAAGGTTCAGCTAAGAGCCCGCGAGGTCATCAATATTCATGACGGCGAAGGGCTGACGGTGGCCTGCCTCGACGGCGTGCTGTGGATCACACAGGCAAACGATGCAGACGACATCGTGATCTATGACGGGCAATCGTTCGTCCTTGATCGGCCCGGGCTGGCGCTGGTGAGCGCGCCGGTCGGCCCGGCGCACGTCGCCGTTCTCACCGCGGCCGACGGCGTGTGGGCGACTGAAGCAAATTCCTTGCAATCTGGTGGGTCGCGGCGTGCCGCATAGTCAAGCCGGATCTGTTATGTGCACGGGCACTGGTCGCGACGACGACTCAGAATTGACGCAGCTGCTATATTTGCCGGGCGGCGAACGCGTTACGGTTCGGCCGGCGGGCCCGCAGGATGCCGAAAGCATTCAGGCCTACATCCACGGCCTCTCGCCGGCCTCGCGGCACAGCCGTTTTCTCGGCTCACTGAACGAGCTGTCGGCGGCGGAACTTCACCGCATGACGCACGCTGATCACCGGAGCGAACGCACCTTGATCGCCGAGACAGCGGCGGAGGGCGGATCCTGCATCATCGGCGAAGCGCGTTACGCCGTTGCAGCGGACGGGCTTGGCTGCGAGGTCTCGGTCTCGGTTGCCGAGGCTTGGCGGCGCAGGGCATTGGGCACGCAGTTGCTCGCGAACGTCGCGCGCCGGACCAAACATCTCCGCGTGTGCTATCTCTTCGGCGACGTGCTGCGCAGCAACGAGCCGATGAAAGCGCTCGCCCGAAAGCTTGGTTTCGGGATCACGGCGCCGATCGGGGATGCCCGGCTGGTGCGGATAACCAAGAAGCTCGCGCTCGTGAGCTCGGTCGTCCCCGGGCGTGTGCTACCAGCGCACTCCTGGTCAACAGCAGTCTGATGGAAGCGGACGGGGAGTTGATCGTCATTCCGGGGCCGCCCAAGTCGGATGTTTCCGACTTGGGCCAGATATGATTTTGCCGAAGTCGGGAACACCCGACTTCGGCGCGCAGCGCGGGAGCCCGGAAACCATAATCACAGACCGGGGTTATTGGTTCCGGGCTCGCCGCTTCGCGGCGCCCCGGAATGACCAGCGCGGCACCCAGCGTTAAAACCAACGGCGCTACTTTGTTTCCGAATCTTTTTTCAGCATCGCCAGCGCTTCCTGCACCGTCGTCATGAATTGCGCGGGGAAGATGATGGTCGAGTTCTTTTCGGTCGAGATTTCCGCCATCGTCTGGAGGGTGCGCAGCTGCAGCGCCACCGGATGCTGCGTGATGATGTCGGCGGCTTCGCCGAGCTTTACGGCGGCCTGGAATTCGCCTTCGGCGGCGACGATCTTGGCACGCCGCTCGCGCTCGGCCTCGGCTTCCTTGGCCATGGCGCGCTGCATGTTGTCGGGCAGGACGATGTCCTTGATCTCGACCGCGGTCACCTGCGTTCCCCAGGGTTCCGTGTGCTTATCGATCACGTTCTTGATCTGCTCATTGATGCTCGCCGTATCGGCGAGGAGCTGATCGAGGCTGAAGCGGCCGACGACGTTGCGCACCGTGGTCTGGCTGATCTGGTTGATCGCATTGTAGACGTTCTCGATCACGATCACCGATTTTTCCGGATCGGAAATGCGATAATAAGCAACGGCCGCGATATCGATCGAGACGTTGTCCTTGGTGATGATCTTTTGCGAGGGGATTTGCATCGTGACGGTACGCAAGGACACGCGCACCATCTGCTGAAAGGGGGTAAACACGAGCGTCAGCCCGGCCCCACGCACGCCCTCAAATCGTCCGAGAAAAAACACCACGCCGCGCTCGTACTGCCGCAGCACACGAATCGAGGCGAAGCTGTAGACTATTACCACAAGAATGAGGAACAGGATCAGCTGCATGCAGGCACTATCGCATATGTCGCGGTGGCGGTCGAGCAGGTCCTTGCGCGCGGTAGGATCGCGCGGCCTCGTTCCTACGATCCGACGGTTGCGTGCGGCATGCGAAGGACCGGCTTGATCGTTCTGCCGCTCGTCGAGTCCTGAGCCGCACGATCGATCGCCGCGAGATCGTAGAACGTCATCATCCGCTCGACCGGCAGCTTTCCCTGCATCATATAATCGATCAGCTTCGGGATGAGCTCCTTGGGCCGGCTCTCACCCTGGATCACGCCGCGCACCACCCTGCCCTCCTGTAGAAACGGCATGTCGAGCGAGACCTCGACGCCTCGACGCGCGCTGCCCACGAGGACGCACGTGCCGGCGGCGATCAGCACTTCAACGGCTTCGCGCAAGACGGCCGGCAGCGCCGAGGTTTCGAGCGAGTAGCGAACGCCCTCCCCGCTGATCTTGCGGATCTCCGCGACGATGTCGTCGCGACCGGTATGGTTGAGGACGTGCGTGGCGCCGAGCTCGCGCGCGAGCGCCAGCCGTGACTCGTGCACGTCCACCGCGATGATCGGATCGCAGCCCGCGATCTTTGCCGCCATCAAGCCGGAGAGGCCGACCGCGCCCACCCCGAACACGGCGAGACTATCTCCCGGTTTTGTCTGCATCGTATTGAGAACGGCGCCGGCACCGGTCTGGATGCTGCACGCGAACGGACCAAGGCGCTCAAGCGGCGCATCCTGCCGGACCTTCACCACGAACCGCTCGTTGGCGATGGCGTGCGTGGCGAATGACGATTGCTGAAAGAACGCGCTGTAGACCGGCGCGCCGTTCTTCTGCATCAGCGTCGAGCCGTCCGCTCGCGTGCCGCTCATCTTCAGGCTGTTGGCGTGCAGGCAATGGCTGTGCATCTGCTGCCGGCAATTGGGGCAAGCGCCGCACCACGGAAACGACATGACCACGTGATCGCCGGGCGCCACCTGCGTGACGCCTGCCCCGATCGCCGCCACGACACCGGCGCCCTCGTGCCCATAGACACCCGGATACGGCATCGGAAAGTAACCGTCGCGGGCGTGCAGGTCGGTCTGGCACATGCCGCTGGCCACGACCTTCACCAGCACTTCGTCCGGCCGCGGATCGGTGAGGCTCAGCGTTGCGATATCGAATGCTCCGGATCGCTCGCGTACGACCGCGGCTGTGATCTCCATGTCAGCTGTCCTCTGCCGGGCCGCGGGCTTCCGGTTTCCGGCGGCGCCCGCCGCTTGCGTTTTTCTGCCCCTACTTGGCGAAAGGATTCTCCACCTGGCCGTCCTGGTACTCGGGCGGATAGAGGATCACCTGCTTGCCGCCCGTCATGTACTGATCGAGCCCGCTGCCCTGGACATTCTGGAATTGCACCATCAGCAGCTGCGGCTTCGCCCATTCACCGAGTTGGTCGAAGCGCAGGCTGCCGACGATGGTGCTGAATTCGGTCGCGTGGATATAGGCGGCGAGCTTGTCGTCGTCGAGGCTGCCGGTCGCCTTGACCGCCTGCTCGAGGATCTGCATCGCCGCATAGGCGAAGGGCGGCTGATAGAAGCCGAGCGGATCGGTGCCGGCGTCCGGAGCGCGCGCCTGATACTTCTTCAGAAACGCCTCGATGCCGGGAAACTTCATCTTCGGCCCGGGAACATAGAGGTGGTAGTTGACGACGCGGTTGAGCTTGTCGGAAAGCTGCGTCATGAACGAGGCGTATTGCAGCCCGACCATTCCACCGCCGAACATCGACGCCTTGAGCCCGACCTCGGTCGC
The DNA here is from genome assembly GCA_052148715.1 of Xanthobacteraceae bacterium. GTDB lineage: Bacteria > Pseudomonadota > Alphaproteobacteria > Rhizobiales > Xanthobacteraceae > JBKQHQ01. Next base: position 31,040 of record JBKQHQ010000232.1, on the reverse strand, counting down.
GGCGCGCACCATCCCGACCGAGTCGAGCGGATAGGAGGCGACGAAGACGAGATCAGGATTGGCCGCCGCAATGGCGCGCACGATCGGCGTATAGTCGACCGTCGACGGCGGATAGGTGCGGTCGTAAACGATGCTCAGATTGTACTTCTTGCTGTTCGCCCGCGCGCCCTGGAGCACGTTGTGCGAGAATTCGGCGTCGGCGCCCACCAGCGCCACGGTCTTCGGCGGCGGATCGAGGCCTTTGGCGACCTCGAAGAAGCCCTTCGAGATCTCGCCCTTGGCGTCGGGGCCCCACGCCGCGATTTGGAAATAGCGCGGGTAGTGGAACGCCTCGTTCACCCCGAGCGCCAGCAGGACCATGACCTGCTTCTTGTGCTCCATGATGATCGGTATGGCCGCGACGATGAGATTCGTCGCCGCGCCCATCAGCAGATCGACCTTATCGACGTCCAGCAGCTTGGCGTATATTCCGGGAATCGTCGCGGCGCTGCTCTGATCGTCGTAATAGACGAACGTCACCGGCCGACCGAGCAGTCCGCCCTTGGCGTTGATCTCCTCGGCCCAGATTTGCTGCGCCAGCAGATTGGCCTTTCCCGAAGAGGCCAGTGCCCCGGTCAGCGATACGCTAAAGCCGATCCTGATCGGCTCCTGCGCTTGCGCCCGCGCGGGGATCATGCCGCCACATAGCGCGAGCGCCGCAAGCGCCGTGATCATCAGCAGCGCCGGCAACCTTGTCTTGGCGGCGCCTGGCGTCGTTCGCCCATTCATCACATCCTCCCTCGATTGATTTTTTTGCTTATACGGACCTTAACCCGGACTATCGCCTTGTTGAACGTACCGGCTTGCTGCGCATTCGTCGAGCGCGGACGCGTCAAGGAATGCTCGGCACTGTTGCCCTGCCCGCCTCCGGCCTTGAGCCGAACGCCGGGCCGCATTGGAGCCTTGCAATCTTTGGCCGTTGCTGCAGGATTTCGCTGGGGTATTCTGCCGGCCGGCCGCGTGGCGCCCTTTGAACGCTGCGTGGGAAAAAGAACCGACCGGAAGGGGAGAGGAACGATGGAGACCTTGCCGAGGACCAGGGTGTCGCGCGCCGACATGATGAAGCGGGTGGCGCGGTTCAAGGATCTCAAGGGCTTTGACGGCGGGCTGCCCGACAGCAAAATGTCCGGCTGCATTCGCACGCTCTACAACGTCATCGGCTTCCAGCCTCCCGAGGGCGCGTCGGGCTCGGTGACGTCTCCGGTGGGGGCCGACGCATCGCGCCTGGCGGCGATCAAGATCTCCGAGGGGTTCAATCTCGGATATTGCCGGGCAAAACCCGGTAACGGCCCGATGATGCATAACCACGACACCAACGAGACATTCATCCCGATGACCGGCACCTGGCGCTGCAGCTGGGAGAATGAAAAGGGCGAGGTCGAAGCCGTCGATCTCGGGCCGCTCGATGTCGTCTCGTTTCCGCCCGGCGTGGCGCGCCGTTTCGAGAATATCACCCCCGGCGATCCGAACCACGAAGCAATCCTGATGTTCGTCATCGGCGGGGACGGGCCGAAGGCCGAGTTCACCGACGAGTCCATGCATGAATTGGCGGCCGCCGGCGTCTGGCCGCGTTAGAATCTCCCGCTTTCCGGCGCATCGGCCGCCCAGCGGAAGGCTAACGGAATCTTAATTTATTCGGCGCGCTATCGACGGCCACATCGTGGGTATCGATCAATGTCCCGAGCCGAGCCTGAGCAGCCGCCCGCAGAGACCCGAACGGCCTCCCGAACGACCGTACGTCGCATTGGTTGGCTGACCAAGACCAAAGGCGAGAATCTGCGGGAGTGCGTCGTCTTCGACGAATCTGAAAAAGGCGCACGGCTCGTGGTCGATTCCCCGAACGAAATTCCGGACACGTTTTATCTCTATTTGTCGCTGGACTTCAGGTCGCGCCGCCGCTGCCGCGTAGCTTGGCGTTCCGCGACACAAATCGGCGTCGAATATCTGGCTTGATCGGCTCGGTCGTAGCTCAGCACGCCTTCAGCCGGCTCCGACAAGCGCGGGCAATTCCGCGAGCGATCTCACTTCCCGATCAGGCGCGCCGGGCAACCGCTCCCGACGTTGGCCATATCGATTGCACCAGACCACGCGCATGCCGAAGGCGGATGCCGCGTGGGCATCCCAGGCATTCGAGGATTGGAAGGCGATGGCGGGAGCCGGAATGCCGAGCCGGTTGACGGCGAGTTGGTAGACCTTCGGATGCGGCTTGAAGACGCCGACCTCCTCGACCGACAGGATCGCATCGAGTAGTCCGCCGAGTTTAGCGCCCTTGACCAAGGCGTCGAGCATCGGCGGCGAGCCGTTCGACAAAACGGCGGTGCGCAGCCCGGCGGCCTTCAGTTGCCGCAGCATCTGCGGCACCTCGGGAAAAGTGTCCAGGCTGAGATAGAGGTGCATCAGACGCTCGCGGAGTGCCGCGTCGCCGATGCCCAGGGTCTCCAGCGCAAAGTCGAGCGCGTCGCCGGTCACCTGCCAGAAGTCCGCATGCCGGCCCCCGGCTGCACGCAGCCACGTGTATTGCAGCTGCTTATCGCGCCACAGACTCGTCAACCTCTCCGTATGTTCGCCAAGCGCTTCTCGGCAGCCTTCGGCAGCGGAGGCAAAATCGAACAAGGTGCCATAGGCGTCGAACACGCAGGCCCGCACCCCACTCAGCGGCTCCTTGCTCATGCGCATGCTCCTGTAGGATGGGTTGAGCCCTTTGCAAAACCCGTCAATAACACGGCGTAGAATGGGTTTCGCAAGAGTTCAACCCATCCTACGCGACCGGGGCGTGATGTGGGCGCTCGTCGGCCCGCATTCTGACGCGAAGCCAACGCATCCCCACGCGGTACAGCACGAGCGGCAATTCGATCAGGCCCGGGAGCGGATCATCGGCGGCGAAGGTGGCGTATACAAGCGGCTTTGACCATGATCTCAAATACTGAGTTTCCGACAACGTCCCGGCGAGCATTTCCTGACTAGCCGCCACCACGTCGCGCGACACGTGCATCCAAGCAACGCCGGTGCGACCACGGACGGGCGATATCGATCGGCCGTCGGCAAGTTGCCACAACAGATAGGGAAAATCGACGCCTGCGGTCGCGCCGAGCGCTATCCATGCCCAGGTCCGTGCGTTGACGTCCAGAATCTTAAAGCTCTGGTCGCGGACATCGAATTTGAACTCGATTTCGGCGAGGCCGCTGAAATTCAATGAGCGCAGGAAGCGGCATGCGGCCGCCTCGACCTCCGGCGCCTCGACGGTCTCGACATAGGTGCTGGTGAAGCCGAAATCGATCGGAAATTGGCGCGTGCGCCGCGCCACCACCGAGCCTACCGGTGAGCCCTGGTGCCACACGGCGGCGTAGGAGAATTGGGTCGCGCCGGTGCCGGGAATCAGCTCTTGCACCAAAATCGCTTGCTCCCCGACGAGCGCGGCGGCTAGTGCGTAACCCTCGAGCAGCCTGGCGCGATCATCGACCCGCCATGCCTTGGCGTTGGTGAATGCGTTGCTGGCGTGGCGGACTGCCGGCTTGAGAATAACCGGGAAACGGACGTCGAGCTGCGTAAGGCTCTGCAGATTCGCGACCGCATAGCTGCGCGGAACCGCAATGCCCAGCGATTGCGCGCGTTGATACGTCAAGCGCTTGTCGTGCGCCCATTGCACCGTTTCCCATGGCGGAGTCGTCAGACGAAATACCGCCGACAATGCGGAGTGATGCTGCGCCACGAAGCGCACCTCCGCGTCGCCGCCGGCAACGAGCACCCATTTCTCGAGGCGGTGACGTCGGCACAGATCAAGCAGCGTATCGAGGGCCGTTTCATGCCCGGGCCCCGCCCAGGTAAAGCTTTGCTCGACGTAGCGCGAAAATCTCGGCAGCGGATGGTCGTCGGTAAGGAAGCAGACCGGAATGCCGTGGCGGCCAAGACTGCGCGCAACCGCAAGACTTCCGTGCGCGCCTCCGAGGATGAGGGCGCCAGCCGCGTCCCCATGCGGGTCCGACTTGACGTGAATGTTCGCAGATTGTCGAGTCATTGCTGAGTGCTGAGCGTATCGGCGAGCAAACTTTCGCTCGCCTCCTTGCGCCGGCCCAGGGCCGAATGGCCGCGCTTGGCGAGGACCAGTTTGGTAACCTCGCGCGCCGTGAAACCGCAACCGGCGATGAAACGCATCAACGGGCCATAGCTCGCGATGGCGCTGGCACCGATGAAATGCAACCGCGGCATCGACGATTCGAATCCAGCCCCCAGCATCGGGGCTCCATCAACGCAGCGGACGGCGCCGAGCAAACCTTTCAGCAAGCCGAGCCGCGCAAGATCCACGCGATATCCGGTCGCCAGCAGCACATGGTCGAAGGTTTCTGCGCCATTGTCCAAATGCAACGTGATCCGGCCCCCGCTAGCCTGTACGTCAACCACGCTGCGACCCGGATTGAACCGAATGGCCGCAGCCCGAGGCAGGAGCCACGCCGCTGCCCCAGCGCGCGTGCTGCGCGCGTTCGTCAGCTGGCGAACGCTTGCCGGCAGACGGCGCACGATGCCAGGCGCTTCATTCAACCAATTGAGCGGAAACGGTCCGACCCCCGACGGCGCAGTCAGGATCTTATTTGGGTGCCAAAACGGCTCGCCGCCGATGCGCTCGGCGCATTGCCGCGACCCCAGCCAGCGAACCTCGCCGCGGCTGACGAGCTCGACCTTGGCCCCGGCTTCGCTCAGCAGCACCGCGGACTCAGCCGCGCTTTGCCCCCGCCCGATGACCGCAACGCTTTGCCCGCCAAATCGCGCGAAATCGGCGTGCTCCGACGTATGGCTGACGAGCGCCGCCGGCGTGCCGGCGAACGCCGCCGGCCGGAAATCCTGGTTGGCAAGTCCTGTCGCCACGATGACGCGGCCTGCGTTCACGTGATCGCCATCCTCGAGCCGGATGCGAAATCCCCGTTCCAGGCGTTCAATCCGCGCGGCCTTGCGCGGGTCGAGATCAGGAACCGCGCGACCTTGAAACCAGTCACCGTATCTGACGAACTCCTCGAGCGGAAGATTGTGCCGCGGCTCTAACCTTCGCTCTTGCGCGTAGATATCGAGCGACAGCGCGTGGTCCGGATCGTCGATATGCGAGGCATGCCACGCCGAGCGCAACCGCATTCCCTTTGGCATGTTTTGGCGCCAGAACGACATCGCGTCGCCGAAGACCACAGTGCAAACGCCGGCGCCGCGAAGATGCGCCGCCGCAGCCAAACCATAGGGACCGGCCCCGATTACCGCTACTTCGCAATCATCAATGCGCGAAGCCTTTGCGGTGCCGCGCTTCTCCGACATGACCGGCCCAATCGAACGGACGCACCCGTCGCAAAGCTTCCGCCCTGCCAACCCTCCTTATGTCTCGGCGTTCGTTTAGATTTTCATAACCGCCGCGCATAGGCGGTATCAATATCGGCTCAGGCCACCAGGCGCCGGTGCAACGCGATGGTCCAATGACCGGTGAGATAGCGGAAGAGCCAGCTGCCGCGCGCCTTCAGGCGCCGGTAGGCGGCCTTGAGGTCGAGCACCAGGGTGATGCGCCGGCTGCGGCAATGGAGCTCGCCGGTGTCGTGCGTCGCCACCGGACTGAAGCCCATGACGCGGGTATGGAAACCGTAGGGCGAATGCGGGTCGTCCTCAAACACGTCGGTCACGAAGTGGGTGTAGCCGCGCGCCACCGTCTCCTCGGCGGCGGCGCGCATCAAAGCCGCAGCCACCATGATGCGGCCCCGATACCGCGGCAATACGGCGAAGCGCCCGATCTCGGCGACGCGGTTATGGCGCACGAATTCCTCCACCCGCAGCGAAGCATCGAGGACCTTGAAACCGTATTTGGCGTACTGTGCGAGCGGCGGGTCGAAGAGGACCCGCAGCACGCCCGCCGGATGGGAATCGACGTGCACGATGAACCAGGCGACGGCGCGCCTGGTGAGATCGTCCGGCGGCGCCTGCGTCTCAGGATCAACGACCCAACGCTTCTCTCGGTGATAGGTCGCCCGCAGCACCTCAATGACGGCGCGGCGGTCCGCCTCATCAGTTACGCGCCGCGCCGTCACACCCGCATCGTTGCGCATCACACCTCTCCCCATTTAGGACGATCCCAGGCTTTGCCTGAGAGGCGCCCGATCTCACGCATGATTGCCGCATGCCACGCCTGCACCTCGGTGACCGCGACGGCGTCGGCGGCCGAGCTTGGCGGTTGCAGCGGCGCCCCGATGTGGATTTCCATCGCCGCGCGGTCGGCAAACGGACGTCCTGGTGCGCCGGCGCGGAAACGAATGCCCACCGGCACGACCGGCACACCCGTTTCCAGCGACAGGCGCGCCGCGCCCATGCGCCCCGGCAACAGCCTCGCGGGATCGCGGTTGACCGTCCCCTCCGGAAAAACGCCGACCGCGCGCCCCATCGCCAAATGCGCGCGGGCGCGTTCGAGCGCCGGCAACGGATGGACGTAGAGCGACTTGAAGACGTTTAGAATGCGCGGGCGAGCCGACTTGCGCGTCACCGTGATGGCCCCTCCCCGCCGGTAGAGGAGCCCGACGCCCGGTATCAGCCGAAAATTCCAGTCGGCCAAAAAATGGATGAGCCGCCCGCCCCGATGCATGACCAGCACCGCCGGCACCAGCAGCGCCTCGCGCCGCGTGCTGTGATTGACGGCCAGAATGAAGGGATCCTGAGCCGGCCGCACATGCTCCAGCCCATAGACCGCGAGCACCTGACGCCGCGCCAGCAAGGCAAGGCCGCGCGTCAGCCAGCGGTCGCCCAAGCCCTGATAAGGCAACGGCCAGCGCAAGATTTCCCGCCTGGTCGGGGGCTCCCAAACCACCGGGGTCGCCTGCAGCGGCATCAGCTCGGTCATGGGCGCGACGAGGATGGCGTCAAGCTTCGTCGCGGGCTCTCACCCGTTGCCCGGCTCCTGCCACGGCCGCATTACAGGGTGATGAGGAATAGGTGACGAGCCGATGACTTAGCGAGGCGCCTTGGCACTTAGGTCGCGGCGCACCATGCGCGTCAGCGCCGGGTAGTCGACCTTGGATCGGTGCCGCCGATCGAGCGGTATGGCCTTGACGGTGACGACGTGAAGACCGCCGAAACGGTCGGCCTGTCGCTGCCAGTGCGGCAAGCCGGCAGCATCGCCCTCGATGAAAAGTTGCTCGGCACATGGTCGATGTGCCATACAACCAGCGGTCTGCCCTTCCGCGTGCATGCAGTGGCTCTCGCCTCGTCAACCTGAAATATGTCACCCGTCGATAGGGCACCGTCATGTATTATTCTTTACTCTGTGTGGCGAACCTCACACAGTTTTTCTGGTGACCCAGTGGACAATCAATCTCGAGTTATCGATTATCGAACTTCTGTTTTCTTAGTCTTTTAGATATCCGCGAAACTGAAGGAAAATGCGCGAAAACCTGTCGATCATTCTTGCCTGACATGGAGGGACCAAATGGCAAGTGCTATAGACAAAGTCGTCCACCGCTTTGACGAGCTTGTGAAATCGTTCGACGGATTCGTGGAAAAGGCCCAATCGAAGGGCGGCTCAATCGTTCTGGGAGAAGATGAGGTATGGCGCTCATTAATTTCGGCACTTCAGACGATCCAAGTCGTTTGCTCCGAGTCCAGCCCACATTATCAATCATTCAAAATACTTGTTGACAGCCACATGAGTGGCGAGCCGCTAAACCTCCGTGCATGCATCGGCATACTTCACGCTGCCACTGATGACTTAGAGTCGGGCATGCTTAGCGATCTCGGTGGACTGGTGGCCGCCGAGGTCTTTGCTGATTTGCTAAGCATGGCCTCGTATTTGCTCAAACAAGGGTATCACCTTCCCGCAGCGGCAATTTCCGGCGCTGTCCTTGAGGATACTCTTCGACAGCTCTGCAAGAAGCATAAAGTTTCTTGGACTGGCGACAGTTCCATCACGAAGCTGAATACAGAGCTCTACAAATCAAGACATTTCGATAAAGTACAGTTTGGCAATATCGAAGCATGGGGAAAGCTACGAAATAAGGTTGATCACGGCGATTTTAAGGACCCGGCTGACGTTACCGTCGGCGATGTAAAGAGGATGATTGAGGGCGTGTCGGACCTTATTGCGGCTAGCGGCCTCGGCCAGAGATGATGGTCACTACGTAACTGCGTGCAACAAGTGACACCCCGATGACTTATCAAGGCGCCCGCAGGCCTCCTTCGCTGTGCACCATTTGCATCAGCGCCGGGTAGTCGACCTTGGATCGGTGCCGCCGGTCGAGCGGTATGGTTTTGACGGCGACGACGTAAAGGCCGCCGAAACGGTCCGCCTGTCGCTGCCACTGCGCCAATGCGCCGGCGTCGCCCTCGATGGCGAGCAGCGGCTTCTGATCAATCGCGACCAGCGCCGCCCGTCGCACCCCCGGCCAGAAACGCGCCGCGGCCTCGATGCTGAACGGGAAGAAATTTCCGGCGCGCCCGTCGAGGCGGCCGAGCAACCATAGCCTGCCGCTCTCGTCCACGCGCCCGGCGTCGCCGGTGCGGTGCCAGGTCTTGCCGTCTTGCACGAGCTTGGTCGTCAGATTGTCGGCCGGGTCGAGGTAGCCCTTGTTCACGTGTTCGCCGGTGACGATGATTTCGTCGTTGGCGATTTTCAGTTCGATCTCGGCGATCGGACGCCCGGCGAGTAACCCGGCGCCGCCCCGCATGGCCTGCCAGTCCGCGGCAGTAACATCGCGCAGATGCTGATACGCAATGGGCTCCGCCTCGGTCGAACCGTACACGGACACGATATCGGCACGCGGCGCTTTCTCGGCCAAGCGCGCCAGGAGGTCGGGAAACACCGGCCCGCCGCCGGTGAAGACGGCGTCGAGGTGATCCAGCGTCGGACCGCTCGCCAGCTTCTCGCAGATCGAGGGCGGCGCGAGGATGCGGGTCACCGCATGGGTTGCGACATGCGCGGCGATGCGCGCGGCATCGGCGGTCTCCTGGCGGCGCAGATTCCAGTTCGGCAGCACCGAGGTTATGCCAAAGCCCAGATTCGCCAGAACGAAAACCGGGAAAGCGACGAGGTCGGTCTCGTCATCACGGTTGGGTTTCAGGAGAGTGGCGAGGCAGGCGTTCTGATGCGCAAGAAAACCGTGATTGCGCACGATCGCCTTGGGCCGGCCGGTCGAGCCGCTGGTGAAGGAGATCAGCGCCGGATGATCGGCGCCGACCGGCTCGATTATATCCGACGCGACGCCGCCGCGCTCCGGCGCGATCACGAGCGAAACGCTCCAGAGCTCCGGGCAGATGAAGCGTAGCGCGCGAAAGGCGCCGCTCGCCAGAAACGCTTTCGGTTTGGTGGCGACGACGGCATGGCGCAAGCCCTTGAGGCCGAGCGCTGGTTCCGGAAAAACGATGACCGCGCCAAGCCGCCATAGCGCCAGGACGCTCGCATACAGCAGGATGCCGAGCGGCATCGCCAGAAGAACGCGATCGCCGGGGGCCACGCCCCTGCCCCGCCAGGCCGCCGCGAGTTGCCCGCTGAGCCGCACGAGATCGACAAAGCTCACGCTCGCGCCATCGGCTTCGATAATGGCCGCTCGCGTGCTCCGCGCCCCCGCTCCGGTAAAAAAGGGGTGCAGGAGGTTCATCGATCAGGGTGTCAGACGCCGGCCCATCAGGGCATAACGGCGGAAGATGCGTGCCGCGTGCTGGCGGCTGCGATCGAGCGAGAGGTTGTCCACGTGCATGAGGGCGTGAATAACGTCGATGAAGCCAAGATCACGCGCGACGCGATGGAATGTGTCGGCAAGGAGGTGCCCGACGCCGTGTTGGGCGCTCGCATAGGTCTTGAGGATCACGCTGCGCGCCTGCTCGCCTTCGAGCCGGTTGGCGAGGCCGAAGAGAAAGCCGACAAGACCGCCTCCTTCCTCACGCGCGAACAGCACGAGCCGCGGATCGAGTAACGGCAGGACGGGCTCGTAGAGCTTTAGAAAATCCGCTTTGTCGATCGGCTTGAAAAAGGCCCGGGCGCCGAAGCTCGTCGTCGACATGTCGAAGAGTTTGCCGATGAGCACGTCAGTGTCCCGTCCGTCCCAGGCGGAAACCGTCACGCCGTCGAGATGGACCGGAGCCGCCGAGCCGATGGCGTCGTCGAGCCGCGCTCGCGTCGAGACGTAATCAGATACAGGCACAAAGCCGGCCGCCTCGAAGGCTGCTTTGTCATTCGGTCCGCTTACGGGCTCCAGCAGGAAAGGCGGCGACCCGTCGGTCTCGGTGATGAGGCGATAACTGTGCCACGTATCTCCTTCCATCGGACCAAGGAGCGCCGCAAAACCTTCGGAACGAAGCACCTCGGCCGCCCGCCCTAGCAGCGCTACGCCGGACGCGGGACTTTCACATTGGAAGCCGCCGACGGCCGCGGTCTTGCATCCATCCCATGACGGCGCATCCCGATAGAGGCGGCATTGAGCTCCGTCGACGCCAATGCTTTGCGGATCGGTTTTCATAAAAGGATGGCCCTCGTGACGAACAGTGCGAGTGGCACCGGCAGCGCCAAGGCAACGGTCCGAACGCTTCGGTGGCGATCGAGAAAGTGCGGCCATAGCGCCGGGATGCAAAGGCAAACGGCCAGGCTTGCCGCAACCCACGGCCACAGAATGCCCTGCCATTGCGCCGGGGCGGAGTTCCACTCGGCAATCTCAAGAATCCCGGCAAAGAGCAGTGCCGCGGCCATCCCGGCTATAAAAACTCTGCGACCGGCCGCTACCGTCAAGAACACGAGCGCCGATCCGGCGAAGGTCAGATTGTAGACGTTGAGGGCGTTCTTCTGGGTATATTCGCCGATGAAAAGCCAGAACAAAGCAACGCCGGCGATGGCGGCGAGGAAATCAAGATCCGGATAGAGACTCGGGGTGGGGCGCATCTCGCGCGCCAGGAGGTGGGCCAGCACGGCCGTTATTGGCAGAATGACGTTGTGCGGCGCGGTCACCGCGCAAATGAGAAATACCAAAACCGTATAGCCGCGCGCCGCGTGCGCCGAGAGGCCCAACCGCGGTGCCTGCGATAGCATGACCATCAGGATCGCGACGAAGACGAAGGCCAGCAACAGCAATTGCGATGGCGGCGTCTGCAAATGGGTCGCCAGAAACAGGTGAATGCCGACCGGGACGAACAGATTATCAAGACCACGCCAGGAATTGGCTTCCACCAAGGCGCCGAACGCAGCGATCATGAGCGAGAGCAGGATGACATTGACGCGCTCGATGTCGGTCATCAGCAGCAGCAAGACCATGGCGACGATCCACGTCACCAAGAAGAACATCGCTACCCCTTCATGGCTTTTGGTCCCGGCCTCGACCGCAAAGAATCGCTTGCCGTAGTGCGTGCCGGTCAGCGCTGCGGCTGCATCCGACAGCGTCAGCACGGCAATCGGCAAGACGTAGAGCACCGGCCTTCCGGTCGATTGGAAAAAAACAAAGCCGACCGCCACGGCGAGCAGTAATTCGCCGTAGGATTCGCGCTCGACGCTATGGAGCGCCGAGCCCAAGCCGTCCTTGGCAAAGCGCGGCAGACGCAACACCAGCATAACGGCCAGCGAGAGCGCGACCAGGACCAGCACCGGCCACGTGGCCTGGAACGTCAGCGGCAGCGTCAACGCATAGGCGCCCGTCGCGAGGTGAATACATTTGCGTTGCAGCTCCGGCGACCACCCGTAGCGGCGCGCAAGCGCGCGCACGGCCGCCATGATCCCGAGCAGCAGCGCGATCGAAGCCGCGATCAGGCCGAATTGCAGCGCGACGTTCACGCCAAAACCTCCTCGACCACAAAATCCGAATAGAAGAAGGCTTTGTCCACGGCCTTGCCGCGCGCCTCCGCGTCCAACACGCGGCGGACGCGCGGAGCGAAAGCAAGCGTCCCCCGCCGCGGCACCATCATGTTCCAATAAACGAGCCGCGCGCCCGGGCGCGCGGCGCCGATCAGAGCCCCGTAGACGGCCGCGAACGCTTCGGCACTCATGTACTCGAAAATGTCCGAAAGATTGAACCCATCCGCCTTCTCGCCGGTCGAGCAGAAAGTCTCCAGCGCGCAGTTGCGGATATCCAGCCGATCGAGTCTGCCGCGGATCGTCTCGAAATGCTCCGCCCGAAACGGCAGCGGCAGGGCGGCGCCGTGCGTGCCCGTGAGAATCCAGTGCAGATACGGATTGTCGGCGGGATCGAGATCGACCGCCGCATGGACGATGCGGCGCGCCACGTGCTCGGCGGGGCTGCCCTCGACATGATCGAAGAAGGCCGGATCGCGCCCAAGCCGGCCCATGACAAAGCGGGAGAAGAAAGCGCGCAGCAGGATGCGCCAGCGCCATGTATTCCAGCGTTCGCGCAGGAAGCGCTCCCGCTCCGGCCGCGCCCGCGCGACCAAGAGCGCGTCGACGGTCGCGCGCTGATGCACGAGCGGCAGCAGATACCGTCGCATGATGCGGAAATAGCGCTCGAACTTGCCGACCCCGCCGAGACCATACGCAACCACGTCGTCACGAAGGGACGCCCAAAAGTCTTGCGATGCGTCAGGCAGGGTTTTGGCGACCTGCTCAAGCAGCGGGCCGCGGCGGCTGGACGCTCGCGATCCCATCAGCTCCAAAAACGCCGCGTGATCGAGCAGACGTATGGCCGCGATGCGAATGCGGAGGCACTCGATTTGTGCCGGCGACAGATCCACGACGATGATCCGCGCCGGATCGAGCGTGAGCATGGCGAGCGCATTGTCGCCGGCCGAGCAAATGGACACCAGCGTCGCGCCGGGTTTGGTGTCGAGCCCGAGCAGTAGGACATCGGCGTCCTCCCAAAGCTGAGCGTAGCGAATGCCCGCAAAGCTCGCCCGGCCGGCGATCTCCGCCGTCGATGCAGAATTTAGTTTCAATTGCTGTGGCAAGCCCTTGTCCATATTAAATCGCAGCGCCGTAGGGTGGGCTAAGGCGGCCGCGACGCCAGAGCTTTGGCAAAGCGCCCGTTCCGCCGAGCCCACGCGGACGACAGACAGCGGATGACAAACGAAGGAGGATGGATGACTGAAATACTGCAAACCAGATCCGTCCTCTGTCATCCGTTTGTCGCGTGGGCACGGCGGAATACGCGCTGTGCGCCAATCGAAACGTCGGGGCCGCCTTTGCCCACCCTACGCGCGCTCTCAGATCTGCATCAGGCATCGAGCTTGCTCACGGTTCCGGCAAGGCCGTCGACCTCGATGCGATCGCCGGTCGCGAGCCACTCGAGCGCCCCCTTGATACCGACGACGCAAGGAATGCCGAGCTCGCGCGCCACGATGGCCGAATGCGACAACAGGCTGCCGCGCTCGACGACGATGGCCGAGGCGTTGCTGAACAGCGCGATCCAGCCGGGGTCGGTGTGACGCGCCACCAGGACCTCGCCGCGCTCCAGCGCCTCGTTGCGCGGGTCGCGGATCACGCGGGCTGGCGCGCGCACCGTGCCGGCGCAGCAGCCAATTCCGGTACGCGACCGCTCACCACTGGGCTCAGCGCGCGCGGCACCCGCGACGACCGAGCGGCAGATCGCGGCGCCGGTGATGGTGATGCGCTCCGGTGGATGCGGCAGCGTTGCCGCACGGGCCATCTCGGCCTTGCGCACGGCGGCTAGTCCTTTGAGGTCGAAGCTCGTTGCAAAACCTTCTACCGCACCCAGGACTTCCGGAACTGTGAGAAAGAACACATCCTGTGCCGCGTCGATCACGCCATGGGCATGGAGCTCGCGGCCCATGGCCAGCAACACGCGACGGGCGCGGCCGAAAATTCTTGTCCGTTCGAAGCGAAGATTCTCCCGGTCGCGCACCCGCGCCTTTGCCCAGCCGGTGACGCGCTGCGCAATCCAGCGCCGCAGCGGGTGGTCGGGAAATAGCCCCTCGATCGAGTCGCGCGAGGCCGCGCGGGGAGCGCGCGGCTCCGCCTGGGCACTTCCCGCAATCGCGACCAGCAGCGGCCGCGGATCTTCGCTGAGCGGAATGCTTTCGAGCTTCAATTCCTCCGTGCAGCGGTCGCCGAACTTTGCAAGGTAGCTTTCGACCTCGGTGGCGAGCGCGGCGTTGCGTGCAAGCGCGGCCCGCTCGCCGCGCGCCAATCCGGCAATCAGATCAGGATCGCCGGCGGCGAGCGCCCCCATGTGAGCAATGCGCTGGGCGGGCTCCGCCGAGATGATGTCGCCCTGACCGATCATGATTTCATTATGCAGATCCAATCCGGCGCGGCCGCCCCAACGTTCGAGCAGCTTGCGCGACGCCCCAAACGCGATCATGCAGAGGAAATCATTGATCAGCGGCGCGTCCCACCGTTCCAACAATTGCGCCTCGACCCGGCGATATTCGCCGGCGAGCGCCGTCAGCGGCATCGTTTCGATGGCGGCGGTCGGCGTGGACAAAGCACTTTCGAGCCGCGCGTAGAAGGCGCGGCTGGTGCGCGGTAGACGGATTGCCTCGCGCAAGAGCCCGAGCGCGACCTTAGCCAAGCGTCCGTATTCCCGAACGAGCTCGAAGCCGTGCGCCGGTCGCGGGCCGATGGTGTCGGTGATCGCGGGCGGCAGCGGCGCGTCGACGCCCATCATTGTTTCCATGTAGGCGCGGTTGATCGCGAATCCCGGAATCAGCGCAAGCGCGCGATACCAATTGATCAGATTGTAATAGACGCGGCCGTCCACGCGCCCCAGCATGTTGTCGAACACGGCGCCGTGCGCGCGGATGGCGGCGGCATCGACGCCGAGCAATGCCACGAAGGCCGGATAAACCCGCGAGTAGATGTATTGCGCGAAGCTGTAGGTGAGCGGCGAGACGAGCCCCGGATAGCTTTCGATGATGTTGGAGTTGTCAAAAATGGTCACCACCGGATCGCCGATGGGATTTGGCCGCAGCGCCGTCGTGATCGGCCGCGCCTGCAGCAGAGACAACTGATCGGCCTCGAGCGCCCATTCGATGTCTTGCGGGGCGCCGCGCGCGTTCTCCACCCCGACGACGAGCGCGACCAGGGCGGCGAGGTCGGCCGCCGCCAGCACGCCGCCCTCAGGCGCCTGCAAGGAAGCACCGCTCGCGCGATCGATCACGTAGTTCTCGCCGTCGGCCTCGCCGCCGGCGAGCCGGTCGCCGAGGCCGCTCGTTGCCGCGACCACGATGCGGTCACGGCGTCCGCTGACCGGGTCAGCCGAGAAGGCAACGCCCGCGGCGCGCGCCCTGACGAGCCGCTGCACGATCACGGCCGGCGCGCCGCTGTCGGGCGCAAGCCCGCGTGAGCTTCGGTAAGCGCGCAGCGATTCGGTCGATCCCGAGCGCCAGACTTTCAGCGCGGCCTCCGCAACATCCGGCGCCGCGACGCCGAGGAAGGACAGAAACTGACCGGCATAGGAATGCGCGCTGCCGTCCTCCTCGCTTCCGGAGGAGCGTACCGCGTACGGCCCCGGACCGAGCGCCGGCATGAGCTGCGCGAGCAAATCACGCGCGGCATCGTTCAGTCCGCTGTCGGAAAACGCATCCGGCGTGATCACCAGAAAGGCCGGAACGTCAAAGCCGGCGCGGACGAGGTCCCCCAACGCCGCTGCCTTGCCGCCGACTTGCCCGACGTCGCGTGCATCGGAGCCAGGGATGACAAAGGTGCTCACCGTCACCTCGCAAACGGCAAGAGCGGCGCAAAGCCGGCTGATCCATAACAGATCAGCACCCAAAGCCCCGAAACCGCATCGATCCGGCGCTGCGCAGTCGGATCCAGCGTGCGCAGAAACAGCCAGCAGCACGCGAGGCATGCCGCGAGCGCGCACAGGCCAAGCCCGCTGACCAGCCACGGCGCTCCGACCGCTGCAGCGACCATGACCAACAACCCGAATGCCGCGATGAGAATTGCCGACCACAGCAGCGTCGCCTGGCGCGGCCCGAGCAGCGCCGAATAAGTCTCGACGCCGGGGCGCTCGCTTGCCGGCGCGTAGATCTTGCGCCCGATCTCGAGCACGCAGCCGTTCACGAAGCTCAGGGATAGGAACAGCCAAAGCCCGGCGGGCGGGCCGCCGCCAACCTTGAGCCATTCGCAGGCGGTCACGAAGAAGTCGATCAGCGGCATGATCAGCATATGCGACACCAGATAGAGAAACGGTCGCGCTTTCAGCCACGCCGGAGCGAAGAACTCCGCCGTCATCAGCGCCATCCAAAGCCATACGAGGGCGAGCGGGCCGAGCAGACGGAGATCGAGCAAGGCCGTTGCCGCTGCGGCGAAAGGGACTGCCGCAATGCCGATACCGATGATCAGCCGCAAACTGACCAGGCCGAGCGGAATCGGCCGTTCCGGCCGATAGCGTCGATCGTCATCCGCATCCTTGATTTCGTCGCAGGCCCGCAGCTGGAAGAAGAAAATCAGCGCCACCAAGAACGCCACCGTATAAGAGCCCCAGCCCGGCAACGACCTGCCGGCAAGATGCGCGGACACGTTGATGCTCGCGGCCGTGAACACCGCGAGCAACAGCGCCGTTCGCAGCACCGGAAATCGCTCGCGCTGATAGATCCATAGGCGCCGCCAGACCGAAAGCTTCGCCTCGACCGGCGGCGCAATCATTACCGGCCTCGGCGCACGGGGTGGACAGAGCTTGCCGGCGGAAGATCGGCGCACGCGCTCGATCCGCCGCACGCCCGCGTCTCGGTGCAGGACGCGCGCGGATGCTCCAGCAAGGGCAAGACGGGATAGGAGGTGATCGACGTGCCGGCCCCCTTTTCGCATTGCAAGCGAGTTAGCATGGACCGGGTTGCGGCAGCGTTAAAGGGCGATCTTGGCTATTCCTCGCGACTAATACGGGAGCCCGACGTAGTTTTCGGCGAGCGTGGTCGCGCCGGCGCGCGAATTGAGCACGTAGTCGAGCTCGGCGAGCTGAACCTTGCGGTCAAACCCGCTGCGGTCGGGGAACGTGTGCAGCATCGATGTCATCCACCACGAGAAGCGCTCCGCCTTCCATATGCGCGCCAGCGCTCTAGCCGAATAGTTGTCGATCCCGGCCGGTGACTTCTCCTTGTAGAACTCGGTCAGCGCCGTCCAAAGATACCACACATCGCTCGCCGCGAGGTTGAGCCCCTTGGCGCCGGTCGGCGGAACGATATGCGCGGCATCACCGGCCAGAAACAGTCGCCCGAAGCGCAGCGGCTCGGCGACGAAGCTGCGCAGCGGCGCGATGCTTTTCTCGATCGAAGGGCCGGTGACGAGCTTGCGCTTGGCCTCGTCATCGAGCCGCAGCCTCAACTCGCTCCAGAACCGGTCGTCCGGCCACGCCTCCACGTCCTCGGCGAGGCTGCACTGGACGTAGTGGCGGCTGCGCGTATGCGATCGCATCGAGCACAGCGCGAAGCCGCGCTCATGATGGGTATAGATCAGCTCGTCGGAAACCGGCGGCGTATCGGACAACAAGCCGAGCCAACCGAATGGATAGACCCGTTCGTAGTTCTGCACGCTGCCTTGCGGAACGCTCTGGCGACTGATGCCGTGAAATCCGTCGCACCCGGCAATGAAGTCGCAAGTGATCTCCGTCTGCGCCCCGTCCTTGCGATAGCGCACGCGCGGCTGCTCACCGGCGAAATCGGTCGGACTCACGTCGCGCGCCTCGTAGACGACGGGAGCTCCGCTCGCGGTTCTCGCGTCCATGAGGTCGCGGGTGATCTCGGTCTGACCATAGACGATGACCGCCTTCCCCGTCAGCTCCTTGAAATCGATGCGGTGGCGCACGCCGTTGAGGCAGATTTGCGTTCCTTCGTGAACGAGGCCTTCGCGCCGCAGGCGCGCGCCGACGCCGGCCTTTTCCAGGAGATCGGCCGTCTCCTGCTCGATCAACCCGGCGCGCACGCGGCCCAGCACGTAGTCCGCGCTTTGGCGCTCGAGAATGATGTTGTCGATGCCGCTGTTGTGCAGGAGCTGCCCCAGCAGCAGGCCGGACGGCCCGGCGCCGATGATGGCGACTTGTGTGCGCATGGCAAAGCCTCTCTCGTGGGTCGTTCGGTGCGATCCCGTACCGACCGATGCGGCACCAGACTAGGCGCCAACGGGGCCATCGGCCATGGACCGGCGAGGCAAACGCTTGGACTATTCGGTCTTCCGCGCCCTCACCGCTCATCCCCGCGAAAGCGAGCGGCTAGAATGTCCCGGTCAAATCGACGCAACGACACCACTTCACCTCTCCCCGCTTGCGGACCGCAAAGCGGGGAGAGGTGAAGTAGGTCGCCGCATCAAATACTTTATCCTTTCGAGCCGTCCAACCGGTAGCGGCCGTCGTCCTGCCGCGCGAGGCGGCCCTCGGCATAAAGCCGCTCCAAATCGGTCAATACCTCCCGGCCGTCACGGGTGCGAAGCGCCGCCATCAACTCGATGTAGCTCGCCGGTCCCGCCGTCAGCGTTTCCTCAACGGACCGAAGCTCGCGTTGCGGCAGGCCCGCGGGCGGCGCTGCCGCGGTCCACTCGAAGGCTTCGCCCTTGCCGAACGGCTTGGTGCAGTCGAAGCCGAGCTTGGCGCCGATGCGGCTGCCTTGCAGCGACGGATCGATGGGGACCACGCGGTAGCCTGAGCCGACAATCAGATCGCGATCGGCCTGAAAGCGGGTCGCGAACGCCCAATCCACCTGCTCGTCAGAAAAAATGTCGATGTCCTCGTCATAGATGAAAACGTGCTTGACGTCGGCCATCGAGGCGAACACGGCGGCGATCGCATTGTGCGTCTCCCCCGGATTGCGCTGGCGCATGGAAACGCGGACATTGGACATGCCGCCCGAGGCTCCCGTGACATGGACCGCAATCGGTTCACGGATCGCCTGCTCGAGCACGTTCCAGATCGCGGTTTCGGCACGCGCCGCGTTGAGCTGGGCGGTGTCGGTCGAGGCGAGATTGCGGCCGCTGATGGTCACCGTCTGAAACAACGCATCCCTGCGGTGGGTGATCGCCGTCAGATGGAACAGCGGGTTGCGCTTTACGACGCCGTAATAGCCGCAATACTCGCCATACGGTCCCTCCGACTCGACGTGGCCACGGGGATCGAGATAGCCCTCCAAGACGTATTCGGCATCGGCCGGGACGAAGACATCGATGGTCCTGCACTTGACGATCGGGACGGCTTCGCCGCGCATGGCTCCCAGCACGTGCAACTCATCCATCGGCCGCGCCAACGCCACGCCCGCCAGGAAATTGGTCGGATGGCCGCCGACGACGAAAGCGACGGGAAGCTTTTGGCCGGTCGGCGCGACCTTCAGGTAGATCGCTTTCAGATCGCTCGGCGCGATCAGATCGATGCCGGCCGTGCGCGCACCGCGCAGCATCATGCGTCGGCACCCGATATTCGTCCATCCGGTTGCCGGATCGCGGGCGAAGTCCATGCTCGCCGAAATGTAGGGTGCCGCATCGAGACCGTGCTGCAGATGCACAGGGAGCTTGCGGAAGTCCGCCTCGTCGCCGGTGAGGACCACTTCATGCACCGGCGCCGCCGAGGAAGTCACCTCGACGGGCGCGATCGGACGCGCCAGCCGCCCGCGCATGCGCGGAACAAATCCGGCCGCGTCCGTATCCAGCGCCATGGCGACGCGACGCTTGGCGCCCATGACGTTGCCGACCAGCTCGGTGCGTTCCGGACCCACCGCGCGGAACCAGACGGCCTTCGGGTTGCCGTCGAGCACCGCGGCTATGTCGATCAGATCGATCGGCGCGTCGTGAACGACGCATTCGCCCTGCTGAACCAGCCGTTCAACAAAGCGGCGCAAGCGGAATTTTTCGCAATCCGGCGCGAGCACCCATCGCCTCCTGGAACGAACGACCAGCCTCAGACATGAACCGCGGACGCACGAACATCAAGCCCTGTTCGGGGCGCCCGGTCCGCGTGCCGACGGCGCCGCGCAGGTGATGATGCTGGATCCGGCCGTCAAGAGCAGTCGTCCCTTTTGCCCGGTCGACGTGGTCAGCCACTCGGCGTCAAGACGCTGCAGATCGCTCGACAACTTGCCCTTGTGGCTGCCGTCGGTCGTAAAGCTTCCCGAACCGATGGGGTCCAGCTCCCACATCTCGACAGCAAGCGTCGTCGCGTCGATGTGCATCTTGACGCGGATCTCGGTCACCTGCCCGGATGCATCATAGCGGCCGCATCCACGGGCCTCGACGTTGCCGTCGTCAAGCAGCTGCAGCGCGGTGAACGTAATCGCAACCTGCTGCGTCCCAACACCCTCGTCCCATTGAAAAGAGCCAACATAGCCCCTCGGCAAGCGCTCGATCAGCGAGGCGATTTCGTAGGCGAATGATTGCGTTGCAATACCTGCGGCGAGGGCGGCAACGATCGCTCGTAGCAGGATCGCAAGCGCTAGGGTTGCCGCGCCCGCTCCGCTGGCGCGCCGGTCTTGAGCGCGGCTTCCCCGCCGTTCAACGGCTCGGGTCCTGTTCAGGCGAATATTGCGCCAAACGGAAATTTCCACGACACAATTCGGGCCTAGGCTCTTCCGCGAGCATCGCGCGAACACTACAATAGCCCTCCAGGCGGGGAATGGATCAGGCGCGCCAGCCAACGCGCATACCACTGTAGGCCATGCACAGGGGGTACAGAATCATGCAATCACGATCAAAGAAATACAGCGCTTATGCGCTGGCGGGGGCCGCGTTCGCGGTCATGCTGGGCCTTTCCGCGCCTTCCATCAATGCACAGTCGGCGCCCTTCGCCGCGCTGGCCGGTTCCTGGTCGGGCGCCGGACGAATCGATCTGCAGGACGGCACGAGCGAGCGCATTCGCTGCCGCGCCAACTATTCGGTCGGCGGCGACGGCCTCTCTTTCCAGCAACAGCTGCGGTGCGCAAGCGACAGCTACAAGTTCGACGTGAACAGCAACGTTCACTCGCAGGGCGGCTCACTTTCCGGGACCTGGAGTGAAGCCACCCGTAACCTGAGCGGAAGAGTTTCAGGGAACGCAACCGCAAGCCGTATCCAGGCAAGGGTCGACGGCGGCGCATTTTCGGCTGGCCTGAACGTTTACACGAACGGAAACCAGCAGGGCGTCACGATCGTGCCCCAAGGCACCGACGTAAAGGGCGTGACGGTCACGATGGTGAAGGGCCGAAGCTAGGGCTCAATTTGCTTTGGCTTGCGAGGCGGCGGGCCCTACGGCGACCGGCCGTGAAGATTCTTCGGTCCATTCGGACATCGAGCCGTCATAGAGCGTCACGAACGGCCGTCCGAGAACTTCGGATAGAACAAACCAATTCGTCGCCGCTTGCTGGCCCGTGTTGCAATAATTGATGGTTGGGCGCGGCGGTACGGCCGCGAAGAGCTTCTCGAGCTCAGCCAATGGCCTGAGCCGGCCCGTGGCCGAGTCGAAGGCGCCGCTGTGGTCAAGATGCAGCGCGCCCGGAAGCCTGCCCGGCCGGGCCGCTTGCGGGCTCTTCTCGCGACCCTCGAAATAGGCGATCGAACGGCTGTCCAGCAAGATCGCCGCCCGCTCCTTGAGCGCAGCTTCGACGGCCGCGGCGTCGGCTCGCAGCTCAGCCGCCAGGTTCACGGCATAGGGCGGCACCGGCGCCCGCTCGAGCGGGGGACCGGTCTCGACCGGGCGCGCCGGATCAGCCCGCCAACCGGCAAAACCCCCGTCGAGAATCGAGATCTGGCGATGGCCCGCCACCTTCAGCGTCCAGTAGACGCGCGCGGCGGCGCTGAAGTCGCCGACGCTGGTTCCCGCCGAAACGATGACCGCATGGTGGTCATGACGCAGCCCCAGGCGCGTGAAGAGCGTTGAAAGATGCGCCGGATCGGGTAGGAGGCCCGTCGCAGCGCCTTTCGTCGCCCGCCAGCCGTCCTTGACGTAGTCCGTGTACACCGAACGCGGGACGTGACCCTGCTCGTAGGCCCCCCTGCCCCCGCCGTCGACCGCCGAACGGATGTCGATGATCAGCAGGCCGTCGTCGGCGATCCGGTCGGCCAGCCATTGCGGAGAGACGAGCGGCGTCATCGCGCTTCACTCCGCCGGCCGCGGTGCGACCTTCTCGCCGCGCAGAAAACGGCTGATCTTATTCAGGAACATCGCGGTCGGCCGCAAGATCAGCAGGTCGGCGGTGAGCGCGGCCATCATGGCGAAGGCGCTCAGCCAACCGAACAGGCGCAGCGACGGCAAATCGGAGAAGACCGTCACCACGAGCCCGCAGGCCAGCACCACCGACGTGAGAATCAAGGCCGGTCCAACCAAAATGGTCGCCCGCTCCACGCCGGCGCCCGGGTCCTCGTCGGGCCTGTCCTCGAGCCGCAACCGATTAAGGAAATGGATCGTTGCGCTGAGCCCGAGGCCGAAGGACACGGTCAGCGCCACGACGCTCGCGAACTGCAAGCCTTCGCCCATCAGCCACAGCAAGGTGCCCGAGAGCACCACCGGGAAGATGCCCGGCAGGATGCTGGCGAGCATGACGACCAGGGAGCGGAAGGCGAGGCCGATGAATGCGGCGACGAAAATGATCTCGACCGTCAGCGCCCGGTTCAGTTTCCCAATCATGCTGGCGCTGTTGCGCGCGGCGATCGCCGACAGGCCGGTGACCGCGATCTGGAATCCAGGATGCTTGACCCGCACGGCGTCCAACGTCGCGTCCAGCTTCTCGACGACCGGCAAGAGCGCGCTCGCATCCACGTCGGGAATGCGGCCGGTGACCACGACGGCGTCCTGCTCGGCCGAAATGAAACGGCGCACCAGATATGTCGGCAGCATATCGACATATTCCTTGAGTGTGTCCACGTCGGATCTGCCCGCCTTCTCGGCGAGCCAGCGGCGCAGCGTCTCCACCGACCAGACATTGCCGACACCCGCCTGCTTCTCGACGATCGCGTGCACGTCGGCGATGGTCGCGAGCGTCTCCGGCGCGTAGAGCGAGGCGCCCTTCGGAAACTCGATCAGCACGTCGATCGGGTTGGCGCCGGTAAGCTTGGCGTCGAGCCGGCCGCTCGCCGCCACCGCCTGCTCGCGGTTCGGCACCTGATCGGCGAGCCGATAGCGCGGCTCGAGATTGGCATAAACATACGCCAGGCCGCCGACCACGAGGATGCTGACGAGGGTATAGAGCGCGGGACGGCTTACCATGTGCACGGCGATCCAGCCGCAGAACCGGCGCAGCACATTCACGCCGATATCGGAGTGCCTGACCTTCTCGGCAAACCGCACCTCCTTGCGCAGCAGCAGCACCCCGAACAGCGGCACCAGCGTCAGCACGGCGACGAGAGCGATGACCGTTGCCAGCAGGCCCGCCTCGCCGAACGAGCGGATCAGGTCGGAGTCGGAAAACTGCAGCGCGATGAACGAGATCCCCGCGGTGGCGTGGGTGAGAACACAGGCCGGCCCGACGATCAGGATCGCCTTGCGCAGCGCCTCGTACTTGTTCTCGCCGTGCAGCAGCCGGTCGCGCGCCGCGAATGTCAGCTGCATGCTGTCCGAGAAGCTGATCACCATGATGAGCGGCGTCATCACGTTGAGAAACATATTGAGGCGGAAACCGAGCCACCCCAGCGCGCCCAGTGCCAGAAGAATGGCGACCAGCGGGGGCCCGGCGGCGATGATCATGAACGATACCCGGCGGAAGAACAGGATCGCGATCAGGCATCCGGCCGCAAACCCGAAGGCGTTGTAGATCATCCGGTCGCGCTCGACCGCGTTGCGGATCTCGAGCTGCATCACCGGCACGCCCGAGAGCTGCACATTAAGGTCGGTGCCCGCGAGGTCATCCTTGGCGAGCTTGCGGATCTCGGCGATGACGTCCTGCAGGCCCTTGGTCGCCACCACCGCCGGATCGAGCGCGACGACCACCAGCGTGAGCTCGCCGTCCTCCGATAGGAGCTTGCCGCGAATGATCTCGTTCTTCAGGACGCGGTCGATCAGCTCCTTGTACGCTTCGCCCTGCGGCAGATCCGGTGGGAACAAGGCACCGGGCAGATGGCCGTTCTCCGGCGGCTGGCGCGCCGAGTAGATCGAGATGAGCCCGCGCATACCGTCGATCAGCTGCAGGTCAGTGACGAGGTCGCGCAGCTTTTCGAGCGATTCGCGCTCGAGCAGCGTCTTGCCTTCGATCACGACCAGCGCGTCGTACTCGCTCGACGGAAAGCGTTTCGTGACTTCTTCGAATTGCTTGAACTCGGGTGAGTCGGAGCGAAACAGCTGGCTCAGCGAATCATCGACCCTGATGCGCTCGATGCCGAGCGCCGCCCCATACGTCAGCACCGCCAGCAGGAGCGTCAGAAGGAACGGGTAGCGCAAGGAGATGAGGCCGATGCGCTCGATGCCGAGCGCCAGACGACGCGGCCCTCGGGCGGCCGTCATGGACGGGTTGCTGACGGCCTCCACCCTCCCCTGATAGGGTTTTCTCGCGGACACGAAACTTCTCCCCACCACTCAGAGTCCATCTCGTTCCTTGTGGAACCGGGACGGCCTCCAGGACTATCGATCGGCGCAAGTTTCTGACGGCGAACCGGCATCCGCCACGGGAACTCGGCTGTCCCGATTCCCTTACTTCAGTCTTCGCAAGGCGGAAACATCCGCCTCGCGCGGTCTAGCCCAAGGGCAAGCTGCGCCGGAACCTGCGCCAGCGGCCCACTGAAACCCTGTTTAGCGTGGCGCGTCAAATGCTTCCACCGCCACTTGGGGATAGCAAGGAGCGCGTTGGGCACCGCGGACACGGTTTCCTCCCGCATGCGGCGCATCGCAGACAGCGGGCAACCGGCAGGGCGTGCCTCGTCGCGGAAACGTCGCAAACCCGACCGTGCTTTGGCGCCCCGGCTGGGAATTGCCGGGGAAGCTCGATAAGGTCCGGCCGACCTTTGCGGGGCTCGGCGCGGACGCACGGCATGGCGGATCAACAGCAAGACCAGGGCGGCTCATTATCGGGCCGCGCGATCGTGACCATCATCGGCTCCGACCGAATTGGCATCATCGCCGGGATCGCCGAGATCATCGCCGCGGCCAATGTGAATATTCTCGACATCAGCCAATCGGTTATCCGCGATTTCTTCACCATGATCATGATGGTCGACCTCGGCACCGCGACGATCTCGTTCGCCGAGCTGAGCGAGCGGCTGCAGCGCCGCGGCGCCGAGCTCGCCGTGCGCGTTGAGATCCAGCGGGAGGAAATTTTCAAGGCGATGCACCGGGTTTAGAGCATTTCCCGGAAAAGTGGACACCGGTTTTCCGCAGGAAATCGGGAAGCGGTCTAGAAAGGTCGGCCGAGCGGATGCGAAACCTCAACTTTTCCGGCGAGGAGATTCTCGAAACCATCAGCATGGTGCGCACCGAGCAGCTCGACATTCGCACCATTACGCTCGGCATCAGCCTGTTCGACTGCGTCAGCGAAGCGGGCGCAACGCTCTGCCGCAACATCTACGACAAGGTGACGACGGTCGCCAAGGACCTGTATCGCGTCAGCGCCGAGCTGACGCGCGAGTTCGGGCTGCCGATCATCAACAATCGCATCGCCGTCACGCCGATCTCGCTGATCGCCGGAAGAAGCACCGGCAACGACTTGCTGCAACTGGCGCAAACGCTCGACCGCGCGGCCCAGACGGTGAACGTGGACTTCATCGGCGGCTTCTCGGCGCATGTCGAGAAGGGCATGACGACAGTCGACGCGAACCTGATCGCCGCGCTCCCGCAGGCCTTGGCGAGCACGCAGCGGCTGTGCGCCTCCGTCAACATCGGCTCGACCCGCGCCGGATTGAACATGGACGCCATCGCCGAGATGGGCCGCACGATCAGGCGCACCGCGGAATTGACCGCCGCCGCCGGGTCGATCGGCTGCGCCAAGCTCGTCGTGTTCTGCAACGCCGTTGAGGACAATCCGTTCATGGCCGGCGCTTTTCATGGCGCCAGCGAGGCCGATTGCGTGGTCAATGTCGGCGTCAGTGGCCCCGGCGTCGTCTATCGGGCCATCAAGGCGGCGGGCGACGTCGATTTCGGCACCCTGACGGCCATCATCCGCCGTACCGCTTTCAAGATCACGCGCGCCGGAGAGCTGGTCGGGCGCGCCGCCGCGAGCCGGCTTGGCATCCCGTTCGGGATCGTCGATCTATCCTTGGCGCCGACGCCCGCGGAAGGCGACAGCGTCGCCCGCATTCTCGAGGAGATCGGGTTGGAGCGGGTCGGCACCCATGGCTCGACCGCGGCGCTCGCCCTGCTCAACGATGCCGTGAAGAAAGGCGGAGCGATGGCCTCGAGCTATGTCGGCGGCCTTTCCGGCGCCTTCATCCCCCTGTCCGAGGATCAGGGCATGATCGAGGCAGCCGCGAGCGGGGCGATAACGATCGACAAGCTCGAAGCGATGACCGCCGTCTGCTCGGTCGGCCTCGACATGATCGCGGTGCCCGGCGACACCCCGCCGGAAACCTTGTCGGCGATCATCGCCGACGAGGCCGCGATCGGCATGATCAACAAGAAGACCACCGCGGTGCGCATCATTCCGGTGGCCGGCAAGAGCGTCGGCGACTGGGTCGACTTCGGCGGCCTGTTGGGCCGCGCGCCGATCATCCCGGTCAACAAATGCTTGAGCCGCCGCTTCGTCGCCCGCGGCGGCCGCATTCCCTCCCCGCTGCAGGCGTTGAGCAATTAGTGCTGTGGTTTGACATTTGATTGAGCTGACCGAGCCAACCCGGGAGGCGATCGACGGTTACATCAAAGCCGCAGACAAGAGGCCCGGCCAATTCCTCTTCGCATGCCGTGGCGGTTGCATCCAAGCCATCTCGACCAGGCAGTATGCCCGGCTGGTGTCCCGGTGGATTGCGAGCATTGGCCTGAACCCAAGCCTTTTCGGAACGCACTCGCTGCGCCGAACCAAGGTGACGCTGATCTACCGCCGAACTGGAAACCTGCGGACGGTCCAGCTATTGCTGGGACACACGAAAATAGAAAGCACGGTTCGCTACCTCGGCATTGAGGTCGACGACGCCCTTGCCATAGCGGAGCAAGTCGATGTCTGATCCTCCTGGGCAGAGGCGATCCGCCGTGCCCCCTTGATCGAGCCGGGCGCCCCGCTCCCATTTGCCGTGCGATAGCATGCTTGAGCTCAGGCGCACGTTCTGGCAATTGAGGTGGCGATAGGGATTGATTGGTACCTTGTGGAAACAAGGGCTACTTCGATGAGGCTACACGCCAAAAACGTGTCTGTCGGAGAGTCCGGCGACCAATACTTCCAGGTTTCGTTCGACAGCGAGGCCCTTAGTGACGATGACTTCGATCCGTCGGCGGACGACAAACCCTATCTTCTCGTTCAGCGTCAGTTTGAGGACGATGACGGGGGCGTCTGCTACATCGAGACCCACGATCACGACACCTATACTGGCCACTTCCGGCTGCGGATCCTTGAGTTCACGCCCTCACGTCTCGCCTTCGAAATCGCCAGAAGGGACCGCAATTACGTTGAGGTGACCTATGACCTGGACGCGAAGCAGTTTGGTGAAGTGCAGCGCATCGTGCACATCATTTTTGGCGTGCAAGGCTGAGGCGGCGCTGGTGCGTGTCGCCCTCGCCGACGAGGCGATCGAATAGCGCGGTCCCATGTCCGCTTACCACCCAAGACTCTCCGTAAGGGCGGACATCTGGGATAGGCAGCCCTGTGCCAATTTCCGACACGGGCATTTGCCACAGTCGCGCTTGCGGATTGCGGTCCTTAGTGCAACCTTAGAGCGCAATTGGGGAAGCATGATGCTGGCTAGGAGCGTGGCGGCCGCTGTTGCGGTGCTTTGTCTTTTGGCGCCTCGCGTCGGTGACGCTCAGACGGAGGCCACACCTCCCCGCTACACCCGTCGAAGGACCTATGGCGCACGCCGTCGATCAGCTTTTTGCTCAATGGGCTGGGCCGGACTCACCCGGAGCTTCCATCGCCATCATTCAGAACGGTAAGATCGTCTACAGCCAAGGCTATGGCGCGGCCAATCTGGAGTATGGCGTGCCTAACTCGCCGGCGACCGTGTTCCCCCTAGCCTCGGTCTCCAAACAGTTTACCGCCTTCGCGATCCACCTCCTCGTCCAAGATGGAAAATTGTCTCTGGACGACGACGTGCGCAAATACCTTCCGAAGTTACACGACTTCGGCAAGGTGATCACGATCCGCCAGTTGCTTCATCACACGAGCGGCATGCGAGACCAGTGGAACCTCCTGCTCCTCGCAGGATGGCGGCTTGACGACGTGATCACGGACAATGATGTCGCCCGCCTGCTGTTTCAGCAAACCGAGCTGAACTTCGCGCCTGGCGACCAATTCCTCTATAGCAACAGCGGCTACACCTTGCTCGCGATGGTAGTGAAGCAGGTGTCTGGCAAGACGTTGCCCGAGTTTGCGAAGGAGCACATCTTCGACCCCCTGAGCATGGCTCACACACACTTCCAGGACGACTATCGGCTCGTCGTCAAGGATCGAGCCTATTCCTACGCGCGGCAACCAGACGGCAAATATCAGTATGTAGCGCTGAGTTGTTCCGTCTGTTTTCAACGGTCGGCGACTTGGCGCGTTGGAATGAGAACTTCTACACCGGCGAGGTCGGCGGCCCCGCGCTTTTGGCCCAGATGCAGGAGAAGGGTAAACTCAATAACGGCAAGGAAATCGAGTACGCCTCTGGCCTTGAAATCGGCAAATACCGTGGGCTCAGGACGGTTGAGCACGCCGGCGGCGATGCCGCATATCGAACCAATATCCTCAGGTTTCCGGACCAACGTTTCTCGGTCGTGGTCCTCGCCAACGCGGAGGACGTGAACCCAACAGCGCTCTCATTCAAGATCGCCGACATCTATCTGGAAGATCGTTTGCAGCCTACGCCTGACAAGCCATCGCTCGGTGACATGCCGGAAGTCGCAATCGATCCCAAAGTCCTCGACGCCTACGTCGGTGACTATGAACTCCAGGATGAACTCAGGCCGGGCTTCATCATTTCCTTCAGCAAGGATAAGGACCGCCTCGTCGCGCGCGCCACCGGCCAGTCATCGTTTCCAATGTACGCAGTCTCCAACACCGCCTTCCGCCTTCGAGTGGTTCCGGCAGAAGTTGTCTTCGACGACCCAACGGAAGGCGGAAAGACTCAGAACGCTATCCTCCATCAGGATGGCGCAAGCCTTCCTATGAGGCGCATCCTGATCACCCAGCCTACGGCGGAGCGGCTCAAGGCCTACGAGGGCCAATTCTACAGCGCCGAACTGGGTGTTACGTATGACGTGTTCGTTCGCGGTGGTGCGCTTAAAGTTCACTATCCGAGGGGAGACATCGATCTGGAGCCCATCGGCAATGACGCTTTCGCCGGGGCCTTTCCGATCGGAAGTCTGAAGTTTGTGTGTGGGGCCGACGGCGAGTGCAATGCCTTGTCGATCGATGACGGCCGTGTCCAGAACCTGCGGTTCGTCAGGTCGCGATCACCCCCGTCGGGCCAAAGTCGGCAGGGTGATCGGGCGTAGTGGGACTTGGAAAGCGGACCGCCAATGCTCGCTTAGGGTCATCTACAGCCGTTGCCCGATCGCGCCAGAAACCGCCTGGCGACGGCAATGCCCGGGAAGCGGACCAGAGGGCCGCCCCCGCCGGCACGGCGGGAGTGTGCCATTAGCGGGCATCGCCGCCGCAAGGCTCCGTCACGCCGGAGACGCTTGTTCAATACCGTGAAAGAACGTGAAGCCTCTATCCACCTGCGGTGGTCAATCGCGTAAATTCTGCGACGGCGTCAGTTGTTCACGATAACTCAGAACGGCCAACTCACTCGCCCATTCACGGACCACAGGTCGTAGCCGGCACCGAGGCCGCCGAGTTCTCCGCCAAGCGAAATGGTGACGCCGCTGGTGCCTGGAAGCATTGTCACGCCGGCAGTCGCGCGCGCCGACCAGCCGTCCTTGATCCCGACATACGGCACCGCCACCGGCAGCGCATTGTCAGTTGAAAAGCGCCAGTCTCCATACAGCCCGAGATAGGGCGCAATCCGCACGTTCCCCGCCCACCACGGATAGCTTACCTTGTCGCCCAAACTAACCCGCCCAACCGAGAAGCTCCGGGCGTCCTGCAATGTGCCAAGGGTGTCGGTCCATGCGCCCTCATGCTCCCAGAGCGCATAGACGTTTGCCGAAGGTTCGAGGATTGCGCTCCCGAAAGCATAGTTGCCGGTGAAACCGCCGGAGCTGAGCCAGCGCGAGCCTGTAAATGAGCCCGCCGCCGCGCCTGCTGTCGCATTGTAGAAGATGTCCGACCAGCCGAACATGCCATCGAGCCGCCAATGTGGGCCGAAGCGCCATGCGGCGTAGCTGCCGATCGTGCCGCCGTCGCCGGTCATCTTTCCGGCGATGGAGCTGTCCGTGAAGTTGAAGTTTTCATACCCAGTGACCAGACCGACCAAGATGTCCGGGGTCAGCTTGCGGCCGATGCCGCCGGTAATGTTGATCTGATGCCCATGTAGGTCGCCCGATAAGTCGTCGCGATCGAAACCGGTGCCGCGAATGTCTGCCCAGGCACTCCACTCCGGCAAGTAGAGAGGTGCACGAGGCGGCGCCTTATAGACGTTGCCCCCATAGGCGAAGACGTTTGAGATTTCCGCAAGGCGTGGATCGCGCTGAGGCTCGGCCGCGAAGTTAAAGGCGACGCCGTTTGGGCCGACCGTGACTGGCGTACCGCCCGTAGCCGAGAACGCATCATTGATGGCGCCACCCACTGCGCTTGTGATGGCAGCGCCCGAGGCCGCAGCGACTGTTTTCGTCACCTCTAATTGCAGCGAGCGGAGGTTCTGGCTGTCGGTTGGTACGCCGCTGGAAGAAGTAGAAGGAGGAGGCGCGGGCGTACAGGTCGCGGTGACGAACAAAAGAGTACCGTTGACGCCAATAACTGATATTGTCTGACTGAGCGTTGTATCCTGATTGTTTCCAGTAACGGTATATGACACTTGTGGACTACCGCCGTTGGTGCCGTAGCGGGAGTGGTTGGAAAGTGAAGGCGGCGTAATCTCCAGCTTGGTCCAACAAGCGATTCCGGCGTTGCAACGCCGGCGGAGATCACGCCATGAAGAGCCATAGCACGACGCCTTGCCT
>JBKQHQ010000231.1:0-5612 GCA_052148715.1 Xanthobacteraceae bacterium | reverse complement strand
ACACACGGCCTGGCTGACCGCCAGACACTCCCGATGAGGAAACCACCAACTGGAGAGCCGTATGCGGGAAAACCGCCCGTACGGTTCGGAGGGCGGGGAGGGCCAAAACCCTTCCCGACCCCTATCGACGAGATTGCTTCGCTTCGCTCGTAATGACAAAGAGCCGCGCTGCGTCACCTCGTGGCCGCGCCTCTGCCGACGATCACCAGCACCGCACCTTGGTCTTTGGCGTCTCGCATGGGACGCCGCATGGTTCTTGTCGAGCGGCGGCAGACGAGACGGCGCGAGTTCATTACCTTCTCGGGGGGAAAATGCCCGATTGATAGAAATCGTAACCATAACGCCAGCGCCCCTACCGTCTCGTGACGGCGCCAAATTTCTTTTACCCTTGCTAAAGGGGTTGGACTTTTAATGGCATTGCAAAGAAGAGCAGTGACGGGCCGCTCTTCTTCGACCTCGGCACCCAATTTGTTGCCCGGCCGATCGCACTGGTCAAAGCCTAAGTAAGATCTGCATTT
This sequence comes from Xanthobacteraceae bacterium, assembly GCA_052148715.1. Taxonomy (GTDB): domain Bacteria; phylum Pseudomonadota; class Alphaproteobacteria; order Rhizobiales; family Xanthobacteraceae; genus JBKQHQ01. Next base: position 5,094 of record JBKQHQ010000231.1, on the reverse strand, counting down.
GCCCCATGTTCTGGAGAGGAGCACCAACATGCCGTTGGAGATTCTTGAGCAACTTCTAGACCTCGGCGGCGTCGCCCATCCTGGCGACGATGCGGTAGAAATCCTTGGTCGCGATCCGGTCTACGACACCCCCTTTCGGGTCGGCGAGGCCTCCGCGGCCATCCTTGCAGCCCAAGGCGTGGCCATTCGCGAGATCTGGATGCGGCGCGGAGGCAAGGACCAGAAAGTAAAAACCGATGTGCGCGCTGCCGCGACGGAGACGGCCGGCGTTTTCTTCCAATCACAGCACGGGTATCCAATTCCCGTTCCGGATCCTGAGTATCCGACCGTCGGATTCTATCCCACGCTGGACGGACGCCATATCCTCCTGCACGGCGGCTATCCAAAGCTGCGGGACGGATTGCTGAGCCTGCTGTGCTGCGCCGATGACCGCAACTCCATCGGTCATGCGGTGGCCAAGTGGAATGCCTTTGAGCTTGAGGAGACCATAGCGCAGCGTGGCTTGGGTGGCGCCGTTGCGCGCACCCATGCGGAATGGCTGGCGCACCCTCAGGGCCAAGCCATTGCCGACATGCCGGTGGTCGAGATCATCAAGCTCGGCGACAGCGAGCCGGAGCCGTTCAAGCAGGGCGCACCGCGTCCGCTCACCGACATCAAGATCATTGATTGCACGCATGTGATCGCTGGGCCGACTTGCGCCAAAACCTTGGCCTCGCAAGGCGCCGAGGTGCTGCACATCAGCTGCCCAAGCCGTCCGCGGTTGCCGCCCTTCGACATCGACACGAGCCACGGCAAGCTCTCGGCCTTTCTCGATCTAAAGGTCCCGAAAGACAACCATCGCATGCGCGAACTGGTGAAGGATGCCGATGTCTTCTCACAGAGCTACCGGCCCGGCAAGCTGACCGCTTTGGGGTTCTCGCCGCACGGCCTCGCTGAGATGCGTCCCGGCATCATCGTCGTATCGACGAGCTGCTACGGCCACGCCGGTCCGTGGCACTTCCGGCCGGGGTTCGAGCAGCTTGCTCAATCCTGCACCGGCATGGCCGTTGCCCAAGGCAGCATCGACAGCCCGCAGCTCGCTCCGACATTCCCGAACGACTATCTCACCGGCTTCCTTGGTGCGTTTGGAACGCTGGCGGCGCTGCTTCGGCGGTCGAAGGAAGGCGGAAGCTATCATGTCCGCGTCTCCCTCGCCCGCTCGGCGACATGGCTGCAAAGCCTGGGCAAGGTCGCGCGCGAGGCGTTGCCGCCCGAGCCGCTCTCGCCGGCCTACATCTCCAGCCTGCTCCGCAAGGAGGTTGGCCCGTTGGGCGAGCTGACCTTCTTTGCTCCTTCACTGCAGTTGAGCGAGACCCCGCCGCACTGGGAACGATCCGCCGAACCGCTCGGCGCGCATTTTCCGGTATGGGCCGCGCAACAGGAAAAGGCGCTGCAGTCCGCTCTCGCCTGAGAACTGCACTCCGGCATCTGCTCCTGGAGCACCCTATGGCATGCCGCGCCGCCGGCCCGGCATGTCCCCGAAGCCTCTCCCCGCAACAGCTCCGTTTCATCGAGGTGCGACATGACAGCGATCGGTTTGGTTCTGCAAGGCGGCGGTGCTCTCGGCGCTTACGAATATGGCGCGATCACCAGTCTATGTGAGGCCGGCCTACGGCCGGTGGCCGTCACGGGAGTGTCCATTGGCGCCATCAACGCGGCAGCCGTCGCCGGCGCGCGCAACGGCGATATCCCGGCCAGCCTCAAGGCGTTGTGGTCCGAGATCACGATCCGGCAGGTTCCATTCATGCTGAAGGAGCTGCAGGAAACCTTGTCGATGTTCGGAACGCCCAATTTCTATAAGCTGCGGACCGACTTCTACGACATGCAGAATTGGACCAGCCTCTGCGATATCACGCCGATGCGGGGGACGTTGGCCCGCCTGTGCGACTTCCGCCAGATCAACGATGCGAAACACATGCGTTTTGCCGTGACCGCAACCCATGTTGCGCGGGGTACCTCGGCGCGTTTCACCAACACCGAGACGACCATCACGCCGGATCATATCCTCGCCAGCGGCAGCCTGCCTCCGGGCTTCCCCATGACCAAGATTGATGATGACTGGTATTGGGACGGCGGTTTGTTCGACAATACGCCGCTGCGCCCGATGATCGACATGCTCTCGCCCGAGGAGGCCGAGCGCCTGCCCATCGTTGTGATCGATTTGTTCCCGACCCACGACGCGGTGCCGACCAACCTGACCGAGATCAAGAATCGAATGATGGAGATCTCGTTCGAGAACCGCTTCTGGGACGACTTCGGCGGGCCCGAGGGGTTGATCGACTATGCCCAGATGATCGACGACCTGGACAAGGAGCTTCCGCAAGCGAGCAAGCTACGGGCACGTAAGGCATTCCGCAAGTTGATGGAGTTCCGCTGCCTCAAGAACCTCAAAGTCATCCCGAGCGCCCATGTGCCGATGACGGGCGGTATGGATTTTTCCGAGCAAGGGATCAAGACTCGCTACGAAGGCGGTTACGACGCCGCGAAGAGGTTTCTTGCCAGCGATGCTGGCCGACCGTTGTTGCCCAAGCAGGTCGCAATCAGGCGCGCCGGATGAGCAGGTCGCGGACGTTTCAGGAAGCCCTGTTCAACGGAGGTTTGTTCAGCAAGCTCTGACTCTCATTCGTCATTGCGAGCGAAGCGACGCAATTTCGCTTGGGCGGGCACGTGCGGCGCGAGATTGCTTCGCTTCGCTCGCAATGACAGAGAGCCGCTACTTCACCTCCGCGGGCGTCGCGGTGGCCGGGCCCTCGCCGACGATCAGCAGCACCGCGTCCTCGTCCTTGGCGCCGTCGTAGTGCACCTGCTTGCCGTAATGGGTGACGAAGGTGCCGGCCGGCATCGGCACCGTGCTGCTCGGATCGAAGGTCGTGCCGCTGCCGACCCACCAGGTCCCCTTCAGTACCGTGATGAAGCGGTCGTTTGGATGGAAATGCGGCCGGCTCATATGGTTGCCGGCGAGCCACTTGGTCAGCACCATGTAGAGGCCGGGCTTCTCCGGATCGCCGACCATCACCGCTTGCTGCACGCCGGGAATTCGGCCCTCCTTCCACTCGATCTGATCGGGTAGCTTGAAAGTCACCGCCGCCGGATTGAGCTCGGCGGCATGCGCCGAGCCGATCGACAAGCACAGGGCCGCGAGCGCGAGGCTTTGTCGGTGCCGTTTGTATGACGATCCACGCATGGTGTCCTCCCATCAGTCCTGCCGCCGCCGGGCAGCAAATTGCTAGGGCCTGCGCGCCTTGCCAAGCCCGGCGGCGCCGTTTAGCAATCCGGACGGATTATCTTGACCCGCGAGGCGGTGCGCAATGGCGACCCACAAGCTTCTTCTCCTTCCCGGCGACGGCATCGGCCCGGAAGTGATGGCCGAGGTGAAGCGGCTGATCGAATTCTTGCAGAGACAAGGCATCGCCCGCTTCGAGACCGAGGAAGGCCTCGTCGGCGGTAGCGCCTACGATGCGCACGGCGTCGCCGTCACCGACGCGACCATGGCCAAGGCGCACGCGGCCGATGCGGTGATCTTTGGCGCGGTCGGCGGGCCGAAATGGGACGCGGTGCCCTATGACGTGCGGCCGGAGGCGGGTCTGCTGCGGCTGCGCAAGGACCTTGGCCTGTTTGCCAATCTGCGCCCGGCGATCTGCTATCCGGCGCTCGCCGACGGTTCGAGCCTCAAGCGCGAGGTGGTCGACGGCCTCGATATCATGATCATCCGCGAGCTCACCGGCGGCGTCTATTTCGGTGAGCCAAAGACGATCACCGACCTCGGTAATGGTCAGAAGCGCGCCATCGACACGCAAGTTTACGACACCTACGAGATCGAGCGCATCGGCCGTGTCGCCTTCGAGCTCGCGCGCAAGCGGCGCAACAAGGTCACCTCGATGGAGAAGCGCAACGTGATGAAGACCGGCGTGCTTTGGCACGAGGTCATCACGCAGCTGCACCAGCGTGAGTTCAAGGATGTGCAGCTCGAGCATCAGCTCGCCGACGCCGGCGCGATGCAGCTCGTGCGCTACCCAAAACAGTTCGACGTCATCGTCACCGACAACCTGTTCGGCGATGTGCTGTCCGACGTTGCCGCCATGCTCACCGGCTCGCTTGGGATGCTGCCGTCGGCCTCCCTCGGCGAGACCGACCCGAAGACCAAGAAGCGCAAAGCGCTGTACGAGCCGGTGCACGGCTCGGCGCCCGATATTGCCGGCAAGGGCGTGGCCAATCCGATCGCCATGCTCGCCTCGTTCGGCATGGCGCTGCGCTACTCGTTCAATATGGGACGGGAGGCCGACCTCATCGATCAGTCGATCGCGGCGGCGCTCGCCAAGGGCCTGCGCACCGCCGACATCAAGGCGCCGGGAACGACCCTGGTCGGCACCACACAAATGGGCGAAGCGATCGTCGCCGAGATGCAGCGATTGACCGGGTGACCTGGCCGGTCTCGCGGCGCTAAAGAGCGGGCGCTACGGGAATTTATACGAGGGAATATCCCACGGATCCGCCAGCGGCTGGCGGCGGAAGCTGCCGCTCGGGCTGAGCACGTCGATGTTCGAGGTCGGCGAGTAGGCGAGCGGCACGTAAACGCCGCCGGGCAGCTTCTCTCCCGGCGTCGTGTCGGTGCCGGGATCGAGGAAGGAGCGCCGCTGCGCCACGTAGCGCGTCTGCATCACCCCGCCGGGCCCAATGGTCGTGATCATCGTACCTTGTCCGCTGATCACCCGCGAGCCTGGCCGGATGATCACCTGAGTTCGCGCCGGTGAAAGCGCGCCATCCTTCTTCTTGGGCGCCGCGTCGGCCGGCACTGCGACGATGGTGAACCCCAGAGCGACGACACTGGCAAACGCTGCTGTTCTCGAACGCATGACACCCTCTCCGGCGAATCCGGCCCGCACTGTAGACGGCTTGGTCTCTCTACCACAAGAGAACCAAGGCCCTCGCGCAGGGGGATCGGGTGAAGAAGTGCGTGACAAAGGGCTGAAGTGCTGAATCTGTCGTGATCCTCTGATTCGGTTTGCGGAGGATGCGATGGAGAGTGCTGCGGCGGCATTTGGGGCGATCAGCGAA
>JBKQHQ010000230.1:0-132006 GCA_052148715.1 Xanthobacteraceae bacterium | reverse complement strand
CTTCGCTGATCGCCCCAAATGCCGCCGCAGCACTCTCCATCGCATCCTCCGCAAACCGAATCAGAGGATCACGACAGATTCAGCACTTCAGCCCTTTGTCACGCACTTCTTCACCCGATCCCCCTGAGGCCGCTACGCTCGCGGCTTGACACCCCTCGGACGCACTCCTTAAATCCCGGCCGGGATCCGGGCGCTTAGCTCAGCGGGAGAGCGTTCCCTTCACACGGGAGAGGTCGCAGGTTCAATCCCTGCAGCGCCCACCATTCAATCAATGACTTAGCGAATTTGCTCGGACGACCGCCCCAGAAACTCGTCTGATTTTGGCAGGCCGAACATTCGTTCGACCAGGCCATCTTCAGGTCGCTCACAAAACCAATCACGTCGGACTTTGAAGATCGATCTGGGGTCCTTCCTGATCGGGCACCATCCTCGGGTCGCGCGCGAGTGCGATTATCGACTGGCCAACGGGAATTTTTACGGGATTTCGCCTCCGTCCCTGCGTCAAAGCGAAATCGGCGATTTCGTTTCGCCGGGGCTTGACCGCCAATCGTTTTGCCGCCCGACGGGCTTCCCCGCTTCCCGGCGGTTGTGGCAGAATTCCGTGCTCGACAACTGGGGAGGGCTGGCCTGTGCGCTCGACGGGGTCCCGGAGCCATGTGCTGCTGCCTGTCTTGGCCATTCTCGCAGGGGCGATATTCTCAATGTCGGCCGTGGCGCAACTGCAGCCCGGCAGCACCGGTGGCACGATCGGCAAGACGGACAAGTCGATTTCGGGAGGCGAAGAGCAGCCAACGCCCAGTAGCCCGGAGCGCAAGTCAAGAAAGGCGGCGGTGAACCCGGCCACGACCGTGTCGCGCTCGATCAGTGGAGCGTGGGTGGGATCACTGAATGGGCTTACCTACCGACTCAGCCAGTCTGGAAGCTCTTTCACCTGGGTTATCGGCAGCGAAACGGCGCATGGCACGATCAACGGTGATCAACTCCACGCGTCATGGTCGGGAGGCTTCACTACTGCATCGGCTAACGGCCGCCTAGCCAAAGATGGACTTACCATCACCTGGGACAACGGTATGGTCTTTACAAGAAACTGAGGTGCAAATTTTCTTAGAGGTACTCACCAGGGAAGTTAGGATTGTCAGGGCTTACCACATGCGCCATCTTGCCGCCTACGCATTCGCTGCGGTCCTGATCTGCCTCAGCGTTGCGCCGGGTCATGCCGAGAAGCGGGTGGCGCTAGTGATCGGCAACAGCACGTATAAGAACGTTCCGGAGCTGCCGAACACTCAGAACGACGCCAACGATATTGCGGAGTCCCTCGGGCGACTCGGGTTCTCGGTCAAGAAAGTGACCGACGCCACCTTCGATGACATGCGCCGCGCCTTACTGCAGTTTGGGCGCGACAGCACCGGTTCGGACATGGCGGTGGTCTTTTTCGCCGGCCACGGCATGGAAATCGGCGGAGAGAATTGGCTTATCCCCGTGGATGCCGAGCTGCGGTCCGACCGCGATGCCGAGAATGAGACGATTGCACTCAGGTCCGTAATATTTCAGGCGGCGAATGCATCGAGCCTTGGCTTGGTGATCCTCGATGCCTGCCGCAATAATCCGTTCGCCGCGAAGATGCAGCGGAGCGCACGCCTGCGAGCGGTGGACCGCGGTCTGACCCGTGTCGAGCCGACGGATAATGTGCTGGTCGCCTACGCCTCGAAGGATGGCACGACGGCGAGCGATGGCACGGACCGAAATAGCCCGTTCACGGCGGCGTTGTTGAACAACCTTGAAACCCCCGGACTGGAAGTGACGTTTCTGTTCCGAATGGTCCGTGACGAGGTAATCGCGGCGACGAACCGAGAGCAGCAACCGTTCCTGTACGGCTCGCTATCGAAGCAAGCGATCTATCTGAAGGACCCGCCGACGCAGGCGGGAGGCACTCAGCCGCCGGTATCGGCAACCTCCGCCGATGCGGCCTGGGCAGTCGTGAGGGACACGACCAGCGCCGAGGTCCTCGAAGACTTTATCCGACGCTACGGCCACACAATCTATGGGACGGTAGCACGCTCACGTTTAAAGGAGCTGAAGAAAGTCGCCGCAGTGGTCCCGCCCGTCGTGCCTCCAAGCCCATGCGGTGGAACACCCATGACGGTGTCTTGGTCCTCGCGTTCGGCGCAGCCGCTCTCTTCCGTCGAGGAATGTGCGCTCAAGCCAAAGGACGTGTTCAAGGAATGCGACAAGTGCCCCGAGATGGTCGTGGTGCCGGCAGGCAGCTTCACCATGGGATCGCCGGCCGATGAAAAGGATCACACCCAGTCCGAAGAGCCCCAGCATTCCGTAACCATTGCGAAAGCGTTCGCGGTCGGCAAATTTCACGTCACGGTCGATCAGTTCGCAGCCTTCGTGGGAGACACGGGCTACGACGCTGGTTCCAAATGCGCTACTCTCGAACAAGGAAAGCCTGGGGTAAGAGAAGGGCGCTCGTGGCGCAACCCTGGTTTGGTTCAAAACGGCTCCCATCCGGCCGTATGTTTGAACTGGAATGACGCTAAGGCTTATGTCGCTTGGCTGGCCAAGAAAACGAGCAAGAATTACCGGCTGTTGTCCGAGGCCGAATGGGAATACGCGGCGCGCGCAGGGACGACGACGCGTTATTTCTTTGGCGACGAGGAGAAGGAGTTTTGCCGATATGGTAACGGCTTCGACCACACGGCCAAAAGCAAGGTAACTGGCCTGGAGTACCAATCATCCGTGCCGTGCAGCGATGGTTACCCGTACACGTCTCCCGTCGGAAATTTCTTGCCGAACGGTTTTGGTTTGTATGATATGCTTGGAAATGCAACTCAGTGGGTCGAGGATTGTTTCCCCAGCAGTTATCGGGAAGCACCATTAGATGGCTCCGCCTGGAAATCTGGGCAGTGCATCCGTCGTGAGCAACGCGGGGGGTCATGGGCTAATGAACCGCGCGTTCTCCGGGCGGCGGCCCGCTTTGGTGGTCGCCCCGAGGACCGCGACTTTTACACAGGCTTCCGCGTGGCGCGGACGCTCTGACATCCGTCGTCAACAGTGCGGCCGACCAAGATCGAGCGCCCCAAGAGCCGGCATTGCTGGCGGGCGAAGTGGAAACTTGCATGAAGATGCAGGGATTTGGGTTGCGGACCTCCAAGTACTGCCCCGACGGCGGCGTCAGCGAGATCAAACTTCTTTGTTATCAGCCGCAAACGTGGCTGGGGCGGATCGGCTACAGGATCGAAATGGGGTGTCGGTCCAGCGCGGAACCTTGAGCCTATCCCCAGCCAGCCGGTAGCGAGCCGATTTCCTGTCAGGCGTCGCCCGTCGGTTCGATCCGGCCGCTGTCGAGGTGGTAGATCGCGCCGACGACGCGGACTTTCTTCGCTTCGACGAACTGGCTGATGATAGGGGTGGCCCGCTTGAGCCTTTCGACGTTGAGAATGACGTTCTGCTTCACCGCGAGCTCCACCGTGGGCCCGGGCTGATCGAGGGCGGCTTTGACTGCCGGAGTGAGGCCGGTCACGAGCGACGAGAGATGGCCCGGGAGCGCGACACCATCTCTGACGGATTTGACCGCGGCGTCGATCGCACCGCATGCCGTGTGCCCGAGCACCATGAGCAGCGGCGTGTTGAGATTCTGCACGGCGTATTCAAAGCTGGCGATGACATCGTCATTGGCAAAATTGCCGGCCAAGCGGCAAACGAACAAATCGCCTCGGCCCGTATCGAAGGCATATTCCGGCGCGACGCGGGAATCGGCGCAGCTCAGAATGCCGGCGATCGGGTTCTGGCCCCTCGTCAGGGCCTCGCGCTCGTGCTCGAAATCGTGCCGCCTCGCCACGCCGTCGACATAACGCCTGTTGCCCGCCATCAGCCGCTGCAGCGCCACATCCGGAGAAACGACGTTCTCCGCCTTCGGCGGGACCACGGGCTCCTTCCCGAACGCGAGGCGGGGAAAGGCGGCGCCTGCCGCAAAAGCCGCCGCAAACTTCAGGACGCTTCGTCTTGGCAAGTAGCTTTGCCGGCCGGCGATATCGCCACAGTCGAGGCACATGGTCATCTCCGCCAGTTAACTCAGATGTCGCGGGCGGCACGGACTGCCCCGCGAGGCAGACCATACTAGCCGTGGTTGGTGACGGGCCATATGGCAGCTTCCCAGTTAGATTGGTGTAACAATGACCGGCACGCTAATAATGCCGATAAAAATGACGTCGTCGGCCTCCGCCTTCGCGGACGATGGCCGCAGAGGTTCGCATGGAGGACCAATCCGATGTATGTCGCAAATACGAAGCGTCTCACCAGCGATGGCGCCCGAAAGATGATGTCGACCGCGATTGGCAAGGCCAGAGAGGCCGGCATTGCGGTTTCGGTCGCCATTGTGGATGCGGGCGGGCATCTGATGCTGCTCGAGCGCATGGACGGGGGACGGTTTCACTCCGTTCATTCGGCCACCACCAAAGCGGTATGCGCGGCTTCCAACAAGCGGCTGACTTCTGCCCGCGGCGCGCAAGCGCAACCGCTGGACGTCGCGCACGCACTCGGCCTCGCGCTTGCCGCCGGCCCCGAGCGCTGGACCGCAATGGAGGGCGGCTGCCCGATCATTATGGACGGTGAATGCATCGGCGGGATCGGACTAGCCGGCGGCGACTGGGCCACTGACGAGCGCATCGCGCAGGAGGCTGTCGAATCGATCGGCGCGAGTTGGCGGCTCGAAACCAAGTGACATTCACGGCAAAGAAGGTAGCGCGGGTATGACATTCGAGCCGCTTCGCGTCGCTTGCGTTGGGATGGGCTGGTGGTCGGACGTCCTTGCCGACGCGATTCAGCGCTCGGGGAAACTGAAGATCATGTCCTGCTACACCCGTTCGGAGGACAAGCGGCGCGCCTTCGCGGCGAAATACGGGTGTCAGGTGTTCAAGAGCTACGAGACGATCCTCGCCAACCCCGAGATCGAGGCCATCATCAATACCACACCCAACAACGCGCATCTCGAGACCACCCGCATGGCGGCGCAAGCCGGCAAGCACGTTTTTCTCGACAAGCCGATCGCGAACACGGTGCGTGAAGGCCAGGAGATTGCGCGCGCATGCGAAAAGGCCGGCGTGGTGCTTTCGCTCGGCTACCAGCGGCGGCGCGAAAGCCATTTCCGCTGGATCAAGGCCGAGATCGACGCCGGCCGCTTCGGCAGGCTCGTGCAGGCCGAGGGCAACATCAGCCGCGATCGGCTCGGCAAGATCGATCTGAGCTCCTGGCGCTACCAGTCGGCCGGCATGCCCGGCGGCGTGATGCTGCAGATCGGCATCCACTACGTCGACGTGCTGGAAATGCTGATGGGCCCGGTGAAACGCGTGTCCGGCATGTCGGCGCAACTCGTCCTGCCCGGAGACAATCCGGATGTCGCCAACCTGATCCTGGAGCACGAGAGCGGCGCGATTTCCAATCTCACCGCCTCCTACGCATCGGCGTCGGAATTCTACATGATGAACATCTACGGCAAGGAGGCGAGCGCGTACTACGACCTGTTTTCCGGCCTGCGCCATCTCAATCGCGGAGAGACCAAGCCGCGCATGGTCTCGACCGAAAGTAACGACACGATCCGCGAGGAGCTGGACGAATTCGCCCATTGCATCCGCACCGGCGCCAAGCCGGAAACGGACGGCTGGTGGGCGTCGCGCAATCTCGCCGTCATCAAGGCTGGGGTGTGGAGCGCCGGCGAGGGTCGCGCGGTCGAAGTGAATGAAATCCTCGAGCGCGGAGACTGACGCGCTGGCCGCCGATATCTACAGATCGCGGCACGCAATCATCCCTGATCGCAAAGCTTCACATGTTGAGTCTTTGGACCGCCTTGAAAGTGCCGTCGGGTTGGATGACGGTCAGAAAAACTTGGTCCAGGCCTTCGTTCTTGTTCGGGCCGAAGGTCATGATCAGCCCGTCGATGTCGAACCTGCCGACATCCTTGATGGTCTTGATCAATGCTTCGCGGGAGGGGTTCGCACCGGCCTTGTCGAGCGCCGCGATCGCGAGACGGCCGGCAAGATATCCCTCGAGTGAAACGAAATCCGGCGCCGCCGTTGGATCGAGCGCCTTAATTGCCGCGCGGTAATGAGCGACCACTTTAAGGGAGGTGTCCCATGGAAACGGCACCACCTGCGAAACGATCACGCCCGCGCCGTCGGGTCCGAGCTCTGTTGCGAGCGCGCTGGCACCGACGAAGGAGATGTTGACGAAGATCGGGTTGAAGCGGCTCTTTCGCGCGAGCCGGATGAACTCGGCGCACGGCTTGTATGGCCCGACCATGACCACCGCCTCGGGCTCCGCGCGTCTGAGTGCGAGCAGCGCCGGCTGCACCGCTATCGTGTTGCGCTCGAAGGTACCTTCCGCAACGAGCTCCATGCCGCGTTTGTCCAATGCTTTCTTGACGCCGGCGAGACCCGCCCGACCGAAGGAATCGTCCTGATAGAAGATGCCGATCTCCTTGATGTTCAGGTCCTCGGTGAGGTGCTTCACCCACGCCTCGGTCTCGGCGCCGTAGCTCGCGCGGATATTGATGACGTTGTCGAGAGCCGGGTCGCGTAGAAATTCGGCGCCCGTGAACGGCCCGATGAAAGGCACGTTGCCGGCTCGCGCGATCGGAACGGTCGCGGTCGCGGTCGGCGTCCCGACGGCGCCGATCAACGCAAAGACCTTGTGCTCTTCGATCAATTTCTTGGTCTGGGCGACGGAACGATCGGGTTCGTAGCCATCGTCCAAGCTTATCAGCTCGAGCTTGCGGCCGCGCACGCCCCCTTTGGCGTTGATCTCATTGAAGGCAGCCTTGATGCCGGTCTGCATGCCGCGACCGAGCGCGGAGGCCGGGCCTTGGAGTGCCGCCGCCTGTCCGAATACGATGATACCGGCGCCGGTGAGTTCGGCAGCCCTGGAAATGACCGAGGTCACGACGGCCATGCAAGTCAAGACCGCGGCGACGGCGATGCTGAATTTGTTCACGGTCAGTTGCTGCAAGATCCCGGAAATCATCCCCGCGCGGCAAAATATGCCTTTCGGAGTGAAGATGTCCTTAATTGCGGCGACGGTTGCGCCAGTTCTTAATTACGAATGACGCTTGTGCCGCCTGGAACGGCGAGCCCCGCATTGGTTTTTCCGTAATCTCTTTACGGAACGCACACCAATCGCCAAGAAAAGCGACAAGTATCGGGGTTGGATGGTGGGCGCCTTTCTTGGCCGATGCGACGCAAAGCGAGGAATTAATACGTCTAGTCTATTTCTTCGATGCAACGGCTACGGCTCGGCGTGTGTGATTTTCCGACCAGAAGGGGATTTACTTAGTGAGCGCCCGCGGGAGAGAGCGAAACGGGAAAGTGCGTGCCGCCGAGCGGTTCGTTCGCGCACTAACGGGGCTCGAGTTTACCCGCACGATGCTGCTTGCGGCGAGCGCCGGGCTCCTATTCTCGTTCGTGGCGGCCTACGTCGTCGGCCGGTGGGAGTGCTGGGTCGCGACAGTCGAGTTCGCGGCCGCGGCCAAGAGTCAGGCCATGGCCCTGCAGAACGGGGTCGACGAGTATCTCGGCCGGCTAAAGGCGTTGCGCACGTTCTTTGAGTCCGCCAACGACGAGATTACCCGCAGCGAGTTCGAGGTTTTCAGCAGGCGCCTGTTCGAGGAACACCCTGGTATCCTGCGCGTCAACTGGGCGCCGAGGGTTCGCCGCAAGGACCGCGCGGAATACGAAAACGCGGCTCTCGAGGACGGCGTCGTCGGCTACCACTTCCAATCGCGCGCGGCGGACGGCGCTCTGGTGCCCGCGGCCGAGGCCAACGAATACTACCCGATACTCTACTCGACAGTGCCGAAGACCTCGAAGTTCTACGGCTTTGACCTCGCGTCTGACGAGGCGCGGCGCACCACGCTGGAGCGCGCTCGCGATCACGACGTCATCGCGGCGCTGCCCGCGGTCTCGTTGTTTCTCAGGAACGACCTGAATGGGATCTTCGTCGCCGTGCCCGTCTACGTCAAAGGCACGTCGCGCGACTCGGTCGCGGACCGGCGCCGCAATATTGCGGGCTTCATTATCGGTCTGTTCGAGCTGCCGCAGCTGCTGGAGGCCGTCGTCGCGCCGATCGCGTCGTCCCGAATCAACGTCGACATCTACTCCGCCGCTTCGGGTCTCGATACGCTTTCCATCCGCGGCTCCGAGCCCGGCCTCTCCGCGGTATCGCTCGCCAAGCGGCGGCCCACGGCGTCGTCGGCCGATCCCCGCTGGACGGGCACGCTCAAAGTCGGCGACGCCAGCTGGACGCTGTCGGCGACGCCCGTCGGCGGCGGCCGCCTCGCCGTCAGCTACGGCCGTGCTCTGACCGTGGTCGTGGCGGGTATCGTCGTGACCGCAATCATTGTCGCCTATATCGGCTTCACGAGCCGTCACTCGCGCCGGCTCGAGCTGGCCAACCGCCGCGTTTTCGAGCTGGCGCAAACGGATGTATTGACGGGGCTCGCCAACCGGCGGGTCTTCTTCGATCGTCTCAGCGCCGTCTTTGCGCAAGCGCGCCTCGGCGGCAAAGGTTTCGCCGTCCTCTATTTCGACCTCGACCATTTCAAGGACGTCAACGACACGCTCGGGCATGCCTTCGGCGACGAGTTGCTGCGGCAAGTCGCCGAGCGAGTGCGGGCGGCCGTGCCGCCGACCAATCTCGTGGCGCGCTTCGGGGGCGACGAGTTCGCGGTGCTCGAGTGCGATGTCGACGACGCGGCACCGGCCGATACGCTCGCCGGGAAGATCGGCACCGCGGTCGCCGCACCCTACGAGATTAACGGCGCCGTGGTGCACATGACTGCCAGCATCGGCATCGCGCGCTACGCGCCTGATCTCGCCAACGCGGACGCCGTCATGGTGCAGGCTGACCTCGCGCTCTACCGCGCCAAGGAGGACGGTCGTAACTGCTGCCGCATGCACAGCCACGAGCTTGGTCAGCAGGTGAACGAGCGCGTGACGATCGCCGATGAGCTCCGCGGCGCAATCGAGCGAGGCGAGCTCGAGCTCTACTATCAGCCGCAAGTCGAGCTCGCGACCGGCCGCATTCTCGGACTGGAGGCGCTGCTTCGCTGGTTCCATCCGACGCGCGGGCCGGTGTCTCCCGCGCTGTTCATTCCGATCGCGGAACGCAGCGGCAGCATTTTGCCGCTCGGCCGGTGGGCCTTTGACGAAGCCTGCCGACAATACCGTGCCTGGCAGGACGCGGGCATCGCGCCGAAAATCCTTGCCGTGAACTTTTCCGCCGTTCAGTTCAAGGCCGCGGCCAGCCTTGAGCGCGACATCGCCAAGAGCTTGAGCCGCTGGCAGGTGATGCCCGGCCACATGGAGGTCGAGTTGACCGAGAGTGTGCTGATGGAGGTGAGCGCGCAGTACGGCGACACCCTGGAGCGGCTGCGTCGGTCAGGGCTTCGCATCGCGCTCGACGACTTCGGTATCGGCTATTCCTCGCTCAACTACCTGACCGCCTATCCGGTGAATCGTCTCAAGATCGCGCAGGAGCTGGTTTTCGGCGTCACGACGGAACGGCGCAGCGCCGTCGTGGTTCGCACCGCGATCCAACTGGCGCGCGAGCTCGGCATCGAGTTCATTGCCGAGGGGGTGGAGACCGAGGCGCAGGCGAGTTTTCTGGCTTCGGCGGGCTGCGAGCAGGCCCAGGGCTTCTACTTCAGCCGGCCAGTCAGTGCCGCGCACACGACCGAGCTCTTGCGCGAGCGCCGGATCAAGACCGCGGAGCTGCCGCGGGCCAAGGCCCTGACCGCGGCGTGAGATAAGCGCCTTTTCCGCGAGTCCTCGGACACGCTCGCGGGTCTTGTGCTGCAATACGCCGACAGCGGCGTTAATCGGCGGCGTCGCATCCTGGGCCCGCGTCCGGCCGTCGGGCCGGGGGCGAGAGCTCACTTGATCGCGCCTGAACGGCGGGTATCAAGCACTCCGGCCGCGACGATGCCTTCTAAGGCGGCTCGGCAATAGACCTGCGAATGGCGCGCGCTCGAATCTTGTCGTGGCCGCACTATCTCACGCCGATAAGATCGATCTCGATCAGCGCGTCCTTGACGAGGAGGCCGGACGTACCGACCGTCGTTCGCGGTGGTGGGACGGCAAAGTATTCCTTCCAAACCTCGTCGAAGCCGGCGAAGTGGTTGAGGTCGGTAAGGAACACTTGCGCCTTGACGATCTTTTCGAGACTGCTGCCTGCCGCGGCGAAGGTCCGCTTCAAGTTCTCCATGACATACCTGGTCTGCAGCTTGATATCGGAGCCGTAATAGGGAAACGCCGGATCGCGGCGGGCCTCCGGCGCGAGCCCGGTCTTGAAGTCGGAGGCCAACTGGCCCGCCGCGAAGACGTAGTCGCCGATTGCGAACGCTTCGCTATAGTTCGCGATCGGCTTCGCGATCCCCGAGGTGATGACCTCGTGCTGCAAGCCGGGGCGAGAGACATAGCCGATGAGGTCAATCTCGATGAGCGTGTCGCGAACCAAGAGCCCAGTGGTTCCGACGGTCGTCCGTGGCGGCGGGACCTTGAAGTACTTCTTCCAGGCTTGGTCAAAGCCGGCGAAATCATTGAGATCGGCGAGGAACACCTGCGCTTTGACGACGTGTTCGAGTGAGCTCCCCGCGGCCGCGAAGGTCCGCTGCAGGTTCTTGAGGATGTATTCCGTCTGAAGTTGAATGTCCGATCCGTAATAGGGAAAGTTCGGGCCGCGCCTCGCCTCCGGCGCGACGCCGGTCTTGAAGTCGCTCGCAAGCTGACCGGCCGCGAAGACGAGGTCGCCCACCCGAACGGCTTCCGAATAGTTCGCGAGCGGTTTCGGGTTGGCGGACGTGACGGCCTGCGCTGCGCCGCCTTCGGCCGGCACCGACCCGATCAGGTCGATCTCGATCAAGGTATCCCTGATCAACAGGCCCGTGGTGCCGACCGTCGTTCGCGGCGGCGGCACCTTGAAATACTGGCGCCAAACTTCGTCGAAGCCCGCGAAGTCGTTGAGGTCGGTGAGGAATACCTGAGCCTTGACCACGCGTTCAAGCGAGGAGCCAGCCGCCGCGAAGGTCCGCGCAAGATTCTTGAGGATGAAATCGGTCTGCAGCTTGATGTCGGATCCGTAGAACGGAAAGTTCGGATGCTTCCTCGCCTCCGCCGGCACTCCGGTCTTGAAGTCGCTCGCGAGCTGCCCGGCCGCAAAGATCAGGTTGCCGGCGACCGTGGCCTCCGAATAGTTGGCGAGCGGCCGGGGATTTACCGATTGAATCGTTCGCGGTCGAATCATGGCGCGTCTCCCTAGACGAATTCCCGACAGCGGGTCCGGCCGCCGCGATGGGCTAAGCCGGCCCCTGAGGCGTAGTCCAATTCAATTTTGCACTGGGATGTCGCGCGCGTTGGTCTCCTTGCCGTCGACGATCTTGACCACATGGGTGACCAGCAACGGATCACCCTTGGCGTCGAACTTGAACGGCCCGCGCACGCTGTCGAAGCTCAGCCCCGCCAACGCGTCGCGTATGGCGGCGCGATCCTCGCTGCCGGCTTTCTCGATCGCCATGATCGCCAACGTGATGGCGTCGTAGGCCTCCGCCGCGTAGGCATCGGGAAGCTTGCCGACGGTCTTTTGATACTTTTCGATGAAGGTCTTTGCGGCAGGGATGCTGCCAGCCGTCGCGACGCTGAAATGCGTGGTGAAATACACCCCGTTCACCGCGTCTCCGCCGAGCTCGACGTATTTCGGCGTCGCCACGCCGTCAGAGCCGAAGCGCACAAGGTTCATGCCCGATTGGGCATACTGCTTCGCCACGAGCGCGCCTTCGGCATAACGCGACCATTCGACCAAGGCCTGCGCCGCGCTCGCCTTGATGCGTCCGAGCTGGGCGGTGAAGTCGATATCGCCGCGCGTGTAGCGTTCGTCGGCCGCGATCTCGAAGCCGTATTTCTGGCCGGCGAGCTTGAACGCCTCGAAGCCGCCACGGCCGAAATCGTCATTCACGTAAAGGAACGCGAACTTCTTCAGGTTGGGAAATTTTTCGTGGATGAAGTCCACGAGGTCGGCGACGAGCTTGGTGTCAGGGACCGGAGAACGGAAAACCCACTTGTTGCCTTGGGTCGTGATCTTCTGCGCGGTGCCGGCCACGACGATCTGCGCCGTCTCGGACTGGAGGCTGACCTGCGAAGCGGCGAGGCTCGCTGGACTGCTGATGCTACCGAGCGTGATCAGCACCTCGTCGCGGGAAATCAACCGCTTGGCGACGTTGACCGCCTCTTCGGGCTTGCCCGCGTCGTCCCCATAGACGACCTCGAGCTGCTTGCCGCGGATGCCGCCCGCAGCATTCTTCTCCGTGACCGCGAGCTCGACGGCGGCGCGCTCGCTTTGACCCATGGCGGCGGCATCGCCCGACAAGGGTCCGAAGACGCCGATTTTCAGCGTCTGTGCGACCGCGGCATGGCCGGCGCCGGCCACAAGCATACCGGCCAGTGCGGCGGAGGAAATCAATCGCCTCAGCATACGCATGTGTCGTTCTCCTGAGTTTGGCGTGGGGGCTTACGGGACAGCGGAGTCAAGCGGCGAAGACTCGTTTCGCGGCGAGTCTTCGAATTCCCATTCTTCTTGGCCAAGGTAACTGGCCCAGACTTGCGGGTTCTCGAGCAGGTTCGCGCTGGTATCGGCCAGCACGATCTGGCCGGTCTCGATCACGTAGCCGCGCGTCGCCAAGCTCAGCGCGAGCTCGGCGTTCTGTTCGACCAAGAGGATCGTCACGCCCGAGGCACGAAAGTGCTCGATGGCATTCGCCACCTCCTCGACAATGATGGGCGCGAGCCCGAGCGAGGGCTCATCGAGAAGCAGCAGCAGCGGCTGCGCCATCATCGCGCGTGCGAAGGCGAGCATCTGCTGCTCCCCGCCGCTCAACGATCCGCCAGCCTGCTTGCGCCGTTCGTAAAGCCGCGGGAACAGGGCAAAGGCCTCGTCGCGGGCGATCTTTTCCCTCCCGTGCGCGCGCGCCGAATGGGCGCCGACCTTGAGGTTCTGCTCCACGCTCAGCTTGGGAAAAATACGGCGGCCTTCCGGCACCTGCACGATTCCGCGCGCGACGATCGCTTCGGGCGCTTCGCCCCTGAGCGATTTGCCGAGGAACTCGATCTCCCCGGCATCGGCCCGCATCAGGCCCGATATCACCTTGAGCGTGGTCGACTTTCCGGCTCCGTTCGAACCGATCAGCGCGACCACCTCACCATTCCCGACCTCGAGGTCGACGCCCCGCAGCGCCGCGACCTGGCCATAGGACGCGGATATGTTCTTAAGACGCAGCACGCAACGCCTCCGCCGGCTTCTGTCCCCCGGCGCGCTGCTGGCGCGAGCTCTTTCCCAGATAGGCCTTGATGACCTCGGGATGCTTCCGGATCTCGCCGGGTGTGCCGTCGGCGAGCCGGCGGCCGTAGTTCAAGACGGTGACGCGGTTGCAGATGGGCATCACGACGTCCATGTGATGCTCCACCAGAAGAATGGTGATGCCGGTGTCGCGGATCATCTTGATCAGGCCGCCCAGCCGCCTGCTCTCAGCGCCGTTGAGCCCGGCTGCGGGCTCATCCAGCAGCAGCAGTTTCGGCTTGGCCACGATCGCGCGCGCGATTTCGAGCAAACGCTGGTGGCCGTACGGCAAGCTGCTCGCCGTCTGGTCCGCGGCGGGGAGCAGGCCGACGAGATCGAGCGCGGCGCGCGCGCTCGCCTCGATTTCCGACTCTTCGCGCCTCTGAAACCGGGTTCGCAGCAGCGCATGGAACACCTCCGAGCGAGTTTCGGCGTGCAGCCCGATCTTGACGTTTTCGAGCGTGGTCATCTCGCGAAACAGCTTCAGGTTCTGGAACGTGCGCCGAAGCCCGGCGGCAGCTCGGCGCTCCGCCGGCAGCCGCGTAATGTCCTTGCCGTCGAATGCGATCGTGCCCGACGTCGAGGCGAGATGTCCGGAGACGAGATTGAGCAGAGTCGTCTTGCCGGCGCCGTTGGGCCCGATCAGGCCATGGATATCGCCGGCCACAATCCGCATGTCGATCGCATCGACCGCGACCAGCCCTCCGAACCGCCGCGATAATGACTTTGTTTCAAGCAGATCGACCATCGGCTCAAGGCTCCGATGGCCGTAATGCGGACGACGTCGAAGGCGAGCGCGGCCGATACACCTTGGCCCGTTTTGCGGCTTCGGCAATCAGTCCGGCGAGACCGCGATTGCCCGCGCCCATCAGCACGACCACCAGGAGGCCGAACAGGATTAAGCGCAACTCTCCCGAGGAGCGCAGGAATTCGGGCATCAGCACGACGATTGCGGCGCCAAGCGCCGCTCCGGGCAAGCTGCTGAGGCCGCCGATCACCACCATGATTAGGATGTCTATGGACTTCTGGAAAGTGAAGTCGTTCGGATTGAGATAGCGCGCGTGATAGGCATAAAGCGCGCCGGCAATGCCGGCTGCGAAAGCAGCGATGAGGAAGCATTTGGCCTTGTAGGTCCAGATCGCGATGCCGCTCGCGCGCGCCGCCTCCTCGTCCTGCGACATCGCGACCAGCGCCCGCCCGAAACGGGACTGCGTGAGCCGCTCGAAAGCGAGAAACACGATGCCCGCGGCGATCAAACACGTGTAGTAGTAGGGACGCTCGGAGCCGATGTCGAAGCCCAACAATGTCGGCCGCCGGATACCCATCATGCCGATGCTGCCGCCCGTGAGCCAATCCTCGTTCAGCATCACGAGGTGCGCGATGATGCCGAAGCCGAGCGTGGCCACGGCGAGGCTCGAACCTTTCAGACGGACGATCGGGATCAACAACAGGCTCGCCGCCGCCGCGATCAGCCCGCCGCACAGCACCGAGGCCACGAATGGCACGCCCCATGTGCCGGCGAGGATCGCCGCCGCATACGCCCCAACGCCGTAGAAGGCGCCCTGACCGAGCGAGAGGATCCCCGCCATGCCGACCAGCAATTGCAGCCCGAGCGCCAGGATCACTCCGATCAGAGCGACGCTGAAGACGTGAAGCCAGTATTGATTGCTCTGCGCCCAAGGAAGAATTGCCAGGCAAACCAGCAGGAGGAGTCGCAGGGCGAGCGGGCTCATGGTCGGCCGCTCAAACTTGCCGTCCGGCCCGGCCGAACAGACCCATGGGCGCGAACAGGAGGATGCCGATGAGGACGACCATCCCGACCGCGTCCTTGTAGGCCGTCGAGATGACCATGCCGGCGAATGTCTCGATGAGACCGAAGACGAGCCCTCCGACCACGGCACCCACCATGCTGCCGAGCCCGCCCAGCGTGGCGGCGACGAAGGCCTTTATCCCAGTGATGAATCCCATGTTGAAGGACGCAAAGAAGAGCGAGCCAAGGAGCACGCCGGCTGCACCCGCCATCATGCCGGCGGCGGCGAATGTGTAGGTGGTCGCGCGCTCCACGCTGATCCCCATGAGCCGCGCGGCCTGCGGATCCTGGGCGGCCGCCTGCATCGCCACGCCGGTGCGCGTGAAGCGGAAGAACAGCGCCAGCCCGATCATCAAAATCGCGCTCAATGCGACGATCCACAGGAGCTGCGGGGAAACGACGAAGCCACCCAGCGTGATGCCGTTCACGGCGAATAAAGCGGGATATCGCAGGGGTTCAGAGCCCCAGACAAGACGCGCCACGTTTTGCAGGATAATGGACACCCCAATCGTGGCGATGACGATGTTGATCAATGGCACGCGTCGCGCGCGTAGCGTGCGATAGGCTGACACCTCGATCAACGTCGAGACCACGCCGCCGCCGATCATCCCGAACGCCAGCACGATCAAAAAGGGGACGTCGCGCAGCACAAAGGCGGACAAGCCCGCCATCGATCCGATCATCATCATCTCGCCCTGGGCGAAATGGAGGATGTCGGTCGCCCGGATGATCATCGAAATGCCGAGCGCGATGAGGCTGTAGATGCACCCTATGGAAAGGCCGCCGAGGAGGGTCTGCAAGAATTGCTCACGGGTCACGGCTGGACGCGGCTCCGCTGCACTCGAAATCCCAAGGCAGCAAGGCTAGAGGCCGGTCCGGCGACCGGCAAGCTTAAAATGCATGCGTATGCAATGCCGGTGTGGTAAGGATTTGTGCACTGCATGGCGCATCAGGCGGAGTCCGCCCAGATGGTTCGGTCGGCGTGGTAACGGGAAAGCGTTGCGGATGAAGCGCGCCGAGATCCGGAGCACATGATCACACCTGTCTCCTCGCCCCGATGCGCATCCCGGACCAAGCCGTGCAAGCCTCCCACCGGCCGCCGCGCCGACTGCCGCTGGCACTGCTGTTGCAGAGGCCCGGGCGGCGGCCGCCGGCCCGTTCCGTCTCTTGCTCCGGACGATGACGTATGAAGAAGCGAATACACTTGGCTTTCGACCTCTCGTGGACCTTGGTCGAAACCCAATGGAGAATCCCGGGGTCCTGGGTCGACACACACCACCCGAACATCGGAATGTTCGAGGAGGCGGCGCGGAACGCGGAACGCGGCGGCCTCGACATGATCTTCTTCGGGGACTCGACGGGCATCCCAAATACTTGGGAGGACTCGATCGATGACGCCGTCCGCTACGGCGTCGCCTGGCCGCGCTTGGACATGAGCCCGTGGGTGACCGCCATGTCGCGGGTGACGAGCCATCTCGGCTTCGGCCTCACCTATGCCTCGACGTTCATGCATCCATTCTACACGGCACGGCTGCTGAACTCGCTCGATCACATCACGAACGGCCGCATCGCCTTCAACGTGATCACGTCGCAGCGGCGTGCCGACTATGCCAACTACGGCTACGACGAGCTCGTCGACCACAATACGCGATACGAGCGCCTCGAGGAGTTCATCGATGTCTGCCGCAAGCTCTGGGGCAGCGTGGACTCCGACGCTTTCATATGGAACCGCGAGACCGGCCAGGTTGCAGATCCCTCGAAGGTGCGCGCCATCAACCACAAGGGCGAGTTCTTCAAGGTCAGGGGCCCGCTGAGCGTGGTTCCCTCGCCGCAAGGCCACCCGATCATCATCCAGGCCGGCGGTTCCCCGCGCGGGACGCGAGCGGCAGCGCATGTCGCCGACCACGTTTTCGGCCTGATGAAGTCGATTCCGTTGATGGCCAAGCAGCGAGATGATCTCGACCAGGCGCTGGTCGCCGAGAAGCGCGATCCGGAGCAGGTCGGCATTCTCTGGTCCAGCCGTGCCATCGTCGGCGAGACTGAAAGCGAAGCCCAGGCACTGCGCGAAAGCCTGATCGCGGGCGTGGCGCCCGAGGCCGTCGGGGTCTGGCTGTCACACAATACTGGCTACGACATGTCGCAGCTGCCTGAACGGTTTTCGCTCGCGGAACTGCAGCAGCGCATCGTTGCAGCCAATGCGTCGCCCGTCGGCTTCGTGCACCTGCTCGCCAAGAAGTACGGCGAGACGGCGGAGATCACGCGCGACGAATTCTTCCATTATGGTCTGCGGGCAGCCACGGGCTACGATATCACGATGGCCGGTACGGCCGCGCAGGTCGCCGATCGCTTCGAGGAGGTGTTCGAGGCGACCGGCAGTCGCGGCGGCTTCATGCTGTCCATTTCCCAGGCTTCGCCGCGCGCGGTCATCATGAACGTCATCGACTTGCTCGTCGCCGAGCTCAGGCGACGCGGGCGCTATCGGACTTCCTACGAAGGGCGGACCTTGCGGGAAAACCTCGCCTCCTAAATGGATGCGCATGAAACCGGCTCCTGATAGAATTTTGATCCCGACGGGCGAGCGCGCCCAGAGACGGCCCGGCCGAATGACAGACTTATCCCGGAAAAGACGCGGAGTCGCGCAGGTGACGGCGGAGGACGTCGCCCGCGCGCTCGGTGTCTCGCAGTCCACCATCTCCCGCGCCTTCACCATATCGGCGAGCATCGCGAAGGATACCAGGGCGCGGGTCATGGAGGCGGCAACCGCGCTCGGCTACCAACCGAATGTTATCGCGCGCAGCTTGACGACGCGCCGGACGAATATCGTTGCGATCGTGATGGAGAATCTGGTCGACCCGTTCTATCCCGCCGTGCTCGACGAGCTCACTCAGCGGATTCAAGGATGCGGTTGCCAGACGCTCCTCTTCGTCCCGTCGCATGGCCAAGACGTTGAAGACATCCTCCCGACCTTGCTGCAGTATCAGGTCGATGCGATCGTCATCACCTCGGCCACTCTCTCTTCAACGATGGTGCGTACGTGCGCGATACGTGAGACGCCCGTCGTGCTTTTCAACCGCTACGTGCCGGGCCTCGATATCCACGCCGTATCTTGTGACAACGTCGCCTGCGGACGTCAGGTAGCTGAATTCATCGTCCGCCGCGGCCATACTCGGCCTGCCTATGTCTCTGGGCAGCCGGATGCCACGACCAATCTCGACCGCAAGCGCGGATTCGTATCGCGCCTCGAGGAACTGGGCATCCGATCGTGCCTGCTGGAGGAAGGCGGCAGCTACAGCTACGAGGCCGGGTTTGCTGCGGCCGGGCGGCTTGCCGCCCGGCGCAAGCGTCCGGACGCCATCTTCTTCGCCAGCGACGTCATGGCCTTCGGCGGAATGGACGCATTGCGCGAGGCCGGACTGCGCATTCCCGACGACGTTGGCGTGGTCGGCTTCGACGATGTCCCCGCCGCTGCCTGGCCGACCTACGGACTGACGACGGTCCGCCAGCCGGTGAAGGAAATGGTGGACGCCGCGATCGATATGGTGGGACTGGGAGCGTCCGGGTCGACGCCGGGCGCGCCGGCAACGCGTTTCATTTCCGGGACACTCGTCGAGCGCACATCAACGGTGGACCGAAGGCGATCGGCAAAACGGTGCTAGCCCAAGGCCGGCGCGGAGTGAAAGCGACTTGAGCCGAGATTGCTTTCACTTGGCTTAGCGCAGCCGTTCGGAGGCGACGAAGAGTTTTGAGATCGCCGTGTCGGTGTATTGCTTGCCCGGAAATACCTCGTCGATGATCAGCTGAATCCAAAAGGCCTTCAGCGGCGGGTCGATCGGCAGGGTCTGCGGCCCCAGTTCGTCGCGCAGCGTAAAGCTTTTCGTTTCGCCCTGGGAGAACACCAGCCGCAGCCGCTTGACGCGGCTGTTCTTGGCAAAAATATCCGCGTTCTTCTGATAGCCGTTTTGCAGCGTGACCGATTTCACCAATCGCTGGGCGTCGAACTCGACCGAAACCCATTCGCCGAGCCCCTGTCCGGGAACGCCTTCGACCCAGGCGCCGCCCGGGATGCCCGCGAACAGATTTCGGACGCCATAGCTGTTGCCAGCTTCGGCGGCGAGCGCGGAGCTCGCGCAATAACGATCGGCGCCGGCCGCGCCGTCGAAGTTGGCACAATTCGCGCTCGACGCCGGCGGCGCGGGCGGGCGCGCCGGCGGCGAGGATGTTGGGTCGCTGCGGGCCGCTTGCTTCTCGCCCAGCTCACGCAGCCGCAGCCTCGCGAGGTCGCCATAGTAGGTGTCGCCGAACCGCTTGATGAACGCCTCGAGCACGGCCGTGCTCGTCGTATCCTTGGTCACGGCCCAGGCTTGCGCGGCCTCGCCGGCGGGCGGGGCCACGGCAAGCGCGCGCGGCTCGGACGCCGTGGCCGGCTTGTCCGCGGTCGCGACATTCAACTTGAACTCTCCGACGAGCGAGACTGACAGCTCAGGCCGCTGGCGCCCGCTGGTCACCCGGTCGACCTCGTCCTGAACGCGAAAGAACATCTGCCGCAAGTCGATGTCCGGCACCGCTACGTTGTGAAGAAACGCTGCGGTGAACGGGCTGTTGCGTCCGCTGCCATCGGCCGCCACGTCGCTCGCCTGGGTCGCATAGGCGACGATGAGGCCGTTGCCCGCGGCGACCCGCCCGAGACCGCGGCTCAGGAAGGCGTCCCGATTGGCGCCCGGCATCGACGCCAGGCGGCGCTTGAGGTCGTCCTCCACGGGATTGTTGCGACAGGCATCGAGCACGATCACGCGCGCGCCGCGCGCGGTCTGCAGAATGTCCATGATGTCGTCGAGCGGCACCAGCCGGAACCGGTTCACATCGTCCGCGGCAACGAGCTTGGCATCGACCGGCAGCAGGTAGTTCTTGCCCGCGAACTGCATGCCGTGCCCGGAATAGTAGAAGACCGCGACATCGGCGTCCGCGACCGTGCGCGAGAAACGGTCCAGCGCATCGTTCATGCCGCCGCGATCGAGATCGGCGGCAACGATGGTCTCGAACCCAAGCCCGCGCAGCGAGCGGCCGACATCCTCCGCGTCGTTCTTCGGATTGATCAGCGCCGGCGCGTTCTTGTAGGCGCCGTTGCCGATGACCAGCGCCACGCGCTTGTCGGCATGGCCGGGCGACACGCCGAGACCGATCAGCATCACGGCGCAAGCGAAAGCTGCCACACGGCGCATCGTAAGCCCCCGAGCGGAAGTTCCTGAGCGCATCCATATTGCCACAGGGCCGAACGGCCCGAAAGCGCCCCGCGATCCGCATCCTTGGCCGGCCTTACCGGGCCTCGTCGGTTGCATGACAACGCCGTGACCGTTCGCGCATGGCGGGCATTTCGACTTCAAACGCCCCAACAGGAGGGGCGACCGACTGCCGCAACGGTCGGGCGCCTGCAGGAGTTGACGTCGACGACCCGCCCGTCATGATCGCGCGCTTGCTGATCGGCGGTCCATGGATCGGGGTCGCAACGGAGGATTCATCGGTGACATCGACGCGACCGGGCCTCATCGGCATCCTCTTGCTCGCCATCGCGGGGCAATTGCAGCCGGCGGCCGCGCAGACCTACCCGACAAGACAGATTGTGATGGTCGTTCCGTTTGCTCCCGGCGGGCCGAGCGACGTGATTGCGCGCATTTTCGCCGACCAAATGGGCCGATCCTTAGGCCAACAGATCGTCGTCGAGAACGTGGGCGGCGCCGGCGGCACGCTCGGCAGCGCCCGCGTCGCGGCGGCGGAGCCCGACGGCTACACCTTGCTGGCGGGTAGTATGGGCTCGCACGTCGCCGCGCCCGTGCTCTATGGCCATCTGAAATACGACCCGACCCGGGATTTCGAGCCGGTCGGCCTGACGGCGCATGCGCCGGTCGTCGTCGTCGCGCGCAAGGATTTCCCCCCCACAAACATGAAAAGCTTCGTGACCTATCTGAAAGAGAACGGAGAGACCGTTAAGGAAGCGCATGGCGGCGTTGGCTCGTCCTCGCACATGGCCTGCCTTCTGCTTACGTCCCAACTCGGCCTACATCCGACCTCGGTCGCCTATCGCGGTACCGGACAGGCCATCAACGATATTCTGGCCGGCAATGTCGATTTCCTCTGCGAGCAGGTCGTGAGCGTGGCTTCGCAGGTGAATGGCGGCACCATCAAGGCCTACGCGGTTTCCGCCGACCAGCGCTCGCCCTCGATTCCCACCGTGCCGACCACGATCGAGACGGGCTTTCCGCAATTTCAGATGAGCATCTGGAGCGGCATTTTCGCGCCCAAGGGCGCGCCGAAGGAAATCATCGCGAAGCTCGCCGCCGCGCTCGATCAAGCCTTGGATCACGAGGCGCTGCGCAAACGGCTGATCGAGCTCGGTGCATCGATCCCGAGCCGGGAGGAGCGCACGCAGCCAGCCTTTGATCGCTTCGTGAAAGCTGAGGTGGCGCGTTGGGGTCCCATTCTGCGCACCGCCAGTGCTTCGGCGAACTGAACTCGCTATCGCACGCGCCGACGTCAGCATCACGGCGCATGCGAAAGCCAACTCACGGCCGATGGTTCCTCGCTGCGGTTAGGCGTCTTTTTGCCGATGATCACGATCACCGTCGCGCCGATCGGCGGACGGCAAAACGTGACCCTGAGACCTTCGCCATCAGCATTGCCTCGACCTCATCCGCGGCGTTCGCCGCGCCGTCGACACCGGCGAGCGCCGCGGACATCCGCTTGGCCTTGGCCCGGTACGACGGCGCCGACAGCACTTCCTGCGCGGCGGTCCGCATGGCTGCGGCGTCGGCGTCTCCCGGCAGCCCGATGCCGACGCCCCATTCCTGCACGGTCGCCGCATTGGGGGCCTGATCATGGGCGAGGCCCGGAATGACGACCATCGGGACGCCGTGGCGAAGCGCGCGCATGAGGGTGCCATGGCCACCATGGGTCACGGCCAACGCGGCGCGCCGCAGGATCGGGTCGTGCGCGGCGTAGCTCAAAACGATCGCATTAGCCGGCGGCGCTAGTTCCTCCGGGTTTACGATCCCGCCCGTCGTCGCCACGACATGGACCGGAAGGTCTGCCAGCGCGTCGAGGCCGCGCTGCAGCTTTTCCGGCGACCGCTGCTCGAAGCCGGTGCTGAAACTCATCAGCACGAGCGGCGTCGGGTCGTCCGCGGCCCAGGGCAGCACGGTCGGCACCGCGCATTTCTCGTCCTCGAGCACGGGGCCGACGTGACGCACGGTTTCCCAGCCGGGGACTGGGCTTGAGTCGAACTCGGCGAGGCTCGTCACGATGATGCGGTCGCGCGACAGCCACAGCTCGTCCAGTCCCGGCAGGGCGCCGAAGCCGGCCTGCTGCCGCATGCCGTTGAGCAACGTGTTGTTGGTATTGCGCCATCGGTCGAGCATGCGGAAGCAGAACGTGTGGCTGACGGCCGCCGTCGGGCAGCCGAACCCGGACGCCTCCGCCAACGCCGCCGGGAACATGCCGTCGATCAGGACGATCTCTGGGGCTTCCGACGCGACCACGTCCCTCACCTGCGCAGCGACGGCCGGCGACGTCAGATAACAGGCGGCACGGGTCATCGGGCTGCCCGCCGGATAACGATCGACCTCCGCGTAGGCCTGCGTCAGCTCGATCGCCCGGAAACCCGCCGCCTCGACCCGCGGCACCATCTCGGGCCGGCCGGCGAACGCGACCGCGTGCCCGCGCTCGGTCAATACACGGGCGATGCCGAGGCTAGGAGGCAGGTTCCCGCCGCCCGACCAGTTCAGCCATAAGATTCGTGCCATGGGTCCTCTCCTCGTTGGTGACACCATCGATCATTCGGCAGACGATCGCCTCCGCCGCCGCGCGGTTCAGCGCCCGGTCGCGGCGCAACAGCTTCCAGACATAGACGTCGGTCGCCACCAGCAGGATGTTCAAGAGCTGCGCGCGCGCGCCGCCGCTCTGGCGCTCAAGCTGCGGCGCGAAAAGCGTCTTCACCACGTCGCGATGGTTCTCGCGCCCCTGGTCGAGGCCAGGTTTCAGGGCCGGCCGGCGGATCTCGTCGTTGAGACGCTGGATGACGAGATCGCCCATCCCCTCGTAGATGTCGTAGATGGCTTTGACGGCCGCCGCCACGTCGCCCGGCGGGGTAGGCTTGATTCCCACTCCGCTCGCCGCCAGCTCCTCGAGCGCCGCATAGATCAGCTCGTCCTTGCTGCCGAAGGCGCGCAACACCGTCTGCACCGTGGTCCCGGCAAGCTCGGCCACCTCCTCAAGCGTAAAATCCTCGATCGCCCGCTCGCGGTAGAGTTGCACAGCGCTCGCCCGGATGCGCGCCTTCGTCGCGTCGGCCTTGGCCGCCCGCGCCGTCATGACGTAACGCCGTTTCGTCACTTTCATGTTAGTGACGCTACTATGAATATTTTTTCGTGTCAATAGCAATAACATTAAATCGGTGAGTGCGCGCGGAGTGGCCTTCGTGTCGGTCGCCGGCCGCTCGGGTCGCCCGCGACTGCCACGATCCGAAGCTGTTCGGATTCCGAGCGAAATGATTTATCGGGCGGCGGCGCAAGCTTCTCGGCCGGCCCGGTCTTTATCAAGGATCATGAACTGTCCGCTGTGATAGGTTGATACGAACAGCGTCTCGCGGACCGGGATGCGCGCGATGAGGTTCGGCCCAGTCGTGCCGGGATCGACGCGCGAATCGCCGCGCACGCGCGTAAGCGCGCCTGCCGGATCAAGCTCGAAAATGCCGCGATCGGTAAAGACAACGGCGAGATGCGACGCAGGCAATTCGGCGAGTTCTCGGAATCTTGCCCCCTCCAACTCAGGCGCCAGGGGCAGGCGAACGAGATTGCCCTCCGCGGTCAATTCGTAGAGGCCGCTGATCGTGTTGACGATGACTTTATCTTGACCGGTGAGATCGTGGACGCGCGGATACCTGCCAATCTCCGCCTCAGTGGAACCCGGAATGGGTCTTAAGGGATTATTGCCGTCATATTCATATAGGCGACCAAATGTCTGAACGACGACGATGCCGCGCGAGGGAACGTCGCGCACAAACGGATGGTCGGGCAATCCGCGGCTGCCCTCGACGGCGACCAGGTCGTCATCGAGCCGGAGCAGCGCCGGGCCAGGGCCGAACCAGCGGTTCGGTGTGCCATAGACGAGATACTGCCGGACGGCCGAGTAGTACTGCAGCCTGCCGCTGCCGTCGTGCACAAGACTGCTGATCTCGCGCGCCTGACCCGGAACGCTTGCGTCGCCGTCGCGACGCAGGGGCACTGTCCAGGTTTGCCTGCTTCCCTGGACCAGGAGTCGCTCCGGATGGTCGACCTGCTCTATGCTCAAGAACCAGTCGGGCGCCGTCATTTGCAGGCCAGGCACGGCCCGGAGTTGGTTATCGGCATTGAGGAGGAACACGCGTCCGTCGTACGTTCCGAGCGCTGCCGCACGATGCGCCGGCAGATCGTAGATCCTGCCGACATTCTTGATGCTGGCCGCGTCGGCGATTTCAAGCGGCTTCAGCGTGGGCGCCGGACCCTGCCCCTCGAGCGTGAATACGCCTTTGGAGGTCGCAACCAACGTCGCACGCCGGCCGGTGACCCAGGAAGCCCAGGCGACCCTGCCGATCGCTTTCTGGTCCGCTCCGTCTAGGCCGACAAATCGCCCATCTGCGGCGTCCTGAACGTAGATCTGCTTGCCGTACGACGAGACACCGATGACACGACCGGACGGCTCGACGACGAAGCGGTCCGCCAGACCGTTCCTTGGAAACTCGTCGGGAAGCTCCAACTGGCCGCGTCGATTCAATACCCAAGTCCCGGGCGGACCGAATTCGTCAAATACCGGCCAGGGCGAGCCGGGAAAGACAGTCGCTATGGAGGCATGGCGCAGCGCGCGACGGGCAATTGGGTTGTCGGGATCGCGCAGGGGCACCGGCACGATGCACAGGCGCGCCGCCTCCACTGTCGCCGCTGCCGCATGCGCAACCGCGAGCAAGACGGCCATTCCGGTAATCGCTCGATGAAGAGGATGCATGGTGTCAACCTCGGTCATCCAGGCTGCATATTGCCATAGCGCCTAAAGAACGGTTTTCGCAGAGCAAAGAAATCAACCATTTTTGGCAACGCGCGCCGGCCACGACGAACCGTCGCCTCTGACCCGCGCGAACGTTTGCGTCTAAAGATTTTCACATTCGCGTCGGATCACAGGTAGGCCTTGCCTGCCAGTCGATCTCCGGTCTCTAGACTTGCGCTCATAACGCCGAATTGATTGAAGCTCGTAGGACGAGCCGCCCAATGACATCGCCTGGTCGTTTTCGTTTCGTAATATGCTACCGGGATGGCGATTCGCGCCTCGGCCATCGAACGGCTCGCGACGCGCCAACCGCCGCTTTAGCGACAGTCTCCAGTCAAGAATTTCGTTGCTTTGCGTGTGCCGAGGGGGACCCAACGACGTCCCGTTGGCGTCGATTATTTGCATGCCTTTCGTGACCTGACCCGCAATACCGGCTTTACCGCTGGCATTTCCTTGTCGGCCGCTCGTCTCGCAGCCCTTGTTCGCTCAGCGTGATTGTTGCTCGGTATTCGGCGATCGAGCCGGAACCCGCCCCTCGCGGCACCTTCATTTTCACTAACGCCCGTCCCGTGCGCCTTCGCGCGCGGCAACGGAAAGCTTGTGCGCAGCCTAAGGCGGCCGACAAAGCGCGGCCGCAGGAGGGGGCATGTTTCGGACGGCATTGCGGACCCTCACGCTCGGTGGATTCATCGCCGCCGTGGTGATGCATGTCGCACCGGCCGCCGCCTGCCCGACGGTGACCTCGATCTCGCCGAACAGTGGTCCGCTCGGCACAAGTGTGACGATCACGGGGACCAACTTCAGCACGGCGACCACTGTCAAGTTCGGCAGCACCGCCGTTGCGTTCACCATCAATAGCGCGACCTCTATTACCGCGGCGTCGCCGCCGGGATCCGGAACGGTGGACGTGACAGTCACGGACTCCGGAGGCACCAGCACGACCAGCACCGCCGACCAGTTCACGTATGCGGCAGTTCCGGCCGACAGCCCGGCGGATAGCTTGAAGCTGCGAGCGCTGCAGATTGCCGCGACGAAGATCACGGCGCAGGGCTCCGGCCAAGCGATCACCGGCGCCGTCGAGGGTGCGATCAGCGACGATCTCAACGGCAACCGGTCCGTTGTCTCTCCCACCGGCTCGGGCCTCCGGCTCTATTTCACAAAGGCCCCGCCGAGCGAATGGCGCGCCTGGGCCGATGTGCGCGGCACCGGTTTCGAGGGCGGGGCCGCGGGAAGCGATTTCCGCGACAGCCAGATCAACGCAACGGCCGGGCTGACCCGCAGACTCACGCCCGATCTCCTTGTCGGCATGCTCGCCGGCTACGAGAATTTCGACTACAGCGCGCAATCGCTCGGCGGCCGGCTCACGGGCGACGGCTGGGGGGTGGGCGGCTATTTCGGCTGGCGGTTCGCCGCGCATATGCGCTGGGACGCCACCGTGGTGCGCTCCGGCCTCAACTACGACGGCGTCGCGGGTACGGCGGCCGCAACATTCCCCGGCAGCCGCTGGCTCGTGTCGAGCGGGGTGACCGGGACTTATGACTGGCGAGCGGTCGTGTTCGAACCCTCGGCGCGCATCTACTCCGTGTGGGAACGCGAGGACGCCTACACCGACAGTCTCGGCACCGCCCAGGCGGAACGAAATTTTTCCAGCGGCCGCGTCAGTGCCGGCACGAAGGTGACGTATCCGATTGCCTGGTCGCCGACCACGGTCGTCGCGCCCTATGTCGGAATCTACGGCGACTACTATTTTTCCCGCGATGACGCCGACACCTTCGGTCTGCCGTCGATCCCGCTCATTTCCGGATGGTCGGCGCGCGTCGCCGCCGGCATCGGGGTGAATTTCGAACGCGGCCTCCAATTGGCCATCGGCGGTGAGCTTGGAGGGATCGGCGGCGATTACACCTTCTGGACCTGGCGGGCGCGCGCCAGCCTACCGTTCTGACGACCGCAATGCGGCGCGGCCGCGCCGCGAACTCACCAAGATCTCCGTGTTCGGTTCCGCCATTTGATCCGGTTGATGGTCACTTATCCAATTTGTAATGCAACAAAGGATCAAATCCGTGGTTCAATCAACAATGGCAACAAAAGGGCAAGTGGCGTAGGATTCCGCACTCCCGGCGGGCGCCGAGTGAAGCCACCCGGACGGGACTGCAACGCGCGGGCTCGATTAACGCCGCAGATCAGGAGGACGCAATGAAAAAGACTATGACCCTGCTGACAAGTGCCGCTTTTGTGGCGGTGCCGCTGTTCGCGCTCCCTGCAGCCGCGCAAAGTCCGCCAGCGCCCCCACAGGGCGCCGCGCCGGCCGCAAGCCAGTCAGCCGACCAAGCTGAGTCGCGCGCTGCCCGCATCAAGGGCAGACTGGCCGATGAAGCGGACGCGCGCATCGCCCACATCAAAGCTCGGCTGCGCCTCACACCCGATCAGGAGAAGAACTGGCCTGGCTTGGAAAGCGAGCTGCGCGACTTGGCCAAAAAACGCGCCGATCGCGTGATCGCGTGGCGAGCCGAGAAGGCGCAAGCGACCAAGGACACTAGCCTTATCGACTACTGGCGCCATGGCGCCGATCTATTGAGCGAGCGCGCCGCCAATCTGAAGGCGCTGGCTGACGCCGCCCAACCGCTTTATGCAAGTCTTGACGACCGGCAGAAGGAGCGCTTCTACGAATTGGTCGCACCCGCCGCCGGAAGTTGGGATGCCGAAGACTGACGAGTGCGGGCCTTCAGAGCCCTCATTCGCAAGGCTCTTTCTCTTCAGCCGCGCCAACGTCGCCGCCACGACGTGGGCACCCTTCTTTGGCCCCGGTCGCGAGTGGCCACAGCGACGCGTTAGGCGCCGTATCGCCGAAGGCGGGGCGCGGGGCCGGCGAGGCTGTTGTAAAGCGTCAGCAAGGGCTGATGCTCGTCGCGGCAGAAGCTAAATACCTTGGTTGTGTTCTGCCGCGACTCCGACGAAAATGCCAACCTACGCAATCGCTAGTCAGTCTGTAGGGAGGCGTATATGACCAACCAATCATTTGATGCGGTCCGAGATGCGGTCGCCAAATCCTTGGGCGAACATTGGAAGCTGTTTCTCATTGAGGGCATCATTCTTGTTGTGCTTGGCGTGCTCGCGGTCATAGTGCCGCCGCTGGCCAGCCTCGCCGTGACGGTGCTGTTCGGGTGGCTTTTCCTGATCAGCGGCATTATCGGCTTGATCACGACGTTCGCGATGCGTCAGGCGCCGGGATTCTGGTGGTCTCTGGTCTCCGCCATCATCGCCATTGTCGCCGGCGGATTGCTGCTTGCTCAACCCATTCAGGGAATGCTGACGCTCACCTTCGTGCTCATTGCCTTCTTCATCATCGAGGGAGTGGCAACCATCATGTTTGCGCTCGAGCACAAGCGTAGCCTCTCGGGACGATGGGGCTGGATGCTCGTGAGCGGGATCGTCGATCTCTTCCTCGCCGCCATAATCCTGATTGGCCTGCCGGGAGCTGCCGCATGGGCGCTGGGACTGATCGTCGGTATTAATCTGGTGTTTGGCGGCACCTCACTGATCGCGATGGCGCTGGCGGCGCGATCACAGATGCCGTAGCGGCGCGTGGCGCGAAGCGACGCTCCAGCAGCCTGGCGGCTTCCACATCGGGTCGGGATGCTCCGATGTTGGCCGCCCCGCGTCAGTCGCCGTAGGTGCCGTAGGTGATGTCGAGCTCCTTGAGCCAGCGGCGGTAGGCGACCGCGAAGCGGTCGGAGCGCACGTGCAGCTCTTCCTTCAGGTCGAGCGGGATGCGCTCGGGATGCTGCGTTTCCACGATCGCGCGATCCTGCGCAAAAACCGCGTCCTGGCGCCGCAGAATGTCCTCCTCAGTCAGCTCCGGACCGAAATTGATGGCGATGCCGAGACGAATGATGCAGTTCACCTCGTCGATGGGCTGGGCGGTCAGAAATGTGCAGAAGCAATCCTGATCGCTGCCGCGATGCGCCTGCGCCGGGTCGGCAATCTTCACGGACTTGGAGAAATAGGCGGTCGTCGGGCGAAACACGCGGTAATGATATTCCGCATTGACCGGCACCTGCCGGTGATCGCCGTAGGGCTGATACACGCGGATGCCCGAGGTCGCGAGACCTTCCGGCCCGGCCGTCACCCGGTAATCGTTGATCTTGTCCGGCGCCGACATCACGCCGTTGAGGCCCGCATGCACGAACGGAAAATGTGTTGCGTCGATGAAGTTCTCAACGGAGCGGAACGCATTGGCGCCGAACGGATACGGTCCGGCGTGAAACACGCGAAACCCGGCCTTGCCCCATTCGGGGAAGGCCGGAACGTCATGCGCGGGGTTCCCCAGTGACGCCCAGATGAAACCGTAGCGTTCCTCGAAGCGCGCCGGGAACGCGCGCGCCTTGGGCGGCGGCGGCAGGTCCGGATGCGCCGGGATCAGCACGCACTTCGCCTCGGAATTGTAGCGCCAGCCGTGATAGGGGCACACCACGTTGCCCTCCACCACCCAGCCCCTGGAGAGCTGCGCGCCCCGATGGATGCAAAGGTCCTTCCAGACGTGGACCTTGCCCGCGTGGCGCCAGGCAACGAGCTCCTCACCCATCAGCTTGATCGGCAGCAACTGTCCGTCCGCCACATCCTTGGAGAAGGCGACGACATGCCAATCATTGATGAGCGCGTCGTCGGCCGGCACCCTTGAAGCGGCTGCCGGTTTCGACGCCTGCCCGGCGGGGGATTGCAACATGGGCTTTCTCCGATACTTGTTCGGACGCCCGGCATCCGCACTAAAGCAGAGGCCGGCTGCCGTGCCAAGCGGTCCGCGCCATTCGAGGCGAGGATTCCCATTGGCCTGAAGGGGTAAAGGATTCAGTGCGGACGTTCGTCGATTTCATGGTCGGCGCGCCTTGGCGATCCTGACGTTTATATCCACGGAAACATCACCCTCCACATCGGACGCCGCAAGCTCAAGTCCGTGCACGTAGTCGCTGGACGCCACATGGACGACGTTGACATGGGCGCGCATGACCTCGCTCGCCGTCGCTGCGTCTCCGCTCAAGACCGCCCGCACGACGGCGTCGTGCTCCTCGTAGGATTTGGCCAGACGGTCTTGCACCGCGAATTGCGCCCGCCGAAACGGGGCAATCCGCTGACGAATTCCCGCGGTCGTCGTCGACAGGAACTCGTTGTGCGTTCCGGCATAGATGACGTCATGGAACTCGAAATTGAGCGTGCGGTAGCTCTCCCGGTCGTTGCCGCGGACGGCTTCGCACGAACGCCGGTGCACGAGCTCGAGCCGGACCCGCTCGGCCGGCGACATGCGTTGTGCCGCCAGCCGCGCGCAGGACGCCTCGAGCTCGCCCATGACCTCGAACATCTCCGCCAGCGCCGTGTCGCTCGGCAGCGAGACGATCACGCCGCGGCGCGGCCGCATCTCCACGAGCCCCGCCGAAGTCAACTGCCGGAGCGCTTCGCGGACCGGCGTCCGCGACAGGTTGAAGCGCTTGGCGAGGCCTTGCTCGTCGAGTCGCATGCCCGGCGGATAGACCCCGCGCAAAATATGGTCCGCGATCTGCTGGCGGATCGTCTGCGCCAAGGTCGTCATTGTGCTCATCGCCCCCCTCCCCGGCTTGGTCGACGCATCGGCCATCCTCAGGTGGCGATCTGGCGTTGGAATACGCTGAGGCAGTAGCTCTTGAGCTCGACAAAGCGCCGGCTGGTCACGCAGTCGGTGCCGCGCGGCCAGGGCAGGTCGATCTCCACGAAATCGGCGACCCCCGTCGGTCGCCGTGTCAGCAGCAGGACGCGGTTTGCGAGCTGCACCGCCTCCTCAAGGTCGTGCGAGACCAGCAACGTGGTGGTCTTCGTTTTCATGAAGATCCGCTGCAGCTGCTCGCGCATGAACAGCGTCATCTCGTAATCGAGCGCCGAAAACGGCTCGTCGAGAAAAAGCACTTCCGGATCGGTCACCAGCGCGCGCAGAATCGAGACGGTCTGCTGCTGGCCGCCTGAGAGCATGTAAGGATAGGTGTTGAGGTCGATCTTCACCTCGAAATCCGCGAGCAGCTGCTCGACCCGCTTGTCGCGCTCGCGCCGCGACAGTCCCATGATCTTCAGCGGATAGTGAATATTGTCGATAGCGCGAAGCCAGGGAAAAAGCGCGTCGCGGTAATTCTGGAAGACGTAAGAAAGCCGCGTCTCCGCGATGGTCTGGCCGTCAAAGAGCACCCGGCCGGCATCCATCGGCAACAGGCCGGAGATCATGTTGATCAAAGTGCTCTTGCCGCAGCCGTTCGGCCCGAAAATGGAAATGAATTCCCCCTGCGGCAGATCGAGATCGAATTTATCGTAGATCACCGATTGGTCGAACGACTTGCTCAAGCCTCGAATGGTGATGAAACTTTGCCGCGGTCGTGTAGAATTCTCCCCCGCATCGGCAAGCCGATCAGGCGCGCCGCGCGCGGCGCGCAACGGAGTTTCGGCCACCGGCATGGCGTCAACCATTCTGCTAGACAAATGCCGGCCGGGTGATCATGAGCCGAAATCCGTCGTCTTCAAGATCTTGTCCCGCACATTGATCTTTTCCGTCAAGACGCCTTCCTTCTGAAAAACGTCCACCAGCGCCTGATAGGAGTTGAGATCGGTGTCGTTCAGCTCACTGAACGCGCGCAGGTAGGGCTTGGCCAGGAGATCGAGC
The DNA here is from genome assembly GCA_052148715.1 of Xanthobacteraceae bacterium. Taxonomy (GTDB): domain Bacteria; phylum Pseudomonadota; class Alphaproteobacteria; order Rhizobiales; family Xanthobacteraceae; genus JBKQHQ01. The sequence goes on along the minus strand of JBKQHQ010000230.1, from coordinate 100,075 downwards.
TGCTCGGCGCGTATCGGCGTGTATTTCGGAATGATCGGCTTGTACTTGTCGAAGTTGGCGTTGGCCATCTTGGTCGCCTCGTCGATCACCTCGACCACTTTCTTGGCGACCTGCGGCCTCTCCTTGAGGAATTTTGTGGTTAAGAGAGCTGCACCGGAATAAAACGGGTCGGCGATGACCATGGCCACCGGATTAGTGACGGCGCGCTTCGCCTGCCCGGAGGCCACCGCAACCGAACCCACCGGCTCGAGCGAAAGCGTGGCATCGACGCTGCCGCCGACGACGGCGGGAACCTGCATCCCAACCGCGAGGTCGACGAGGGTCACATCCTTGTCCGGATCGAGGCCGGCTGAGCGCACCAGGTAGCGGGAGATCGTCCGCCACTGGATGCCGGGAACATGGCCGAGCTTCTTGCCTTTGAGGTCGGCGAAGCTCTTGATGTCGCTATCCGCCTTGACGATGAGACCGTCATTGATCAGGCCGACCTTGATCCCTCCCCCTTGCAGCCCAAAGACCTTGAAGGTTCCGGGAAACTTCGATTCCGCCAACATCGCGATGCCCGCCGCCGCGCCCGGCGGCCCGAAGTCGGCGCGCGCCCCGACCAGCGCATCGATGATCTGGTTGGGAGACTCGAGCTTGTTCGAGGCGATTTCGATGCACGCCTTCTCGAACAGTTTTTCCTCGAGCGCGACGTAATAGGCGCTGGTTTGCATGATCGGCAGCCATACCGCGATCACCTTCTCCATGTGGTCGCATGCGGCGTCGGCGGTGCCGGACAATACGGCCAAGCCGGCCGCGAGCGCGGCGATCTTGCAGGATTTCATCGAGATTTTCCTTCGATAGGTGGCGGTTGCGGCCGGAGCTCATCGCCCCGACCAATGGATGAACAGCTTTTCGACGATGAGGAACAGAAGGTTGGCGCCGTAACCCATGGCCCCCGCAATAAGGATCGAGCCGTACATGTCCGTCAGCTGATAGGAGATCTGGGCATCGATGATGCGGTGACCGAGCCCATCCACCGCGCCGATGAACATCTCGGCGACGATGATGACGACAAGGGCAACCGAGACGGCGGTGCGCAGGCCGACGAAGGTCTGTGGCAGAGTCTCGAAGAAGATGACATCCCGAAAGATGCGCAGCCGGCCCGCGCCCATCGAGCGCGCGGCAAGAATCCGCGTCTGCCGCGCATTCATGACCCCATAGGCCACGTTGAACACGATCACCAGCCAGGCTGCGAACGCCGCGACGGCAATCTTGGAGAACTCGCCGAGTCCGAACAGCAGCAGAAAGAGTGGGAACATGGCGGTCGCCGGCGTCGAGCGGAAGAAGTCGATCAGGAACTCTACCGAGCGATAGATGCTTTGATTGGCGCCCAGCACGATGCCGACGGGCACGCCAAAGGCGACGGCGACGCCGAAAGCATAGACGACCCGCAGCAGCGTCTGCAAAAAGTCGCGGGTCATCGCGCCGGACGCGATGTTCTTGCCCGTGTCGGCCAAGGTTGCGAACGGCGACGGCAGCAGATGCGGATCGACCAGCGTGCCCGCATAAGCCACCCACCAGACGGCGATCAGCAGCGCCGGCCCCATGACAAACTCGATCGCCCGGCGAACGCGCTTGCGGTTCAAATCGGAGCTCGGAGCGAGCGCGGGGCGGATCGCCGTTGCGGACACCGACACGCGCACGCCCCGATTGGATGTGGCCGAAGCCCGGTTGCCGACAGCTGACATGAAACACGACGGTGCAACGGGCATGCCAGCACCTGCCACCGCCAGGCGACACAAACTACCTCATTGTTTCATCGAATACTTTTACATCCGCCCCGGTCGCCCGTCACCACCCGTGCGAGTGGCGGGGAAGAATCGCATGGTCGGTGCACGGTCGGTGCGCAATAAAAGTTCAATCAGCCCATATGATTGGGCGATAGGGCAATTCATATTGCCAAATCAATGCTTTATGCCTGAACAAATTGTATGCAATTCTTGCTGCGAGGCTTGTCCGGTCCTAAATCGGAGAAACACCAATATCCGGGCATTAGCAGCGGGGCACATCGGGCTGGCCGCGCCAAAACCCAGCCCAGCGCCGAGCACGGCCAGCAGGCGACGCCGAGAACTCTTCCGTCCATCGCGACAAGGTGCCCGCGCCGATCAGGGAGAGCTGGTGCGCCGCGCCGAGGTCTACGACTGCGCGTCCGTCCTCAACCAGAGCGCCCGCGCGTGGCACCCCGCCTTCCGGAACGAATGAGACGAGCTTCATGGGCTGCTTCCTTCTTCAATTGTTGCGGTTGCCGGTCCGCCGGGTGCCGCACGACTTTCGATAAAGGTTCATCGCCAGCCGGCGTCGCGGCAAGCCCGCCGCACAGCGCGGCCACCAGGAACGGGACGAGATAACGGGCAATCGATTCCGCGTCGCGCGACTTGCAGCGCCCTCCCGACAGCCGTTCGATGCGGCCTGTGTCGGCCATCAGAAAAATCAAGGCACCGAGCATGAATTGATAGCCCCAATAGATCTGGGTTTGACTTCGTTCCGGCATCGCTCGCGCCAGCGCACCGACTACTTCTTGCGCCACCGGGTCGAAGAGCTGCGGAATGATGCCGCGCTCGAAGGCATTGGGATCGCTTGCCTCTCGCGCCATCAGCCGGCCAAATCGCGCCTGATCGTCGATCGTCCGCAGCCGCACCATCGGCAGGACCAGCGCCTTTACGATGAGCTCCAGTCGTCGCTCCGCATCCGGCTCGGCTTCCGCGAGCCGCAGGCCGGCAAGCCGCTCGCCGACGATCGTCGGCGAGAAGCGTTCGAAGACTGCGCGATACAGTCCGTCCTTGGACCCGAAGTGATAGCCGATGAGCCCGGTCGGCACTGCCGCGGCAGCTGCTATCCGCCTCAGCGAAATGGCGTGAAGCCCATGCTCTGCAAACAGCATTTCTGCAGCATTCAGGATCTTATCGCGCGCGCTCTTGCCGCTCATGCGTCCTCATCGAGTTGAACGATTGTACAAAATTATTGCCAATCCGTACAAGGCCTGTACTATGCTGGGGCCCCGCCGCCAGCGGCGCGGCGAAATGACCCGCCACGCAGTGCGTCGGGCCACCCATCGAATGACAGGAGCGTATCTTGGTTTGGCGTGTCAGGCGCGTGGTTACCGGCCACGACAAGAATGGAAATTCGTCTTTCCTCATGGACGGTCTGGCGCCGAACGTGAAAGAAATGGATTCGATGCCTGGCCTTGCGCTCACCGACCTGTGGGAGACGACAAGTGCTCCCGCGAATAACGAAAGCTACGGCGATGCCGCAGCACGACCAGTACGACTTGAGCCCCCTACGGGAGGTACGATCCTCAGAATCGTGGAATTTCCGCCGGACTCCCAGTGGCGCGTCAATACGGATGCCGTGAAGGCGTTTGAATCTATTGGCGCAGGTCATGCCAAAGACAAATCGAACGCCGACCCGATGATGCATAAGACCGCAACGGTCGATTACATCATCATTCTAAAAGGTGAGATCCACGCCATCATGGAGACTGGCGAAAAGCTACTGAGAGCCGGCGATATTCTCGTCCAGCGTGGGACCAATCACTCCTGGAGCGTACGCGGCAGCGAGCCATGCATTGTTGCGGCCGTGCTGGTCAGCGCCGAGCCGGTCGGCAAAACGCACGGGCAGGCCGAATAGCGAGAGGCGCAAGGACCGGGCGCTCCCCGGCAACGCAAGCAGGCATTGTCCCAACTGCTCGCAAGCGCGACCGCTCAGATAATGAGCATTGCCGAACCAATGTTGCCGGCGTCAGCAGCAGGGCGCATCGGGCTCATAATGCCGCGCCAAAACCCCGTCGAGCGCCTGCACCGCCGTCGCCAGAGATGCGTTGGCCGCCATGCCGGCGCGCATCCGGGCCATGATCTCCTTCCGCGCGGCCGGCAGGTCGACGCCGAGAATTTTTCCGTCCTTGGCGACGGAGCGCCCGGCGACGATCAGCTCGTGGACATGCTGCGCCTTGCCGCGCGCCAACAGGAGAACCAGCGGGTCGATGTCGTCGCGCAGCCGATCGTCATCGATCGCCGACCAATCCAGGAGCAGGAGATCGGCCGGTCCGCCGGCCGCGATGGAGCCGCCGTCGGCGACATTGGTGACGGAAAAGCGTCCGTTCGCAAATGCCATGCGCAAAATCTGCTCGCGGCTGACCGACACCTTGAAGCCCGTGCCGGCATGAAGGAGATGCGCGAGCCGCAGCTCGCGCAAGGCATCGCTGTCGTCGTCGAGTGCAAGCGCATCGACCCCGAGTGCCACGCGGCAGCCTTTGGCGAGCATGGTCGCGAGCGGCGCCACGCCGGAGCGCAGCAGCAGGTTCGAGCTCGAGTTCACGGCAATGCGCACGCCGCGTTCGGCCAGGAGCTCAAGCTCGTCGGGCCGTGCCCACACGCAATGCGCCAGCGTCAGCCGCGGCGACAGGAGGCCGATGGCATCGAGGTGACGCACGACGCCGGACGGATAGGCCGCATCGGCCCAGGCGCGTTGGTAGCGGGTCTCGAACAGATGCATGTGCACCCGGCGGCCGTTGCGATGGGAGGCGTCCGCCACCGCCTCGAGCAGCGCGTCGCTGCACCACTGCACGCCGTTCGGTCCGTATTGCACGTCGAAATGCGGTCCGGCGGCGGCCGCCGCCACCGCCTCGACGAGCGCGACGAACTGCGACGGCGTCGGCGGCTGGCGCAGGAACCTTTGCTCGACTTCGCGCCGCGCCGATGATGGAAGCGCGGCGAGGATGGGCTCCGAGGGGCCGTAGGCCAGGGGGTTGCGGTCGCGCATCGCCACCGCGAAACCGACCCGGACGCCCACGTCGCGCGCGGCGCGGGCGACCTCGACGGCCTCCGCCGGCAAATCCGTGAACCCCTGGGCACGGGTATAGTGCACCATCACCGTGCCGACCCCGCCAAGCGCGCTCGTTCCGAGCGAGACGACGGCCGCCAGGTAGGGATCGACGGACGGAAACAAGGCGAGATAATTCAGCCAGGCCTCGAGCGGCTTGCCGCCGGCGCCGAGCGAGCTCGTGCGCACCGCGCGGCCATGATCATGCGCGTTGACAAGCGCCGGCAGGGCCAAAAGCTGATCGACCGGGCCCGGCGCGGCGCCGACCGCGGCAATTTGCGCGTCGACGATCCGAACCTCCTGCGCCGAGCGGACGGGCGTGTCGGCGTCGGCGATCAGATGGGCGCAGGTGATGTTGCGCATCGTTTTCAGCTCACCACCAGTTCGTCCTTACGATGCGCCCAGCCGGTGACCCGGTGCTCGATGAACGAGAACACGACATAGAGCGCGATGCCCAGGGCCGCCAGGATCACCAGGCCGGCGAAGACCAGCGGAACGTCGAACATGGAGCTCGCGATCATCATCACGTTGCCGATGCCCCGATTCGACGCGACGGTTTCAGAGATCACCGTGCCGACGAAGGCCAATGACACCGCGACCTTCAACGAGGCAAAGAAATACGGCATCGTCCGCGGCAGCCCGACGTTCCACAGAATGTCGAACTTGCTCGCGCGCCAGGCCCGCATCACGTCTTCAAGCTCGGGCTCCGTCGTGGCGAGGCCGGTCGCGACATTCACGACGATCGGAAAGAGCGACATGATCATGGCGGTCAGGATCGCCGGCACGGTCCCGGCGCCGAACCAAAGCACAAAGATTGGCACCACCGCGACCTTCGGGATCGACGCGAAGCCGACCAGCAACGGATAGGCCACGTCGTAGGCAAGCTTCGAGGAGCCGACCATGACGCCGAGCACGATGCCGAGGATGATGCCGAAGAGAAAGCCGACAAGCGTGGTGTAGAGGGTCTGCAGCGTGTGCGGCCACAGCTGCGGCATGCGTTCCCACAACGCGACCAGGATCTGACTCGGCCTCGGGATGACGATGTCGCTCACCCCGAAGACGCGACAGATCACCTCCCAGGCGACGAAGAGACCGACGATGAGCGCGATCGAGGCGATGCGGCGATGCAGTTCCTGGTTCATCACGCGGCCCGCTCGGGATTCAATGATGCGGCCGCGCTTTGGTGCGGCGCGCGGTCGGCTCCTTCGGAAGACGGGTCGAGCGTGCGGGCGGAGACAATCAGCTCGCGCAGGCGCTGCGTCATGGCGACGAAGTCGGGCAGATAGCAGGTATCGATCACGCGCGGGCGCGCAAACGGCACCGGGCTGTCGTCGATGATCCGCCCGGGGCGGGCCTGCATGACGCAGATGCGGTTGGCGAGATAGGCGGCCTCCTTCAGATCGTGGGTGACGAGCAGCACCGTCGGCCGGCGCGCCATCCACAGATCCTGCATGATCGCCCACAGCTCCTCGCGGGTGAATTGATCAAGCGCACCGAACGGCTCGTCGAGCATCAGCAGTTGCGGATCGTGGATCAGCGCGCGACAGAGCGAGGCGCGCTGCATCATGCCGCCGGAAAGCTGCCACGGATATTTGTCGCCGAACCCGGCAAGCCCTACTTGCGCCAGCAGCGCGTCCGCCCGCTCGCGAAACGCCCGCTTGCGCTGCGCACGGTACTCCTGCCGGAACGGCGCGACGATCTTCAACGGCAGCATGACGTTGTCGCGGATCGAGAGCCACGGCAGCAAGGTGGGATTCTGAAACGCCATCCCGACCCGCATCGGCTCGGCTCCGACTTCACGTCCCGAGACGAAGACGAAGCCGCTCGATGCCTTGATCAGTCCGGTGACGAGCTTGAGTATGGTCGACTTGCCGCAGCCCGAAGGGCCGACCAAGGCGACAAAATCGCCCTGCCCCACCCGCAAATCGGTCCGCGCCAAGGCATGCACCCCGCGCGACCCGCGCCCATAGGTGACGGTCGCGCCCTCGAGCTCGACGAAAGCCTCCGTATGGGACGCAGAAGACGCTTTCACAGCATCGCCCAGCCGCCATCGACCGCCAGGTCGACGCCGGTGATCTGACGCGATACGTCACTGGCGAGAAACAAGCAGGCATTGGCAACGTCGGCATCCGCGGTCACGCGCTTCAGCGCATAGTCGGCGGCGTGCCGAGCCGCGGCCTCCTCGACCGTGATGTTGAGCCGGCGCGCCATGTCGGCGCACACCTTGTCGCGGAAGCGCGGGCCGTCGACCATACCCGGCGCGACGCAATTGACGTTGATGTTGTAGGAACCGACCTCGAGCGCAAAACTCTTGGTGATGCCGCGCAGCCCCCATTTCGATGCCGAATAGGCCATGCGGCCGGCGCGGCCGCGCATGCCGAAGGTGCCGCCGACATTGACGATCTTGCCGTAGCGTTGCGCCATCATCGTCGGGAGCACGCTGCGCATGGTGTGGAAGCAGCCGTGCATATTCAGGGTGACGATGGCGTCGAACTCCGCGGGTGTCGTCTCGACACCGGTCTTGCCGATGGGCCCGGAGCCGCCGGCGACATTGACGAGGATGTCGATGCGCCCGTCGAACGCATTCCTGGTTTCCCGCGCCGCGCCCTCGCATTGATCGGGGTCGGTGAGGTCGCACGACAACACGATGGCATCGCCGCCACGGGCCAACACCTCGGCGGCGACCGGCTCGATCGCGGCGGTGTCGCGGCCGATCAGGGCGAGCCGCGCGCCCTCGGCCGCGAAGGCATTGGTGATCGCGGCACCCATGCCTTTTGCCGGCCCGGTTATGACGGCGACCCGTCCCTTCAGTCCCAAATCCATAGCGGCTCGGTCATGTCAGTTGTCGCGGCGGCACCCCGGTCCACCGCTCAAGGCCGAGCCGGCGGACCGTCGCCGATGCCGCGATCAGAACAGCTTCTTCACCAGCTCATCGGCGGGCGGCAGGAAGGCCGGGGTAAAGATCTCATCGATGCCCGGCGTGCGCGGCAGGGCATCCGCGACCACCAGGATGTCGATCGATTTCTTGAGCCGGGCCGTGTCGACATTGCCAAGGCCGATCTTGGCGACTTCCGGGTGGTTCATCTCGGCCGCGATGGTCGCGTCGAAGCGTTCGCGCTCGATCGCGCTCTTGATCAGCGGCTCGCGCTTGGCCACCGCGGCGATCGCCGCGTCGGGGTCCTTCAACGCATCGAGCAGCCCTTTGTTGATGGCTCGTACCAGCCCCTTCACCACCTCGGGCTTCTCCTTGGCCAAGCGCTTCGACACCATCACGGCATTGGAATAGAGGTCCATCCCATAGTCTCCGTAATTGATGTAGCGCAGCTGCTTGTCATCGACGCCCATCAGCTTGGCGCTGAAGCGAATGGTATTGACGTAGCCGAAAACCCCGTCGACTTGACCTTGCATGAGCATCTGCTCGCGCAGGCTCGGCTGCATACTGGTGATGTTGATCTTCGTGCAGTCGATCATGGTGATCTTGCAGAACGCAGGAAAGAGCTTGAGCGCGCCGTCGCCCGGGGAACCGCCCAACGTCTTGCCTTCAAGATCCTTGGGCGTGTGGATCGGGCTATCGGCCTTGACCGCGATGGTGAAGGGCGGGCGGTTGTACAGGAGGTAGACGGCGATCGGCGCCTCGTCGGGTTTCTTAGCGGCAAACTCGATCAGCGCGTTGATGTCGCTGAAGGCCGCATCGTAGGTGCCCTGCGCGATGAGCGGGACGCCGGCCCCCGATCCGTTGCTCTGGTCGTAGGTGATATCGATGCCTTCCGCTTTCAGGTAGCCGCGGTCCTCGGCGAGAAAGAACCATCCCTGCGGTCCCTGGTACTTCCAGTTGAGCACGAACTTGATTTTCGTCGGCTCCGCCGCCACGGCGGCAAGCGAGAGCATGGCCGCAACCGAGACGGCGAGCAGGCCGGCAAGGTTCGAACGCAAGCGCCAGCGCATCATCGTATACTCCTATTTTCTTTTCCCATTTGATCGATCCGCGGCGCAGCGATGCGCGCCCTTGTGGTCGAAGACCCTTCGCCAACGCCCGGTGCAATTGCTCGAATCGTAGTCATACAGCTGCATGCCTGGGCACGCAAAGCTCAATTCCTGCTCAAAGAGCGGATTGCCTCTCGATATGATCGCCTCCGGAACGCACACCGGCCCAAATTGCGTGCTTACAGGGTTCGGACCCTGCAAGCCGTGTGCCTGTCGCGACCGCCGCGCAGCCTCAGCCTATTGCGTTAACTCAAGGGCACGTTCGGCGCGCGGTGGGAGGAAGGATCGGTTGAAGATCTCCGACCCGTCGGGCTCACGCGACAAGCCGAAGGATTGCGCCACCTGGCTGATCGAGGCTTTCAGGCGGGCGTCCTTCACGTCGCCGATCCCAAGCTCGGCTTCCTCGGGAGTCAATATCAAGGTCCGAAGAGCATAGAGCATGCGACGTTTCTCGAGGTCCTTATTGATCAACGGCTCCTGCTCGACGAGAGCTGCGATCGCCTCATCCGGGTTCTTGGTTGCCTCGACAATCCCCTTATTGATGGCGCGGACAAGACCCTTCACCATGTCGGGCCTCTGCAGGAGCTTGGGCGACACCATGATGCCGTTCGAATAGAGGTCGAGCCCGTAATTGTTGAAGTAAAACCAGCGAATATCCTTGTCGGGGTCGAGATGCATACCGATTATGTTGATGTAACTCGTCACGTTAAAGGTGAGCGTGGCGTCGACCTGCCGGCTGACGAGCATCTGGTCCTGCAGATTGGGCGCCATGTTCACGAACTTGATCAGGCTTTGATCGATGTTGTTTTTCTTCGCCAAGGTCCCAAACAAGGCGAGCGCCGCGCTTCCGGCGGGCGACCCGATCGTATGATTCTCAACGTCCTTGAGTTGCTTGATCGGCCCGCCGGCCAACGTTCCCATCACGAAGGGCCCGTTGCTGTAGATCATGTACACCATCACCGGCGCGGCGCCCGGATGCAGCGCGGCATTCTGGATGATGGCGTTGATATCTCCGAACCCAGCGTCGTAAGCGCCGCTCATCACTCGCGTAACGGTCGCGGCGGAGCCCTCTCCCTGATCGATCGTTAGGTCGAGGCCCTCCTGGGCAAAGTACCCTCGCTTCAGCGCGAGATAGTACCAGCTGTGGAGGCCCTGAAATTTCCAGTCGAGCGTAAAGCGTACCGGCGTCCTTTCCTCGGCGAAGGCCGGGAGCGTCGCGGCAGTGGCGACCAGCACGGCGAGGACGGCCCAAACTCTATGCATCGCCTGTCTCCTTGTTACACTAAGCTCGCGGCGGAAAGTCCGATGGCAACACCGGCTGGTCTGTTGCATAATGACCGCACGCTGGTCCAAGCTGATCCCGAATAGGAAGTGCATCTGCAATCGACCAGCGTCAGTAGATCGTTCAGCAATATCCGTGCCAAGGAGGCGGCCCCCGGCCTATTCGCGGCACCTCGGCAACTGAAGGGCTTTTGCCATGGGCGCCATCATCCACGAGCCGATCGTCCCGGCCGCCGACATCCCGCAGGCAGATGCGGCAACGAGCGTGGCGGAGGCCATTCGCTCGCGTCAGTCGGCGCGAAAGTTTCTGAGCACGCCGGTGCCGCTTCCCGTCATCCGCGAAATTCTATCGATTGCCTCGAACGCGCCGAGCGGCTCAAACCTGCAGCCGTGGAACGTGCTCGTCCTCACCGGGGAGCCGCTGCAAACTCTCGGCAATGCCATCCGCGCGGCCTACCTGGCTGACGAGCCCGGGCACGAGCGCGACTACAAGTATTATACCGACACGCTTTTTGATCCCTATCTCGCGCGCCGCCGCGCCTGCGGTTGGGGCCTTTATGGCACGCTTGGGATCCAGCGGGGCGAAAAGGAGCGCATGAAGGAGCAACGCTCCACCAATTACAATTTCTTCGGGGCGCCGCTCGGCATGGTCTTCACCATCGATGCGCGCCTCGAGGTCGGCAGCTGGATGGATTATGGCGGCTTTCTGCAAAGCATCATGATCGCCGCGCGTTCATTCGGCCTGCACACCTGCGCGCAAGCCGCGATCGCCGAGTATCCGAAAATCATCCGGGCGCATTTGCCGATCAGTGAGGACCACAAGATCGTGTGCGGCATGGCCGTCGGCTACGCCGATTTTGGCGCCCGCGTCAATCAGTTCCGCACCGAGCGCTGCGCGGTCGACAAGTTCACGACGTTCCTCGGCAGCTGAAGTGCCACGCCGGGACCGGCCATGAGCGGACTCCCAGCGCCGCAAGCCGTCATTCCGCGGGCGTCGCCACCGGGGCGGCGGCGGACGCCGGGGAAGCATCAGCTAGCTTCGTTGGTCTAAATCTGGGCACGAGGGCCGCGGCGCTCTCCACGATGGTGGCGTGCGCCACGCGGCGCGCATCGCGGACGAAGAAGAAGCCGATCAAGAAAGCTTGCACCTGCAACGACGTGTTGATCGGGATGGGTAATGTGTGCGGCATCGCAATTCTGTGGGCGAGGCCCGCCGGCAATTCCATATGGAGCAACGGATGTAGCGCAACCGCGGCGTAATAGCCGAGCAATACCGCCGCACTGACGCACGCGCCGTCGATCACGCGGTCAAGATAGGACCCATAGGGCCCGAGCCGCAGCAACTCAGCCCAACTCTTCAGACGCGCAAGGTAACAGACCGCCACGGTCAACATCAGCGGCACAAGGCTCCAAGGTACCTGGCGCATAAGCGAAAACGGTGGGCGGCCCGCCTGCGGCTCGATCCCGAGAAATTCCTTCAGCAGGTCGTCCGCCATGATGATTCCCACATAGAGGAAGGCTGCGGCTATGCCCGCTGCGAGATATACGCTCCATGGCGCGATGGGCGCGCGCGCATAGCGACGGATCGATCCGACGATGGCGCCGATCAGCCCCGCAATCGCCATGGTGAAGGCGAAACGCGCCACGACCTCCGGGTTCGTTTGCCCGGGGGCCGTGCCGATGTCGCCGATGTTGCTGATATACTTGATGAGGAAGCCGCCGACCGAGGCGACCAGGAAAAGCCAAAGCACATTGTCGAGGCTGATGCGATCAATGCGGCCGAGCCCGAGGAAACCGGCGGCCTTGAGCGCGTCTAGGCGCTCGGCACCGGCCGGACCGGCCAGCACGGTGGATTTGGCGGCGAGTTCGGCCAGGCGCTGCAACAGCGCGTCGTACTCGACCTCGAAGTAACCCTGGATTTGATAGATACAGTTTCTGAGCTCCTGCGCGCTCAGCTTCACCGTCAGCGGCGCGCCGCTTCGGGCGCCGGCGCCCAGGATCGTTCTCGCCTGCGCTTCGACATCCGCCAAGTTGCTGCGGTCGAGCTGCAGTGTCGCCGACAGCGACTGCATCAAGTCGGACAAGAGCCTGCTCGCCTCCTTGCCGTCGGCAGCGTGCTGCGTCATCTTGATGATATTCATGGCCAGCTGGGTCTTGCGCTCGTGCGCGGTCTCGATCTCGTCGAGAACCTCCATGTCCTGCGGGGTCAGCAGCCGCGCGGCATCTTCGTTCCAAACCCGCACCAGGCGCAGCAATGAGGAAACCTTGCGCCAATTGTTCACGATCATCAGGTCGGCCGGGCCGACATCGTCGCCCTCGACGAAGACCCCGTATTTCCTGAGATGATTGAGATCGAGGTTCCGCTGCACGGCGGAAGGATTGAACACACAGCGCGCGAGATGCCGGGCCAGCAGCTGACTATCGGAATGCAGATGGCGGGTGCTGTGCAACGAAACCAGCAATGCGCGCTCGAGATCGCGGAAGAACGCCACCTGCCATAGCCCGCCGAGCGTCGCGATGGCGAGCAGCGGTGCTTGATTCTCCATCGACTTGACGAGCGACGCCACGAACGGCAGCGGCGCCAGATACGGCAAGGCGGATTGGCCGAAACGGTCGAGCGAGAACGCCAAGACCAGATAGATCAACACATACATGAGCACGACGATGATCCGGGCCGCCGGATTGGGCGGGAGCTTCCGGCTGTCGTAGTCGCGCACCATCATCGGCCGCATCAGCGCCCACCATAGGATCAACGTCGTGAACAGCACGAGTTGCTCCAAGTGCAGCGTCCCGCCGCTGAGCAGCGTCATCATCATAAGGTTTTCCTCAGCCGCTGAATTCTGCGGTCGTCAGCGCTCGGCAGCCGCAACAGTCTTCAGGCCAGCAGGCCCCCAACATGGCACCGGCGAGCGCAATCCAGCAATATGTCGTGGGTCGGAAATTCACAGGTTATGCAACGAGCGCGCGTTCAACCGTTGCGACACCCGTTCAACCCTGATTGCGGTCATACGGTTTTTTCATCGGCGGAGTGCTGGATTTCACTTCTTTACCTTACTCCACCGACGAGACCCCGCCCGCCGATCCGATCTCAAAGACATTTCGGCAACCGGATCTCGTCGAGCGGCGGCAGGCCGTAGTCCGCCCAATTTGACGCGACCTGCTCGAGCCGCTCGCGCGGCGGCAACGAGACCGGCGGATATTGCCAGCGGCGCGTGGCATCGATGATCACCTTGGAGCCGAGATCCTCGTCGGGAAATTCGTCCGGCGGGTGGCCCGACGGGTCGAGCTCGACCGCCGCGGTGTTCGGCAGCACGCGCATGTCGCGGGCCGGATTGACGCGCCAGGACAAAATCCATTCCCGCATGAAGGGATCGCGAATGTCGTCGTCCGCGTCGGCAATGATGATCCACTTGTAGTAGCTCATGCCGAAATATCCGAGCACCGCCATGGCGAGCTGATCGACATGCCCGGTGTACATCTTCTTCAAGCTGACCCAGAGGGTCGCGGTGCAGCCGCCGGATTCCAGCGCATGCAAGTCGACGATGCCCGGAATACGCAGCGTCTGATTAAGGTGCTTGAGCAGGTTGGCCTCGAGCAGATTGCGCTTGATCATACTGCTCTCGCTCGGCGGAAACTGGCTGATGATGCCGAGCAGGATCGGGTCCTTCCGATGCGTGATGCAGGTGACGTTGAAGACTGGACACCGGCGCCCGCCGGCCATGAACCCGCTGAACTCACCAAACGGTCCCTCGGTCTCCAGATAGTCCGTGGGGATCTCGCCCTCCACGACGATTTCGGCGGTCGCCGGCACCTCGATATCGACCGTCTCGCACTTCACCATCTCGACGGCCTGGCCGCGGATCCCGCCCGCAATAGCAAGCTCGTCCACGCCGTAGCGGCCCGGCGCGACGAGGTAATGCACCGGATCCGCGCCGATATAGAACGCGGCCGGCATGGCCTTGCCGCGCGCCTTCCATTTGGCGTGGTGGATGGCGCCGCCGCGGTCGGGCGCACCGAACAGAATGCCCGTCCTGCTCCTACTCTTCACCTGCGCCCGGCGAATGCCGATGTTGCGCGTCCCGTCGTCTGGATCCTTTGTGACCCAAAGGGGAGTCAAGTACGGACCGGCATCCTTTTCAGGCGTCCAAATCGGCGTCGGCAGTCGCGTCAGGTCAACGTCATCGCCCTTGAGGATCACTTCCTTACAAGGTCCGGTCTTCACGATGACCGGCTCGATCGGATTGGCGATCCCCTGAATGGTGCGTTCGTGAATGGCGGCGGGCGTCGGCTCGCAGTCGAGCGCCACCGCCATCGTCTTGGTCGAAGCCGCCACGACTCCCGACACGACCCGGCCGCCCGGGTAGCCCTTGATGTTCCGGAAGCCAAAACCGTAGCGACGCTCTTCGGCCATGCCGCGGAAGATCATGCGACCGATTGCGGAAATCTCCCAATCCTTGTCGACCTCCTTGTCGATCCAGCGCATCAATCCTTGCTGCGTGAGCCGATCGAGATAAGGCCGAAGACTTTCATAGGGCATTTGCGTTTCCTTGCGCCGCGCCCGCCCGCCGACCGGCGTTCAGGACGGCCATGTGATGGAACTTCTCAGGCGCTCTTATGAAGCCCGCTTGCTGGCACCGCCGCCCCAGATAGGCGCTTCGGTCGGCATGACCTGACGGATTTGCGCCGCCAGGTCGCGGATGTGGCTGCGGGCCTCCTGCTCGGCCCGATCACCGTCGCGCAAGGCAAAGGCCTCGATCAGCTTGACGTGGTCCTCGCACGAATCGGGAAGCCGCATTGGCACAAACTTCTGCTGCAGCCGCATCGCTCGGATCTGCGCCAGGATCGACAGCAGCAGCCGCTCGAGCGCGTGGTTGCCGGCGATGCGCAGCACCTGCTCATGGAACTCCAAGGCGGCGGCGTAGTAACGCTCGACATCGCCTTTCTCCAGATGCGCACGCTGCTCGGCGACCATCGTCTTCAGCGCCGCGAGCTGGCGATCGGTCATGTTCTCGGCAGCGAGCCGCGCCGCCATGCCCTCCAACGCCTCCCGGGCGACATAGATCTCCAGCGCACGCTGCGGGTCGTAGTCGATGAGATAGACGCCTTGGCGCGGAACGATCTCGACGATGCCTTCCGCTTCGAGCCGGTTGATGGCGCCCCACAGCGGGGTGCGGCTAACCCCGAGCTCGCGGCTGAGCTCTTCGACGCTGATCTTATCGCCTGGATTGTACCGGTCACCGTTGAGAAAAAGGTCGCGAACAAACGTGTAGGCGTCCCCGCTCAGGCTTGTCCGACGCAGTTTTTTCACGGGCCTGCCCCTCCTGCCAACCAATGTCTTGGTCGATTCTGTTTACAGCCGTCATAGGGGCAAATCACCGAGGTCTCAAGAATTCCCTTGGTAGTTCAGTGGACTGCACAGCCGCGCGCGATGGTCCGGGCGCCGATGCTCCCTGAAGGAGGCGCGCGTTCTGACCCACTGGGTAAGCCTTTTCGCTGCGTTGGTTCCATCCCTATGACTCATAACATATGAGAATTGTCCGCCAAATCAGCTGGCCTGGCAAGCAGGTTCAAATGGCGGAGACAATCGCCGAAAAAAGCGGCACGGGGCTTTGGAGGGTTTCGGACGTCGGCCGGAGTGTTGCACCAGGAGGGCAACCGGCATCCGAAACCATTAGCTCTACGAATGCAAAAAACGTCTCTGCTAAGCTACTGCTAGACTTGCAATCCTCGATGGCTGCCGCGAACCGGTCCTCACCATCGCCTTCCCCAACCCCACCCCGGACCATAGTAACCAGGACCGTAATAGCCGGGGCCGTAATAACCGGGGCCGTAGACAACGGGCGGCGGCGGGTAATATCCGGGCGCTCCATACACGACCGGCGGCCCGGGTTCATGGTCGGGCTCGGCGGCATATCCGGGCTGCGGGCGATATTGTCTCGCCTCGCGCGGCCCCCCGGTGTCGAGGTTTCGGGCGATCGCGTAGCCGCTGTGTCCGTTCCACATCACGGAGCACCACTCGCCGCTGCAACCGTTGACCACGACGTTGCTGCCGCCTGGAATGGTCGTGATGAGCGGCGAGTCCGTGCCCGGTCCGCTGCGCAGATTGACGTTGGCGATGGCCAAGGCATAGCGCGGGGCGCCGGGGCGGACAGGCGCTGCCTGCGGCGGCGGCGCGCCTGGCTGACCGCTCGGTCCGCTCGGCGGCGAGCCGCCCGGCGGCGGGTTTTGTTGCGCCAAGACCGGAGCAGCTGTTACCACCGCGGCAACGGCAAGCATGCTCAACGTCGCGCCCAACGCGTTGGAATTCAAAGGCATCATGATCCTCCTCACCTACAAACAATAGTCCGCGTCGCCCCGAGCGGCGCGGACGATAGCAGACGCCGCAATCCCCCGGAAGCTATCCGCAGGCCGCGCAACGCTCTTGGCGTGCAGCGACGTCACCATCATTGAACTGCGGCGGTGCGATGGCCGGCGTTATCGGCGGCGAATCATTGCGCCGCCACCACCCGGTTGCGTTGCCGGCCGAGGCCGAGGACTTCCGCCTCCATGACGTCGCCGGGTTTTAGGAACGTGCCGGTGCCTTGGCCGACGCCCGCGAGCGTGCCGGTCGCAAAGACGTCTCCGGGCTCGAGCGTCATGAAGCGCGAGGCGTATTCGATCTGCTCTTCGGGGGAATAGATCATGTCGCCGGCGAGACCATCCTGCATGGTCTTGCCATTGACCTTCAGCTCGATCCGCAATCCCGCATGATCCGGGACAAAGGCTTTCGGCACGAAATACGGCCCCAAGGGTCCGAACGTGTCGTACGACTTCGAGGCAAGCCAATCGGTACGGAAATTGGGCCGGTCTTCCCGCCACAGCGTGGTGCGGCACGATACGTCGTTGAACGTCATGAACCCCGCCACATGGTCCATGGCGCGCGCGGCGGAGATGCGCTTCCCGCCGATCCCGATCGCCAGCGCTAGCTCCGCTTCCCAGTCCGTCTGTTGCTCGCCTTCCGGCAGCACCACGTTATCGAACGCGCCGCACAGCGAGCTCGAGGCCTTGAGAAAAAGGTACGGTCGCGCCCTCGCCTTCTCGCCGGCAAAGATTTGCTCCTTTCCGGAGGTCATGCCGCTTTCGGTGTATCGGCGCATCTCCTTGAGATGCCCGCTGTAGTTCGCCGCGGCATTGAGAATTTTTGGCGGCCGCAGGATCGGCGGCCGCACGTCGAGCGCGGCGACCTCCGATACCGCGCCGGCGAGACGGTCGCCGGCAAGTTCTTCCGTGACGATGCGCTCCACACAACGCTGCACCGCACAAAAACTTCTCTCCCAATCATCCAGAAGATCGATCAGGCTATTGGTCGTCGCGAGCGCCTCGGCCCCGGGCACGTCGCCAAAGGTCGCGCCGACGGCGCGAAGATCGACGATACGGTCCTGCAGCACCAAGCCGACAAAGGGTTTGCGCCCCCGCCGTGCAAACGTGCCGAGCATGAAGGTCGTGTCATCCGCCATCGGCTGCTCCTTGCCTGCTCGCCGCGGCCTGTGCTTGCGGCGATTTTGCCCGGCGAGTTTCTCCGACACGCCGCGCGACGAGATGATAGCATGATCAAGGCAGCCAAAGGCGACGGCCAACGTCGCAACCGCGCCAACACGGAGGAGAACCGAACATGTGCATCTTTAATGGAAGGGGTGCCGTAGCAGCACTGATCATAGCCTGTGCGGCGTTCCTGGCGGACGCGGCGAAGGCCGTCGAGCCGATCCGGGTCGGCATGAGCCTGGCGTTGACCGGCGGAGTCGCGCCGATCGGCAAGCAGGTGCTGGCCGCGCTGCAGATCTGGCGCGATGACGTCAATGCCAAGGGCGGTCTGCTGGGCCGCCCGGTCGAGCTCGTCTTCTACGACGACCAAAGCAATCCGTCCAACGTGCCGCAGATCTATACGAAGCTCATCGAAGTCGACAAGGTCGAGCTGTTGATCGGCCCCTACGCGACCAACATGGTAGCGCCCGCCATTCCGATTTTGATGCAATCGAAGAAGACCACTATCGGCATCCTGGCGAACGCCGCCAACAGCAAGCTCCATTACGACCAATACTTCTCGATGCTGCCGACCGGGCCCGAGCCGCAAAAGGCTTTTTCGCGTGGCTTCTTTGAATTGGCGGCGGCGGCCAAGCCGCGCCCGAAGACTGTCGCGATCGTCGCCGCCGATGCCGAATTCGCCCAGAATGCGGCCGACGGCGCGCGCGAGATCATCAAGGAACTCGGCGGCTTCGAGCTCGTGCTCGACCGGAACTATCCGCCTTCCACCGCCGATTTCGCGCCGATGCTTCGCGCGGTGCAGGCGAGCAATCCTGACATCGTCTACGTCGCGGCCTATCCACCGGATTCCGTCGGCATCGTGCGCGCCGCCAACGAGATCGGGCTCACGCCAAAAATGTTCGGGGGCGCCTTCATCGGGCTCCTGGTGACGCCGATCAAGATGCAGCTTGGGCCGCTGATGAACGGCATCGTCAATCACGAGGTGTTCGTGCCGGCGCCGGCCTTCACGTTCCCCGGCACCCTCGAGCTGTTGGCGAAATACCGCGCGGTGGCCCCAAGCCAAGGCATCGATCCGTTGGGACCGGTCTTCCCGCCGCTCGCCTACGCGGCCGGTCAGGTGCTGGCCGAGGCGGTCGAGGGCGCCAAGAGCCTCGACCATGTGACGCTTGCCGCCTATATACGCAGCCATTCCTTCAACACCGTCGTCGGCGACGTCACCTTCGGCAAGGACGGCGAATGGGCGAAGACGCGCGTGGTGTTCACCCAGTTCCAACACGTTAACGGCAACGGTCTCGACCAGTTCAAGGAGACGACGCACGAGGTCGTGGTCTGGCCGAAGGAGTATCAGTCGGGGGAGATGGTCTATCCTTACGCGGAGGCGAAAAAGCCGTGACGCGACTCAAGCGGCGCGCACCGGTGGTGCGCGCTATTTGGGCGAAACGTCGGTCCACGCATCGATCGGATGATCTCAAATCAGTGTATCCAAGGCTCCAGTCCCTGTGCGGCCCGCCATTGCAATGCCGTATGGGACAGAAAGCGGAGCCGGGGCCGCTTCCCGCGCCGTCCTGCACGAGAATTCCTCATGTCTACAAATCATGTCCGCCGCGCCATCCTGGCCTTGATATCTTGCCTCGCGCTCGGCTCCGCCGCCACGGCGCAGACGAGCGCGGTGCCGCCCGAGGTCGAGCAGAGAGTTCGCGAATTGGGCCGGGTGATCAATCCGCCGGAAACCGCGAAGCTTTATGCGCCGCTGCAAGAAAAGGAGCCTTACGCGGAGGTCAAGGTGACGCGCGACGTCAAATACGGACCGGACGATCACCACGTCCTCGATCTATTCGCCGCCGAGAATGCTGGCGCCGAGCCGCGGCCGGTTCTCGTCATGATCCACGGCGGCGCCTTCGTCGCCGGCTCCAAGCACCCACCCGGCAGCACGTTCTTCGACAACATCATGTTGTTCGCCGCCCGCCACGACGTGGTCGGGGTCAATGCCGACTACCGACTCGCGCCCGCCAATCCGTGGCCGGCCGGGACCGAGGACATGAGCGCGCTGGTGAGTTGGGTCTCCGCCAACATCGCCGCGCGCGGCGGCGATCCTGCGCGCGTCTTTCTGATGGGACATTCCGCGGGCGCGGCGCATGTCGCCGCCTACGTGGCGAGCCCGAACTATTACGGACCGCGCGGCAGCGGCATTGCCGGCGCGATCTTCCTCTCCGGCCTCTACGACCTGACGACATTCAAGGATATAGCCGACGCCACCGCCTATTACGGCAAGGACGCCTCCCAATACGCCGAACGCTCGTCGCTCCCAGGTCTCCTAAAATCACCCACGCCGATGCTGGTCGCCTATTCGGAGCTCGACCCGTCGGCCTTCGACCAGCAGGCCAACCAACTGCGCGACGCGCTGTGCAAAGCCGATCGCTGCCCCCGCTTCGTCTTTCTGCCGAAGCACAGCCATATGTCGGAAGTATATTCCATCAATACGAGCGACGCCGAACTCTCGAATCAGATTTTGGACTTCGTAAAAACGGCGAAGTGAGCCGGGCGCCCAGCAAGGTGCCGCGAATTGATCCGACACTGCTTGCGCACCGGCTCCTTCGTCAATAGGCTGCGCCATGTCCTGTCTTTCGCGCGCCGCCGCGTCGCCGTCGGCCGGCTCGGCCTTGATCGCGATCGCCGTCATTTCGATCGCGGTGCCCGCGTCCACCGAGGATGATGCCCGCACCAAACAGTTGCGGCTCTTGTGTGCCCAGCTGAGCGGCGATCTCACCGACCCCGGAGGCCTGGCGGCGTTCCGCCGGTGCCTGACGCAGGACCCGATCGGCGAAATCCGCCGCGACAATAACATCGCGGCGGAGCCGACTGACCGCCCGAACGCTGCCCCGCCTGTCGGCTACGGGCGCAACAGCCGCCGTTCTTTGGCCGACGGGGTGAACCTCTTCCAGGCGAGCGAAAACAACCTGCTCTACGTCGTCGCCACGGACGGCAAGCTGTGGCGCGCGACGATCGGCACCAAGGACGCCCGCTTGGTCGATCACGACGTCGCCGCGTTCCAGGTGGCCGACGGGCATCTGTTCGTGCAAGGCACCAACGGCAAGCTGTGGCGCGCCAACATCGACGGCGGCGACCGAGCTGAGATCGATCAGGCGGTCGCAAGCTTCCAGGCGATCAATGTCGGCTTGATCTACGTGCTCGGCACCGACGGCACTTTGCGGCGCGAGCTGGGCGATGCCGGCAAGCGCACGGAGGTCGACCGTGCGGTCACGGCCTTCCAGGCCGTCGATGCCGGCGTCGTCTACGTCCTAGCCGCCGACCAGCAGCTATGGCGCGAGGTCGACACCGCACAATCGCGGACGCTCGTCGCCAAGCAGACTGTGGCGTTCCAGTACATCCCGGACGGCGACACCACCTATGTCCAGACTCCCGACGCCTCGCTGTGGCGCCAGGGCGCAAACGGCAAGGCCGAGCTGGTGGACACGTCGGTCGCGGCGTTCCAGGGGATGGACATGCGCCTCGCCTATGTGCTCGGCAAGGACGGCAGGCTGTGGCACGAGCTCGACGGCCGCGACCAGGCCGTACTGGTCGACCGCGATGTGTTGGTCGCGTCCGGCCGGGCTGCATTCCACGCCACGGACCCGTGGCACGTCTACCTGGTCGGCAACGACCACAAGCTTTGGACCGAGACGATGCCGCCCGGGCGGTGACCAGGGAATTTCTCCGCCTCCGGCGACCGATAGCAAATTCATTCTTAATCAGTGACCTGTGGCGCGCGGTCGTGGCTCACGAGTGGGCACGTGGGAACGCCCAGGGTCGACGCGTCCGATCGACCGTCTTGAACGCGGAAATTTGCTCGCGAAAGCTTTCCGTGAGCGCGATATCGTCCCAGCCCTGCAAGAGCCGCATGCGGCGGACCGGATCGATCAAAAATTTGTAGGCGCGATTGCACAGAATAGTCTGCTCCTCCAGATCGACGGTGACCGGCAGCTCCGGGCTGCGCACCAGCGCAGCCATGATCTCCGCCGCCTCGTCGTCGGCGACGCTCGCCGTGAGCAGGCCGTTCTGCACCGCATTGCCGGAAAAAATGTCGCCGAAGGACGGCGCGATCACGCAGCGGATGCCGTAATCGTAGAGCGCATAGACGGCGGCTTCGCGCGAGGAGCCGCAACCGAAATTGCGCCCGCTGACGATGATCTGAGCGTCCCGCCACGCCGGCTGATTGAGCGGAAAATTTTGCCGCTCGCGGCCGTCGGCATCGAAGCGCAGATCCTGCAGCAACACCTTGCCGAGCCCGGCCGACCGCGGCCACTTCAGATAGCGCGCCGGCAAGAGCTGATCGGTATTCAGATTGGTGACGTCGAGCGGACAGGCCGTCGCGGTCAGTTGGGTGAATTTTTCCATGCGCGCCTTCGCTCAGACTTTCCCGCCGGCCAGGAGCGGCCGTACGTCGGTGAGATGGCCGGTGACCGCGGCGGCGGCGACCATGGCGGGCGACATCAGATGCGTGCGGGCGCCTTGGCCCTGCCGGCCGCGGAAGTTGCGGTTGGTGGTCGAGGCGCAACGCTCGCCCGGCGCCACCAGGTCGCCGTTGATGCCGACGCACATCGAGCACCCGGATTCACCCCATTCGAGACCGGCGTCGCGAAAAATGCGGTCGAGCCCCTCCTCTTCCGCCCGGCGCTTGATCAGGGAGGAGCCGGCGGAGACCAGACCGGGGACCTTGCTCGTTCGACCCGCGAGCACGGCCGCCGCCGCCCTTAGATCCTCGATGCGCGCGTTGGTGCACGAGCCGATGAACACGCGGTCGACCGCGATGTCGGTGAGCTTTTTGCCTGGCGCGATCCCCATGTAATCGAGTGCTTCGCGCAGATACTTGGCCCGGGCCGCGTCGGGCTCCCGCGCCGGATCGGGCACGCTGGCGTCGATCGGCAGCGCGTCCTCGGGACTGGTGCCCCAAGTGACGATCGGCGCGATGTCGGCGGCGTCAAGGCTGACCTCGCGGTCGAACGAGGCGCCGGCGTCCGTCCTCAGCGCCGACCACGCCTCGAGCGCGCGCTCGAATAGCGCCCCCTCGGGCGCGTAAGGCCGGCCCCTGAGGTAGGCGAAGGTCGTTTCGTCGGGCGCGACCATTCCGCAGCGGCCGCCGGCTTCGATCGACATGTTGCAGAGCGTCAGCCGGCCCTCGACAGAGAGGTTGCGGACCGCAGACCCTGCAAATTCGATGGCATGGCCGGTTGCGCCGTCGGCGCCGATGCGAGCAATGACGGCAAGCGCGATGTCCTTGGCCGCGATGCCCGCGCCGAGGCGGCCATCGACCGTGACGCGCATGCGCTTCGGCTTGCGCTGCCAGATCGTCTGCGTCATCAGCACATGCGCGACTTCGGAAGCGCCGATGCCGAACGCATAGGCGGCAAGCGCGCCGTGGGTCGAGGTGTGGCTGTCGCCGCAGACAATCAGCAGGCCCGGCAGGGTCAGGCCCTGCTCCGGGCCGACCACGTGCACGATGCCTTGGCGCGGATCGTCGAGACCGAACAATTCGACGTGGTGCTTCGCCGTATTCTCTTCGAGCTGGCGAACCATGCGCGCGATCTCAGGGTTCGCGATGCTGCGGCGGGAACCGCGCGTCGGCACGTAATGGTCGGCGACGGCGAAGGTGAGACCGGGCTCGGCCACCGGCGCGCCCCGCTCGGCCAGCCGACCGAAGGCATGGAAGGAGCCTTCATGCACGTAATGGCGGTCGACCCACAGAAGCGCCTCGCCATCATCGCGGCGCACGATCTCATGGGCGGCCCAGAGCTTGTCGAACAGGGTTTGCGGTTCGTCCATGTCCAGGTAACGCCGCCGCGTGATGCCGGAATAGAATAATATAGAAGGCCCCACCGACCAATGTTACTCTAGGACGCCGGCGAACAAGGAGGGTCCGAATGCCTCGCCACTGCGCTTCCGTAAGCCGCCGCCGTTTTCTGCAGACCACGGCGCTGGGCGCCGCCGCGACGGCGACCGGACTTCTGCAGGCACCAGCCGTGCTGCGTGCGCAAGGCGCGGCGGTGAAGCTCGGCGTGCTGCATCCGGTCTCCGGGGCGCTTTCGTATTCCGGCCAGCAGGGACGGATCGGCGCGTTGCTCGCGATCGAGGAGCTCAATGCGGCCGGGGGGATCAGGGCACTGGGCGGCGCCAAGATCGAAGCGACGCTGGGCGATGCGCAATCGACCCCGGACGGCGCCAACGCCGAGGTCGAGAAGATGAACGCGGCGGAGGTCGCCGCCATCGTCGGCGGCTACGCCAGCTCGATCTGCCTTGCGGCAAGCCAGACCGCCGCGCGTTACGACCTGCCCTATATCGTGGACGTGGGCGTTACCGACGCCATCGTCACGCGCGGCCTCAAGAACACCTTTCGGTTCGGGCCCGGCTTCGGCGTGATCGCCAAGACGGCGCTCGACAATCTCGTCACCCTCAACGACCAGGCCGGCAAGCCGGCGAAGACGGTGATGATCGTGCATGAAGACTCGGCATTCGGCTCCGGGCTGGCCAAGCTCCTGAATGCACAGCTCCCCGAGCGCGGCTTCGAGATCCTTGAAACCATTGCGCATCCGACCCCGACGCGCGACTTCAACAACGTCGCGCTCAAGATCAAGGCGCAGAACCCGGATCTCGTCATTCCGGCAAACTACTACAACGAATACGTTTTGCTCGCGCGCACGATGCAGCAGCAGCGTCTGCAGCCGAAGGGAATCTATTCGGTGCTCGGCGGCGCGGCCTCGTCCTACAAGTTCGTCAAGGAATTCCCCGAGGCGGCGCAATACATCATGGATTGCAATCACTGGTTCGATCCGAAGAATCCGAAGGCGCTGGCGCTGAAAAAGAAGGTGGAGGATGCGAACCAATTCTATACCTACGAGGTTTTCATGAACTACTCGTGCGTCCTGCTGCTGGCCGACGCGATCGAACGCGCCGCGAGCGCCGACCGCGGAAAAATCATCGCCGCGCTCGAGAGCTCGACCTTCACCGGCCATGTCATGCCGTATGGCCCGACCAAGTTCGTCAACGGGCAGAACCAGGGCGCCGCGCCGGTCAACACCCAGGTGCTCGGCAACGACATTCAGGTGATTTTTCCGGCCGCATTCGCATCGGCGAAGCCGGTGTTCCCGATTCCGCGAGCCTGACGACGCCAGCCGACCGCGGGAGCAGCGCCGGCGCGGGTATCGAAGTGTACGGAGTGCTGCGGGCTGCCTATTAGATTGACAAGGCGGAAGTGATGCCGCTCGCCGATCGCGCGGGTTTGCTGGAAGCGCCTCAGGCCGATCCGCTTGTTTTGCTTCCGGCGGTCGAGGTCGAGCAGCGGTATCGAGCGGCAGCGGGTCCGCGGTAGAGCCAGGTAACGGCAAGGCTTCCAATCCATTTGATGGCGGAAGGTCTTTCGGGTCCCCTTTGGTTGTGGCACCGTTATGACCTTCGAATACGCGGGAGGGCCATCCATGCGCGTTTTTGCGGTGTTCGCGCTGGCGGTGCTGTTGGTCAGTGTCGCCTCATTGCCTAGCCACGCCGAAAAGCGCGTCGCGCTCGTCATCGGAAACGCGGCCTATCGAAGCGCGCCCGCACTGGCCAACCCGAGGAATGACGCCAACGATGTGGCCGGCGCCCTCAAGCGCAATGGCTTTGAAGTGATTGTCGGGCTCGATCTCGACCAGCTGGGCATGCAGGACACCGTGATCCGCTTCGCCCGCGCCGTGCGCGATGCCGATGTCGCCATGTTCTATTACAGCGGCCACGCCCTCCAATTCGGAGGCGTCAACTATCTCTTGCCGATCGACGCCAAGCTTACCGACGACTCCGACCTACGTCGTTTGACACGGGTCGATGAAATCGCGGCCGATCTGCAGAACGCTAGAAGTGTGCGAATCCTGGTGCTCGATTCGTGCCGCGACAACCCGTTGGCGGAGGATTTGAAGCGTTCGATCGGCTCGAGCCGCGGCGCGTCGCTCGAACGCGGGCTCGCTCGAATTGATGCGCCGCAGGGCATGATCGTGGCCTATGCAACGCAAGCGGGCCGCACCGCGGCCGATGGGACCGACCACAACAGCCCCTATACGTCGGCGTTCCTGAAGTACATCGACGCGCCGGACGAGATCGGCACAGTTTTCCGCCGGATCAGCGCTGAAGTGTACGAGACATCGAAGCACGCCCAGCTTCCCGAGCTCTCAGTGTCGCTTATCGGCGAATTCTATTTCCGCGGCCAAGCGCAAATTATCGTGCCCGGCGCCGCCCCTCCCGCAACGCCGCCGGGCCCGAGCGAGGCGGAGCGGGCCTGGGTCATGGTCCAGAACACCACCAGCATTAACGTGCTGGAAGAATTCGTTAAACGCTTTGGGGACGATTTCTATGCGGTGCTCGCGCGCGAGCGGTTGGATGAGCTGAAAAAGAAGCAGGCTGCGGTCAGCCCCGTTCGACCGGCTGCCCCGCCGCCACCCGCGCAACCGGCGGTGGGGATATTCGAAGCGACGCCTTCGCCTGCAACGGCACCAACTCGGGGGTGTGTGGCCGTTACCGTTCGGGCAACCGGCGAAGCCAATGTGATTGCAAAGCCGCCTGTTGGATCGCCGGATGTCGGCGCGATCGACTACTGGCATGCGATGCCCGGTTACGCTTGGTATCACGACCGTATCGCGGGCCCAGGAGCGACGTCTGCTTGGTCCTGTCCGTCCATAGCGGTGCGCTCCACTGGCGAAGCGCTTGTCGTCGATCGAGATGCCAATAACAACCTCATCTATTATCACGCGACTCCTGGCTCGTCCTGGAGCATGGAGCAGATAGATGGCCCCGGAACGATGACCATTCCCGGTTCGCCCCCGACGCGGAGTGCCGCAATCGCCGTTCGTGCAAACGATGAAGTTGACATCGTGACCGCCGGCCCCAACGGCGAAGTGATGTATTACTTTCAATTCGCTGGTGCCGCTAAATTTAACTCTTCCACCATCGCCGGTTCCAAAACGACGCCGGGGCTCACCAATAACAGCATCGTAGTAAGGTCGAACGGTGAGGCTGACGTTGTCACCCTGTCACCAAATAACGACCTGTTGTACTTCTTCGCTACTCCGGGAAGTCCGTGGCACGGGCCAACCACAATCGTGCCCGGCGGCACCTTGTCTCAAGGTCCCGCCATTGGCGTCCGCTCGAATGGCGAGGCCTACGTTGTCGCCGTGAACCTGAATGCGGGGCTGACCGGTTATCGCGCCACACCCGGTTCATCGTGGTCTGCAGACCCTATTTCCGGCACGAAAACGGTCAACAGCCCGCCCTCGCTGGCCGTTCGATCAACGGGAGAAATCGACGTTGTCGCCAACGGGTTTGGGGGCTCGCTGTTCTACTATTGGCAAATTCGGTCGAGTAGCCCCTGGTATTCAGTCGCGATCGCAAACTCGAATGTCGTTTCTGCGCCGGCAATCGCGGTTCGATCGAACGGGGAAGCAGACGTCGTTGCAATTCAGTCCCCCTATAATGTAACCTACTGGCACGCCATGCCGGGCCAACCGTGGTCATCTCCAGCAATTCTGCCGAGATAGTCATTATTGGGGTGGCGTTTCCTGCGGTTGGCGGGCTAACTCGTCAGTAAAGCTGTGACGTGGTGCGTTGGGCTCGCTGTGCACCCCGCGTTGTAAAGGTTGACGATGCACGGCAGATCACGCGACAGGAATTTCAACCGGTGTCGCGCGGGCGGCGCCATCATGGCCATTGTCATCGTCGAGCTCGTCTTGGCCGCCTACGGCCAGGCGCAATCAGCGACGGACTACCCGACTAGGCCGGTACGCATCTCCGTTGCCTACGGGGCAGGCGGCATCGGTGATCTCACCGTGCGGATCGTCGCGCAAAAGCTCAGCGAGAACGTCAAGCAGCAATTCGTGATCGAGAATCGCCCCGGCGCCGGCGGCATGATCGCCATGAAAAGCGTGCTGGATGGACCTGCCGACGGCTACACACTGGCCGAAATGGGGAACGGCCAGGCGATTGCTGCGACCCTGTTCAACAAGCTGCCCTATGACGTGCGCAGAGACTTCACGCCAATCTCGGTCGCTGCATCATTTCCCGTGTTGGTCGCCGTGTCCGGTGACTCTCCCTATCACTCGCTCAAGGACGTCGTTGCGGCCGCGCGGGAGAGTCCCGGCAAGCTCAATCTTGGAGCCATCAACCCGGGCAGCACGCAGAATCTCTCCGCCCATCTGTTCCGGCAGATCGCCGCCGCCGATTTCACCATCGTTCCCTACCGCACGACGCCAGACCTCGTCACGGCGCTGCTGCGGAGGGACGTCGACGTCGGGTTTGACTACTATGCCGGGTTTGAGGGCAGCAGTGACAAACTGCGGATCATCGCCACGACTGGAGAGACTCGTGATCCGCTGCTCAAGGACGTTCCGACTGCGCAGGAGAGCGGTTTCCCCCAATACGTCGTGACCGGCTGGAACGGACTCGCGGCGCGCTTCGGCACGCCGGCCGACGTGGTGAAAGTGCTGAACATCGAAATCAACCGCGCTCTCGCCGCGCCGGATGTGCAGGAGAAATCGCGCCGTCTCGGCATGGATGCGCGAGGCACCACACCGGAGGAAATGCGTGACCGCATGGTGCGAGACATCGCCAAGTGGCGCAACGTCATCGAGAAGGCGGGAATTCCCAAGCTGTAGGACAAACGATCGATCGCGGTCGGCATGACGCGAGTGCAGGGATAAGACTTGCGCGATGCGTGACGGGAGGCTGGTCGGGACCGTCGCAAGACGGAGCATGACATCGCGGAAAAACCGCGGCTGAGCGTTGCGATCGAAGACCACGGCCGCACGCGTGCCTTGAAGTCGGGTGAGGTTCGCATCAAGAGCGTCGATCCCCCCGAAAAGCGCCAAACGTCCGGAAGCAACATCCCATGGCATCGATCATCGACATCCATCCGCACGTCATCTCCACCGACACGGCGCGTTTTCCGCCGGCGCCTCTCGGCGGCACCCAAAGCACCTGGTCGCGCGAGCGGCCCACCTCCTACGAGCAGATGATCCGCGAAATGGATGCGGCCAACGTGAACAAGTCTGCGATCGTGCAGGCCTCGACCGCCTACGGCCACGACAACTCGTACGTGGCCGAGGCGATCGCCGCCTATCCCAAGCGATTCACCGGCGTGTTTTCGGTCGACGTACTCGCGCCCGACGCGGTCGACCAGATGCGCTACTGGATCGGCCGCGGCTTTTCCGGCATGCGTCTGTTCACAACCGGCAGCACCATGCCGGGGCAAGCGACCTGGTTCGACGACCCGCGCTCGTTCCCGGCCTGGGAATACGCCGGCGAGGCTGGCATTCCGGTCTGCATGCAGATGACGCGGCAAGGATTTCCGCAGCTGCGCGGCCTGATGGAGCGCTTTCCCAAGGTGCGCATCATCCTCGACCACCTGGCACGACCGGAACTCGTCGACGGTCCGCCCTTCGCGGCCGACAAGGAGTTCTTCGACCTTGCTCGCTACGATCAGGCCTTCCTGAAAGTGACGCCAGTCAACGTCTCGCCAAAGGAGTGGGGGGAGGCTACGCCGGAGACGTTCTTCGGCGCGGTGCTAAAGGCGTTCGGGGCATCGCGCATCGCCTGGGGCTCGAACTTCCCAGCGACCGCCGGTCCGCTATCCGGCATTTTGAAGAAAGCGCAGGCGGCGTTTTCGTTCGCGAGCGCGTCCGAGCGCGACTGGATCTTCGGCGAGACCGCGCAGGTGCTCTATCCGAGCCTCGCTGATTGATCCGCCGTACCGCTGCCCATCAACGGAGAACAACCAACGGCACTCAGCGGCCAGTTGGTAGCAGTCTCGTAAACCGCGCCAACGGATCGCGCTGTGGTGGCGATGAGTAATGCACGTGAGCCAAAGGGCGCTGCGCGCTGATCGGAGTTTGACTATCGCGGTTGGTGTGACGCCGCGGCACCCGACCGGTGCTGAGGCTTCAGCTGCATGTCGCAATTGATCGCCGTGGCCGCTCGTTGCATAATGAATTTCCTGGATATCGATGAATGGCCAAATATTAGCGGTGGAAGATTGCCATGCGGGAGTATCGCCCGTCCCGTCTCCTCGTGGCGGCCGCCCTGGGGGCGCTGCTCGGACAAGCCCCGGCGCTGGGCCAAATCGCGCCGACCCGGACGGTCGATGAACTGAAGGCGGAGACGCAATCTCGCGCCGACCGTAACGCCTATCCGGTCGTCGGCCTCAAGCCGGACGACGTGCGCGAGGCCCTCGGTCGGATCCACAGCCTCGACCCCGACGAATGGGCCGCCGCCTGGGGATCGATCGCCGAACGTTATGCCGCCCGGGCCAAGGCCGAGGGGGCGACCGGTCACCGCAAGGAGGCCCAGGCCGATTACCTGAATGCGTGGCGGTACTATTCGTTTGCCCGGTGGCCAGTGACCAATTCTCCCGGGAAGGAGCGCGCCTATGCGCTGGCGCTTGAGGCGTTCGCGGACTATGCGAGGTATCTCGACCCGCCGCTGGAGTTGGTGCGCATTCCCTTTGAAGGCAAGGAAATTGTTGGCTACCTGCAGCTCCCCAAGGGCATTCGCCCGGCCCCGTTGGTGCTGACCATCAGCGCCCTCGACAGCCGCAAGGAAGATAACGTCGAGCGCGGCCAAGCCTTCCTAACCCATGGCGTCGGCGTATTTTCCCTCGACATGCCCGGTACCGGACAGGCGCCGATCAAAATCGACGTTGGCGCCGAGCGCATGTTTTCGCGCTCGCTCGACTACCTGGCGGCGCGCCCCGAGGTCGACGCCAGGCGCATTGTCGTGCAGGGAGGCAGCTGGAGCGGCTATTGGTCGGCTAAGCTCGGCATTCTCGAGCGCGATCGGCTTAAGGGTGTAGTGGTCCAGGGCGGACCCATTCACTCGTATTTCCAGCCGGACTGGCAGACGAAAGCCCTCGGCACCCGCGAGTACCTGTTCGACCTGTTCCCCGCTCGCGCCGCAGTCTACGGGGTCAAGACGCTCGACGAATTCCTCGCCTATGGACCGCGGATGTCATTGAAGGAGCTGGGACTCATTGAGAAGCCGTCAGCGCCGATGCTGCTCGTCAACGGCGACAACGACTCCCAGGTGCCGATCGCCGACCTCGACATCCTGCTCCATAACGGCTCGCCGAAGGACGCCTGGGTGAATCCGGCCGGCGGGCACATGGGGCGCTCGGCCGAGTGGCCGGATCGCAAGATCTTTGAGCTGATAGTCGAGCCTTGGATCGAACGTCACTTGGCCGCCGTCGAATAGCCCCGCCGCCTCGCCTCACCTCAGACCAACGTTCAGTCGCCACAGCCTAGCGGTGTCGCCCGCGCAGCCATGCGGCGTCCGCTGGGCTCTGATCGAGCTCGCCGCCGACATGACGGAGCGGCGATCCGGATCGATCACGGCTTGGCGCCGACCTCTTGGAGCGCCGGGGCCTTGCCATCGACGTCGGCGAGGATTGCTTGCGCCGCCGCGTATGAGCCGAGGAAGATTGCGAACCCGGTTGCAGGAGCACGCCGAAGCAAGCACACTGGCGGGCCGCGAGACAAAACAACGCCAAACCATTCATAGGGTCGAAACGTCCATGAGCAGCATGAGCCGCCGCACCTTCCTGCACACAAGCACGGCCGCCGCTACCGGCGTCGCCGCCTTCGGCATCCTCACGCGGCGCGGCGAGGCAGCCGAGTTTACGTGGCGCTATGCCAACAACAACGTCGTCGCGCATCCGATGAACGTGCGCGCACGCGACGCAGTCGACAAGATCCGCGAGCAATCGGGTGGCCGCATGGAGATCCAGATTTTTCCCAACAGCCAACTCGGCGGCGACACCGACATGCTCTCGCAGCTGCGCACCGGTGCGATCCAGATGTTCAATTTGTCGGGGCTCATTCTCTCCACCTTCGTGCCGCTCGCCTCGATCAACGGCATTGGTTTTGCGTTCAAGGATTATGATCAGGTGTGGAGCGCGATGGACGGCGCACTCGGCAGCTTTGTTCGCGCAACGGTCGAGAAGTCGGGCCTCTATGCCTTCGCCAAGATCTGGGACAACGGCTACCGCCAGATCACGAGCTCCTCGCATCCGATCAACTCGCCCGACGACCTCAAGGGTTTTAAGATCCGTGTGCCGGTGAGCCCGCTATGGACCTCGATGTTCAAGGCATTTGGCGCTTCGCCTGCGAGCATCAACATCAACGAGGCCTATTCGGCGCTGCAGACGAAGATCGTCGAGGGCCAAGAGAACCCGCTCGCGCTGATCAACCTCTACAAATTCTATGAGGTGCAAAAATACCTATCAATCACTAACCATATGTGGGACGGATTCTGGACGCTCGCCAACGGCCGCGCCTGGGCTTCGCTGCCGAAGGATCTGCAGGAGATCGTCGAGCGCAACCTCAACGAAGCGGCCGTGCAAGAGCGCGCTGACGTACGCGCGCTTAACGATTCGCTGCAGGGCGAGCTGGCCCAGAAGGGCATGGTGTTCAACGCAACCGACGCGGAGAAATTCCGCGCCGCCCTGCGCACCGCCGGCTTCTATGCGGAGTGGAAGGAGAAATACGGCGCCGAGGCCTGGGCGGTGTTGGAGAAGCAGGTCGGCACGCTGAGCTGATCAGAAAGAGCGGGGGACCTGGACCGTGACCGTCCCGGCGCCATCGTCCCCCCCTATATCCGACGTAGGATTGATCCCGGAGACGGAAGATGGCCACCGATTGCCGAAGGCCATTGGCGTAAAGCGACCCTCGTTCGCGCGCCTCGACCGTATACTCGCCCACGTCACCGAGCTTCCCGCCGCCGTGCTGGTGGTGCTCGAGGTATTGGTGCTGCTTGCGGGGGTGATCTCCCGCTATGGCTTCAATCGGCCGCTGACTTGGTCGGACGAACTCGCCTCGATCCTGTTTCTTTGGCTGTCGATGTTTGGTGCGGTGATTGCGCTGCGTCGCGGCGAACACATGCGGCTTTCGTTCCTGGTGTCGCAGGCGCCGTTCCGTTGGCGCGCCTTCATCGAGACGCTCTCGGCCATGGTGGTCGCGCTGTTCGTCGTTGCGATCCTGCTGCCAGCGCACGACTATCTTGAAGTTCAGTGGATGATTCTGACGCCGGCGCTCGAGATCCACGATACGCTTCGGGTTGCCGCAATCGGCGTCGGTGCTGTGCTGATGTTTCTCATTGCCGGCGCGCGCCTGATCGAGCGGTCGAGTCCCGGCCAAATTATTGCTGCCTTTCTCACCGTCACCGCCATCGGCGGGGCGCTGATCGCTGCGCGCCCCACCCTGCAGGGGCTCGGCAACTACAATCTCCTGATCTTCTTCGTCGGCATTGTCGCGGCCTGCGTCGCGCTCGGCGTACCGATCGCCTTTGCTTTCGGCACGGCGACGCTGGCCTATCTGGCGTTCACGACGCAAATCCCGCTCACTATCGTGGTGAGCCGCATGGACGAGGGCATGTCGGGCCTCGTCCTCCTCGCCGTGCCGCTGTTCGTCTTTCTGGGCCTCTTGATGGAGATGGCGGGGCTTGCGCGTGCGCTCGTCGATTTCATCGCGAGCTTGCTGGGCCACGTTCGCGGCGGGCTTGCGACTGTGCTGCTCGGTGCCATGTATCTCGTTTCCGGAATTTCCGGCTCCAAGGCCGCCGACATGGCGGCCGTGGCGCCGGTCCTCTTTCCCGAGATGAAGCGGCGCGGTGCACGGCCGGGTGAGCTCGTGGCGCTGCTGGCTGCCTCCGGCGCGATGTCGGAAACCATCCCGCCAAGCATCGTCCTGATCACCATCGGCTCGGTCGCCAGTGTCTCGATCGGCGGCCTGTTCACCGGCGGCCTGCTGCCCGCCTTGGTCGCCGCGCTCGCGCTCGTCGCCGTTAGTCTCGTCCGCTCCCGCGACGAAGACCTCAGCGGCGTGCGTCGGGCCACGGTGCGCCAGATCGCATGGAGCTTTTTGGTGGCGCTGCCGGCGCTGACGCTGCCGTTCATCATTCGCGGCGTGGTGGTGAAGGGCGTCGCCACGGCGACCGAGGTTTCGACCGTCGGTGTGGTTTATACAGTGCTCGTTGGTCTCTTCGTCTATCGTCAATTCGACTGGCGCAGGCTCTATCCGATGCTGGTCGAGACCGCCTCCCTCTCTGGCGCGATCCTATTCATTATCGGCACCGCGACCGCGATGGCCTGGGCGCTTACCCAATCCGGCTTCTCGCACCAGCTCGTCGCCAGCATGGCGCAGATGCCGGGCGGCCAACTCGGCTTCCTCGCGGTGTCGATCGTCGTGTTCCTCGTCCTTGGCAGCGTCCTCGAAGGCATCCCGGCGATCGTGCTGTTCGGCCCGCTGCTGTTTCCCGCCGCGCGTGCGCTCGGCGTTCATGACGTGCACTATTCGATGGTCGTGATCCTGGCCATGGGCATCGGTTTGTTCGCGCCGCCCTTCGGGCTTGGCTTCTACGCCGCCTGCGCCATCGGCCGCGTCTCGCCCGACGAAGCCATGGGTCGCGTGTGGCCGTATCTCGCGGCGGTGCTCGTTGCACTCGCGGTCGTCGCCTTAATTCCCTGGCTGTCGATCGGTCTGCTGTGAGTGAAGCGAGTAGCGCCGCGGCACAGTCTTTCGATCATCAAGGTGCATGAACGGCCGGGTCGAGCCCCGGCCGCAACGGTTGACAGGCGTCACTACACCGGCGGGAAGCCGTAGAGCACCGCAGGATTTTGTGCCAAGATGCGGTTGCGCGCCCCCTCATCGGGCGCCCATTCGGCAAGCAGGTCGAGAAGCACCGCGTCGTCGGGCTTGTCTTTCTCGGTCGGATGCGGCCAGTCGCTCGCCCAGACCATCCGCTCGGGGGCGACCTTGATGTAAGCACGCGCCAGCGAGACAGTGTCCGAATAGCTCGGCGGTCCGACCTTGCTGTCCTGATAGGCGCCCGACAGCTTGACCCAGCCCCTGCCCTTATCGATCACCTTGCTGATCGTCTTGAAGCCGGGTTGCTCGGTCGGATTCGGCGGCGCCAGCCGGCCGAGATGATCGAAAACGATGGGAGACGGCACTCGCAGCAACAAATCTTCGATCGCGGCGATCTGCTCGCCTTTCATGTGGATTTGGATGTGCCAACCGAGATCGTTGACCCGCCTTGACAGGGGTTCGACCATCTCGATCGTCGTGGCGCCGGCTTGCACTAGATTGAAGCGAATGCCCCTGATGCCGGCTTCATTTAGCCGTCTGAGCTCGGCATCGCTGGTCGTAACGTCGACGACGGCTACGCCGCGAGCGGTCGGACCGATAAGCGCGATCGCATCGAGGGTAACCCGGTTATCGGTGCCGTAGGTCGACGGTGTCACTACGACGTTGCGGGTGGTGCCGATGCGCTTCTGCAGCAGCTTGTAGTCGGCAACGAGCGCATCAGCGGGTTTGAGCGTCGCGGTCGGTGCGATCGGATATTTGGCATCGTATATATGCATGTGACAGTCGCAAGCATTCGCGGGAACCTTGAGCTTCGGCCTTTCCGTGCCTGACGACCACGGCACCTGTTGGGCCAACGCTGGCCCGCCTGCGGTGCCTGCGGCGGCCATGAGTGTTATCGCGCCCGCCGTCTTCAAAAGACGGCGACGATCGATCGGGTGCATCGAAATCCTCCCTCGGCTTTTTTGCTCAAGACAACGCGCAGCGACTGTATTGCAATTCCTCTTGCCCGTCACCGCCGATCGGGCCCGCGTGTCCGCGATCTGATGTGCAAACGTCGCTCTGGTGGACCTTCCTCGGCGTATTTTACGCCCCTGAAGCCTTAATGATCGGCCCCCATTTCGCCCTCTTCAGGAGGCCGGCTCCATGCCTTTCTGCCTGATCACCGGGGCGGCCGCAGCGCCGGACAGAAGCTTTAACAGCGCCGCGGCGGCCTCGCCGTTCTGCGTCAATGCGCCAACGCCGGCCGCATAGGTCGTGTAGTTCTGAATCTCGGCTGGCAGCGGCCCAACCAGAGTAACACCCTGAACCGGCACAATCTCACTGATCTGGTGGATGCCGAGCTCGGCCTCGCCGTTGGCGATGTGCTCGGCGACCGCGCCGCCGGGAATGAGCCTGACTTTTGGCTTCACCGCGACGGCAAGGCCAAGCCGCTCGAACAGGCCTGCAACAAAAATACCGCTCGAGCCGCCGCTCGCCGGATCGATATAGGCGACCGACCTTGCTTCGAGCACGGCGCGTTTGAACGCCTCGACCGTGCCGATATCCGGCTTGGGCGCTCCGGCCTTGACCACGACGCCGACCCCGACCTTGGCTAAGACGGTGCGGCTTCCCGGCGCGAATTTCCCCTGCCGCGCGAGCTCATCGACCGCCGCCGGCCCCAGGATTGCGACGTCGAAGGCTTCGCCGCCGGCAATCCGCCTTGCCAGCGCGCCGGCCGTGTCATTGTCGATCGCGAGGCTTTGCCCGGTCTGCTGCTCGAATGCCGGAGCGAGCGCCAGCAGCACCTGCTTGAACGCCCCCGCAGTCAGCACCTTGAGGCCCGCGGCCGGTGCGGCCTGGGCGCAAACCAGTACCAAGGCCCCAACCGCGGCAAGCCGCAAAAAAGCTCTTTGCATGTCGTTCTTTGATACCGTACGGCAGGTGCATTGGCGACTCGAAAATCGACAAGGGCGGCATGACATGTCGGCTGCCAACACATGGCTTCCAGTGAGGCGGAAAATCACTACAATTCAGGCCAGTTTGGCAGTCAGCTCGGGAATGTCGGGCTAATGGGTCTGGAGGAAACGCCATGCGTCTTCCGTCGATCGTCACGACCACGCCCTCGCGTCGCCGCTTCATCGCCGGGACCGCCGCCGTCACCGTCGCTGGCGCCGACACGCGCGCGAGGGCCGACTTCCGCTACCGGCTCGGCCTGAGCCAACCGCTCGACAGCCCGAACTACGTGCGGCTGCAGGAGATGGCCGACAGGGTGCGCACCGAGACCAACGGGCGGATGCTGATCGAGGTGCACGGCGCGGGTGTGCTCGGCTCCGACAACGCCATGCTCGCCATGCTGCAGAAGAACGAGCTGGAAATGTATCTCGGCGGCAACGTGTTCGGCCCGCTGGTGCCGACCATGGAAATGCCCGGCCTGCCGTTCATCTTCAAGAGCTCCGCCAACGTCTTCGTCGCGCTCGATGGCGAGCTCGGCGACTATATCCGCGCCGAGATGCTGGCGAGGGGCCTCTACACCTTCCGCCGCGGGCTCGACAACGGCTTCCACCAACTCACCACGCGCACCAAACCGATCCGCACCGTCGACGATCTGGTCGGCATGACCATCCGTACACCGGTGCAGACGATGACGGTCGACTTCTTCGAGACCCTGGGTGCCAAGCCCATGAAGTTCAACCTCAACCAACTATACGAGGTGCTGCAGAATCACACTGTCGACGGCCAGAGCGACCCGCTCGGCCTCGTCATGCTGATGAAGCTGTACGAGGTGCAGACCTATCTCAGCCTGACCAGCCACTGGTGGTCGGGCTTCACGCTGGTGGCGAATGCGCAAGCGTGGAAGGCGCTGCCGCCCGACCTTCAGGCGATCATCGAGAAGCACGCCGAGACCGCGGCGCTGGCGCAGCGCCAGGATATCGACACGCTCAATGCCGGCGCGCTCGACACGCTGCGGGCCAAGGGGATGATCGTCAACGAAGCCGATACCAGCGGCTTCAGGAAGCCGCTCGCCGCCTTCTACGCGCGCTGGAAGGAAAAATACGGCGCGAAGGCGTGGGGCCTTCTGGAAGCCCAGGTCGGCAAGCTGGGGTGAGCGGCGGCTCGATTGGCCGCCCCCTGAGCTTCACGCCGCAGCGTAAGCCTAGCCTACCTTCGACCATCATCCCGTGGAAGCAGGAAAGACCCCATCGCCCGCCGCGATAATCAGATGGCAGGCGCCCCGACTTTGGTGTCAGTCCGCGGCGACACTTGCTGGGAGTTTGTATTTCTCGACGACGGAGGCCTCGGGATCCAGCCAGAAAGCCCAAACGACGGCGCCTAAGATGAGCAAACTGGCGGCAACAATGAATGGTGCCTGCCATGATCCGAACTGGACCAAAATGCCGAAGACAGTCGGCGACAGTGCGCCGCCAATGTTTCCAGCCATATTCATCATCCCGGATACGGTCCCCGAATGCTCGCCGCCAGTATCCATGGGGACTGCCCAGGACGGTCCGATGGTGCATTCCAGAAAGAACATGGAAGCAGTTAAGCAGTACACAGCGATATAGGCATCCTCGGCTAACGCAGCGGGCACGATGAAAATTGCGCAGCCCAACAGTCCCACGATTGCCACCAGCCGCCGGGCGAGCCTGATGTTGCCGGTTTTTGCCAGTAGCCAGTCAGTAGCCAAGCCGCCAGCTGTGTCGCCTACAACGCCGGCCCAAAGCGGCAGCGAAGCTAAGAGGCCGACCTTGAGCAGGGTAAAATTCCTAAATTCTACCAGATAAGATGGCAACCAACTCAGGAATATCCAGAGGCAATAAACGTACGTAAAATAGGCGCACATGATCGCCCACATATTGCGAGATCTGAGCAGCGTCCCCCATGGCACACTGGCTTTCTCCGCAATTTTTGCCTGGTTGACGTTTCCCTGTTCATCGGTCCCACGGATCTGTTCGAGTTCCGCCTGGTTCACCAGTCCATGCTCTTCCGGTAAGTCACGATAAGCTAAGTACCAAAGCGCGGACCAGACGATTCCGACTGCGCCGCAAATATAGAATACCGATTGCCAGCCTAGCGAGTTCATGATGAGCACGACAATAGGCGGCGCAATAGCTGCGCCGAGCCGGCTCGCGCTATGCGTGATGCCCTGGACGAAGCCGCGCTCCTGCCGTGGATACCAGAGCTGCATGGCGCGGGTGGCTCCTGGAAACGCGCCGGCTTCGCCGATGCCAAAAAGAAAGCGAATTACCACAAACGAGATTGCACCGCTGGCTGCGGCGGTCGCCGCGGTCATTATTGACCAGTAGCCGACAATAACCGTCAATACATGCCGCGCGCCGAATCGATCGCCAACCCAACCGCCGGGAACTTGAAACATGGCATAGGCCCAGACAAAGGCACTGAAGATCATACCCATCGTGATTTTGTCGAAGCCAAATTCCTTGCTGATGACTGGCGCCGCGGTCGAGATATTCACGCGATCGAGATAGGTGATCAGGTACATCAGGCTGATCAACACCAGTATGAACCAACGGCCCATGCTG
Source organism: Xanthobacteraceae bacterium (assembly GCA_052148715.1). Classification (GTDB taxonomy): domain Bacteria; phylum Pseudomonadota; class Alphaproteobacteria; order Rhizobiales; family Xanthobacteraceae; genus JBKQHQ01. The sequence goes on along the minus strand of JBKQHQ010000230.1, from coordinate 61,263 downwards.
GGATGTGTTTGTTGGGGTTGCATGCTACGTTTCCCGTCTATCCGTGCCCCGAGACCTGTCGGTGAACTGGCCGCTCAACCAGCAGGCCGCCCATTTGCCGCTCTGCCGACAAGGCCTCATAAATTGGCCGCCCGCTTCAGCCATAGCTGCATTTTCGCAAAATGGCACCTTGCTGCGGTGCCCCTCAGCCGGCGAGCGCGTCTGCTGCCGAGGGCCGACCTGCTGTGCGCCAAATCAGTCGGCGGTCTCGTCGACGCCTGAGGGCCACCCGGATCGTCATGGAAATGACCGCCGTTTTCGCCTCCGGACCCCATTTCGGCCGCCACGGTACTCTGGCGCGGACGGGTCATTCGGTTAGGGTTTGGTCTAGAATCCGAGCTTTGGGGAGCGGGTCCATGAATGACATCATGAATCGACGTAGCGTTCTCGGTATGACGGCAACGACAGCCATAGGCCTTGCTTTGTCACCAGTGCGCGTCTTCGCGCAGGCCTCGGATCCTGACCCGGTGACGAACGCGCTCAGCGCCTACATGAGTGCCGCCGGAACACGCGCGCTCCCGGCGGAGGTCACTGAGCACGCCAAGCACCATCTACTCGATACGTTGGCTTCGATGATTTCCGGGTCGGAATTGCTGCCCGGCCGAGCGGCGCGGCGTTACATCCGCGAACACGGCGGGAAAGGCGCGGCGACGGTCGTCGGCTCTGCATTTACCGCCGCGCCGACCGATGCCGCGCTTGCAAACGGAGTCATGGCTCATTCGGATGAGACCGACGATTCGCACAACGACTCGCACTCACATCCGGGCTGCTCGGTCGTGCCGGCGGCGCTTGCGGTCGGCGAGGAGCTCGGCGGCGACGGCGCGCGTCTCCTTCGCGCCGTCACGCTCGGCTACGACGTCGGCACGCGCGTAATCCTGGCCATGGGTGGCGCCGAGTTCAGCTACGAGAGCAGCTTAGCGACGCACAGCATCGCCGGGACCTTCGGCGCCGCAGCCGCCGCGGCCTGCGCCGCCGGTCTTGATGCACGCCAGATGCGCTGGGTGCTCGACTACACCGCGCAGCAATCCTCGGGCCTCCACGCTTGGCGGCGCGACACCGACCACATCGAGAAGGCGTTCGTGTTCGGCGGCATGCCGGCGCGCAACGGGGTCACCTCGGCGTTGCTCGTACAATCAGGTTGGAACGGCGTCGACGATATCTTCTCGGGCGCGGACAACTTCTTCCTGGGCTACGCGCCGAAGGCGCAGCCCGGTAGGCGAGCGCTACGCGGTCGTGCAAACCGACATCAAGAAATGGACTGTCGGTTCACCAATTCAGGGGCCGCTCGACGCAATCGAGGCGATCCGCAACAAGAAGCCGTTCGAGGCTGATCAGGTACAGCGGGTAACCGTACGCCTCGCCCCTCCGGATGCCACGACTGTTGACAACCGCGAGATCCCTGACATCTGCCTGCAGCACATGGTCGCCGTGATGCTGCTCGACAAGACCGTTTCCTTCCACGCCGCACACGACAAACCGCGCATGCAGGACCCTGCCGTGCTGCACCAGCGGGCAAAAGTGAACCTTGTGCGCGACGAGGAGCTCTTCAAGTTCATGCCGGTGCGCGTAACGATCCTCGAGATCGAGCTGACCGACGGAACCCGCCTCTCGGAGCGAGTCTCAGCGGTACGCGGCACGCCGCGCAACCCGATGCCGCGCGCCGAAGTGATCGAAAAGGCGCGCGATCTCATCGCTCCGGTCCTGGGGCGCGATACGTCGGCACGCTTGATCGAGACGGTGTTTGCGATCGAAGCCGTAACGGATGTTCGCAGCTTGCGGCCCCTCCTTCAGCGCGATTAACGTCACACCCGGCGAAAACACGTGATACATTCAACGGTGCGAGATTGACCGATGTTGGAGCATTCATCGCAGGGTCACCGGCGACGAGCCTGTCCGGCGGCAATTTGACCCGGATGATCTGACTAATGGCAGGGCCAGGAAGAACGCGCCGGCGCTCGGCGGGCGGAGAGTGACGGTGTCGCCACTGACTACGCAGACCAAGCACGGCAGCGCGAGGAGCGGGACGCTTGCAGCGGAGAGGCGCATCGCGGCCGAACGATTCTCTCGCAATATCCGCGATGCTGGTTGGAGGCTTTGTGGCAGCGTCAACGCGCAAAAAGCGTTGCGGCGAACGTAACAATTAGTTCGTTGAGGGCATATGCTATCGGCTCCGTCGCGTAGGGCGACGAGCCCCAACAACCTCGCCCTCCTGCTCCAGGACCACGTTGCGGGGGCGCGTCCGCTCTACGGGCGACGCCGAAAGCAAGTGCCTCACCTGAAGCAGCGCATGGTCCCATCCGGCATGGGAACGGCTGTATGGCCCGTATGTCTTAGGCACCAGGCTTGGTTTTGGCCGCCCCATACGCATCGGCCCGAAATACTGCTGCGATGGCCGTTCGGACCACAGCCGCCTAACGCGAGCGCCGGCGTAACCGCCGATGATAGGGCGGCGGAAAGAATGACGACTCCGAGTAGCATAGCCGAAAGCTTCTTCATGGAAACCTCCCGTTCACAGGCGATAATCGAGCCGAACCTCAGCAAGTGATATTCAGCCCGCTGAACAGCGGTTGCTCAGCGGTTCGATCTTAGGGTCCGACAACCTGAACCTGGCATGAACGCCGCCTTCGGTTTTGGAGCATTCCTGTCATCGAAGGATCAACGGCGCCGAACCTTGTCAGCCGCAATTGACCCTTATCGTCGCTTTGCTACGAGACTTCGGTGCAGCGCAACAGATGCCGAGTGTAGTTAAGCGAGCGCGATGTCTCGGGTGGCTTGCCTGCTCGTCCGGCGTAAAGCCGATGGCGTGCTCGCCCCCAAGCCCCTGCTACCGCCTCCGACGGAACTTCGCGACGCTGCAGCGGCACCTGACGAACCAACCGCAGCGGCACCGGCAAGCCCGTCAACTGAAGAAACCTTGTCGCAGCAAGTCGGCGCCCGCGGCAATGACCGCGATCAACACCAGCTTCTTGAATGTCCCTGGTGCAATTTTATCGCGCATATGTTGTCCCACGTACATGCCGAGCACGACTGGTAACATCGCGGCCGTCGAGACTGAAACGTCAAGCCAATTGAACTGGCGGCTGGCCGTCAGAAGAATTGCCAGCAAACCGGCGGAAACAACGAGATACAGCGATGCTTCCTTTGTGAACGCCGTTCCGCGCAGTCCCTTTGCAAGCAGAAATATGAAAACAAGCGGTCCCGGCATCGCCGCGATGCCTCCCAGAATCCCGCCGAAAAATCCGAATGTGATGCCGGTTGGTAAGACCAAGCGAGACTGAAGCTGCAGCTTCGGCGCGAGCAGCGTGACGCCGCCGACACCCATAAGCACTAGGCCTGCGATAATCTTTGCAACGTTCGCATCGAGCGCCAACAGGACTCGAACTCCAAGGAAGAGGCCGGGAATCATGCCGAGAATCACCGGCATCAATTGCATGAGGCACCGTGCAGTCTTTCCGCCCTCCAGCGCCTGCGGCAAGTTGCTGAAGATCAGAGGCATGCTCAGTAGCATGGCCGCTGATTTGATGTCGACGAACAGCGACAGCAGCGGCAGCGCGACGACTGGCATGCCGACCCCGATTATCCCCTTCAGGAGGCCGGCGACGATCAGGCTACAAACCACGGCAGCAATGATACTTGCTTGCTCGAAATAAAGGGCGCGGATCAACATGACGTTTAACTCCTGGAGGATCATATTCCCTGCTCAGGCTTTCGCGCCGTCTCCGGATCGAACGGAGGGAATCCCGACACATACACCGTTTCGCCAGCCACAATCACTGAGGATTGGACCCTTGCGGCGTCGTTCGAGATAAGTCGAAATCGGCTCGACGTGTATAGCAGTGCGCTTCATTCTAGCCTCCAAGTTGCAGCGCATTCTTGCTGCGAGGTTCGCAATTGTCTCGCACGAACAGTTCGGTCCATGCCGAACCGTTTTCGATTGATATGCTTCCGGTATCAGCGATAGGGTTAAGGATGGTCGCGGCGGCAAATCTGGTGGAAGTGGCCGCTCTCGTGGGTGACACTGCGCGAGCGACGATGCTTAACGCCTTGATGGGCGGCCAGTCGCTGACGGCCACTGAGCTCGCTTACTGCGCCAATGTCTCTCGCTCAACGGCGAGCGACCACCTGGGCAAGCTGGTTGCCGCGCGGCTTTTGACTGTCACTCGCAAGCGTCGCTTCAGCTATTATCGGATCGCGTCCCCGCTGGTCGCGACAATGCTGGAGAGCATCAAGGTCGTCGCCGCCATAGAGGTGCCACCCCGGCATCAGCCGCGGTCAGCAAACCACGATGCACTCCGCTTTGCCCGAAGTTGCTACGATCACCTGGCTGGCCAGGTAGGAGTCGCTGTTACCGATGCACTTGTGGCCATGGGGCACATCGTACTCACCGATGAAGGCGGTGAGGTCACGTCTTCGGGCGGGCGTTTCCTTTCCGCGTTCGGCGCTGATCTGAGGCCGCGGACTCGGCGGATTTTCTGCCAGCCTTGTCTCGACTGGAGCGAGCGTCGTTATCACCTCAAGGGACTCGTCGGAGCTCGGATTCTGGATCGTCTATTGGAGCTCGGATGGCTCAAATGTGTGTCGGGCAGCCGTGCACTCGAACTAACGTCGTCTGGAAGGGCGGGCTTGTCCGAAATCTTCCAGATCGAGATCAACAAAGAGGGTGTGCCAACCGGCCGATTACGCGACCCACGACGGCTGACAGCTTAGGCTGAGCGAAGCGTCATCTCGCGCAAATTCTGCAGGTCGCCGAGCGATTACCGCTCATGTTGCGGTGCATGAGTCTGGTTAGTGGCACCTGGCGTCCATCGGGGTATGGCGCCGATTCGTGTCCGCTTCGGAGGCACTGACGTGATTCGGCTGTGCTGTCGACATGGCCGGCATGGCTCTTTTGACCCACCAACTCGGCGCTTCGCTACCGCCAATCGCCGCATCGCGAAAGGGTTAGCCCTTCTGGACAGGGATCTGCCGAGATACCAAACTTGGTTTGCACGGAGGAGCTGCCCCGATGACTATCATCGATTCCCAGGTCCATGCCTATGAGGCGAATACTCCGAAGCAACCCTGGCACAGTGTGCCGAACTGGCCCGATCACGTCACGGGTGACGAGATGGTGGCGGCGATGGACCAGGTCGGCGTCGACGGCGCGATCTTCATCTCCGCCTTTTCCATGTACCGCTACGACGCCAGCTATGCGGTGGAAGTGCAACGGGCTCATCCCGGCAGGTTCGCCATCGTTAAGCCGGTCGACCCAGACGATCCGTCGGTGGCCGATGTCGTCGCCGACTGGAAGAATACGCCGGGGACGGTCGGCGTCCGTATCATCCTGACGAGGGAGGCGAAGCGCGAGCCGAACGACCCGGGCCTCGACCGGATTCTGGGCGCAGCCGTTCGCCACGACTTTCCGGTCAACATCCTGTGCTGGGGCAACCTGGACGCGGGCACTGCGCTGATCGATCGCCATCCCGACACGCGATTCATCATCGACCATCTGGGCATCATGCAACCGCGCATGCCGCCCGCCCCGCCGCAGCCCTGGGCCGACCTGCCGAAGGTTCTGGAACTCGCCAAGCGCCCGAACGCAGTGATCAAGGTCAGCGGCGCCTGCACGCTGTCCCGGGAACCATATCCCTTCCCGGACATCTGGGACCCGCTCGCTCGCGTGTTCGATGCCTGGGGTTTCGACCGCTGCCTGTGGGGCACGGACTGGACACGCGCGTTCGCAGTCGTCAACTACGCGCAGGCCCTCGAGTCCTTCCTTAAGACTGGCCGCCTGAGCGACAACGAGCGGGCAATGTTGATGGGCGGCGCCTGTGCCAAGGCTTATGGCTGGTCGCCGAAGAGAGGCTGACAGCGCCAGAAGTTCTTCGGCGCGACAGAACCAGGGCGCAACGTGGCGCAACTTTCTGGTGACGCCAACGAAATTGACGGACACCTTGCGAAGGCTAAGCGTCTGGCGTACGCGCATTCAGCGGCGACTTTTCCGATTCTGAGTCATGTGGCGGACGGACGACCCAAATCGGCGCGCGGTGTTATTTTGCTTCATGCGGCTTCCAATCGAGGCACGGCGTGCATGAGCCGAGTTGACTGGTACCGGGCCAAAGCGTCCGAAGCCGAAAGGAAGGCGAAGGAAGCGCGAGACGAGGAAACCAAGCGAGGCTTCGCCGAGATGGCGCAGCAGTGGACGGACATTGCCGCTCAAGTGGAGCGGCAATTGACCAGCGCGCCTGAACCCGCGAGCTGCCTACTTGAATTAGCCGACTAAGTGCTGCCCAGCGCCTCGACACTGCCGACCAGCGAGCGTCGAGCGTCACGCGCCCCAATCGAATAGGTGCTAAGATACGCTTGGCTGATTCGGGGGGTACGTTGAGTCGTACCTGTTTGCCCCCATCCAGGGAGCAAACCAATGAGCAAGACTCATTCGTTCGGACTTTCCGTTAGCACCATTACGATCGTCGCCGTGGTTCTTCTCGCGAGCGCAGCTCCCGCCGCCGAATTGAAAATACCGCAGCCTGCGCCTCTGGCGAGGTGTGTATTGCCTGACCCTGACGCGCCCCTAGGTGCCACCGTTCGCTGTCGCGATGGCACATACGGCTTCGGCCAACATCGCCGTGCGACGTGCTCGCATCATCTTGGGGTGGCGGAGTCGCTAACGCGGCGCGCCGACGGCAAATGCGCTTCGGACGTTGCCCCATGACCGATGCGGCGTAAAAGGATTTCAGATAGCGGGCCGCGCGGCCCTTCCGGTCACCCTTATGCGCGAAAGAGGCGGGACACGGAGCAGGCACCCGGGCCAGAGGTGAATGCCGAGGGTTATGTTGCCCGCGACTGAGATCGCACCTATCGGCGACCACGCGAAATCGCGCCGGCTCGCGATATGCGGCCGAGCATTTAACTCTCTATCCCTTGGTGCGAAGGCCGCTCTGCCGAGTCGTCTTAACGTTGAGCCGCCAATCCGTTGGGAGGCATCAGGGCTTGAGCGGCGGACCGGATGTGTCACATAACAGCCGTGGGCATCGAGGGGTTGGAGTTTTTGACGAGATGCCGAATGCCAATCATCGAGGGGAGGCTGTCATGGCCGACGAAACCGGACTGGGCGCGCTGGGATTGGCCTTCGCCGGCGTCACGGCCGCCGTGTTATTGATCACGGCTTTGGTGGTGACGGGCTATGCAGACGGTCGTCTGGTGCTCGATAACGGCCGAGAAGCAATTGCTGCCTCGGCAATTCAAGGCGAGTAGTAGCGAGTTGCTTCGGCTATTCCAAGGGTTTCGAATAAGCGTACTCATTGGCAACGTAGCGGCGACAAAGAACGGTCTTTGCGAAAAATCGCGGGGCTGATGCCAAAGGTCGGTGCTGATTGATATCGCAAGACGAATTGCCGATTTGGCAGTCGCGTGGGAGACCGATCCCCAACGCATCGATTTCCGCTGGGCGCCAAGCCAAGGCGTCAGTTGGATGCGCTCTATTTCCCGTTTCGCCGCTTCCGTCAGCGGCGGCTTCATATCGACGGCACACCCGACCCCTCTGCGGGACAACTTAGGATGCCGAACGGCTCGAAAGGCTTTCAACCCGCCTTGCCCAGTATGCCCCCTTTTGCGCGTAATACCGCTGCAGGTCTTTGTCACAAGCTGCTTGCGCTAGGCTCAAATGTCTTGCTGCCATTTCCCGATAGATCGGCAGCAAGTCGAGCTTGGCAGGCGATTGCGCGGACTGATCAGACATCGCGGGTCCCCTCTTGGCTGGTGGTTCCTATATCTGAAACTCGCCAGGCCCGCTTGTGTTCCTTAACAATTGGTTAACTGGATCGAATAGCGATCTGAAATCCACAACCTCATCAATGCGATCGGTAACATTCGCGAGAATGCGAACCGCTCGATCGATCGAGTGATGCGGTGTTATAATAGGGCAATAACGCTAAGGAGACGGCGTTCCTTGTCCCTGCATCGCCGATCTGTAAGCAATTCCCCTAGGCGACGAGGGGCTTGTGCGCGTTTATCCTGATCCCTGTTCCCTAAACCTACCCCCTATCGTTACCGGCCGTCTGCCTCACCGGGCGGCCGGTAATCTTTTAGGCCGCCCGGCCGCACAGACTTGACGGGACGATCTCGATGAAGATGAAGGTGACGATTGAAGTGGAATTTGAAGCCAGCCAAGGCCAAACCCAAGGTGGATTGGAGGCTGCCCTGCTGCGCGGAATGGTCTCGCTAAAGAGTGCCATCGAGCACGGCATGAGTGGCTCGCCGACGGGATATGGTCCGGGTACAGCAAGAGTCGAGATCGTCGAGAAGAACATCACGGCCTGAGCGGGCACGAAGACTGTGACTTCGCCTCGCCGCGCGGGCGAATACCTGCCCATCGGCCCCAAGCCCCTGGCCGACCCGGAGCTCGGCCGGCGCATCAGCGGCGCACACATGTCGAGCGACTCGGCCCTGATGCGAAGCTGACGGATTGGCTCGCCGGGCACCGGCGCGGGCTGTGCAAAGACGACCGGAAGAAATCCGTCGGATGGTTCGACCGATCCGCGGTCAGCTTGGGTCGCCGACGCCACGCTGGGCGCGCTCGTCGGCAATTGACCAACTTGAAGTGTTCGTGCCGTCCATGGTCGACACTCTCACCAAGTCTGGGCATTGACGGCTGGGTTTTGCCGCTAACTCCCGTCTTAGAATCGACTTAGGAAGCACTTGAAAATCACTAAGAACGCGGAAATCAGACCAAAAGTGACACGCCGAAAGAACGGCGCTGCCCCGCAGGCGCTCTATCTTTACATTGGGGCAAGAGCGGCGGCATTTGTTCTTCCTTGTTAAGGAGAAGAACACTATATCACGCCCGGCCAGTGGCGCACGGAATCGGTCAGGTATTGGTTGATAGTGAGTTAACGCGCGCCCGCATCGGAGCGCCCGACCTCCGGCACGGCCGCGAGCTTGCCGATGATCTCAAGGCCGACATAGGTGTCGCCCCTTTCGAACGTGCTCTCCGAGCTTAATGCGTCACCGTCGTGAACGCCGCCGGAATGTGGAATTCGAGGAAGCTCGCGCCATCGTGGCCGTTGGCAACGCACAAGCCGTGGGAGTCGTTCATGCCGAAGTAGGCTGCCTGTCCTGGTGCGACCACAACCTGTTCGCCGTCGACCGTGAATTGCAGAGCGCCATTGAGGACCACGAACATGCTCTCGGCGTTCGGATGATTGTGCAAGCCGGTGACCGTATCCTTTTCATAGACCACGATCATCGCGTGGCCGCGCTCCGATTTGGCGCCGTGATCGCCGACGAAATAGATGCGCTGCTTCTTCTGATCCGGCAGCTGGACTACAGGCGTCTTGTTGCGCTCAGCGACGGCGAGCGTGCCGGCGAAGCCTATGAGGGGCCGTCCGTTCGGTTGCGGGGGCGCGAGAACCTTGACCACTTCGGCAACGGTGCGGCCGGCATTTTCGAGGACGAATTCAACGCCCTCTTGGAGCGTCGCAAACGTCTGGGGCGGGAAATGGTGGCGGCTGGTGCCGGCCGAGATTTCTCCGTCGCCCTTGAGCATGAACAGATAGCAGTCCGACCCGTACGGCGTAGTGGCCGACCAGCGCCTTCCGGGCTCGATGCGGACGTACTCGGCGGCCATCTCCCTCGTGTCGCCCTTGGTGATGGCGGCGCGGTCGATGCCGTCTCCAATCCGGTCTGCCGGCAATTGCCAAAATGTTACGACGCGGCCCACCCGGTCCTCCCTCTGACGTTACGAATTCATTTCGCCGAACGACTCCTCGACCCATTCCCAGACGCTGCCATGCACCTGATAGAGGCCCCAGGGGCTCGGCCGGTAAGAGTCGGCTGGAACAGTACCCGCTTTCTTCGTCGCGCAACCCAAGAACATCACAATATTAGTTCGCCTGGGTCGCCGAGATGATGCGCCCCACCCGAAAGCCGTGCTCGTCCCGGCCCGCGTAACGTACTCACGCTCTACTTCGCTCAGTAGACGGTAGCGCTTGCCGGCCTTGCGAGCCAGCCACGCCAGATAGGCCTTGGCGTCGTCCCGCGACACGTTGATCACCGGTCACCTGCCCCGGCCCCAGCCTTCGTCTTTCGGGCAACAACCATTGCAGCCACCGCCGGCGACGCACTCGCTCCATTCGTCGTATGTCACGGAAAACCGCCCTACTGCGGGTAAGTGTTAGCGCCCGACGGCACCCCCATTGTGAACAGCGCGCCCGTGGCTTCCGGCGAGTACCGCCGAGTGCTATCGTCTAATCGGTCCCAGGGATGGATCTGGGGAATGTCAAAAAGCAATCAGCTTGGGAGGAAAAAATGCGTTGCTTGACCATGTTGGCAGGGACTGTGTGCGTTGCACTTTTCACCAGCGGCGGCGCCTTCGCCCAGGTGCCGGCCGATCCGAGCAACCCGAACGAAACCATACCCGAAAAGTACAACTATACGCCGTACGGCGAAACCATCAAGGTTGAGGCGGCCAAGAAGGTCGCGGAAGCAGCGATCGCCGAAGCTACCAAGCGCGGCTGGCCGATGTGCGTCACCGTCGTCAGCCCCAGTGGCGAACTCATCTACTTCGAAAAAATGGACGAGTGCCAGTACGCGAGTATCGAGATTTCGCAGCATAAGGCGCGAGCGGCGGCGCGCTTTCGGCGCCCCACGGTGGTGTTCGAACGGTTGCTCGCCAAGGGTCCGTATTTCGCTTACCTGGCGACACTTGATGGCGTAACCGGCTCGCGTGGCGGCAATCCGATCATCGTCGACGGCAAGATCATCGGCGCAATCGGCGTGAGCGGCGGGACCGGCGCGCAAGACGACGCGATCTCGCAGGCGGGCGCCGCGGCGCTTAAATAGAGTCGCGGCTTTGACGGCCATTCCGCCGGGATTTTAAAGTCGCCTGCCGCGGCCGAGAGGTTCACCCTATGCGCCGCTCGATTTTGCCCACGCGGATGGCCCAGCATCCGCGTGCGCACGGCGTGTGCCGCGCCTTTTGCGCACCCCACAAGAATCTCCAGGACCCCCGCTGGGCATCGGGCGGTCGGGGAGAGCTTTTCGTCCCTCGACGATCGCGGCGGTACCGCCGTCACGGCGGCATCCACGCGACCCATTCGCGGACCGCCGCCGGCTGCGCCGGAGTTGCAGCCCTCCCCTGCTCTCATCGGCAGATTTTTCTCCGAGTCTTTCGGCGTGAAATATGCCGTGGGCTAAATCGTCTGATCGAGTGGAGGAGTTCGTCGCAGGCGCCGAGCGATTTATCCGGCGTGGATACCATGGTGCTGGGCGTCGTTTCGCGCATTCGCTAAGATGTCCGCCATGTTGTCGGGTGTCATCCTCTTTCCGGCGGTGCTCAACGGATTGATGACGGGCGCCGTCTACGCGCTGGTCGCGCTGGGCCTCACGCTAATCTACGGCGTGCTGCACATCATCAACTTCGCGCATGGCGCGCTGCTGACCGCCGCGATGTTCGCGGCGTTTTTCGCCAACCGGCTCTTCGGTATCGACCCTTATGTCGCGGCCGTGCTTCTCACGCCGCTGTTCTTCCTCGTGGGATACGCCCTGCAACGCTTCATTATCGGCCCGGCCGCGCATGGCGATGATCGCAACATCCTGCTGGTGACGCTCGGCCTTGCCGTGGTGATCGAGAATGGGTTGCTCTATGCCTTTCGTGCGGATACGCGCACGATCGATCTTCCTTATGCGTTCAATGTCGTCGAGATTGGCCCGGCGTTCCTGGCGGTTCCCCGTCTGATCGCGTTTGCCGCGGTGCTGATCGTGGCGCTGGCGCTGTGGGTCCTGATGCGCTGGACCGACACCGGCAAGGCGATCCGCGCGGTCGCCAAGGAAAAACTCGGCGCCGAGCTCTCCGGCATCGATGTCCCGCACATCTATGCCGTCACGTTCGGGCTTGGCACCGCATGCCTGGCGATCGCTGCCTGCCTGCTGATTCCGACCTATTACGTCAACCCCAGCGCCGGAAACGCCTTCGTCCTCATCGCCTTCACCATCGTCGTTCTCGGCGGCATGGGGTCGGTGGTGGGCGCGCTGATCGGCGGGTTGTTCGTGGGCGTGGTGGAGAGTCTTTCGGGCCTCTACCTCGGTGAATCACTTGGACAGATCGGCATTTTCGTGATGTTCATCCTCGTCCTGTTGTTCCGCCCGAGCGGCCTGTTCGGAGAACGGACGTGAGGGGGATGGCGTGGATCCTTGTGGCCCTGGCCCTGCTTGCGACGGTGCCGCTGGTCACCTCGTCCAACGTGGTGCTCAACTTTCTGGTTGTCACGTTCCTGATTGCTCTCGTCGGCCAGGGCTGGAATCTGCTCGGCGGCTATGGCGGGCAGTATTCCTTCGGCCACGCGGCGTTTTTCGGCACCGGCGCCTATATGACCGCGATCCTGCAGACGCGCTACGGCATCAACGCCTGGCTCGGCTTCTGCGTCGGCATTGCGACGGGTGCGCTGGTCGGCGCCGTGATCGGAGCGTTGAGCTTCCGCTCCGGACTGAAAGGCTCGTACTTCGCACTCGTCACGCTGGCCTTCGCAGAGGTACTGCGCATCATCGCCAGCGTCGCACCCATCACCGGGGCCGGTGTCGGCATCCTCATCAAGCTCGACCTGCGTCCGGAGGCGTTTCAGTTCCAAAGCCGGGCGCCATTCTACTGGATCATTCTCGCACTGGTCGGCCTGTCACTGATCCTCCTGCGGATGATCGAGGACAGCCGTTTCGGCGCCTATCTCGTCGCCGTGCGTGAAAACGAGGATGCCGCCAAAGCGTTGGGCGTCGATCCGACGCTCGTCAAGCTCGGCGCGATGACCATCTCCGCCGCGATCACGGCCGCTGGCGGCTGCTTCTACGCCCAGTATTTCCTCTTCGTCGACGCTGGCATCGCCTATGGGCCGTGGATCTCGATCGAGGCGCTGCTCTCCCCCATCATCGGCGGCATCGGCAGCGTTTTCGGTCCCTTGCTCGGCGCGCTCGTGGTCAAGACGCTGGGCGAGATCACCAAGCTCGTAACCGGCGACGCACCCGGCCTCGATCTCGTCATCTATGGCGGCGCTCTCGTCCTGATGATCGCGTTTGCGCCGCGCGGCGTGGTCGGCATCCTTGATGACCTGCGTCATCGGTTGCTGTCGCCAAAAAAGGTGCCAAGAACGGCCGCGCCCGCCTCGCTGGAGCGCGTCGGTGGCTGAGGCGCTCCTCCGGGTCGAGCAAGTGTCAAAACGCTTCGGCGGCTTGCTTGCGCTCGATCGGGCGTCGTTCACGGCCGAAGCCGGCCGCATCACCGCCCTGATCGGACCGAACGGCGCCGGCAAGACCACGCTGTTCTCGGTCATCACCGGCTTTCTGTCACCGAGCGAAGGCGCGATCGTCTATGACGGCGCCGATATCGCCGGCGAGCCGCCGCACCGTCTCGCCCGGCGCGGCATTGCGCGCACCTTCCAGATTGTGCAGCCGTTTGCCGGGTTGACGGTGCGGGAGAACATCGCGGTCGGCGCGCATCTGTCGCGACCGTCGCGAGCGGATGCGCTCGCGGCCGCCGGCGAGGTCGCGCGCACGGTCGGTCTCGGCGAACTCCTCGACCGCCCGGCCCAAAACCTCACGGTCGCCGGCCGCAAGCGGCTGGAGCTCGCGCGGGCGCTGGCGATCGAGCCGCGGCTCCTTCTGCTCGATGAAGTGCTCGCCGGCCTCAATCCCTCCGAGATCCGCGACATGGTGCCGGTCATCCGCGCCATTCGCGATCGCGGCATCACCATCGTCATGATCGAACATGTCATGCAAGCGGTCATGAGCCTTGCCGAGCAGGTGTTCGTGCTGGCCGAGGGCCGCATCATCGCGCAAGGTTCGCCGCAAGCGATCGCCGGTGATCCGCGCGTTGTGGAAGCCTATCTCGGCCATGGCGCGGCCGGCCGGATGGCGGCCGCGGGGGCGTCCCATGCCTGAGAGCGCGTCCGAGCCCGTCCTCGCGGTGAGCGGCCTCCGCGCGGGCTACGGAAATACCGAGATTTTGCGCGGGGTCGACCTCACCGTGGGGCACGGTGAAATCGTTGCCGTGCTGGGCTCGAACGGGGCCGGAAAATCGACCCTCAACCGGACCATCGCCGGCGTGGTCAGGCCTTGGCGCGGCACGATCCGCTTTGCCGACGCGATGATCGAACGCGAACGGCCCGCGGCGATCGTGGCGCGCGGCCTCATCCACGTCCCGGAGGGCCGCCGCATCTTCCCCAACCTGACGGTCCGAGAAAATCTCGACCTTGGCGCCTACCGCCGCGCCCGCGCGCGGCGCGACAGCAACCGAAAGAGGGTTCTGGCAATCTTCCCGCGGCTCGCCGAACGGCAGAGCCAGCGCGCCGGAACGCTGTCGGGCGGCGAGCAGCAAATGCTCGCGATCGGGCGCGGGCTGATGGCCGAGCCAAGACTGCTGATCCTCGACGAGCCGTCGCTCGGCCTCTCCCCGCTCCTGGTCGAGGAGCTTTTTGCGTTGATCAAGCGCATCAACGCCGAAGGAATAGCCCTCCTCCTCGTCGAGCAGAACGTCGTGCAAAGCCTCGACGTGGCGCAGCGCGCCTATATCCTCGACAATGGCATGTTCGTCCTGCGGGGAAGTGCCGGCGAGATCCGGAACAACCCCGATCTCAAGCGCGCCTATCTCGGAATGTGACCATGGCTGATGCCGAAACGCTGCGCTCTCGCCTGACCCGGAAACCCATCGTGGTGGCACCGGGCGTGTACGACGCGTTCACCGCTCTCGTCGGCGCGAAGGCGGGGTTCACCACGCTGTATGTCTCCGGCGCCGCCATCGCCTATACCCGGCTCGGCCGGCCGGACATCGGCCTCGTCGGCATGAGCGAGGTCGCCGACATGCTGGGCCTGATCCGCGACCGCGTCGATGCCCACCTGATCGTCGACGCCGACACCGGCTACGGCAACGCGCTCAACGTCGTGCGCACCGTCCGCCGCTTCGAGCAGGCAGGCGCCAACGCGATCCAGCTCGAGGACCAAGATTTCCCCAAGCGTTGCGGGCACCTCGACGGCAAAGCTTTGATCCCGGCCGAGGAAATGTGCGGAAAAATCCGCGCCGCGCTCGACGCCCGGCACTCGCGCGAGACACTGGTAATCGCCCGCACCGACGCGGTCGCGGTCGAAGGTTTTGCGCCCGCGATCGAGCGTGCCGCGCGCTACCGCGAGGCCGGCGCCGACATGTTGTTCGTCGAAGCGCCGAAAACGCGCGACGATCTTGCCCGCATCGTCACGGCCTTGGGAGGGAGCCGGCCGCTGATGGCGAACATGGTCGAAGGCGGCAAGACCCCGGCATTATCCGCAGCCGAGTTGGAGGCGATCGGCTTCGCGTTGGTGATTTTCCCCGGCGGCATCGTGCGAGCGCTTGCGCGCACAGCCAGCGAATACTTCGCCTCGCTCGCCGAGCACGGCACCACCGAGCTTTTTCGCTCCAAGATGCTCGATTTCGACGGGCTCAACGATCTCATCGGCACGCCGGAGATGATCGCCTTGGGCAAGCGTTACGAAACCCCGCCGACGGACAAGAAGACAGGCCCACGCCGTTGAACTCGCTCGATCCGATCACGCTTGCGGTGCTCAACGGCCGTCTCGTTCAGATCGCCGAGGAGATGGACGCGACGCTCTATCGCTCGGCCTTCAATCCGATCATCGCCGAAGCGCACGACGCTTGCCACGGCCTCTATCACGCAGAGACGGGCGCAACGCTGGTGCAGGGGACGTCCGGCCTGCCGATCTTCGTCGGCGCCATGGCATTCGCGGTCAAGTCGGTGATCGACAAGGTCGCGCGCGACGGCGGGCTTGCGGCCGGCGACACTTTTCTCTTCAACGACCCCTACGACGGCGGCACCCATCTCAACGACATCCGGCTGGTGCGGCCGCTCATGCGCGGGAACAAGATTTTCGCTTGGCTGGCCTCGGTCGCCCATTGGCTCGACGTCGGCGGCAACGTCCCCGGCAATTTCAATGCGAAGGCGACGGAAAGCTTTCAGGAGGGCTTCCGCGTCCCGCCGGTAAAGCTCGTCCGCGCGGGCGTGCTGCAGCAGGACATCGTCGACATTCTGTCCGCGAACTCGCGCGTGCCGCAATCGAACTGGGGCGATCTCAACGCCCAGCTCAACGCGCTCGATCTCGGGGAGCGCCGCCTGCACGCGCTGCTCGACGAATACGGCGACGACACCATCACGTCCGTGCTGGCGGCGCTCAGCGCGCGCGCGGAAACGCTGATGCGGGCCAATATCGCGGCGCTGCCGGACGGCACCTATAGCTACGACGACTTTCTCGACAATGACGGCATTACCGACCGCCCGCTGCGCATCGCGCTCGATCTCACGATCACCGGCGATCGGATGCGGCTCGACTTCTCGCGCTCGGCGCCGCCGTGCGAGGGTCCCCTCAACATCGCGCGCTCGACCGCCGTCGCGTGTTGCTATGTCGCGCTCAAGCACCTCTTCACCGACGTTCCCGCCAACGCCGGATGCCTGGCGCCGATCGAATTCGTCATCCCCGACACCACGCTGCTCGGCGTATCGGCGCCGCGTCCCGTCGGCGGCTACACCGAGACCATTTTACGCGTGATCGACGTCATCTTCGGCGCCTTCGCCAAGGCGGCGCCCGAGCGCGCCAACGGCAGCCCGTTTGCCACCATCAACGCGCTGTCGCTGGCCGGCTGGCGCGCGCACGGCCGGCGCTGGGTCATGTTCTGCTTCTTCGGCGGCGGGCTCGGCGGCAACCCGGAGGGCGACGGGCTCAATCACGCCAACAATCCGATCTCGACCGCGACCATCCCGCCGGTCGAGATTTTGGAGTCGCTCTATCCGATCATGTTCACGCAGTGGGCGCTCCGCCCGGACTCAGGCGGTCCGGGCCGGCATCGCGGCGGGCTCGGTGCGATCTACGAGATCGAGGCCTTGGCCGAGGACGGCGCCGAGGTGTTTCTCTTGGGCGAGCGCGGCAAATTTCCGCCGTTCGGGGTGAACGGCGGCAAGCCGGCCGCGCTCAATCGCTTCGTCTATGAGACCGACCGCGGGGAGGCAACGCCGCCCCTCGTCTCCAAGGTCGCCGATATCAGGATCAGCCGCGGCCAGAAGGTGCGCCTGGAAACGCCGGGCGGTGGAGGTTTTGGCAACCCGCTGACGCGCGAGCCGGAGCGCGTCGCGCGCGACGTTCGCTTCGGCTACATCTCGCCGGAGGCCGCACTCAGCGACTACAGGGTGGTGCTGCGCCCCGACGGCTCGCTTGATGCCGACGCCACCGCGCAAGCGCGTTCCCGGGCGCCGGCATGAGCGATCGCGGCGTCATCGTCGGGGTCGATGTCGGCGGGACTTTCACCGACCTGTTCCTGCTGGATTCCTCGGCCGGGCAGTTCCGCACCGCCAAGGTGCCGTCGCATCGCGGCGACGAGGCCCAGGGTTTCTTGAATGGACTGAAGGCGCTCGGCGATGTTGCCGGGATCGATTCGATCGTGCACGGCACCACCGTCGGCACCAACACGCTGCTTGAGCGCCGCGGCCCCAAGATTGGCGTCATCACCACGCGCGGCTTCCGCGATGTGCTCGAAATGCGCCGGCGGGACCGCCGCCGCACCTGGGGCCTGTGGGGCGACTTCATCCCGATCGCCGACCGCGACATGCGCGTGGAAGTGAATGAGCGGACGCTGGCGGACGGCAGCGTTCGGACGTCGCTCGACACCCCGGAAATCCGCGCCGCGGCGAAGCATCTCCTCGACCAGGGCGCGCAGAGCATCGCCATCACCTTCATCAACGCCTATGCCAATGCCGACAACGAGCGCCGGGCGCTCGCCGAATTGCGGGCGGTCTGGCCGAACGAATTCATCACCGGCTCGCACGAGGTGCTGTCGGAGATCCGCGAGTTCGAGCGGTCGTCGACGACGGCGCTCAACGCCTATCTGCAGCCGGTCGTCGCGTCCTACATCGGCAAGCTTGAAGCCGCGCTGGCGCGGCAAGGCTTTCCCGGCCAGCTCCACATCGTCCAGTCCAACGGCGGCATCATGTCGACGGCGACCGCGCGCAAGCTCCCCGTGCGCACGGCGCTGTCGGGCCCGGCCGCCGGAGTCGTCGCCGGCTCGGCGCTCGCCAAGGCCTCGGGGTTCGACAATGTCATCACCTGCGACCTTGGCGGCACCTCGTTTGATGTCTCGCTGATCGCCGGCGGCAAGGTTTCCGTCGCGGCGCAGACGACCGTCGATTTCGGTCTGGTCATCCGCACGCCGATGGTCGAGATCACGACCATCGGCGCCGGCGGCGGCTCGATCGCCTCGGTCGATCGGGGCGGTCTGCTGCAGGTCGGCCCGGAAAGCGCTGGCTCGGTCCCCGGACCCGTCTGCTACGGCCGAGGCAACACGCGACCCACGCTGACGGACGCGCAGGTCGTGCTCGGCCGCATCAACGCGGCGCGTCCGCTCGGCGGCGAGCTGAAATCGCTCGACGTCGCGGCGGCGAGAGCGGCCATTGCGACGCATGTCGGAAAGCCGCTCGGCCTCGATGCGGACGCGGCCGCCGTCGCCATCGTACGCGTGGCCGACGCGCGCATGGCGGGCGCGATCCGGCTCGTCTCCATCGAGCGCGGCCATGATCCGGCCCGCTTCGTCGCGATGCCGTTCGGCGGCGGCGGCGCCCTGCATGTCGGCGCCCTGATCCGTGAGATCGGCCTGAAATGCGCCCTGGTGCCGCGGTTTCCCGGGCTCACATCGGCGCTCGGCTGCGTGCTCGCCGACCTCCGGCACGATATCGTGCAGACGCTCAATCTCATGCTCGACGGCCTTGACGCACCGGCGCTCGAAAGGCGAATGCGCGCCGCCGGCGAGGCCGCGACTGCCGTGGTGGCCGCCTGCCATATTCCGGTCGAGCGGACCGACGTGCGCTACGAGCTCGACATGCACTACCTCGGGCAGACGCATACGGTCTCAGTGCCGTTGCCGGTCGCGCCACAGAGCACTGACCTCCGCATTACCGAGAGCACGGTCCGCCAGGCTTTCGAGGCGGCCTACCTTGCGTCGTTCAGTCGATTGCTGCCCGGAGTGCCGGCGCGGATCGTGACGCTGCGCACCGCAGCCATCGGCCGCCGCCCGGCCTTCGACTTTTCGGTGTTTGCTCCCAACCCCTCCGCATCGCTCGAAAAGGCCCGGCTGGGATCGCGGCCGGTGTGGTTCGATGGCGGATGGCGCGACGCGGCCATCTGGGCGCGCCTCGAGCTGCCGGCCGGCGCCGCGATCAACGGGCCGGCCATCCTCGAGCAAGCCGACGCGACCACCGTGATCGAGCCCGGCCTCGTCGGCCGGATCGATTCAATCGGCAACTTGGTCGTGGAGCCTGAATCATGAATCCAAACACAAGCGCGCTCATCCTCGGCGATCTGCAAAACGACTTTCTCCATCGCGACGGAGCCTATGGCCGGGCCGGCCAGACCAACCCAGCCATCGCGGCGCTGCCGGACAAGCTCGTGCCGCTCGTTCGCGCCGCCCGCGACGGCGGCATCCTCACCGTTGCGACGCTTTTCACGCTGGTGCCCGGACGCGCAGCCGAGCCGATCATTTCGCCGCATCTCAAGTCGCTGCGGCCGTTCCTCACGAACGGCGACTTTGCGCCGGGGGGATGGGGGCAACAGCTGATCGATGCGCTGGCTCCCGCCGACATCGGTGTGGAGAAGGTCGCCTACTCGGCGTTCTACATGACGCGCCTGGAATGGGTGCTGCGCAAATGCGCAATCGAGCAGCTCTATTTCACCGGCATCGTGACCAACGGCGGTGTGGCCTCCACCGTGCGCGACGCCCACGTCCGTGAATTCGATTGCACGGTGATCGAAGACGGATGCGCGGCGTTTTCCGAAGACTTTCATCGCGCCGCCATCGAAGGCTTGCGGCCGGTAGCTAAAATTCTGACGATCGCGGAGGTCATGCGGCGGATCGCCAGCAAATAGGACAGAGGAGTCGGATGAACGGGGGTCCTGCCGCGCGAATAGGCTGCGCCGCCCCTCTACCGCGCTTGGCGATTGTATCTATATCCGAGAGACCGAGGCGGACGAACGCCATGGTGGCACCCGCCACGATAGGTGTACCAAATGCGAGCACGTTTGTCCGCCGCAATTTATGCCGCTGTTCTGGTGATACTAATGGTCGCCGGCGTGGGTGTGTCCTGCGCACAAGTGATCGGCCCGGGCGGGGTATTGATTGCGCCCGGACCATCGCAGCCGGATTCCACGCCGGGCGGCATCGGGCCGGGGGGCGCTCGTGGCGGCCGCGTCAGCCCGGGCCCTGCCGGCAGAGATATTACGATCGAGCAACCGGGACCGGGCGGCATCAGGATTGCGCCGGGACCAGCGGGCAGCATTGCCGCGCAACAGCGGCCCCTGCCGAATAATCCGGTCCTGTACGGCTCCGAGCCGCTGCAAACGACGATCGTTTCCGGTCCGGACACACACCGTCACCATCGCTTCAAACATCACCGCGAGGACGAGTTCGGCAGGCAATCAAAGGGGGCCGCCGTGCTCGATTACGGCCCGCTCCGTAGTATCTGTCGCGGCTGCTGAAGCCGCCACCCGGCGAGGGTACGATCGAATTCCCACGACGAATCGCATCGAGCAGGTCGCTGATTCGGCGGACAAGCCGGCCTATGCGTCGCCGGTTTTTTGCACTGCATCGATCATCTGCCTTACCTGATCCGGAGTTTCGCGCGCACCCTGCAGGCCAGCGGCAAGATCAATTGTCGTTTTCGCTCCCGCATCGCCTCCCGGTCGCAGCCGGACAATCTGGTCGGTGTTCAGGTGCACAACGCCCCCTTCAAGGTTTGTGACTTGGATCCATCCCATGAGCGAGCCCTCCAATTGGCAGATCCATACATATATTAATGGTTGCATTGACTGGTGACAAGTTGGGCGAGAACAAAAGTTCGCGCAGCACACATCGTCGGACGCCAGATTGTTGAACAGTACGGCCGCGAATGACGGGGATGCAGGGCCATGCTACGGTTCGTGCCCAGCCGCATGCACCAGAAATTCCGGAGGAAAGCCAATGGATTTGCAACTTGGCGGCGGGTCTTACCCGGCCTTGATCTGACGTGCTCGACCGCGGCCAACATCCAGGAGCTCGAATGAGCATTCCCAAGACCGCCTATCCGGCGCCGTTCAATGTGACGCGCGCGAGCCATGTCGTTCTCACTGTGAAGGATATCGCGGCGAGCCGCGCCTTCTATGTCGATATGCTCGGCTTCATCGTCAGCGCGGAGGACGGCAACACGCTTTATCTGCGCGGCGTCACCGAGGCGAGCCATCACAGTATCGTTTTGAAGCGTTCGGCGGCTGCGCCGGTCTGCGAGCGGGTCGGGTTGCGCGTCTACACGGAGGACGATCTGGAAAAGGCCAAGGCCCATTTCGAGCGCGCCGGGTTACCGGCGAAGTGGGCCGAGGTGCCGCATCAGGGACGCACCTTGCACGTCACCGATGCGATCGGCGCGCCGCTGGAATTCTGCGCCACGATGGTGACCAAGCCGCGCCTCGTCACGGCGTTCCATGCACACCGGGGCGGCATTCCGCAGCGCATCGACCATTTCCAGATGCTGACGCCTGAGGTCCAGCGCGGCTGCGAATTCTATACCGGCATGGGTTTCCGGCTTTCCGAATACGTGGCGCCGGACGGCAGCGACAAGCTCCTGTTCGTTTTTCTCCAGCGCAAGGGCAACCCGCACGACGTCGTATTCGCCGACGGAGCGGGCCCACGCCTGCATCACGCGGCCTTCAGCATTCCGGAGACCTATCACCTCCTCTACGCGTGCGATCTCGCGGCCGAGCTCGGCTATGCCGAGAACGTGGAATTCGGGCCGGGACGGCACGGTCCGGGGCACGCGCTGTTCGTCTATTTCCGCGACCCCGACGGGCACCGGATCGAATTCTTCAACACCCATTATCAGATGATGGATATCGAGAATGAGCCGGTGCGCTGGGACCTCTCCGAGCTCGCCAAGCGCCGCTGGCAATTGCCGGCGCGTGCGCAATGGTTCAACGAGGCGAGCCGGTTCGCGGGCGTCGAGGTGGTCGAGCCCGCGCGCGCCGGCAGCCCGACGACGCTGGAGAAATACGTCGCCGAGAAAAGATGACGGAAGCCGAAACCTATGCGCTGATCGTCGGCGGCGGACCGGTCGGATTGTCCGCGGCAATCGAGCTTGCTTGGCGCGGCGTGCCGGCGATGCTCATCAACGACCGCCTGGAGACCACGCAGCACCCTAAATGCAACAACACCAATGCGCGCTCCATGGAGCATTTCCGCCGTCTCGGCATCGCGCAAGAGCTGCGGGCTGAGGGGCTGCCGGTCGACGTCGAGCGCGCCTCGGCCTATGTGACGCGCTTCTGCGGTTACGAGTTCGGCCGCCTGCCGCGGCCCTATTCGAATTGGCCGACGCCGGAGATGCCCATCATGGTGTCGCAGATCGTGCTCGAGCGCGTGCTGCGGCGCTGCGCGCAGCGCCAAGAGGGTCTGTCGATCCAATTCGGGTGGAAGCTCGTCGCGTTCACTTTGCTCGATGACGGGGTTGTGGCTGAGGTCGAGAGCGTCACGACCGGCGAGCGCCGGCGGATCCGGGCGCGCACTCTGCTCGGCATCGACGGCGCGAGCAGCACGGTGCGCCGCGCGCTCGGCTTCGGCATGATCGGCGATGACGGAACCGAATATCGCGCCTTCATGGGCGGAACAATGCTGTCCTCCTTCATCCGCGCGCCGAAGCTGATGGCGGCCAGCGGGCGCAAGCCCACCCACATGACCTGGATCATCAACGCCGACATGCGCGCGATGATGTTCACCCAGGACGGGCGCGAGCTGTGGGTCGTCCATTATCAGGTTCCGCCCGGGGTCGATTGGCGGGCGGTCGACGCCAAGGCGACGATTGCCGCGATGCTCGGCGCCGACGTTGAGTTCGACATCATTTCAGGCGGCCCGTGGACCGGCGGACTGGCGCTTGTCGCCGAGCACTATCAGTCAGGCTCGGTCTTTCTTGCCGGCGATTCCGCCCATCTGTTTACGCCGCTCGGCGGGCTTGGCATGAACACCGGCATTGGCGACGTGATGAATCTCGGTTGGAAGATCGCCGCCGTGCACGAGGGCTGGGCCGGGCCAAATCTGCTCGACAGCTACGAGATCGAGCGGCATCCGATCGGCGTGCGCAATTCGCGGCTCGGCGTGCAATGCACCAAGGTGATGGACGGCTGGTCCGTTCCGCCCAATCTGGAAGCCAAGGACGCCGCGGCGGCGGATGCGCGCGCACGATTTGGCGCCCGCGTCATGGAGGATGACCGGCCGCAATATCTCACGGCCGGCATTCAGCTCGGCGAGCGCTACGAGACCTCGCCCATCATCTGTCACGACGGCGCGCCGAGCCCGCCCGACCGCTGGGACACCTATGCGCCGCTCGACCGGCCGGGCGCGCGGGCGCCGCATTTTTGGCTTGCTCCCGGCCGCGCGGCATATGACGAATTCGGGCGCGGCTTCACGCTCCTCGATTTCGGCGCGGCCGAAGCCGCGAGCCGGCTCGCGAGCGCGGCCAGCACGCGCAAGCTCCCGCTGAAGGTCCTGCGGCTCGAGGCTCCCCCCGATCAACTCTACCAAACCAAGCTCGTGCTCGTGCGTCCCGATCATCACGTCGCTTGGCACGGCAATGCAGTGGCCGATCCGCTGGCGGTGATCGACCGGGTGCGCGGAGCTTGAACGGATCAACCCGCTCGTCCCCGCGGAAGCGGGGACCCAGCGTTTGATCGTTAACCTTCCACAAGAACTGGGTTCCCGCTTTCGCGGGAATGAGCGGTTGCTGCGCGCGTTTGCGCTCATCCGGCTTGCAGCCGCGGCAGCAGGGCCAGCGCATTCTCGCGGTCGATCTTGCGCAGGTCGGCTTCGCTGAAGCCGAACTCGCCGAGCGCCTTCACATATTCCTCGCCGCGGCGGAATGGATAATCGGTGCCCCAGAGGATTTGCGAGATCGGCGCGAATTTGGTGAGGGCCGCGAGCGCGGGCGGATAGGCCACCTGCGCGGTGTCGTAATAGAAGCGCTGCAGCTCCGCCATCACGCCGTTCGGCACCGACGGCGCAAGCGCCTTGAAGGTTTGCGGCACGCGGATCAGGCGCTCGGCCAAGAACGGCGTCGTGCCCCCGCCGTGCGAAAAAATCCAGCGGATGTCGCGGTAGCGCGCCGCGGCGCCGCTGAACAGGAGACGAGTGATGGCGCGGGTCGTGTCGGTGCCGTATTCGATGACCGATTCATGAATGCCGGGCAGCAGGTGTCGGCAACATACCGCCGCCTCCGGATGCGTGTAGACGACGGCTTTGCGCCGGTTGAGCTCCTCCATGACCGGATCGAACGCGGGGTCGCCGAGCCATTTGTCGCGATAGCTCGTGAACAGCGAGATCCCGTCCGCCTTGAGCACGTCGAGGCCGTATTCGATCTCGCGCAGGCTTCCGTCGGTGTCGGGCAGCGGCAGCGCGGCGAACATGCCGAAGCGGGTCGGGTACTTGGCCGTCAAGGTCGCCGCATAGTCGTTGCTGGCGCGGGCGAGGCGGCGCCCCTGCGCATCATCGCCGAGCCACACCCCGGGCGTCGTCACCGAGGTGATGGCGACGGCGACGCCCGCCTTGTCCATGTCGTCGAGGGATCGTTGCGGCGTCCAGGCGAGCGTCGGCGGCTCCAGCTTGTCCCGCAATTCCTCGACGTAGCTCGGCGGCGCGATGTGATGGTGCACATCGATACGGTGCGGCTTGTCTTCCGATGCTGCCTGTGCGCGTGTAAGCGAAAGACCAAGCCCGGGCGCCGCCAAGGCTCCCGCGGCCAAAGATGCAGCGGTCCCGGTCAGGACGTTGCGCCGGCTGACCTTGGCCGCATCGGCGGGCAAGGCCGCTTCACCGCAGCATCGGCAGCCGCGCAAGGACCAGCGGCACGTTTGGCAAGTAGTCATGGGGTTCCCCAACCTGTGCGCGGCCGTGGCGGGCGCTGTACCGCAGCAATGGACACCCGTACTATCCGCACCGTCAAGGCGCAGCCCAAAGGGGCCAACGGCACCTTTGCCGG
Organism: Xanthobacteraceae bacterium; assembly: GCA_052148715.1. Lineage (GTDB taxonomy): Bacteria > Pseudomonadota > Alphaproteobacteria > Rhizobiales > Xanthobacteraceae > JBKQHQ01. The sequence continues at coordinate 36,184 of JBKQHQ010000230.1, read as the reverse complement.
AAACACTGAGAAGAGTTAACCGGAGACAAACATGAGTGACTTGTTCGGTCTAGGGGGAAGCATGTCGATGATCATATGGATCGCCGTGGTGCTGATCGTCTTCTTGGGGATCATGTATTTCGGGGGCTATCGGCTGCTTGGCATCGCCATGATCCCTGATGACAGCATCGGCATCGTGACCAAGAAATTCGTTCTGTTCGGCGCGCATAAAACGTTACCGGACGGCAAAATCATCGCGCTCCAGGGTGAGGCGGGATTTCAGGCCGATACCTTGGCGCCCGGTCTATATTTCTGGTACTGGCCTTGGCAGTATTCGATCGAGATCGTGCCGTTTCTGACAATACCGCCTTCGCAGCTCGGCATCGTCGAGGCGCGCGACGGCACCCCGATCCCGGTCGGCCGGGTGCTGGCCAAGCACGCCGAGTGCGACGCCTTTCAGGACGCCCGGGCGTTTCTGACGAATGGCGGCCAGCGCGGGCCGCAAATGGATATCATTCCGCCCGGGACCTACCGCATCAACACCGCCCTCTTCAAGGTCACCATCCAGAACGCGATGCAGATCCCGCAGGGCAAGGTCGGCATCGTCACGACCTTCGAAGGCGAGACGCTGCCGAGCGGTGAGATTGCCGGCAAGGAGATCGCCGGTCACTCGAGCTTCCAGAATGCGCATGTCTTCGTCGAGGGCGGGGGATTCAAGGGTTTGCAAGAGCAGGTGATGCTCGCGGGGACCTATTACACCAACCCGCTATTCATGACCGTCGAAGGCGTCGATTTGACCAACGTCCCGATCGGCTATGTGGGCGTCGTGGTTGCTTTCGTCGGCACCCCCGGCAAGGACACCTCGGGGGTGGAGTTCACCCATGGCAACATCGTCAGCAAGGGTGAGAAAGGTGTCTGGGGCACGCCGCTCGATCCCGGCCGCTATCCGATCAATCCACGCACGCTCAATGTGGAGCCGGTGCCGACGACCAACATCGTGCTCAACTGGGCGACCGGCAAGAGCGAGGCACACCAGCTCGACAAGAACTTGTCGACCATCACGGTCCGCTCGAGCGACGGCTTCACCTTCAACCTCGACGTCTCGCAGATCATCCACGTCTCGCGCGAGAACGCGCCGAAGGTGATCGCCCGGTTCGGCAACATGACCAATCTAGTGACGCAGGTGCTGGAGCCGACCATCGGCAATTATTTCCGCAACAGCGCGCAGCGCAGCGACGTGATCGACTTTCTGAAAAGCCGTTCCGATCGCCAGCACGAGGCGGCCGAGTTCATCAAGGCGGCGCTCGACAAATACAATGTGATGGCGGTCGATACCTTGATCGGCGACATCACGCCGCCGGAAGCGCTGATGAAGACGCTGACCGACCGCAAGGTGGCGGAGCAGTCCAAGGTTACTTTCGCCATCGAGCAGCAGGCCGAGGAGCAGCGGCAAGAGCTGCAGCGGGCGAAGGCCGAAGCCGACACCCGTAGCCAGATCGTCGCCGCCTCGCGCGCCGCCGAGACGGCAAAGCTCAATGCCGAGGCCGTCGTCAATGCCGCCCGCGGCGAGGCCGAGGCGAAGACGATTAATGCCAAGGCCGACGCCGAGGTGCTGACCACCGTCGGCAACGCCACCGCCACCAAGACGCAGGCCATCGGCGTCGCCGAGGCGAGCGTGCTGAAGCAGAAGGTCGAGGCGGTCGGCGCCCAGTACTACGCCATGATGAACGTCGTCGATCAGCTCGCCCTGAGCAAGACCCAGCTGGTGCCGCAGATCGTCGTTGGCGGTGGCCAGGGCGACCAGCGCGGCACGCTCATCTTCGTCGGCAGCCTGCTCAGCCAACGCGTGACGCGGGAGACGCCGCCGCAATGATACGCCATTTCAGCGGCTGCACAGTCTGCGCGCCGTCGCGGCGCGAGTTTGTTGCCGCGGCCGCGGCGCTTGGTGCCGGTGCGGTGCTCTCCGCCAAGCCGCTGCGCGCGCAGGCGCCGATCGCGGTCGGCAAGCCGGCGATCATCGACGTGCATCACCACACCGTGCCGCCGTTCTGGTTCGAGGAGGTCAAGCAGCACATCATGGCGCAGGCCGGCGGCCGCATCATCCCGAACTGGCTCGGATGGTCGCCGCAACGCGCGGTGGAGGAGATGGACAAGAACGGCGTTGCGACCGCCCTTCTTTCCGTCACCACGCCCGGGATCTGGTTCGGCGATGTCGAGCAATCGCGCCGGCTCGCGCGGCAATGCAACGAATACGCGGCGCAAATGGTCCGCGACTTTCCCGGCCGCTTCGGCCTGTTCGCCGCGCTGCCGCTCCCCGACACGCTTGGCTCGCTCGCCGAGATGGATTTTGCGCTCGGCGCGCTCAAGGCCGACGGCATCGGGCTCCTGACCAGCTACGGCGACAGATGGCTCGGCGATCCGGCTTTTGCGCCGGTGCTCGATGAGATCGATCGGCGCAAGGCCATCGTCTACGTGCATCCGGCTTCGCCCGCCTGCTGCACCAGCCTCATGTCCTACGTGCCGGCCTTCCTCACCGAATTCACCCAGGACACCAACCGGGCGATCTTGAGCCTGATGTATTCAGGCTCGCTCGCGCGGCTGCGCGAGACGCGCTTCATTTTCTCGCATGCGGGCGGCACGATCCCCATGCTCGCCGGCCGCATCGCCCAGCTCGGCGACCTGCCGCACCTGCGTGAAAAAGTGCCGAACGGGGTCGAATATGAATTGAAGCGGCTCTATTACGAGATCGCCAATTCGGCCAATCGTCCGGCGATCGGGGCCCTGACGAGCCTCGTGCCGATGGCGCAAATCCTGTTCGGCAGCGATTTCCCCTTGGTGCCGATCCCCAAGACCGCGGGCGGCCTCGAAAAGCTTGGGATCGCCGACACCGATCTGCAGGCGCTCAAACGCGACAACGCGCTGACACTGTTTCCACGCTTGCGCGGGTGAGCAAGGCCGGTTCAGCTTGGCAGCCGTTGCCGCAAATCGGTGCCTGCTCGCCTCGCCGCGGCGGCGAGATGGACGCGCCCGCGCCGCACCTTTCCAACTACCAACACTCCACACTCAGTCGCGCGTCTTTGCTCGAGCCTCCAGGGCGGCGAGGGCCGAGCGCGCCGGCTCATAGCCCGCGGCAAGCGCTTTTTCATACCAATTGCGCGCTTCGGCATGATCTTGAGATACGCCTGCGCCGCGCTCGTACATGGCTCCAAGGTCTACCATTCCGACTGCGTTACCGGCCTCAGCGGCTTTGCGATACCAGTTGACGGCCTCCGCTTCATCCTTCGCCACACCCCGGCCGTCCTCGTACATGCTTCCAAGATTGGCCATGCCGTAGGCGTTCCCGGCCTCGGCTGCCCTGCGGTACCAAAGCGCGGCTTCCGGCTCGTCCTTCACCACGCCCTTGCCGCTCGCGTACATCGTTCCGAGCTTGTACATGCCGTCCGTCAGTCCAGCCCTCGCAGCCCTGCGATACAAACGGACGGCTTCCAACTTATCCTCCGCCACGCCCGTACCGTACTCGAACATGTGTCCAAGATTGTCCGCGCCGACCGCCGATCCGGCGTCCGCAGCCTGGCGATACCAACGCTGGGCTTCCAACAAGTTCAACTCGACGCCCCTGCCGGTTTCGTACATGACCCCGAGATTATTCATCGCGAGCGTGTTGCCGGCTTCGGCAGCGTGGCGGTACCAGCGCGCAGCCTCGGCGTCCGCGCCTCCAGCCTTCTGTAAAGCACGGCCGAGCTCGAAGGCGATGCGGGCATAATCGGTGAGAACCGCGATCGCGGCGCGGCAAGCTGGGACCGCTTGCGCGGCATCGATCTTCTCATGCTCGACACCGGCAATTCCCGCCGCGCGCGTCGCATCATAGGGGCTCGCGGCGAGGCGGTCACACTCCTTCAATACGGCCTCTCTGTCCGCGGGGTCTTCAGCCCGCGCCGCCGGCAAGACCGCGGTGCAGATCAGCGTCACGGTACACACGAAAGCTGCCGCAAGGCGCATGGAAAGCTCCCGAGCCCCAATTGTCTGGCACGCGCATTTTGCCACGGCGAGGTGCGCACCGGAAGCGGACGTGACCTGACGACGGCAGGTCGATCCCGTCAAAGTCTCGGGTCGGCGGCCTTGAAGCCGAGGCGCACGGCGCCGTAGTTCAGCGCCTGCAGGTCCCAAACGAGCGCGATGTGCTGCGCGACGGCGTGCACGTCGCGCCAAGCGCGCTGCAACGGATGGGTGAGCTCGAGCCCGCGGCCGCCGGAGATCGGCAGGAGCCGCTCGAGCGCCTGCACGCAGAGCTTGACGGCGTATCCGGCATTGAGCCGGTAGCGCACGCGCGTCTCGTCGTCGGGAAGGCGCCGCAGCCGCCCGCCATCGTTGATCTTGGCGCGATCGACCTGCAGCAGCGCGCGCGCCGCTTCCACCTCGGCGGTCGCTTCCGCCAGGCGGAGCTGCACGGTCTGCTGCTCGGCAAGCTTGACATTCGCAACTGATGTCTTGCCGGCAAGATCGGCGACGATCAGCTCCACGGCGCCTTGTGCGGCGCCCAAGGCGGCGCCGGCGAGGCTGTGCGCGAACGGCGCGAACAGCGGCAGGCCGAAGAGATAATTTGGGTTCGTCTGCGCGCCCGGCGTGCCGCCCTCGCGCGTCGACATTACGTCGAGCATCCGGTACGCCGGGACGAAGGCGTCCTTGACGACGATGTCGTTGCTCCCGGTGGCGGCGAGGCCGACGACGTTCCAAACATCCTCGATCACGTACTGGGTGCGCGGCAGAAACACGAAATGCTGGCGCGGCGGGCCAGCCTCGCTCGGCACCATCGCGAGCAAGATCGCTCCTTGGCAGTGGTCGACATTGCTGGAGAAGCGCCAGCGGCCGCTCAGGCGGATTCCGGAGGCTTCTGGCGTCACCTGCGGCTGGACCGGAAGGAATGAGCTCGCCACCGCGGCGTTCTGGTCCGCGCCCCAAAACTCGTCCTGCACGGCCTGGGGAAACATGCCGAAGATCCAGGCGTGGCATGCGGTTATGGAGGCGGCCCAGCCGCTCGAGACGCAGCCGCGCGCAAGCTCGGCCGCGATCACCGTGTGCAAACCGTAGCGGGCCTCGAGGCCGCCATAGCGCGCGGGTTGCAGCACCCGATAGAAGCCCGCGCGGCGAAATTGCGCATCTGTTTCATCGGGAATCCGGCGCAATCGCTCGGCCTGCGGCGCACGCTCGCGCAACACCGTTGCGAGTGCGGCCGCCTCGGCGATCAGTGCTGCCTCGGCGGACGTCCACTCGCTCGGAGAAACAGTCGAGGCGTCGTTGCGCTCGTTCGTGCCGACGGTCATCCAGCCCCTCAGTTTGTCAGACCATTGCGGTCCCTAACCCAGCCGCGCACGGTCGGTAGAACCAGCGGCAGCACGGCACGCGCCTCCTCAGCCGTCATGCCCGGCCGCACCCGCGGATCATACAGGATATTGAGCAAATACTGGTCGTAAATATCGAAGAACCCCATCTGCACGTCGTCGTTGAACATGGTCCAGGGCACCGTGCCGTCATCGTTGATCGGCCCCAAGGCCTGCAGCATTTCTTCGTAGGCGCAATCGTAGAGGATGAAAATCTCCTTTATCGACGACGATGATGACGTCGGAATGCAGAATCCGGTAACTCTCGCCCGGCGAAATCCGGATAGGCACTGCGGATCGAGCGAGCGCCGAATCTGCCTGGCGCGGGCGCTGCCATAGAAGGCGCGCAGCGTCCGGCCGAGATTGCGATCCGGCACCAAGGTGACGACGACATTGGCGGCGCCACGGTCCTCCGTGAGGGCGATGTCGGGATGCTTGACGCGCGTGCCGATGTCGGCAATCACGCCGGCGATATCCGCGCGGCGGTCGCGCCTGGCGCGGTTGTCAATGTGGACGCGTACCGGTCCATCATATTTGCGGATGCGGTTGGTGCCGGTGCCCAGATGAAATTCGGCCCCCAGCGCGACTTTCAGGAAACCGTCCGTGATCTCCGCATCGGTAAAAATCTTGCGCTGGGAGTTGCGCCGTGCGCCGATCTACGGATCCTCGGCGGCGCCGGTCGCGCGCACGATCCCCGCGAGCACCAGCATCACGACCGAGCCCGCGGCGAGGCGGCGCGGCGTCGGCAATCGGCCGGCCGGTTCCGCGGAATGGAGCCCGTTCATGAGTGTGACCTGGACCTGTGGCGCCGCAGCGCGGCGGGCGCTATGATTTAGGCCAATGACCATGACCGAACCGCCGAGCAAATCCGAGAGCAAATCCGAGCCCTGGCCAACCGAGCTGCGGCTGCAGAAGGACCGCAAGGCGCTGAGCATTGCGTTCGATAATGGCGAAAAGTTCGCGCTCGATGCTGAATACCTCCGCGTCAAGAGTCCAAGCGCCGAAGTGCAGGGCCACTCGCCCGCCGAGCGCAAGACCGTCCCCGGCAAGCGGAACGTTTCGATCCTCGAGGTTCAGCCGGTCGGAAACTATGCGGTGCGCCTCGTCTTCGACGATCTGCATTCAACCGGCATCTACAGCTGGAGCTACCTCCACGAGCTCGGCCGCAACCGGCCCCGCTATTGGCAGGAATACCTCGACGAGCTCGCGGCGAAGCACCTGGAACGGTGATTGGAACGGCGGCAGCGGCAGGTTACACGTGCATCCCGCTCAGCCTCAGTCTTGGTGGGGCGGCAATGGGAAAGTACCGGCGCCTACCCATCGTCTTGCCTCTCCGGCGAGGTGTGCGAGGACGACACGGCCGTTACAGCACCTGCCCGCGCTGAGACGCGGGTCCATCAAATGGATCGATTTTCGTGGATTCAGCGGCGTGCGATTCTCGTGGATGGACAACTCGGGTCAAGCCAGATAAACCACACGGGCAACGAACGTTCATTGCCTGACCTGCGACCAGTGCCATTTCAAATATCAGATCAATCCTTGTGGCTCAGTCTACCTCGGGCCGTGACGAGGTTGGGCCATGATTGCAGCCATTCGCGCACATTTTTCAATTCTCCCCCGAAAGCCACATCCACGTGCGATTTCGGGACCAGCGCCAGCGATGTTCGACCGCGCGCGTCACCGACAAGATCGATGTCAACTAGGCTCGGCGTGCGCCAGAACCACTCTGGTCTGGCTGCTGCCAAGACCGCCAAGGTGTCGTGCGGGAAGCATCCGTCGATGCCTTCCCATTTTTGATAGAAATCCATGTAAGGCATGTGCGATTGGACTATTAGTCGTGTCAACAATGACTCATCACGTTCAAGATATGATTTAACAGTAGTCCGAGACAATTGCACCTTTCGACATACATCCAGCGGGACTATCGTCACGGGGATACCTAACGCTAATGTCCGCTGCAGCGCACCGGGATCGCAATGTGCATTGAATTCGGCAACCTCTGTTATATTGCCGCGGTCAAAATAGCTTCCACTCATCAGCACAATGCGCTGCACGCTTGCTCGGCCATACTTTTCAACCAGGCCCGGCACGTTGGTTGCCGGTCCGAGTCCAATGATTACGATGGGGTCCTGGTCTGCGTTGAGCGTCCCGACCGCGTCGAGTCGATCAAGATCCGAATCTTCGCCGATGTCACGCAATATGTCGGCGCTTAGCATCGCCGTGGCACCCCCCAGACCATCTTTGCCATGAACATGGCGCGCATCCCGGAAAAACCCGTCCGACGCACGTTCCGCTCCGACGTAGATTGGAAAATGCGTCGGACCTGGGAGCAAACGTCGAAAAATTAATGCGTTCTTCGTCGCGACCTCGACCGGAACATTGCCAAAGACGGTCGAAACAGCCCTCAGCGACGCACCCAACATCTGGCTCGCAATTGCCAGAGCGAGTCCGTCGTCGACACCCATATCGGTGTCGATATGGTATTGCGTCATCGGAGCCTCGGGAGCTGGGGCGGTGGATTCTATAGGAGTTTCATCTCGGTAAAGAGATTCTGCACTTTGGATGGTTCCATTCTCTTCATATCATCGACCGATAATCGTCTGGGGAAAATCCAGAGTCTTTTCGGGAATAGCCGGTCCGCGCGCGTCAGAGCTATCGTAAAGATCCTATTCTCCTTATTTAGGTCTAAATCGACTACCGTACCGTCATGTTCGGCGATGTGACTCGCCTCATGCAAATCGAGGATCGGATTGACGTATCCGGTATGCTCCCACTGATAGCGTTTAAGGTGAGCGTCATATTTGAGCAGATGCGCCTGTCCGGCAAAGTACCACTTTTTGCTTTGCGAGTCGCAACCCAGGCTGGCCGTTTGCCAGTCGGCTTTTGGCTCGAACTTGTCTCCGTAGCCAACGCCTGAATACGCCCAGCGTCCATTCCCAGAATACTCGATTCGACCGATGCTGTAAGGCCGCTCGGGAATGGCCACTTTTTGGAACCAAACGCCCTCCGCTCGAGAGAGTTGCGGGTCGCGCATCCACCACAGCATCCAGTCGTACCGGCGGACGACGTAATCGATGACGAGGACGAGTAGCGCGATCACCACCCAACAGCCGATCTTAACCCACGGCGCCGGCATAATTCCTGTCACCCACGCCAGACCGAGCGTGGCCAAATTATCCGGCATCCATTCGCCGGCCGCCAAGGCAGCCAAAATGACGACGGTACGAAAAAACTCCATTGTCGCCTCCAACTGATAAATGAGAGGTGGCGAAAATCGAAGTGGCACCACGCGCTGACGGGGTGGTGGGTCGGCCAACCTCCTTAAGCTGGTATTCTACCTCTGGTTCGGTCGGAATGCGAGTCGAAATGTCTCTTGGATGTGAATGTCCGCTGGCGCAAGCTCATGACGCGGCGACGGCCGGCGCGCGCCTCACCTTCGAGCGAGAGCCCAATCCGCAGTAACAAGCAGAATTCGAGCTGACCGGCGCGCCATCACCCATCACCCGTCGAGCGCGCTTTTGCGGCCGGTGCCGAGGCCCTGCATGAAGCGGTGGCGGATCACGGCGGGGTCGCGCGGGGTTTGGACGGCGCCGGGCTTGTCGTCGATCTTGGCGGCGAGGAGGACAGGACCGCCGCTCTCGAAGGCCCGCGCGGTCAGCGCATCGAAGTGCGCCTCGTCGCCGATCCAAAAACTCTCGGCGATGCCGGCGCCGCGGGCGATCTCCACGATATCGGCGGTCGATTGCGTCGCGCTCGGCTGCTTGCCGGTGATCTGATAGAGGCCGTTGTCCATGATCAGGATGGTGAGATTGCGCGGCTTCACCATGCCGATGGTCGTGAGACAGCCGAGCGCCATCAGGATCGAGCCGTCGCCTTCGAGCGCGATCACGCCGTGCTCCGGCTGCGCCAGCGCGACGCCGAGCGCGATCGGGCAGGCCAGGCCCATGCTGCCCAGCATGTAAAAATTCTGCGGCCGGTGCCCGGCCGCGTAGAGATCGAAATTGGTGTTGCCGATGCCGCCGATCACCGCCTCGTCGCGCGTGAGTTTTGCGATCAGCCGTTTGGTGAGATCGGTGCGGTTCCACACCTTGCGGGAAGCTTGCTCGGGCTTGGCAGTCACAGCAGTCAGCTCTTGAACACTTTACCGCCGGTCAAGAGCGGCGACAGGATGAACACGACCGGGCTTTGCGTCGCCACGGCCTGCTTGATGGAGCGGTCGACGACGAAGGGCATGGTGGCCTCATCGGTCAGCGTGTGATGGGTGACGGCGAGCGAGTCGAGCGTCGGGCGCATGGTGCGGCTCACGAGCGCCTGGCCGATATTGAACTCGCCCATCGTCCCGCGCTCGGAGACGACGACGATCGCCGGGATCTGATAGGGCACGACCAGCGAGGCGAGCGCATTGGGGATGACGCCGAAGCCGCTGGTCTGCATCATCACCACGCCGAGCATCCCGCCCATCCAGGCGCCCGTCACAAGGCCGAGCGCCTCATCCTCGCGCGTGGCGCCGACGGAGATGAAATAATTGTCGGCGACGGCGCCCTTGATCAGCGGCGTGAGCACATTGTCCGGCACATAGGTGACGAGCCGTACGTCATTGTCCTTGAGCGTATCGAGAAAAACCTCCGACCACGACATCCGCAAGTCCCGCCGTTGTGCTAGGAATTTCTATCACGCCGCCGGACCGATCGGAACCGGCTGCGCGGCGAGACGAGGCAGGCGGCGCAGACCGCGGCGGCTCGGGGAGGATCAGGTGCCGAAGCTCGGCCGATACGCATTCCTGGCGGCGCTTGTGGTGCTCGGCGCAGCCGGCCTCGCGCGGGCCGAAAGCTATCCCGACCGGCCGGTCACGCTGATCGTGCCGTTCCCGCCGGGGGGCAGCACCGACATCATCGCGCGCATCGTCGCCGACAAGCTCAGCGAGGCCTTGGGCCAGCCGATCGTCGTCGAGAACCGCGGCGGGGCCGGCGGCACGGTCGGCACCCGCGCGGCTGCCAAGAGCGCGGCGGACGGCTACACGCTCCTCCTGAGCTATACCGGAACGCTCGCCATCGGGCCCAGCCTCTATGCGAATGTCGGCTACGATCCGCGCAAGGATTTCGCTCCCGTAGGCCGCATCGGCACGGCGCCCAGCATGCTTTTGGCGCACCCATCCTTTCCGGCGCATTCGGTCGCCGAGCTGATCGGCTACGCGAAGGCCAATCCCGGCAAGGTCAATTACGGCACGGCCGGCGTCGGCACCGTCGGCCACATCGCCGGCGAATATTTGGCGACCTTGGCCGGCATCAAGCTCACGCATATTCCCTATAAGGGAACAGGCGCGGTCATGACCGATCTGCTCGGCGGCCATATTCTGCTGGGCTTTGCGCCGATCCCAGCCGGGCACAGCAACGTCCTCGCCGGAAGCCTGCGGGCGCTCGCGGTGACGAGCGCCAGCCGCTCGACGCTCGTGCCGGACATTCCGACGATCGCCGAAACGCTCCCCGGCTTCGACGCCGTGCTGCTCTACGGGCTCGTCGCACCCGCCGGCACGCCGCGCCCGATCATCGAGCGGCTGAATCAGGAGCTGCGCAAGGCCGTCAGCGCCGAAGACGTGCGCCGGAGGTTCGCCACCGAAGGCGCCGAGCCGCTCGCAAGCACGCCGCAGGAATACGCGGTCGACATCGACCGCGAGGAGACCAAATGGTCGCAGGTCGTCAAGGTTTCGGGCGCCAAAGGCGAGTGAAGGGCGAGTGAGCGCAACCGTGCCGATGCTCTCCGGTCTACGCGCCGTTTGCCTGGCGATGCTCATCGGCGTCGCCGCGCTGGCCGGCCGATCGCCGGCGCTGGCGGAAGATTATCCGAGCCGCCCCATCACGCTCGTCGTTCCCTATGCGCCGGGCGGCGGCAATGACGCCATGGCCCGTATCGTCGCCGACAAGATGAGCAAGGTCTTGCACCAGCAGATCGTCATCGAGAACCGCGGCGGCGCGGGCGGGACGATCGCCACACGCCAGGTCGCCAAGGCCGATGCGGACGGATACACACTCGGCCTCGGCGGCACTGGCACGCTCGCCATCGATCCGACGCTCTATCCCCAGGTCGGCTACGATCCGCGCAAGGATTTTGCCCCGGTTGGCCTCATCGCCACGAGCCCGCTGATCGTTCTCGTCAATCCGGATCTGCCGGCGCACTCCATCCCCGAGTTGATCGCGCTCGCCAAGGCGCAGCCGGGCAAGCTCAACTATGCCTCGGCGGGAAGCGGCAGCGGCATCCATCTCGGCACCGTGCTGTTTGCCTCGATGGCCGGGATCAACCTCACCCACATTCCCTACAAGGGCAGCGCCCCCGCCCTCACCGACCTGATCGGCGGGCATGTCGACATCTATTTCAGCTCGCTGCCGCCGGCGATCGGCGTCGCCCGGGACGGCAAGGCGCGCCCGCTCGCCGTGACCGGCGCGGCGCGCTCAAAGCTCTTTCCTGAGCTGCCGACCGTCGCCGAGTCCGGGCTGCCCGGCTACGAGGCGGTCCTGCATTACGGCATCGTCGCGCCCGCCCGCACGCCACGGGCGATCATCGACAAGCTCCAGACCGCGTTGCGCGAGGCGGTCGCGTCCGAGGAGACGCAGGCGCGCCTGGCCGCCGACGGCACCGAGCCATTCGCCAGCACACCAGAGGAGTACGCCGCCGACATCGACCGCGAGGAAACAAAATGGTCGCAGATCGTGCGCAAGTCGGGCGCGAAGGTGGAGTGAGGCGTCAGGCTCCCCTAACGTCAACTCCTGCGCGTCTCTTCGTCGTCCCTGCCGGAAACACGCGCGCGCCAGTCTTCGATCTGGCGCATGAGCTCGGCAAGCTCCTCCTGATCCTGTTCTAGCCAGGAGCACACACTTGCCAACATCGCGTCGATCGGACCACTCAACTCGCTTGTCATGGCACCATAATACGGCACCGCTCCATTTTCAGCGTGCCATTCTGATGCGCGATTGGGGCTTATGAACATGAAAAATCCGCCATTAACGTGGATTGAAGTTGACAACAATTGGCACAGAGCCCCGCCGCATCGGAGGTACAATAATCCCCGGCACACGATTCAGAACGTTCGGCGGCGCAAAAACGCGGGATGTGGACGGACGGCCACACTCTGCTCGTCCTCGCTTTCACGTCGCCGTCGCGGGGATCAGCGGCTGAGAGCCGCCGCTCCGGCGCCATGTCACGAAGGCAATTTCTGATCCGGTGCTGCACCAAGGTCCGAACCGGACAGGGAGGTCTCATCCTTCAGCATCACGCCCGTGAGCTTGCGTCGTCGTGCTTGGTTGCAGAGATAGAATAGCCGCTGCGCGGCCTCGGCGTAGGTCATGCCGTCCGGGCGGATATTCGACACGCAGTTGCGCTCCGCATCCGTGCGGCCGATGGCCGGCGCGAACGTGAGATAGACCCCTAGACTGTCGGGTGACGTGAGACCGGGACGCTCGCCGATCAGAACCGCGACAAGGCCCGCATCGAGCGCCTGGCCGATCTCGTCGCCGATCGCGACGCGGCCCTGCTCGACGACGGCGACCGGACCGAGGCGCCAGCCATCCTGCCACAAGAGAGGCAGGGTCTGATCGAACAGCGGCAGCGCATGCGACGCGACCGCGCGCGCCGACAGACCATCCGCCAGCACGAAGACCAAATCATGACCGCGCCGCATCGACTCGAGCCGTTGCCGCGAAGGCTCATCGAGGCTGCGGCCGAGATCGGGACGGGACAGATAGGTGTGGCGGTCGCGGGCGGCGCTGCGCACCGGGACAGCGACCAGACCGCGGGCACGAAGACCCTCGAGCAGCGGCACCACGTCGAGCGCCTGGTGCACGGCATCGCGCGCTTGCGCATGGGCCAGCTGAAAGGCTAGGTGCTCACGCGTCACGACCGCCGAGCCCGCGCGCCCCAATCCGATCCGCGCCGGGGTTGCGGCGCGCAGCCGCGCCCAGCGCTGATCGATGTCGCGTGGCGGCGCCGCCACGGTGCTAAGCCTTTGTCAGCAGCGGCAGGAAGCGCTCCGGCAGTTGGACCGGCCGGATCAATCCGCGCTCGTCCATCAGGCCCATCGCCGTGAGCCAGTCGCTGAATTCCGGCGCCGGCGCGAGCTTCAACGCCTGCCGCACCGCGAGGACATCGTGATAGGACGTGCTCTGGTAGTTGAGCATCACGTCGTCCGCGCCGGGCACGCCCATCACATAGGTGACGCCCGCCACCGCCAGGAGCGTCAATAGCGTGTCCATATCGTCCTGATCGGCCTCCGCATGGTTCGTGTAACAGACATCGCAGCCCATCGGCAGTCCGAGCAATTTTCCACAAAAATGGTCCTCAAGCCCCGCGCGGATGATCTGCTTGCCGTCGAACAGATATTCCGGACCGATGAAGCCGACCACCGTGTTGACGAGGAGCGGCCGGAAAGCGCGCGCGACCGCATAGGCGCGCGCCTCGAGCGTCTGCTGATCGCAGCCGTGATGGGTGCCGGCCGAGAGCGCACTCCCCTGGCCGGTCTCGAAATACATGACGTTGTCGCCAAGCGTGCCGCGCCGCAGCGCGAGCGCCGCCTCGCGCGCCTCGCGCAAGAGCGCCAGATCGACACCGAAGCTGCGGTTCGTCGCCTGCGTGCCGCCGATCGACTGAAAGACGAGATCGACGGGCGCACCTTGCTCGGCAAGCTTTAGGGTCGTGGTCACATGCGTAAGGACGCAGGACTGGGTCGGGATATCGAGCCGCTCGCGCAGATCATCGATCAAGCACAGCAGGTCGCGGCAACGCTCGGGGCTGTCGCCAGCCGGATTGACGCCGATCACCGCGTCGCCGCAGCCTAGCAGCAGCCCGTCGATGGTGCTCGCCAGCACACCATTTCGATCGTCGGTCGGATGGTTGGGCTGGATGCGCGAGGACAAGCGGCCGGCGAGCCCGATCGTGTTGCGGAAGCGCGTAACCACCCGACACTTGGCGGCGATCGCAATCAGATCCTGATTGCGGCAGATCTTGGCGACGCCCGCGACCATCTCCGGCGTAAACCCCGGCGCCAGAGCCGCGAGACCCTCGGTCGTCGTCGTGTCCGCAAGCAACCAGTCGCGCAGCCCGCCGACCGTCAGGTGTGCGACCGGCGCGAAGGCTAACCGGTCATGCGCATCGACGATGAGGCGCGTGATCTCATCCTGCTCATAGGGCACGACCACGTCATTGAGGAAGGCCGTGAGCGGCAGGTCGGCAAGCGCCATCTGCGCCGCCACCCGCTCCGCCGCGCTCGCGGCGGCGATGCCGGCGAGACAGTCGCCCGAGCGCAGCGGCGAAGCCTTGGCGAGCAGACCTTTCAGGTCCGGAAAGGTGTAGCGCGTCCCCTGGATCGTGGTCGCATACATCGGCGCTTCGCGGCTTCAAGTCTCGCCGATTGTCACAGTATTCTTCGCCCGATTCCAGAGAGACTTTCCGCCAAATCCGGTCTTCGCCGTGTCGGCCCGAGGTGGCATTTGAATGAGCCCTCGGCTCGCACTATGCTAGGTTTTCAGTAATTCCGAGTCTTGATCCCCGAAGCCATGGGGCATGGGCGCTAAGGGCCGATGACGAAAACTCGCCACGCTACCCCGATGTCCTCCCCCCTTTGCGCTTGGAGCCAGCGGGCCACGGGAGTGGCTTTCGCGCTGGCGCTCGCCCTCACCTCGGCCCTTGCCCAATCCGGCCCGCATACGCCTGCGGCAGGCACGCCGGAGCGAAATGCGATCTTCGATGCAATGCACTCCCTCGGCGACATCCATGACCGGGTCTTCGTGGCGCGCTATCTGAAAGTTTTGGGCGACTGGGCCTGGGTCACGGCCGACCCGCAATCGCGGGACAACACGCAGCATTACGAGACTGAATCCGCGCTGCTGCAGCGAACCGGGCAGAAATGGCGCGTGGTCGACCAGCCCTGCGGCGAGGCGGACTGCGACCACAACAAGGAGCTCGCACGCATTCGCAAGAGATTCCCCGATGCGCCCGCGGCGATCTTTCCGGCGCAGTGATGGCGATGGACGAAGGCAGCAGGTGGTAGGCGCATGAATTTCGAATTCAGCGAAGAGCAAAAGCTGTTTGCCGACTCCGTGCGCCGGTTCGCGCTGGCGCATCTGCAGAAGGACGCGCTCGCGCGCGCGCACGATCCCCGATTTCCGTTCGACGTGGCCAAGCGCATGAGCGAGCAAGGCCTCATGGGCATCACTATCGCGCAGAAAGATGGAGGCCAGGGCGGCTCGCTGATGGATGCCGTGATCGCCAT
Organism: Xanthobacteraceae bacterium; assembly: GCA_052148715.1. Lineage (GTDB taxonomy): Bacteria > Pseudomonadota > Alphaproteobacteria > Rhizobiales > Xanthobacteraceae > JBKQHQ01. The sequence goes on along the minus strand of JBKQHQ010000230.1, from coordinate 20,569 downwards.
CGAGCAGATTGCGTCGGTCTGTCCGCGCAGCGCCGATGTGGTGCAGTTCGGCAGCTTTGGCCCGATCCGCACCTTCGCCGAATACGGCACGCCGGCGCAAAAGGCGCGCTGGTTGCCGGAGCTTCTGGCCGGCCGCATGGTGATGAGCCTCGGTATGACCGAGCCCGATGCGGGCTCGGCGGCGACCGAGCTCAAGACCAGCGCGCGCCCGGACGGCGCCCATTACGTGCTCAACGGCACCAAGGTTTTTTCCACGTTCAGCCCGGATGCGGCGATCTTCCTCATCTACGTGCGTTTCGGGCCGGGGCTTTCCGGCATCGGCTCGGTGATAGTGGAGCGCGGCACGCCGCGCTTCGTGATCGGCCCGCCGCAGAGCTTCATGAGCGACGAGGAATGGTGCGAGCTGCATTTCGACCAGTGCCGGATTCCGGCGGAAAATATTTTGCTCGGCCCGGGCGGCTTTAAGAAACAGATGACGGGTTTCAATGTCGAGCGCATCGGTAATTCGGCGCGCGCGCTCGCCTTCGGGCGCTACGCCTTCAATCTAGCGCGTGAGCACGCGCAGATGCGCGAGCAGTTCGGCCGGCCGCTCTGCGAATTCCAGGGCCTGCAGTGGAAGTTCGCCGATCTGGCGATCAAGCTCGAGGGCACGCGGCTCCTGCTCTATCGCGCCGCCGCCAACGCCGACCGCGGCTTTCCGTCGGCCTATGAGACCGCGGTCGCCAAGGCTGCGTGCAATCAGACGGGCTTCGAGCTCGCCAACGAGGCGGTGCAGATCATGGGCGCGACCGGCTACAGCCGCTCAACGCTCGTGGAATATTGCATGCGGCGCTGCCGCGGCTGGATGATCGCCGGCGGATCGGTCGAGATTCTGAAGAACCGCATCGCCGAGCACGTTTTCGATCGCCGTTTCGACCAGCGCCCGCCGCGCCAGGCCGATGCCGCCGAGTGACGCGGCGTCAGGACGCGTGCGCAGCAACGGGCGAACGCCTTTCGACCTGCGGCAAAAGCTCTTGGCGCCGCGCTCGGTGGCGATCGTCGGGCAGTCGAACGATGTGGCGAAGACGGCCGGCCGGCCGCTGAAATATCTGCGCCAGGCGGGCTATCCCGGCGCCGTCTATCCGGTCAATGCGCGGCGCGACAGGGTGCTCGGCGAGCGCGCCTGGCCCTCGCTCGCGGCGCTGCCTGAAATACCCGATCACGCCTACATCGTCACGCCGACCGAGGCGGCGATCGAGGCGGTCGCCGAATGCGCGGAGCTCGGCGTGCCGGTGGCAACGGTGCTGGCCAACGGCTTCACCGAGGCCGGCGCCGAAGGCCTCGCGCGCACCGCCAGGCTCAACGAGATCTGCGCGCGCACCGGCATTCGCCTCGTCGGGCCATCGAGCCTCGGCGTCGTCAACTTGCGTGACAAGGTGCTGCTCACTGCCAACGCCGCTTTCGAGGAGAAGGACCTGCCGGTCGGGCGCATTTTTGCCGCGTCGCACAGTGGCAGCATGATCGGGGCGCTGGTCTCGCGCGGCAAGGCGCGCGGCGCGGGCTTTGCCGGCCTCGTCTCGGTCGGCAACGAGATCGATCTCTCGATCGGCGAGATCTGCCTCGCCACGCTCAACGATCCCGAGATCGAAGGCTACCTGCTTTTTCTTGAAACCATGCGCCACGCCGATGCGATGCGCACCTTCGCGCTCGCGGCGGCGGAGCGCGGCAAACCCATCGTCGCCTACAAGCTCGGCCGTTCCCAGGCGGCGCGCGAATTCGCGGTGTCGCATACCGGCGCGCTTGCCGGCGAGGACGATGTGGCCGACGCCTTTCTCGCCGAATGCGGCATCGCCCGCGTCGATACGCTCGACGGCCTGATCGAGGGCCTGCCGCTCGTCGCCAAGCTTCCGCTGGCTCGCACGGCCGGGCGGCGCGCGACCATCGGCGTGGTGACGACGACCGGCGGCGGCGCCGCCATGGTCGTCGACCGGCTGTCGAGCGCGGATGTGAGCGTCGCCCCGCCGAGCCCTGAGACCTTGGCGCGCCTTGCCGCCGCGGGCGTCGAGGCCGCGCTCGCGCGCCTGATCGACCTCACCACGGCCGGCACGCGCTACGACGTGATGAAGGCCGCGCTCGACGTTGTCACCACGGCGCCCGAGTTCGACCTGATCCTCGTAGTGGTTGGCTCCTCGGCGCGCTTCCACCCGCAGCTGGCGGTGCGGCCGATCATCGACAGCGCGGCATCGCCGAAGCCGCTCACGGCGTTCCTCGTGCCCGATGCGCCCGACGCGCTGGCGCGGCTCAAAGCGGCCGGCGTGCCGAGTTTTTACACGCCGGAAGCCTGCGCCGATGCGATCGTGGCCGCGCTCAGGCGGCGAGCGCCGAAGCCGCTCGCCGTCCGCTCGGCCATCGATGCCCGCAGCCACGGGCGCATGCTCGATGAGCTTGAAGCCTTTGCGCTGCTCGACCGGCTCGGCATCACGCGCGCCGCGGCCGTGGCGCTCGATACAAAAAAAATCTCCCGCGCCCCTGCCCTGCCCTTTCCGTATCCCGTCGCCGTAAAGATTCTCTCAGCCGAGATCGCGCACAAATCCGATGTCGGCGGCGTCGCGCTCGGCGTGAGCGACAGCGATATGTTGCTCGAGACGATCCATCATATCGGTCGAGCGGTCGCCGAACGCGCGCCCGGAATCTCTGTCGATCGTGTGCTGGTGCAGCCGATGATTCTGGGCCTTGGCGAGGCGTTGATCGGCTATCGCGTCGATCCCGATGTCGGTCCGCTGATCATGCTCGCGGCCGGCGGCATCATGACCGAGATCTATCGCGACCGCAGCCTGCGCCTCGCGCCGGTCGACCTTGGGCAGGCGCGCGAGATGATCGAGGAGGTGCGCGCGCTGCGCCCGCTCGCCGGCTTTCGCGGCAAGCCCGCGGGCGACCTTCAAGCGCTGGCGCAGGCCGTCGTTGCGCTATCGGCCTTGGCGACGGCGGCGGAGCCCGTGCTCGAGGCCGAGATCAACCCCATGATCGTGCGGCGAGCGGGCGAAGGGGTCGTCGCCGTCGATGCTCTGATGAAACTCTGGAGCGGTCCGCGCATCCGATAGCGTCAAGGCCTGGAAAATTGATACCGTTCACGACAAATTGGGAGTCCTCCGGGAATGTCGATTCAGCACTCGGCGGCGCGTCCTCGGATCGGTCTTGCGCTCGGTAGTGGCGCGGCCCGCGGCTGGGCACACATCGGTGTCATCGACGCGCTGCTTGGGGCAAATATCGAGCCTGATATCGTCTGCGGCACTTCGATCGGCGCGCTCGTTGGCGCGGCGTACGTCGCGGATCGGCTGCCGGCCCTGAAGGACTTCGTGCAAGCTTTGACCTTGCGTGAGATCGTCGGCTTCCTAGACGTGCGATTGTCCGGTGGCGGCATTATCGACGGCAAGCGGATTGTTGCGCTACTACGCGATCTTAAAGTCGCTGCGCCGATCGAGAGCTACCGCAAGCCGTATGCGGCCGTTGCCACCGACCTCGAAACCGGCAGAGAGATTTGGCTGCGCGAGGGTCCGATCGATGAGGCGGTCCGGGCGTCCATCTCGATTCCCGGCATTTTCAGCCCGACCAAGCTCGCCGACCGATGGTTAGCCGATGGAGGGCTGGTCAATCCGGTGCCCGTTTCTACCTGCCGTGCGCTTGGCGCCGACATCGTCATCGCGGTTAATCTGAATGGCGACATCCTGGGCCGGTTCGAGGATAATGACATTCCGCGCACCAGTGCCACGGAGATCGACAGTTCGCCAGAATTCCTGCGCCGGCTGCTTAATCAAATTCCGGCAGCGATCAGGCAGCAAGCGTCCGCCATCGCCCCCAAGCTGTTGCGGTCCGGACCGGCCGCTCCCGGCTATTTCGACGTACTGACCAGCTCGATCAACGTCATGCAGGATCAGATCACGCGTGCACGTCTCGCCGGTGAACCACCGCACGTCCTGCTGGTGCCAAGATTGCGCGCCGTCGGACTGCTCGAATTCAATCGCGCGGCAGAAGCCATCGCCGAGGGACGCGCTTGCGTCCAACAAGCGCTTGCGGCGCTGCAAAGATACCTTTAGCGCGATGCCAGCTGGATTGGCGGAGAGGATGTTGTTGACGATCATCCCCTCTCCTGCTCTCCTGACGCAACAATCCCACAACGCGGGCGCGGATCAACGAGCCAAGCGACCCACTCGAAGAGGGACCCTCCGAATGTCACAAGCCGAAGCCGTGCACACGCTGCATCCCGCGGCCGGGGCAAGCCAAGCGTTGCTCGGCTTCGTCAGCGGTCTGCGCTACGCGGCGCTGTCGGCGGAGGTCCGGCACTACGCGCGGCGCCACATTCTGGATTCGATCGGTGTGCTCATCGCCGGCGCCGGCGGAGATGTCGCCACCCGCGCCGAGGCGATGCTGGCCAATGTCCGTGCCGCCGGAGACATTCCGGTCCCGGGGCGCGCGCGCCGCGCCGATCTGCTCGATGCCGCTTTCCTTGGCGGCACCGCAGCGCACGGCATGGAGCTCGACGATGGCTACCGCCAAGGCTCGGTGCATCCGGGCTGCGTCGTGCTGCCGGCGGCGCTCGCGGTCGCTTATGCGAGCGGGGCCGGCGGCAAAATTTTGCTGGAGGCCGTGGTCGCCGGCTACGAGAGTGCGATCGCCATCGCGCGCGCCTGCCATCCGGACCTGCGTCAGCGTGGATTTCATCCAACCGGAGCGGCCGGCGTGCTCGGTGTCGCCATGGCGGTCGGAAAGCTGCGCGGTCTTTCCGCCGATCAACTCGGCAATGCGCTCGGCATTGCGGCGAGCAGCGCCGCGGGCCTCTTCGCCTTCGTCAACGGTGGCGCCGACATAAAACGCCTCCACGCCGGCCATGCCTCCCGCGAAGGGTTGCAGGCCGCGCTCTTGGCCGAGCGCGGCGTGCAGGGGCCGCCGGGCGTGATCGAGGCGCGGGACGGATTCATGCAGGCTTTCGCCTTTGGCCGGCCGGAAAAGGCGCGCGCCGTTGCGCTGCCTCCCGTGGTTCCGTTCGGCATCACCGATTGCTACATCAAACCCTATCCGTGCTGCCGGCACATCCAGCCCTCGATCGAGGCGTTGCTGGAAATCCTCGAGGCTGAGGCCGTCGTGACCGAGGCGGTCGAGCGCGTCGATGTCGAGACCTATGCCATCGCCGCCGAGCACGCGCACACACGGTGGGATGATTTCGCCAGCGCCCAACTGAGCTTTCCCTATCTGATGGCGCTCGCTTTACGTTTCCGCGCCATCAAGCTTGAGCATTTCACCAACCCCGTCCGAGACGATCCGTTGCTCGCCGCCTTGGCGTCGAAGTTGCACGTCACAGCCCCGCCGGAGATCGACCGCCTCTATCCGCAGCGGCGGCCGGCGCGGGTGACGGTCACGACCGCGCGCGGCACCTTCACGCGGCAGGTCGAGGAGGCGCTGGGCTCACGTCTTCTTCCGCTCGACGACGATCGACTGCGCGCCAAGTTTCACGGCCTGGTCGCGCCATCGCTCGGCGACGAACGGGCGACCGAATTGGCCCGACAAATTTGGGCGATCGATGCGGTGGATGATCTCAAATCCCTCATCGAAGGAATGGCGAAGTAGAATCACGGTCGCGGTAGGGTGGGCAAAGGCGGCCCCAAGACTTTCGATGGGTGCACGGCGCCCGGTCCGCCGTGCCCACGCGGTCGGGCTTCGCCAAAGCGCAAATGAAGTCAGCCTCAACGTACCGCCACATAAGCTGTAGGTGGCTAGTCGCGTAGCGCCGTGCCCAACGTACACGCCACATTCATTCGCCGAATGTGCCCGTGATTTCCTTTACATCGCCGCCCCAGTCCACGGGCAAGAGCCCGCGCGCGACATAGCGGCGGAAACTGCTGTGCGGCCAGTCGCAAACCTTCGACACGTACCCATGCTTTACGGGATTGAAGTGAATGTAGTCGACATGGCGCTCCAGATCGTCCTCGTGGCGGATGACGTGCTCCCAATAGCGGCGCTGCCAGATTCCCTTCTCGCGCTTGGCGATCTTGCTTTGGGTTCGCCGTGCATCACTGGCGAGCCCGCGCGAAAAACCGCTCTTGATCAGGCTCCAGCACAGGGGAAAGTCCGCATCGCCTTCCGGCAGCGACCACAGAGCGTGCAGGTGGTCCGGCAGCACACAAATGGCGATCGTCTCAAATGGAAAGCGTTGTTGAATGGATGAGTAGATCCGTCGCAACCGATCGATGTGCCGCACCAGGAGATCGCTTGAGCGATCAGCCAGAGTCACGGTGAAGAAAAAGACGCCGCCTTCGATCTTGGCACGACGATATCGCGACATGGCGGAATTATATTATCATTCTCGGCTGCGCGTCGGCACAACGCGTGGGCACGGCGGACCCGGCGCTGTGCATCAATCGAATTCAGGGGCCGCCTTTGCCCACCCTACGCTGCGCCGATCTCACTGCAACTACATGCCGCAGGGCGTGCCGACGCCGAAGGCGCCGATGAGCTGCCCGCCGCGATCGTGCAACGGCGTGACGGTGCGGATCTGGTGATGCACGCGCCCGTCCTTCGACAGCAGCTTGACCCGCTGCGACCATTTGCCGTTCGCCAGCGCCAGCTTGAAAATCTGATCGGCCAGCCGCTGGTCGCGGGCCGGCGCGTAAAGCAGCGTCGGCGAATGACCCGACAGGTCGTCCTTGGTGAAGCCGAGTTGCTGCTCGGCGATCTTGTTCCAGCCGACGATGCGGTTGGCGAGATCGGTCACGACGACGCAATAGGGCAGTTGCTCGAGCACGAAGATCGATCGATCCAAGGAGGCGGGCGTGTTGGCGCCGGGTGGCGCGCAGCGGATTTCCTCGTAGAGCGCGACCGATTCGTCGTCGGGTCCGACACCGAGCTCCTGGCGCAGCAAGCGCGAGAGGCCGTGGAAGTGGTGCACCGCCTGCGGCCGGCGTCCTTGCCGAACATAGAGCCGCATCAGCGAGCGATGCGCGGCCTCATCCAACGGATCCAAGCGGATCATCTGCCGCGCGGTCGCGAGCGCCGCGTCGAGCTCGGGAGCAACAATCCGCTGCAGCAGCAGACGGCCGAGGTTGCGGCGGGCGAGCTCGCGCAGCCGCTCCCGTTCGAACATCAGCCACTCGTCATAGCCGGGCTGTCCGGTCTCAAAACCATCAAGAAAGTCGCCGCGGTAAAGCTGCTCCGCCTTTTCCGACGCCTCGAATGTTTGCGCCCGCGTCAGATGCTCGAACTCAATGGCGTCGACCGTCACCGCGGCGGTGCTGCAACTCACCCATTCGTCCTCGCCGATGATCACCGCGCCTCCGAGCGCCTCACGAATGGAGACGAGCGCCTGACGCAGGCTGTGACGCGCGGCGTTCCCGCCTTCCTCGTCGCGCCACAGCAAGGCCGCAAGCTTCGCGCGATGCAGGCGCCGGCCGCGATGCATCGCAAGGTAGGCCGCGAGCGCCCGGGCTTTGCGGGTCGGCAACTTCCGCTCGACGCCCTCCGGGCCCGTCAGGCACAGTCCACCCAGCAACTTGACTTGCACTTGGCCCTTGGCGGCCATCGCTTCCTCCCGAATTTGGCTTCCTCCCGAATTTTCCTGTCATTATAAATATTTGACGCGGTTTTGACATAGGAAGCGGAGAGTCCGCCGCGATGTTTTCGCTTGCAGCCATTCTGGAGCGGGCCGCGACCCTGTTTGCGGAACGGCCGGCCGTGATCCAGGGACCGGTCGCGCTGTCGTACGCCGAGCTTTGCTCGCGCGCGATGCGCATTGCCGGGGCATTGCGCGCCCAGGGGTTGCAGCCGGGAGACCGCGTCGCGCTGCTTGGCCGCAACAGCTTTCGCTACCTGGAGCTCAACCTCGCCTGCGCCTGGGCCGGCCTCGTGCTCGTGCCGCTGAACATTCGGCTCGCCGCGAGCGAGATTAGCCGAATCCTCGATCTGACCGAAGCCCGATTGCTGTTTGCGTCCAGCGACGGGCCAACGACCATCCCCATGATCACCTGGGACGACGCGCAACCGCCGGGCGCCCCCAATGCCTATGAGCGCCTGGCGGCGTCCGGGCCGATGCTGGACACGCCAATCGCACGCGAACCGTCCGCCGTCGCACAAATTTTCTTCACCAGCGGCACGACGGGCGAGCCCAAGGGCGCGTGCCTCACACACCAGAACCTGATCGCCACCGCGCTCGACTCCATCATCACGCTCGACCTCTGCCTGGAGGACGTCTGGTTCCACGCGGCGCCCATGTTCCACCTGGTCGATGCCTCCGTCACTTGGGGCCTGGTGATGGTCGGCGGCAGGCACCTCACCGGCCATTTTGATCCCGCTCGGTTCTGTGCAGACGTGCAAACCCATTGCGTGACCAAGGTCGCGCTGCCGCCGACGCTGCTAGACATGATCGTGCGCGGATCGGATGTCGCGGCCTACGACCTGCGCTCGCTCGACCGCATCGCCTACGGCGGCTCGCCCATGCCCGAGCCCGTGTACCGACGCTGCATGGCCGCTTTCGGCTGTCCGCTGGTCCAATCCTACGGCACGACGGAAACATCCGGCGGCGTGTTTCAGCAGTTCCCCCGCGACGTCCGCGGCAAGTCTTGGCGCAACTCGGTCGGGCAACCCGATCCGCTGGTCCAGGTTCGCATCGTCGATGACGCCGGCAATGCGCTGCCGGCAGGAGAGATCGGCGAGATCATCGTGGGCGGGCCGAAAATCATGGCGGGATACTGGCGCAATAAGCCGGCGACGGACGCCGCCATCCGCGACGGCTGGTATTACACCGGCGATCTCGGCGTCTGCGATGCGCACGGCCATTACGCTATTGTCGGCCGCAAGAAGGATATGATCATCACCGGGGGCGAAAACGTTTATCCGACCGAGGTTGAAAATGCCCTCCTCGAGCATCCGGCGGTGGCGGAGGCCGCGGTGTTCGGCGTTCCGAGCCCGCAGTGGGGCGAAGAGGTCCGGGCCGTTGTGTTTCTCAATGCCGAGGCGATCGTCACGCAAGCGGAATTGATCGAGCATTGCCGCAGCCGCATCGGCGGCTTCAAGATCCCCAAAGTGATCGAGTTTGCGCGCGAAGCTCTGCCGAGGAGCGGGCCGGGCAAGATCGCCAAGGCCGTGCTGCGCGCCTCCTACTGTCCGAAAGCATCATGACCGAAGCCGACACCGAAAAATTTCGCCTGCGCCGTTTCGTCGAGCTGCTCGTGCAGCAGCGCGACTGCATGGTGCACGACGCTCCGATCGACCTGATCGACATCGCCGCAGTCCTCGACGGCAATCCGAAGGCGGTCTGGTTTCGCGCCGTCGGCCCCGAGCGCACCGAGCTCGTCGGCAATATCATGGGTGCGCGCCGCCGGCTCGCGCTTGCGCTCGGCACCGATGAAGCGGACTTCGCCACGGCGCTGCGTGCAAGACTGCGCGAGCCGCATGCGCCGATCGAGGTCGCGGCGAACGAGGCGCCGGTGCAGCAGGTGGTGCTCACCGGCAGCGACGCCGATCTCACGGCGCTGCCGGTCCATTTGCAGCATTCGCTCGACGGTGCCCCCTATATTTCGGCCAGCATCGATTTCGCCCGCAATCCGGCGACCGGATGGACCAATCTCGGATGCCGCCGGATGATGCTGCGCGGGCCACACAGCGCCGGCATCGACCTCAACGCCCCGAGCGATCTGCGTGCGCTCTATGAGACGGCAGTCGCTGCCGGCAAGCCCCTGCCGGTGGCGTTCACGGTCGGAAGTCACCCGACGGATTTTTTGGCCGCCGTCGCAGCGACGCCGCCGATGGACGAGTTGCACGTTCTCGGGGCGCTGCGTGCGGCGCCGGTCCCGATCGTCAAATGCGTCACGGTCGACGTCTATGTGCCGGCCGATGCCGAACTGGTGCTCGAGGGCTATCTCGACCCGCGCGGGCTGGTCGAGCCGGAAGGTCCCTACGGCGAATATGTCGGCTATTACGGCATTCTGAAAAACAATCCGGTCTTCCATCTGACCGCGGTCACGCATCGGCGCGACGCGCTTTTTCAGACGGTGACCATCGGTGGCCGGCAGATCGGCCGCACCGACACCGCCCAGCTCGCCGCCGCCAAGACCGAGGCGACGGTCTGGAACGCGCTGCAGCAGGCCATCCGTGAGCCGATCGCGGTCTGCTGCACGCCGTCCTGCGGCGGCATGTATAACGTGCGCGTCTCGCTGCGGCAGCGCTATCCGGGCGAAGCACGTAACGCCATCGCGGCGGTCTTCAGCTCCTTGGGCGACGTCAAGCATGTGTTCGTGGTCGACGAGGACGTCGATGTCTTTTCCGACGAGCAGATCGATTGGGCGCTGGCGACGCGGTTTCAGGCCGACCGCGACTTCGTCGTCGCCTCTGCCTTCCGCGCGGTGCCGATCGATCCCTCGCTCGACGGCAGCCGGGTCGGCGCGAAGGCCGGGTTTGATTGCACAAAACCTTTTGGCCGCGGCGGCACGTTCGAATATGCGATCCCCGATGCGCCGAAGCTGAAGCCGGCGCCGCGGCGCACCGTTGAAGAGGTCCTGCGCGACGGACCCGCGACCTTCCTCGACCTTATGAGCGCGGTCGGAACTAAGGACGGCCGCGAGGTGCTCCGCGTATTCGACGAATTGTATCGATCCGGGCGTCTGGGGCGTCTCGCCGACGGCCGATATAACCTGACGGGAGGAACATCATGAAGCGCCTGGAGCTGGTTCCGATGAGAACGACGCGGCGTAGGGTGGGCAAAGGCGGCCGAGGCCCGAGCGCGCTGGCATGGCGCGTATTCCGCCGTGCCCACGCGATGGGGCGTGAGCTCACCCCTTCTTTGGCAGAGCCCGACCGCGTGGGCACGGCGGGCGCAACGCCGTGCATCAAACGAAACTTCGCGGCCGCCTTTGCCCACCCTACGCGTGATTACGGATTCGGTTTGGTGATCGCCTTGCTCGCGTCGCTCGCGGGCACGAGCGCCGATGCGGCCGAGCCGTTCATTATCGGGCTGATTGCACCGACAACTGGTCCGATTGCCACCGTAGGCGCGCGTCAGATGCTGGCGCTGCAATGGTGGGAGCAGGACGTCAATGCCAAGGGAGGCATTCGCGGCCGCCCGGTGCAGATCATCAGCTGCAACGACGAAGGCAGCCCCGATAAGGCGGTGACCTGCGGCCGCGACCTAATCGCCAAGGGAAGCCTTCTGCTGCTCAACGCATCGGTGACGGGCCCCATTCGCGCCGTGATGCCGCTCCTGCAGAACGGACCGGTGATGGTCACCCCGTCACCGAACGTCATGCCCGATCCCGCGACCTTCGTATTCCAAACCAGCGCATCCGATCGCGACATCACGCAGGCGATCGCCGACTATCTGGTCGCCAACAAGAAGGACCGGTTGGCGATGATCGCCTCCACCGACGCGAGCGGCGAGGTCGGCGTGGCGAGCGCCGCCGCGGTCTTCCCGAAGGCCGGCATCCAATACGATCTGGCGCGGATCGACCTGCGCGCCAACGATGCCTCGATCCAGCTCGCCAATGTGGCCAAGGAAGGCATCCCGCTGATCTACTCGAACTATTCCGGCGGCGGCGCCGCGACCGTGGTCAAGAGCTTTAGCAATCTCGGTCTCACCCAGCCGCTGCTGGTCAGCTATGCCAACATCTCCGATTCCTTCCTCAACCTGATCAAGAACGACATGCCGCCGCGCCTCCTCGGCACCGCCATGAAGGCGCTGGCGCCGGAGCTCCTCGCCGATGCCGGCGAGCGCCAGCGCGTTGCCTATGTCACCGACGGCTACAAGAAATGGAAACAGGACAACGTCGATCAGCTCACCTTGAACGGCGTGGCGCTTGCCGATACGGCCGAAGCGGTTCTGCGCAATGTCGACGATCCGCGTAACGCGGCCGCCGTTCGTGACTATCTCGAGCAAACGCCGATCCTGAGCGTCCAGACACTGCATTTCAGCAAGTCGCGCCACATCGGCCTGGCGGCGGGCGACATCGAAATCCTGGAATATAAGGGTGGCCGCTGGGTCAAAGCCGATCCCTTGAAATGAATGCGCTGACGCAGGCCATCATCAGCGGCCTGATGCAGGGCGCGGTCTACGCGCTGCTCGCAACCGGCCTCGTGCTCGCGTTCCACACATCTCGCGTCGTCAATCTGGCGCACGGGGAAAGCTATGCGATCGCCGGCCTCGTCGCCTCCGCGCTGGAAGGCGCCGGGTATCCGCTCGCCGTCGCGCTGCCGGCCGCGCTCGTCGCTGCCGTGCTTTTCTCGCTCTCGGTCGAGCGCTTGCTGTTGCGGCCGCGACGCCAATGGCCGGTCGGCAGCCTCATTCTGGTGACCTTGGCGGCGGCTTTCCTGACCCGCGGGGCGCTCATGGTCGTCATGGGCGTCGATGCGCTGTCGTTCTCGCGGCTGTTCGTCGGCGCGCCGATCCGCCTGCTCGGCGGCGCCTTGCCGCGGCAGGGGCTGGCGCTGATCCTGATCGGATTTTCGGCCGCCACCGCGGTCACGGCGTTTCTGGTGTGGTCGGCGTTTGGTCGGCAATTGCGGGCGACAGCCGAGAAGCCGGAGGCCGCAGCCCTCCTCGGTATCGATATCGAACGCATGCGCACCTTGGCGTTCGCCATCGCCGGCGCGCTCGGCGGACTTGGCGCCGTCTTGCTGGTGCCGCTCGTGTCGGTCGACTTTCAGACCGGGCTCGGCATGACCTTGCGCGGCTTCATTGCCGCCGCGCTCGCCGGCATGTCGCCTTCGCTCGCGGTCATCACGGGGCTCGGCCTCGGCCTCGCCGAGGCGCTGGTCACGACCTATCTCGGCGCGTTGGCGCAGGACCCGGTCGTGTTCGTCGCTTTGATCGCCGTCGCGCTCTGGCAAAGCCGCGCGATCTCGTTCGGCGGCAGCGCCCGCGCATGAGCGCTTACCGTGCGGTCGTCGTCCTTCTCGCGGCCCTGGCGATGGCAACTCCATATCTCGCCTTTATTCCGGGATGGACTCCGTCGCTGGCCACCACGGTCGCGTTCAAAGCCGTGGCCCTCGTCGGGCTCAATCTGATTTTCGGACTGGCCGGCATGCTCGCCTTCGGTCAGGCGGCGTTCATGGTCTTGCCCGGTTACGCGGCCGGCATTCTTGCCCATATGGGCGTGCCGTTCCTCGCCGCGGCGGCGCTGGGCTTTGCCGTCACGGTCGTTATCGCCCGCGTCGTCGCCGCCGTCTTCGTAAAGCTCCCAGGCATCTTTCTCGCGGTCGGCACCCTTGGTTTCGGTTTCGCGGTCGAAGGCTTGGCGCGCGCCTTTCCGTCCTGGACCGGAGGCGCGTCGGGCCTCGTCTTCGCCAGCGGCCGTCAGATCGGGCCGGCGGCCTGGTACGCCATCGCGGTCGCGGCGCTCATCGCCGCGCTCCTTTCGTACCGGCTCTATGTGCGCGACGCAGTTTGGCGGCGATTGCGGACCATTCGTCACGACGAGTTGGCGGCCGAGGTGCTCGGTATCGATGTCGGCCGCGAGAAAGCGCGGATCTTCACGATCGGCAGCACCTATGCGGCCGCCGGCGGGCTCCTGCTCGCCCTTTATGTGGGAGTGATCATCCCCGAGGATGCCGGCGTGAGCCGCTCGCTGGAGCAGATCGGAACCGTGCTTCTTGGCGGCGCCGGATCGCTGCTTGGGCCTCTGGTTGGTACCGCCATCGTCGACTGGCTGTTCGTCGCCGCGGGCTACGGGGCACGCTATGAGCTCCTGATCTATGGCATCGCCTTTCTCGGCGTCGTTATCTATGCGCCGCACGGCATCGTCGGCTGGCTCGCCGGCCCTTCGGCGAAGCTCGCCGCTCGCCTGCAGCGAGCCCCACGGCCGCTCGCCGCGCCTACCGGCACGCCGCGGGCAGGCGCCGGCTACGCCCCGCCACTGATACCGGTGAGTGATGTCGACCGGCGCGAGGGCGTCTGCCTCGAAGTGGACGGCGTCTCGCATCGCTTCGGCGGCGTCGTCGCGCTCGATCAGGTCAGCTTCCAGGCTGCGTTCGGCGACATCCTCATGTTGGTCGGGCCGAACGGCGCCGGCAAGACGACGCTATTCAATATGATCTCGGGCATTCTGCAGCCGGCGCAAGGATCGATGCGCCTCTGCGGCCGCGATCTGGCGTCCATGCCGATCCACGGCCGGGCGCCGTTTATCGGCCGCTCGTTCCAGGTGGCGCGTCTGGTGCCAGAACTCTCGGCGCAGGCCAATGTCATGACCCGCCTCGATCAGGTCGCTCCCAAGCTTGACGAAGCAGAACGTCAAGTCGCCGCCTTGGGACAGCTGCAAGCCTTTGGTCTCGAAGCGCTGGCCGAGCGGCCCGTTCGCGAGCTGAGCCTTGGCCAACACAAGCTGATCGATCTCGCCCGGGCCGCCGTCGGCGACCCTCCGCTCGTGCTCCTTGACGAGCCGGCCGTGGGCCTGTCCGCGGAAGAGCTCGCGCATCTCGCCGACGTGCTGCGCACCCTCGTCCAACGCCGCTGCGCCGTCATCATCGTCGAGCACAACATCGAGTTCGTCGCCGATCTCGCCCAATGGGCCATCGTGCTCGACACCGGACGGAAGATCGCATCGGGCCGGGTGCAGGACGTGCTGACGAATCCGAAGGTGCAGGAAGCCTATTTTGGAGCGTTGACGTGACGCCGGTCCTTGCCGTCGAAGCGCTGAGCGGCGGCTATGGCGCGCTGACTGTCTTTCGCGGCGCGAACCTCGAGGCCGATGCGGACCGGGTGATCGGCATCCTGGGTCCCAATGGCGCCGGCAAGAGCACGCTCCTGAAGACCATCGCCGGTCTGTTGCCGCAGCACGGTGGAGCGATCCGCTTGGCCGACGCCGATCTATCGCGGCTGCGCGCCCACGAACGCGCGCGGCGCGGCCTCGTCCTCGTTCCGGAAGGCCGGCAGATTCTGGCCGGGCTGACGGTCAAGGAGAATCTCGAGCTGCCGCGTGCCGCTGCCCGATTGGCTCCGGCGCAATTCGGCCGCCGGCTCGACGAGGCGCTGACGATCTTTCCGCGCCTGTCCGAGCGCCTACGCCAGCCGGGCGGCTCGTTGAGCGGCGGCGAGCAACAGATGCTGTCAATCGCCCGGGCGCTGCTGCTGGAGCCGGCCGTGCTCATGCTCGACGAGCCGACCCAAGGGCTCGCCCCCATCATGGTGCGCCAGGTTCTCGCCGCGCTACAGTCGCTCAAGGGACGTTTCGCGATTGTCGTCGTTGAGCAGAACCGGGCTTTTCTCGACAGCCTGGCCGACCACATCCTCACCATGCGCGGTGGCCGTATTGAACCCATGCAAGGAGCACAGTCATGACCAAACCCACTGCTTCGACCGTAGCGCTTGACGAAAGCGGTCTGCCGCGCGGCTTCCTGCAGGGAGTCGAAAAGCTGACAACGATCCGCGCCGAGCTGCGCGCCGAAGGAATCTTGATCATCACGCTCGATCGGCCAGACAAGCTCAATGCCTTCGACGAGCAGATGATCCGCGAGATGCGCAGCGTGATCTGGAAGGCCAACTTCGACGCGCGCGTGCGCGTGCTCGTCATCACCGGGGCCGGCCGCGGCTTCTGCGCCGGACGCGACATCCATGGGCTCGATTATGAGAACAATCTAGGGACCTCCGGCTATCGCGCTTATGTGCGCGCCAATCACGAGCTGTTCGACGATATCGAGAATCTGGAAAAGCCGGTGATCGCGGCGGTGAACGGCATTTGCGCCGGTGGCGGCGTCGAGATGGCGGTTGCTTGCGACTTCCGCATGGCCGCGCACGGCGCTTCGTTTCTGCTGCCGGAAAATCAGCTCGGCGTGATCCCGGCGTCCGGCGCTTGCTCGCGCATGATCCAGATGATCGGCATCGGCCGACTCAAGGAGATGGTGATGGCCGCGCTGCCGGTCGATGCGGAGGAAGCGTTTCGCATCGGGCTTGTCAACAGGGTCTTTCCGCCGGATCAGCTCATCGAGAAGACCCTCGATTTCGCGCGCGAGCTGATCAGGCGCGCGCCGCTCGCCATGGGCATGGCCAAACACATCATCAATATGTGCCAGAACGTCGACACCGAAACCGGCCGCATGCTGGAGCGCCTCGGCCAGTCGGTGCTGATCCGCACCCAGGACAACAAGGAAGGCATGGCGGCCTTTCGCGAGAAACGACGGCCGAATTTTAAGGGAGAATGAGCCCCGCCTCAAAATTTCTGCGCGACGGCGAAAGAGGTCAACAGCGTGACCAAGCTCTATGTTGAAACGATCGGCACCGGCTCGCCGGCGCTCCTGCTGCTGCATGGGCTCGGCGTGAACGGCGCGGTGTGGCAGCCGCTGCTGTCCCATCTCAAGCATTGGCCCGGGCGGATCATCGTGCCCGACTTTCGCGGCCACGGCCGCTCGCCGCACGCGCGGCCCTACGGGCTCGGCCAACATGCCGCCGACCTGGCGGCGCTGCTGCCGCCCGACGAGCCGGTGACGATTGTCGGCCATTCCATGGGCGGCCTCATCGGCTTGGTGCTGGCCAGCGGTTGGTTCGGTGTCACCGCACGCGCGGCGCTCGGCTTGAGCTTGAAGGTGACCTGGCAGGCGGACGAGCTCGCCAAGCTCAAGCAGCTTGCCGCCACGCCTGCGCGCTGGTTCGCCAGTCGGGAGGAGGCAGCCGATCGCTTTCTGCGCGTTTCAGGTCTTGCCGCAATTGTCGATGCCTCGGCGCCCGTGGTCACGGCCGGCGTCGTCGAAGAGGAAGGCCGTTATCGGCTTGCCGCCGACCCGGCGACGGCGCTCGTCGTCGGACCGGATGTCGGCCCCGTGCTCAACGCCGTAGCGGCGCCGTGGCGACTTGCCTGCGGCAGCCGCGACCCGCTCGTCCGCATTGCCGAGCTGCAGGCCTACGACGCGCAGGCGATCGAAATCGAGGGGTGCGGACACAATCTGCATGTCGAGCAGCCGGAGGCACTGGCACAGATCATCTCGCGCTTGTGACCATCATCCGGCGGCTGCGCGCCGGAGCACTCCCTACCGACCGGCCGACCCTGCCCCACTCCCGTCGCATGTTTCCCGTCATATAAGGAAAGCCCGCGCTCGGGACCGCATGGCAGGTATTCACTGCCACGACCGAAAAACTGAGCACTTGCAACAGTCCGCCAGGAGCCCGTCGGCCTCGACCGGTGGCCAGCCGGGCCGGAGTATGATAGTAGGGTTTTGGTGAATTTTCGCTTCGCGTTAGTCCCAAGTTTGCAAATTCGAATCGATAATGCCTCCACAACCAGGAGGGTGGCCTTGCGGAGATCAATAATGCAGCAGCGACGCGCGACCGTTGCCCGCAGGGCTCGTTTGCGCCAGGCGCGATGGTTGAGCATCGCGGGCGCGGCTTTTCTTGCCGGACAGTCGGTCCCGGCAAGCGCGTCCATGTACTGGGACAACGGCTTCGGCGCGGTCGTGGGGATCCCGCCGTACGATGGCGGCAGCCTGATTCGGCGGCATCCGGTCGTCCACAAAAAGCACGTGACGGAGTCGGATAAGCCGGACTCCAAGGCCAACGAGCTCGCAGCCAAGGCTGGGCACGCTCAGTTGCAGGCCATCATTTCGATTCATGACCAGAAGCTGACGTTATATGCCGATGGCAACCCGATTGCCCGCTCGCAGGTGGCGACCGGCGTGCCGGACCATCCGACCCCCACCGGGATCTTCAGCGTCATCCAGAAGCAACGCTATCATACGTCGAACATCTATAGCGGCGCGCCGATGCCGTTCATGCAGCGAATCACCTGGTCGGGCGTCGCGCTGCATCTCGGCGTGGTGCCGGGCCATCCGGCGTCCCATGGCTGCATCCGCTTGCCGGATGCTTTTGCGCAGCAACTATGGGTAACGACGAGGTTAGGCGCCCGCGTGATTATCGCGCGCGACGAGCTCGCCCCGATTCCATTCGAGCATGAGCGCCTGTTCGCCTTCCGGCAGCCGGTACCGCCCCCGGTGACGCCAACCCCGGCGG
Source organism: Xanthobacteraceae bacterium (assembly GCA_052148715.1). GTDB lineage: Bacteria > Pseudomonadota > Alphaproteobacteria > Rhizobiales > Xanthobacteraceae > JBKQHQ01. Next base: position 2,622 of record JBKQHQ010000230.1, on the reverse strand, counting down.
CGCAACCGGATGCACCTGCCCCCGCGGAAAAACCCGATACGCGTGCTCCGGAAGGAGCGCCGGCCGCCGCAACCCCTAGCGGCGAATCAAGCGAAAACCAGGTCACGCCCGACAGTCAGATCTCGCCCGACAATAGTGAGCGCCCCAAAACCAATCCGGTTCAATTGGCCGCGGCGGAGCTGTCGACCAAGCCTGGAACCACCGGCGCGAGCCTTCCGGTTTTGGCGCTGTCAAAGCCAAGCGTGCTCAAGCCCGGTCCGATCGCGGTCTTCATCAGCCGGAAAGAAGGCAAGCTGTTCGTTCGCAAGGGCTTCGAACCGCTGTTCGAGGTTCCGGTGACGATCGATCGGCCGACGCAGCCGCTCGGCACGCACCTCTACACGGCGCTCGGCTTCAAAGAAGACGGAACCAACCTGCGCTGGAATCTTGTGACGATGCCGACGAGCCCTGTGGCCGAGCGCCGCTCGGAGCCGACCGGCGGTTCCCGCAAGGCCGGGCGCAGGGATCGGGAAGTCTCGGCGGTCCAGCCACCGCCTGCGTCGACGGCCGCCGAAGCGCTGGAACGGATCACCATCCCGGAAACCGCGCTGCAGCGCATCTCCGAGCTAATCTCGCCGGGCGCGTCGCTGATCATTTCCGACTACGGCCTCGGCGGCGAGACCGGCGAATATACGGACTTCATCGTCGTCACCCGCTGAGGAATCAGAGCCGGGCTCCTTGCTTTCACGCCATCTCGCGCGCGAGCTGATCGAGCTCGGGCGCGAGGGCGCCCTGCCAAGATGGCGGCGTCAACCCAAAAACCTCACGCAACCGGTCGAGCGCAAGGCGCGAGTTGCGTGGGCGTGCGGCCCGTGTCGGATAGTCCTCGGTGCGGATCGCGTCGACACGCGCGGCCGCAAGCGTGACGCCGCGCTCCTTCAAGCCCGTGACGATGGCGCTCGCAAACTGGTGCCAGCTCGCCTCGCCGGCGGCGGCGAGGTGGACGAGCCCGCGCGCCTGCGCACTGCGCCGCTGCAGGTCCTGCAAGCCGGGCGCCACCATGCGGGTCACCGCATCGGCAATGAGCGCCGCCGAGGTCGGCGCGCCGATCTGATCGGCGACGACCCGCAAGACTTCGCGATCGCGCGCGGCGCGGGCGATGGTGCGCAAGAAATTCTTGCCGGTTGCGGCATAGACCCACGATGTGCGCACGATGAGGGAAGGGCCTCGTGCGGCAATAATTTGCGCCTCGCCCGCGAGCTTGCTCGCACCATAGGCGCCAAGCGGCCCGGTCGGATCGTCCTCCCGCCAAGGCTGCGCGCCGCTGCCGTCGAACACGTAGTCGGTCGAAAAGTGGATCATCGGGACGCCGCGATCTGCCGCCCACCGCGCGATGGCGCCGGGCGCTTCGGCATTGACGCGCATCGCGAGATCCGGCTCGTCCTCGGCCTTGTCGACCGCCGTATACGCGGCAGGATTGATGATGAGCTCGGGCGCGATCTGATCGAGCACCGCCGCCAGGCCGTCCGGCTTGCCGAGATCGATGCGCGCGCGATCGGCGGCGATCACGGTGCCAACCTCGGAGAGCCGCGGCAGCAACGCCCGGCCCACCTGCCCGCTCGTGCCGGTCAGCAGGATCCGCATCAGACCTGTCCGTAGATCGGTAGACGCCCGTCCAGTTGCGCGAGCGTGCGACCCTCGCGGTCGCGGGCCGAAAGATTTGGCGCCGCGCAACCCCACTCGATACCAAGCGCCGGATCGTCGAAGCGCAGAACAAGCTCGTCGGCGGGGCTGTAGAGCTCGTCGCATTTGTAGAAGAAGTCGGCGGTCTCCGACAAAACCACGAAGCCGTGGGCAAAGCCGCGCGGCACAAAGAATTGGCGGCGATTCTCATCGTTGAGCTCGACCTTGACGTGCGCTCCGAAGGTCGGGCTGCCGACGCGCACATCAACCGCCACGTCGAGCACCGATCCGCGCAGCACCGTCACGAGCTTGCCCTGCGGCCGTGGGTTCTGAATATGCAGTCCGCGCAGAACGCCGCGCGCCGATCGCGAAAGATTATCCTGCACGAACCGCGTCCCGATACCGCTCGCGGCGTAGCGCTCGGCCTGGTACGTCTCCATAAAGAAGCCGCGGGCGTCGCCGAATATCTTCGGCTCGACGATCAGCACGTCCGGGATCGAGGTTGCTATGACGTTCATCGACGTTTTCGCGCCAGCCGTGCGCCCCTTGATTCCATTCGATAAATTTTGAGTCGTTGCCGCAGGACTAAACCAATGCCTAGCCGCTACCCAGACCGAAGCGAGACCTTTTGGCAAGTCGCATTGCGAGGGGAGCGATGAAAGGCATCATTCTTGCCGGCGGATCGGGCACTCGCCTCTATCCTGTTACTACTGTCGTATCGAAGCAGCTGCTGCCCGTCTTCGACAAGCCGATGATCTACTATCCGTTGGCCGTTTTGATGTTCGCCGGCATCCGTGACATTCTGCTCATCACCACGCCGCAAGACCAGATGCTGTTCCAGCGGCTCCTCGGCGACGGGTCCGATCTCGGGCTGCGCTTTACCTATGCGGCACAGCACAGCCCGCGCGGATTGGCGGATGCGTTCATCGTCGGTGCCGATTTCATCGGCGATGACCGCGT
>JBKQHQ010000229.1:0-30251 GCA_052148715.1 Xanthobacteraceae bacterium | reverse complement strand
ATACCGGCGATCGAATGACCATCCCCATCTCAACCCTCCACCTACGTGAGGCTCGACAAGGCACTGATTCTCAATAAAAATCGAATGCGGCCTTCTGACTCAGGCCGTTATGACTCAGTAGGATTAGACCGTTATGGTGCCGCTAACGCGAATTTTGTTCCCGTTTGGGGGTGGACTCCTCGGTCCCTCGTCACGCCCGGGCGCAAGGGATATCAAGGGCGGAGCCCTTGGCTAGTTAGCGAAGCGTAATCCGCCATTGAGGCACAACGATCCGCCGTCGAGGCACAACGGCGGATTACGCCTTCGGCTAATCCGCCCTACCCCGCTTGGCTGCAGCTTTACGGCCGGCCGGCGCGGTTGCTACACTTCCACCGCGACATGCGGCGCGCTGAGCGCGCGCTGCAGCTTTTCGGAACGGCGGTCCCGAGGGTCGCGCTCAAGCTCACGATCGACGCCAAGGCATCGCGACGGTGCGCGCCGGCGCAAGGGGAGACCGCCATTCCACAGGCTGATCCGTGCTGAACCTGTCGCCTGACGAGTGGACTGCGGTCGAGCTGTCGCTGCGGATCGCCAGCGTGGCAACGCTGGTCGCGCTGCCGTTCGGAATCGCCATCGCGTGCCTGCTGGCGCGTACGGCTTTCTGGGGCAAGGCACTGCTCGACGGCATAGTGCATCTGCCGCTGGTGCTGCCGCCGGTGGTTACCGGCTATCTCCTGCTCATTTCCTTCGGGCGACGCGCGCCGATCGGCGCCTTCCTCGCCGACGTGTTCGGCATCGTGTTCTCGTTCCGCTGGACCGGCGCCGCGCTTGCCTGCGGCGTCATGGGTTTCCCGCTGCTGGTGCGGGCAATCCGGCTATCGATCGAGGCGATCGACCGCAAGCTCGAGGACGCCGCCGCAACCCTGGGCGCCGATCGGTTCTGGGTGTTTCTCACGGTCACCCTGCCGCTCGCGTTGCCCGGTATCATTGCCGGGATGCTCTTGTGCTTCGCCCGGGCGCTCGGCGAGTTCGGCGCCACCATCACCTTCGTCTCCAACATCCCAGGCGAGACGCAAACGATCTCGGCCGCGATCTACACCTTTACCCAAATCCCGAACGGTGACGCTGCGGCAGGGAGGCTCGTGGTCGTGGCCATCGTGATCGCGCTCTTAGCCCTGATCGCCTCCGAATGGCTGGCGCGATGGGCCGGCACGCGCCTGCACGGCGAGTGACCATGCTGTCGGTCGATGTCGCCAAGCAACTCGGCGAATTCTCGCTCCTCGCGCGCTTCGCCAGCGCCAGCGGCGTGACCGCACTGTTCGGACCCTCCGGCGCCGGCAAAACCTCGGTCGTGAACATGATCGCCGGCCTTCTACCGCCGGATCGCGGGCGTATCGCGCTCGGTGACAAGGTGCTGTTCGATGCCGAGGAAGGAATCAACATTCCGGCACACCGGCGGCGGATCGGCTACGTGTTTCAGGAAGGCCGCCTGTTTCCGCATTTCAGCGTGTCGCGCAATCTCGACTACGGCCGTTGGATGAGCGGGCTCGCGCCCGACCCGGCACAGACCCGGCGCATCATCGAGCTCCTCGATGTCAGCCAACTGCTCGAGCGGCGGCCGGGCCGTCTCTCGGGGGGCGAGCGCCAGCGCATCGCCATCGGGCGGGCATTGCTGATGCGGCCTGATCTGTTGCTGCTCGACGAGCCGCTCGCCTCGCTCGACGCGGGGCGCAAGGCCGAGATCCTGCCCTATCTCGAGCGGCTGCGCGACGAGGCGCGCGTGCCGATGATCTATGTCAGCCACCACGCGGCCGAGGTGAAACGCCTCGCCACCTCGGTCGTGCGCATGGAGGCCGGCCGGGTCGTCGCGGTCGGAGGGCTTGAGCTGCTCGCAGCCGGGGCAGCCGACCTTTCGGCGTAGTGTTGTGCCCCATGATGCGACGCACAATTCGCACCGCATTGCAGCAGCCGGCTTGTGAAAGATATTCGCGACGCGCTTGCGCTATCGGATAACTAATTTTAGAATCAGAACATCGCGGCGGCGTGGGATGCAGACACGCAGCTGAAACGCACGGGAGCCGGGGGGCAACCTCAAAGCGGAAATCCGACAGCGCAGCGGCCACTACCTCACGGTGCGTAGGTAAGATCAATGTGGCCTGCCGGAGTGGCGACCGGCCCGCGAGACCATCTCTGCCGCACGTCCCGTTCCGCGGCCCGCAATAGCCACGCCCGATCGACGTATGCTATCGAACACGCGGTAACTCTCGGGGTGGGTAGTGCGTAGATGGTCGAGCTCTCTCGCGAAACCGATCGATCGCGGGGCGCGGCGATGAGTTTCGCAAGAGCTCAACCCATCCTACCGACGCCACTCCGGGGACGCGGAGCGGGCGAATGAAAGATCTTGAACAACTCCTTGGCCGTCTCTCCAACGTCACGTCGGTGCTCGGCGAGCACGTGACATCGGTCTGGCTCTATCTGCAGCTCGGCTGCCTCGCACTTGCCGCCTTGCTCGCCTGGGTCGCCGCCGCGCAGGTGCACCGCCGGCTCGATCTCGGCGCGCTGACGATGGGCTGGCCGGCCTATGCGCGCCTGCTGCTGCGGGTCCTTGCCGCCAACACAGGCATCATCGCCTTCGTCGTCCTTAGCGAGATCGCGCGCGCCGCGATGGTAGCTTACGCCCCTCCCGGCCACTCGTACCTGATCGCCATCGCGATCAAGCTCGGCACCGCCTGGCTCATCATCAGCCTGATCGCGGGCCTGATCCACAACCGCATCATCGTCCGAATAGCGGCGGTCACGGCCTGGACCGTGGCGGCGCTGAGCATTCTCGGCGTGCTCGACGGCACGCTGCACACCCTCGACTCGGTCGCGTTCGTCATCGGCGGGGTGCGCATCTCGCCGCTCGTGGTGATCAAGCTCACGCTCTTCATGCTGCTGACGCTCTGGCTCGCGACCAGCCTCAGCAACTTCCTCGAGCAGCGCATCTACCGGACGCGGGAGTTCACGCCCACGGTGCAGGTGATGCTGGCCAAGCTGACCCGGCTGTCGCTCGTCATCACGGCGATCCTGATCGTTCTCAGCTCGGCAGGCATCAACCTTTCGGCCCTCGCCTTGTTCTCGGGTGCGGCCGGCGTCGGCATCGGCTTCGGATCGCAGAAGATCGTCTCCAATTTCGTCAGCGGCATCATTCTGCTCGCGGAGAAGTCGATCAAGCCGGGCGACGTCGTCACCGTCGGCGACGGTTTCGGCTGGGTCGGCAAGATGAGCACCCGCCATGTTTCGGTGGTAACCGGCGACGGCCGCGAGTTCCTCATCCCCAACGAAGATCTGGTCACCCAGCGCGTGATCAACTGGAGCTACAGCAACCGCGAGGTTTGCCTCAACGTGACGTTCGGCGTGAGCTACGACAGTGACCCGCACCTCGTGCGCCGCGTGGCGGCCGAAGCTGCCGCGTCGGCGCCGCGGGTGCTCCGGACTCCAGAACCCTCGTGTTACATCCACGCGTTCGGCCAATCGTCGATCGATTTCTTGCTCGGCTTCTGGATCGACGATCCGGCGGCCGGCGTCGCTAATGTGCGGGGCGACGTGATGCTGGCGGTCTGGGATGCATTCAAGCGCGAAGGGATAAGATTTCCCTATCCGGTGCGCGAGCTGGCGCTCACTGAGCCGGTGCGCGTCATCGTCGGCGAGGCGCCACCCGAGCGGGTGCCGGCGACGCCGATCGTTATCGGCGGTGTACCGATCGACGGCGCACTTGTAGGGCGCGTGGCCGATTGAGCCACGCCGAGCAACCACGCCGGCTTGCGATTGGCGTCGCCTGCGGGGCGGGCGCGGCCTTGTGCTGGGCGATCGGCTTCGTCGCCGCGCGCCACGGCATCGCGATCGGCCTCTTGCCTTCGGATATCGCCCTGCATCGTTATATATGGGCCGGACTGGCCTGTCTGCCCCTGCTCGGGCGAACCGGGATCGGCGGGATCGGCTGGGCACGTGGTTTCGCTCTCACTTTGTTCGGCGGCCCGCCGCAAGGCCTGCTCAGCTATGCTGGGTTTTTGCTCGTGCCGCTCGGGCACGGCGGTGTGATCCAACCGTCGTGCGCGGCGCTCGGCGGATTGCTGCTGTCCGTCGTCGTGCTGAAGGAGCGACTCCCGCTGCAACGCGCGCTCGGCGCCTTGGTGATCGTCTGCGGTCTCATGGTGATCGGCGCCGAGGCGGTCACGACGATCGGCACGCATGGGCTCCTCGGCGACGCAGCATTCGCAGCGGCCGGCCTTTCGTTCGCGACGTTCGGGATGCTGCTGCGCCTGTGCGCGATCGCGCCGACGCGAGCCGTCGCCGTCGTCAGCGTCATCTCGCTCGGCTATCTGCCGATCCACTGGCTGCTCTACGGGTTCGAGAATTTGGCGGCGGCAGGCCTTCGCGAGAACGCGGTGCAGGCCGTCGTCCAAGGGGTCTTTACCGGCCCGCTCGCGACCTATCTGTTCGCCCACTCGGTGATGTTGCTCGGCGCCGGCCGCGCCGCCGTCTTTGCCTCGCTGGTGCCGGGCTTCACGCTTGTGGCGGGCTTTCTCGTGCTCGGCGAGGCGCCCACGCTCTATCAGCTCGCGGGATTCGTCATTGTGTTGCTCGGGTTCAGGCTGACGCAAAGATAGACCGCTACTCCGGCCCCGCGTACTTGCCGGCGGTGTGCGGAAACATCGACTTGACGATCTTCATTTTCGAGATGTCGACGGTCGCATCCATGTGCAGGAAGATAGCGGCGTCGCGATAAAGCTTCTCGACGCCGAAATCGAGCATCATGCCGTTGCCGCCATGCAGCTCGACCGCGTGCTGGACGACTTTCAGGATTTCCTCGGACGCGTACACCTTGGCCATGTTGCAAAGCGTGTCGGCCTCGGGCGCGTCGTCGTCGACCGCGCGCGCGGCGCGGCCGAGCAGTGCCCGCACCGCCTCGATGCGCGTCGCCATGTCGGCGAGACGCAGCGCCACCGCCTGATGCTTGATCAGGATGCGCCCGCCTTGCACGTAGTTCTGCACGTAGTCCGCGGTCACCTCGAAGGCGCGCACGCCGACGCCGAGATTCTTCGCTGCCTGGATGATTTTTCCGGGACGGAAATAGACGCCGGCCTTGCCGAGCGCGTCGCCCTCGACCAGCAGATGGTCGGCGGGCACGCGGCAATCCTCGAAGACGATCTCGCCGTTGTTCATGAAGCGGCAGCCGAGCGTCTCGTTGCAGCGCGCCACCGTGAGGCCCGGTGCGTCGCGCGGCACCAAGAAGCTCGACGTGCCCTGCAGCATGCCGACCGCCGAATTAGTATTGGCGTAGACGACATAGAGGCCGGCATCGTAGCCGTTACTGATGAACTGCTTGCGGCCGTTGATCACCCACTCGCCGTCGCGCTGCACGGCGCGAGTTTGCATCGCAGCTTCGGGGACGTTGTAGGGGAGCCAGCGGTCGGAAGCGCCGCGCGGCTCGGTCAGGCAATGGGCCAGGAGGAATTGCGGATCCTCGACGAGGCGCTTGAACCAACGCTCCTGCAAGTGCCGCGGCGCCAAGTTGCGCAGCAGCACCGAGACCTTCCAGTTCTGCACCAGCTTGTCGGCAAGCCCGGAATCGCCGCGGGCGATTTCCTCCGCGATGAGCGCAAAGGTCTGCACCTCGCTCGCGCGTTCGAGCTCGAGGCCGCCAAAGACCTCCGGCACGCCGAGCGTGCGGATGCCGATCTGCTCGGCGCCTTCAAGGATTTCCGGCGGCAGCCGCGCCTCCGGCTGCATCGACCATTCGCGCTGCCAATTGCCGCGAATGAAGGGGATGACCACGTCGTCGACGAAGGCACGGCAGCTTTGCCGCATCAACGCTTGCTCTTCCGAAAGTCCGGTCATGCTTGGTTCCAACAATGGGTTTGCGGCTGCCAACTTTCACTTCGCTCATTCCCGCGTAAGCGGGAATCCACACCTGGCCGCGCGTTGGCGGCTATATGCTGGTTCCCCGCTTTCGCGGGGATGAGCGGTTGAGGCTTACAAGCCTTCTCATGCGGCCTTGCGGCTCGCCAAAAATTCGCCCATGCGATCGAGCGCGCGAAGAATGTTCGCGGTCGAGTTGGCGTAGGAAAGGCGCATATAGCCTTCACCGAGGATGCCGAAATCCGGGCCGCCGATGACGGCGACGCCCGCATCCTCGAGCAGCGCCGAGGCCAAGGGTTTTGCCTTCCAACCGGTGCGCTTCACATTGGGGAACGCGTAGAAGGCGCCCTTCGGGGTGGCGCAGGAGACGCCGGGCAAGCGGTTCAAGCCGTCGACCACGACCTTGCGACGCTTATCGAACTCGGCGACCATCTTGTACACGTCGTCCTGCGGGCCGGTGAGCGCGGCCAAGCCGGCGTATTGCGTGGCCGCGTTGACGCAGGAATAGCAGTTCACCGCAAGCTTGCGCGCAAGCTCGTAGAGCTTGCCGGGCCACACCGCATAGCCCATGCGCCAGCCGGTCATCGCGTAGGTCTTCGACCAGCCATTGAGCAGGATCAGACGGTCGCGCAGCGAGGGATAGGTGAGCAGGCAGACATGCTTTTCACCGTCGTAGACCAGATGGTCATAGATCTCGTCCGACATCACGGCGACGTTGGGATGCCGATCCAGCCCGGCGACGAGCTTGTCGACCTCGGCCCGCGGCGTCACGCCGCCGGTTGGGTTGGCCGGTGAGTTGAGGATCAGGAGGCGCGTCTGCGGCGTGATCAGCTTGAGCGTCTCCTCGGCGGAGAACGCAAAACCGTTCTCCTCGCGGATCGGGACCGGCACGGGCCGCGCGCCGGTGAACTCGATCATCGAGCGGTAGATCGGGAAACCGGGGTCGGGATAGAGGATGTCGGCACCGCTCTCGCCGAACATCAGGATCGCCATGTACATCGTCACTTTCCCGCCCGGAGTGACCATCACCTCGTCGGGCTTGACCTTCACGTTGAAGCGCCGGTCAAGGTCGGCGGCGACCGCTTCACGCAAGGGCGCGATACCGACCGCCGGCGTATAGCCATGGTGCCCGTCGCGCAGCGCCTTGACCGCCGCCTCGACGATATGCGGCGGGGTCGCGAAGTCCGGCTGGCCGATGCCGAGATTGACGATGTCGCGGCCAAGCGCTGCGAGCTGCGTGGCGCGCGCCAGCACCGCAAAGGCATTCTCCTCGCCGATGCGGTCGAATGCCTTGATCGTGTGAAGCATGGTTCTCCTCCCCGTTGCCATCCCTTGTCTTTTGCTTGACGCGGGCGTTTGCTTCGCGCTCGGCTTTGGCGCGGCAGTTCAGCCCGTCCGCGCGCGGAAATCAATCGTCCGGCAGCATATCGCGGCGGCGAACGGAGAACCACATGGCGCAGCAGACTTCGACAATCTCTCACCCGCCCGGCAAGAAGCTGCGCTCCCAGCTCTGGTTCGACAATCCGGACAATCCGGGCATGACTGCGATCTATCTCGAGCGCTACCTCAACTATGGCCTGACCAAGGAGGAGCTGACCTCGGGCAAGCCGATCATCGGCATCGCCCAGTCCGGTTCCGACCTGTCGCCCTGCAACCGGCACCATATAGATCTCGCCCACCGGGTGCGCGCCGGCATCCAAGCGGCCGGCGGCGTCGCGATAGAATTTCCCATGCATCCGATGCAGGAGACCGGAAAGCGGCCGACCGCGGCGCTCGACCGCAATCTGGCCTATCTCAGCCTGGTCGAGGTGTTGTTCGGCTATCCGCTCGACGGCGTCGTGCTGACGACCGGCTGCGACAAGACCACGCCGGCCGCGATCATGGCCGCCGCCACCGTGAACATTCCGGCGATCGTGCTCTCCGGCGGGCCAATGCTCAACGGCTGGTGGAAGGGCGAGCGCGCCGGGTCCGGCACCATCGCTTGGCGGGCCCGGCAGGAGCAGGCCGCCGGAAAAATCGACTATGCCGAGTTCATCGACATCGTCGCCGCGTCGGCGCCCTCGGCCGGGCATTGCAACACGATGGGCACCGCCTCCACCATGAACGCGCTCGCCGAAGCTCTCGGCCTGTCGCTGCCCGGCTGTGCCGCCATTCCGGCCCCCTACCGCGAACGCGGCCAGATCGCCTACGAGACCGGCCGCCGGGCGGTCGAGATCGTACGGGAGGATCTAAAACCCTCCGATATTCTCACGCGCGAGGCCTTCGAAAATACCATCGCGGCCTGCTCGGCGATCGGCGGCTCAACCAATGCGCCGATCCACATCAATGCCATTGCGCAACACGTCGGCGTGCCGCTCGCGATCGAGGATTGGGAGGCGATCGGCTATGACGTGCCGCTTCTCGTCAACATGCAGCCGGCCGGCAAATATCTCGGCGAGGAATATTATCGCGCCGGCGGTCTGCCGGCGGTGCTGCACGAGCTGATGCGGGCCGGCCGTATCCACGGGGATGCGCGCACCGTCAATGGCAAGACCATGGCTGAAAATGTCGAGCGCGCGCGCATCCTCGATGCGGATGTGATCAGGCCTTATGATAAGCCGATGAAGCCGAAGGCCGGCTTCAAGGTGCTCAAGGGCAACCTCTTCGCCTCCGCGATCATGAAAACGAGCGTGATCTCCGAGGAATTTTCTCGCCGCTATCTTTCCGACCCCAAGGACCCCAATGCATTCGAGGGGCGCGCCGTCGTGTTCGATGGGCCGGAGGATTATCATCATCGCATCGACGACCCCACGCTGGCTGTCGACGAGCACACGCTCCTGTTCATCCGCGGCGTGGGACCGATCGGCTATCCGGGCTCGGCCGAGGTGGTGAACATGCAGCCGCCGGCGGCGCTGATCAAACGCGGCGTCACGTCGCTTCCCTGCATCGGCGACGGCCGGCAGTCCGGCACATCCGGCTCCCCGTCGATCCTCAACGCCTCGCCCGAAGCCGCCGCCGGCGGCGGCTTGGCGCTGCTGAAGACCGGGGACCGCGTGCGCATCGACCTCAACAAGGGCAGCGCCGATATTCTGATCGCGGAATCCGAGCTTGCGGCGCGCCGCGCCGAGCTGCAACGGCGCGGCGGCTACGCCTATCCGCCGAGCCAAACACCCTGGCAGGAGATCCAGCGCGGCATGGTAGCGCAGCTTGCCGACGGCATGGTGCTCGAACCCGCGGTCAAGTACCGGCGCGTCGCCGAAGGCTCAGTGCCGCGCGACAATCATTGACGCGCGGCGTCCCGTGACGTCGTGCGTAACCGGGCCCATGGACATCAAACAATCGGTCACGGCTTATGAAAGCTGGTTGCGCGGCCAGCTCGCCGGCGAAGTCGTCGATAATGACCTCGCTGTCAAGCACGCGCGCATGCGTGAGGGGCCGTTTCCGTTCCTGCGCGCCACCTATTGGCGCTGGTCAGAAGAAATCGTGACGCTGTGCAACGAGCTGGGCTCGCCGAGTATCACGGCCGCCCCCTCAGTGCTCGCGATCGGCGATATCCACCTGGAGAATTACGGCACGTGGCGCGATGTCGAAGGCCGCCTGGTTTGGGGGGTGAATGATTTCGACGAGGCCGCGGACATGCCCTATGTGCTCGATCTCGTGCGCCTTGCGACCAGCGCGACGCTCGCCGCGGCGGAGAACATTTCGCTCGAGCGCATCTGCGCAGCGGTGTGCGACGGCTACCAGGCGGGGCTGCGCGCGCCAAAACCGTTCGTGCTCGATGCCGAGCATCGATGGCTGCGCCAAAAGCTCGAAGTGCCGGAGCGGCGCCGCGCGCGCTATTGGGAGAAGAATGATCCGGACCAGCAAAAGCTTGAACGGCCGAACCCCATTTTTGTCCGCGCCATCAGGGCCGTCCTGCCGGATCCGACCATCAAGATGGTGTATTGGCGAAGGAGCGCGGGGACCGGCAGCCTGGGCCGCCCCCGCTGGGTCGGCTTTGGGACGTGGCGCGGCGCGCCGCTGATTCGCGAAGCGAAGTCGATCCTCACATCGGGCTGGGTGCTGGTACCGGGCCGCGGCCCGACGTGGCTGCGCACCGGCGAGCTTGCCACCAGCGACTTCCGCGCGCCGGACCCTTGGTACCAGTTGATCGGCAGCACCCTGGTGCGCCGGCTGTCGCCCAACAATCGCAAGATCGGTCTCAAGGACGTTGAATCGGTCACCGACCTCATCAATCCCGATATGCTGGCGGCGATGGGTCACGAGCTCGCCGCCGTTCATGTCGGCGTCACCGACCGGCGCCGCGCGATTGCCGCCGACCTCGCCAAGCGAAAACGGCGCTGGATGAGGGCTGCGACGCTTGCCGCCGCCGAGTTCGTCACGCGCGAGCAAGAGGCATGGAAACGAGGCACAAGATAGCGCACTATTAATCGCATTAGCTTTCAGCCCCTCAAACCGTGAGGCTCCATCGTGCCAACCATCGACGAGAAGCGCCGCACCTTCCGCACGCTGCACGAGACGGGATGCTTCGTCATTCCCAATCCGTGGGACATCGGGACCGCGCGCTATCTACAATCGCTCGGCTTCAAGGCGCTGGCGACGACCAGCGCCGGCTTCGCGTTCTCGCGCGGACTTCCGGATGGGGGCGTTGCGCGCGAAGCCATGCTCGCGCACCTCAGCGAGATTGTCGCCGCGACCGATGTGCCGGTGAACGCCGATTTCGAGAACGGATACGCCCACGAACCTGACGCCGTCGCTGAAAGCGTGCGGCTCTGCATCGAGACCGGCGTCGCCGGGCTTTCGATCGAGGATGCAACGGGCGAACCGGACAAGCCGCTCTACGATTTCGACGACGCGGTTGCGCGCGTGCGCGCGGCGCGCGCGGCGATCGACCGGAGCGGCGCCGGCGTCCTGCTCACCGGACGCGCCGAGTGTTTTCTGCACGGTCGTCCCGAGCTCGATGAGGCGATCCGCCGGCTCATCGCCTATGCGCAAGCGGGCGCCGATTGTCTCTACGCGCCCGGGATCCGCTCGCGCGAGCAGATCGCGGCCGTGGTCAAGGCGGTCGCCCCGAAGCCAGTCAACGTGCTCGTGGGCTTCGCCAGCGAGCTCACCGTGGCCGACATCGCCGCGCTCGGCGCGCGTCGCATCAGCGTCGGCGGCGCCCTGGCGCGCGCCGCCTGGGGCGGGTTCATCCGGGCGGCCAAGCTGATAGCCGACAACGGCCGCTTCGACGGTTTTGCCGACGCGGCGCCGCATGCCGACCTCAACCGGCTGTTCCGCGAAGGACGCGAGCGACGGCAGCCGCAATGACCGGCGACGGCGCGCAGCCCCTCGGCGCAGAGGTCGACACGACACCGGCGCTGCGGCCTGGGCCGGTCGGGCTCGACGGCCGTTACGGCCACCTGGAGAAGCTCGACCGGCACCACGGCGAAGCTCTGTGGGAGGCCGTGCAGGGGCACGACGCACTGTGGACCTATATGCACTATGGTCCGTTTGCAGATCGGACCGCCCTTGCCGCCTGGGTCGGCGAACGGACGCGACTTGACGATCCGTTCAGTTATGCCGTCCTCGACCCGCGCGGGCGCGCGCTCGGCATCGTAACCCTGATGGAGATCCGGCCGGCGATGCGCGTCATCGAGGTCGGCAACATTCTCTATGCGCCGACGCTGCAGCGCACCGCGCTCGCCACGGAGGCACAGTATCTGCTCGCCCGCTACGTCTTCGAGACGCTCGGCTACCGGCGCTACGAATGGAAGTGCAATGCGCTCAACGCCCCCTCGAGCCGCGCCGCGTCCCGCCTCGGCTTCGCGTTCGAAGGCATCTTTCGTCAGCACATGATCGTCAAGGGCCGCAGCCGCGACACCGCCTGGTACGCCATGCTCGACGGCGAATGGCCGTCGCGGAAGCTCGCCTTCGAGCGCTGGCTCGATCCCGGGAATTTCGATAACCAGGGCCGGCAAAAAGCTGCGCTTGACCGTTCTGAATAACGGCAGCGATTGACGACGAGGCGAGCTACGTCGGCGGCCAGGCGCATCTGGTCGATGACGGCATGGCGATGCGCTTCGTTTTTCAGAGAGGGACGCGATGCATATCTTGATTACCGGGGCGGCAGGAATGATCGGCCGCAAGCTCACGGACCGGCTCGCCAAGGATGGCGAGCTCAACGGCGGGCCGATCGAGAAGCTGACGCTCCTCGACGTGGTTGCCCCACCGCGGCCTGCGAACTTCGCCGGCGTCGTTGACGCCGAGGCCTCCGACATCTCGCTGCCCGGTGCGGCGGAAACGGCCGTGGCGCACCGCCCCGACGTGATTTTCCATCTCGCTGCGATCGTTTCGGGCGAGGCCGAGCTCGACTTCGAAAAAGGCTATCGCATCAATCTCGACGGCATGCGCGCGCTCCTGGAGGCGATTCGCCGACAAGGCGACGCCTACAAGCCAAAGCTCGTGTTCTCCTCATCGGTCGCCGTGTTCGGCGCGCCATTTCCAGAAGCGATCCCCGACGAATTCCACCTGACGCCGCTCACCTCCTACGGTACCCAGAAGGCGATGTGCGAGCTGTTGCTGGCCGATTATCATCGCCGCGGCTTTCTCGATGGCGTCGGCATCCGGCTGCCGACCATCTGCGTGCGGCCCGGCCGGCCCAACAAGGCGGCTTCCGGTTTTTTCTCCTCGATCATCCGCGAGCCGCTCAGCGGGCAAGAGGCGCTACTGCCGGTCGACGAGAGCGTGCGTCACACCCACGCGAGCCCACGTGCGGCGACTAGCTTTCTGCTACGGGCAGCTTCGCTGAGCCGCGAGGAGCTCGGCACCCGCATCAATCTGACCATGCCGGGTGTGACGTGCTCGGTGGCCGAGCAAATCGCCGCGTTGCGGCGGGTCGCCGGCGACAAGGCGGTTGGCCGCATTCGCCGCGAGCCCGACGCGCTGATCATGCGCATCGTCGCCGGCTGGCCGCAGCGGGTCGAGGCGCGCCGCGCGCGCGAGCTCGGATTCCGGGCCGAGGAGTCCTTCGACGAGGTGATCCGCGTGCATATCGAGGATGAGCTCGGCGGCCAGATCGCGGCCTAGCTAGTTCAATGCTTTTCTCCTCGCCGCTGATCCCGGCCACGCTGGCGCGCCGCTACAAGCGGTTCCTGGCCGACATGGTGTTGTTTTCCGGCGAAACAATCACCGTGCACGTGGCCAATCCTGGATCCATGATCGGGCTTGCCGCGCCTGGGGCGCGCGTGTGGTTGTCAAAATCTTCCAATGCGAAACGCAAGCTTGCCTACAGCTGGGAGCTTGTCGAGGTCGATTTCGGCACCGGCCCAGAGCTCGTCGGCATCAATACCGGACACCCCAACCTGCTGGTCGCCGAGGCGCTTACGGCCGCGCGGATCCCGGAGCTGGGCGGCTACACCTCGATCCGGCGCGAGGTGAAATACGGCCGCAACTCGCGCGTGGACTTTCTGTTGGCGGCGGAAGGCCGCGTGCCCTGCTATGTCGAGGTCAAGAACGTGCATCTGATGCGCGTGGCTGGTCTTGCCGAGTTTCCCGACTGCGTCACGGCACGCGGAGCGAAGCATCTGGACGAGCTCGCCGCCATGGTAGCCCTTGGCGCCCGCGCCGTGATGCTGTTCCTGATCCAGATCGGCTCGGCCCAAAGCTTTGCGCTGGCCCGCGACATCGACCCGGCCTATGCCGGCGCCTTCGAGCGCGCCCGTGCGCGGGGCGTGGAGGCGTTCGCGCACCGCTGCCGCATCGACTGCGCCGGAATCAAGCTCGACGGCCCGGTAGCCATCCTCGACTGATTCCGACGCTTGCGCCGGCCGCCCGGTTGCCTACATTGCAGGGGGGCGGCCAAGAGCCGAGGGAGTGCGGCGGGGCCGCGAAATCATCCATGACCTACGTTGATGCCGCTGTCGCGCCGCTGCGCAAGACCGGGCAGATCAAGATCCACGGTGCCGCGGCGTTCGAGGGCATGCGCAAGGCCGGCCGGCTCGTGGCCGAGTGCCTGGACATGCTGGTCGGCGAGGTCCGCCCCGGCGTGACGACGGAGCACATCGATCGGTTGGTGTTCGACTTCGCGCGCAGCCATGACGCGATCCCGGCGACGTTGATGTATCGCGGCTACCGGAAGGCCACATGCACCTCGATCAATCACGTGGTCTGCCACGGAATACCGAACGAGAAACCCCTGAAGGAAGGGGACATCGTCAACGTTGACGTGACGCTGATCCTCGACGGCTGGCACGGCGATTCGAGCCGGATGTTCGGTGTCGGCACCATTCCGCGGCGGGCCGAGCGATTGATCGATGTGACCTATGAAGCGATGATGCGGGGAATCTCGACCATTCGGCCGGGCAGCACGACCGGCGACATCGGCGCGGCGATCCAGACCTTCGTCGAGGCGCAACACATGAGTGTGGTGCGTGACTTCTGCGGCCACGGCCTCGGCCGCCTGTTCCACGACGAGCCGAACATCGTGCATGTGGGGCGGCCCGGCGAAGGCATCGTTCTGCGGCCCGGCATGCTGTTCACCGTGGAGCCGATGATCAATCTCGGACGCCCGCATGTTAAGGTGCTGTCCGACTGCTGGACCGCGGTAACGCGCGACCGCTCCCTCTCGGCGCAATTCGAGCACTCGGTCGGAGTAACCAATGCGGGGGTCGAGATCTTCACCCTCTCCCCACAGGGTCTCGACAAGCCGCCGGTAACCGCGACGGCCCGAAGTTGAAGGGTCCACTGTCTACGGCATGATCCCGAAAAGTGGGTACCGGTTTTCGGAAAAGATCATGCTCCAACAATAACATAGAGCGCAATGACGACTCGACGAAAGTGATCGCGCGCTAGGGAAATCAGCTGGCGATTGCTTCAGCCGGCCCGCGTGGTTTTGCCGTCGGGCGGACGCGGCCGACGACCTCGGCGTAGTCGTCGATCGGACGCGGCCGGCCGAGCAGATAACCCTGGACCTCGTCACACCCCTCACGCGCCAGAAATGCGAGTTGCTCCTTGGTCTCGACGCCTTCGGCGAGCACCGGCAGGCCGAGACCGCGGCCGAGCCCGATGACGGCGCGCACGATTGCCGCCGATTGCGGATTGCAATCCACGTTGGACATGAAGCTCTTGTCGATCTTGATCTTATCGAACGGCAGGGCCTGCAAATTGGACAAGGATGAATAGCCGGCGCCGAAATCGTCCATCGCAATCTTCACGCCCAGACTCTTCAGTTGGCGCAGGATCGCAGCCGCACGGGAGAAGTCGTTTATGAATGCCGTTTCGGTGATTTCCAGCTCCAGCCGCGCCGGGCTCAGTCCGGTCTCGAGCAAGATCGAGTGCACTAATCCCGGTATGTCGCCGTGCTGGAATTGGACCGGCGACAGATTGACCGCAACGACCAACGGCTTGTCCCAGGATGCGGCCTCGCGGCAAGCCTCGCGCAAGATCGCTTCGCCGACCGGCAGAATGAGGCCGCTCTGCTCCGCCAGGACGATGAAGCTGTCGGGCGGGACCAGGCCGCGCGTGGGGTGACGCCACCGCACCAAGGCCTCGAAGCCGACGATCTCGCCGTCGTTGATGCGGGCCTGCGGCTGATAGTGCAGCACGAGCTCGCCGCGCGCCACCGCCGAGCGTAGGTCGTTCTGCAGCGCGCGGCGGTCGCGCAGCCGCTTGTCGGTCGCGCCGTCGAAGAAGCGGATCGTGCCGCGTCCCTCCGTCTTGGTGCGAAACAATGCGGCATCGGCGTTTGCGATCAGTGTCTCCGCATTGGCACCGTCATTCGGGTAGATCGCGACGCCGATGCTCAGAGCGACCTGAAGCTGATGGCCTTGAATGTCAATGTGGTCGGCGATGGCAGCGTGCAAGCTCTCGGTCAGCGCTTCCGCGCCGGACGGCTGCTCACCTTCGGCGACGATTGCGAACTCATCGCCGCCGACGCGTGCGATAAAGGCCCCTTTGGCGGCATCCTGCAGTCGACGGGCCACCTCTTGCAGAAGCGAATCGCCGATGGAGTGTCCGAAGACGTCATTGATTTCCTTGAAGCGATCAAGATCAACCGACAACAAGGCGAAGGGTTTCTCAGGCGCGACCGACCGATCAAGCATGGCAGCCAAGCGCTCGTTGAACGCCGCCCGATTCGGTATGTCGGTGAGCGGATCGTGATGCGCCAAGTGCTCGATTTTTTCCTCGGCTCGTTTTCGCTCGGTTACGTCGTCCACGACGGTGAGCAGATAGTCCGCAGTCCCATTCTCGTTCAGGATGGCGAGCTTGCTGCTCGTCACCAGACGCACGCCATTCTTCGGCGTCGGGATCTCGTGCACGTCCACGAACGTACTTCCGCCGACCAGGGTGCGCCAATCGTCCGTTATGAACTGATCGGCCGTGGCACTGGGAAAAATGGCGGACGCTTCTTTGCCGATGATTTCCGCGCGCGGCAACCCAAGCAGGGTCTCAGCCGCACGATTGACCAAGACATAGCGCAGATCGTGCGCATCCTTGACCAGGATCGTCGCCGGAATGTTGTCGATCACGGTATCAAGAAACTCGCGCGCCCGGCGAGCTTGCATCTCCGCGACCCTGCGCTCCGTAACGTCGACAACGACGCCGATCGATGCGTCGTGTCCTTCATACTGCAAGGGCTGGGAGAAAACGGTGACGTCGATCTCTTTGCGGTCGGCTTTCAGATGGTGCCAGGTCCGCCGGCCTTGATCGGCAGCCGACGCCACACCGAGGTCGCGCAACTCGTCGTAACCCTCGGCAGAGGTGATGTCGCGCAGGGTCATCGCGAGGAATTGCTCCCGGCCATAACCGTAGTGCGCGATGGCGGCGTCATTGACCGCAACAAACCGCAAGCTCGTGTTCTCGTAAACCCACATCGGCAGCGGGTTACTGTCGAACAGCAACCGGAACGACGCCTCGCGGCGCTTCAATTCGGTGATGTCCATGCGGATGCCGACGCTGCCGCCATCGGCGATGCGGCGCTCATGGATCTTCAGCCAGCGGCCATCTGGCAATTGCTGCTCATGCGTGGCGTTCGACCGCGCGTGCGTGGCAAGCCGCTCGGCCAACCATTCCTCCTCACGTCCAACCGCCTCGGGATACTGCCCGCGGATGAGCCCGCCGCGAAGCATGTCCTCGAAGCGAAGTCCGGGGACAATCTCGATCCCGGTAAATGCATAGAGCTCGGCATAGCGCCGGTTCCATAAGACGTACCGGTCCTCACGTCGAACAGCACCAAGCCCTCAGGCACGACCTCGAACGCATCGAGCAGCCGCGCGTGCGCCGCGCGCGCTTGCTGCTCGGCTTCCTCCGCTGCCGCGTGGGCCGCAACCAAGGCGAATTCGGCCTTGCGTTGCTCGGTGACATCGAAGTGGGTCGATACCCAACCACCGTCCGCCATCGGTTTAGTGATGACTCGGATCGTGCGCCCGTCGGGAAGCTCGCTCGTCACACCTTGAACGTTGACGGCTCGCTCTTCGATATACTGATCGATAACGCCGCTGAAAGTTCCGTTTGCGGCGCGCATCTCCAAAAGCTCTCGCAAGGCGCAGCCGGGTTTCGCCTGGTCGGGCGACAAGCCGTACATCTCGATGTAACGTTGGTTGAGAACTACGACCCGGTGGTTCTTGTCGAACATGAGCAAACCTTGGCGCATGTTGTTGAGCGCCGCGTCGAGCTGCATGTTCTGCTCGCGGAAACGCTGGACGACGGTTACCCCCGTGCCACCGATCACCAGAACGAGCGCGGCGACCAACCCGATCAGGTAGCGCGCTTCCGTTCCCCACTCCGCAAGTACGGCGGCAACGCTTGCCGACGCGGTCACAACCGCCTGATAGTGAGCAAGGCTCGTCGCCGCGATGAGGCGATCCTGCCCGCTGACGACGCCGGCTTGGCGGATCACCCGACTGCCCGACCCTTGCAGCAATTCCGCAAACGCCTTGTTCGACGAAAACGATCTTCCCATCGAATCCATTTGCGGGTAGCGCGCGAGCAAAATCCCATCCCGGCGGAACAGACCGATGCCTCTGTCCGTCCCCAAGGCAATCCGGCTGAACAAGGTCTCGAAATGCCGCAACCGCATCGCTCCAGCCACCAAGCCCAGGAACTCGCCTTTTGGCCCGCGAACCTTGCGCGCCAGATAGAGGGTCCATGTTCCTGCGTTGCGATTGGGCAGCGGCTCGCTGAGGTAAGAATCGAGCGCGGGATCGGACTGGAGTGCCTTGAAATAGTCCCGGTCCGCCACATTGAGCTGAGGAACAGGCCATTCGCGTGAAAAATTGACAAGCTTGCCCTGGGAATCGACCACGCTCAGGACATCGATATAGGGGAAGCTCGCGAGCCTCTCCTTGAGCATCGTGTGGACGCTCTCGTCGGCATTATGCCATTCGAACTCTTCAGGTAACTGGACTCCCACCGCGTGCATGTGGTCGATCAAGCCGACTTGCAGCAGCTCCATGGCCTGGAACGCCCGGTCGATCTCCTCGGCGAGCACAAAGGCCGTGTTCTGGAGCTCCCGTTCGGCATCGGCGAGCGCGCGGTCGCGAAGATTGGCGAGCACGAAGCCGGCGGCCACGATCACCGTGGCGACGACGATGCCGCCGCAGACCATGAGCGACAGGACCGGGCGCCCGCGCACGATACGCCAAATCGGCAAATGGCCGATAAGCGCCGTCGCAGAACGAACGACTTTTCCGAGCAAGAGAAATCCCATAATACCCGACGCGACGGATACGGCCACCCTGGTGTGACCAAGAGCATTTCACGTTTTAGTTTTTTTCGGATTACCGACGCGGGAGTGAAGCCTACGTACAACTGCTTAATGATTTGTTCATCGGCGGCACGGACATGGGCCGGGCTTCGGCCCAAAGGCCTTGGCGAACTCCCAGAGGTTACCTGCCACCATTCCCATCGTTGCTTCCAAACCCTTCGGCAACGAGGCTCAAGAGTTCCCGCTTCGCCTGCGTAACGTAGCGCTCCTTGTGGCGAAGGACGAGAAACCGACGCTTCGGCAATTCGACGTCGACCGCGACCAACGAGCCGGCCTTCAGCGAGCTCGCAGCGACGAGCTTTGAAATGACCGTTGCGCCGGCGCCAGCCTCGACGGCCGCGCGGACCGCTTCGTTCGAAGGAAGCTCCAGAGCGATGTCAAGATCTTGCGGTTCGACACCGAGATCGGGCAGAGCGGCCTCGAAGATCGACCTTGTACCAGAGCCCTGCTCGCGGAAGACCCAACGCGCCGTCTTGAACTCCCTCGACGGATCGGGTCGCCGAATGGTCCATGGGTGGTCCGGTCCGACCACGAGCACCAGTTCGTCCTCGGCCACGGGATTGATCGACAGGGCGGGATCATCGATCTCGCCTTCAACAAAACCGAGATCGGCAGCACCCTCGTGTACAAGCGCCGACACTCTCTCGGTATTGCCGATGGTCAGTTTCACAGCAATGCCGGGGTAGCGCGATTGATAGCGGTGGATGATCCGCGGCAGCCAATAATTCGCGACGGTTTGGCTGGCGGCGAGGGTCAAAGACCCGCGCTTCAGGCCGGCGAGATCGGCCAAAACCGTCTCCGCCGCCGCCGCCCGCGCGAGGACGGCCTTCGCCTCGACGAGGAAGAGGCGCCCGGCCGCGGTCAATGCAATCCGCCGTCCCACCCGATCGAAAAGCTTCGTCGCGTAGCGCGCCTCGATAGCGGCGATCGCCGCGCTCGTTGCCGACTGCGTCAGATTGAGGTCGCGCGCGCCGCGGGTGACGTGCTCGCGCTCGGCGACCGCGACGAAAATGCGGAGCTGCTCCAGCGTCATCGCGGACCCATCACGTGGTCATCTTGACCAGCACCAGGCTGAAGCCGGCGATGAAAAGAAATGCGGCGAGCCCGAGGAGCAGCGGACGAAGGCCCTTGGCGCGCAGCTTGGCGATATCGGTTTCCAGCCCCATTGCGGCCAACGCCACGGAAAGGAGGAAGGTCGTTGCCATGACGATTGCAGCCTTGGCTTCGGCGGGAACGGTGATGACGCTATTGACGCCGACCAGCGCCACAAAACCCAAGACGAACCACGGCATCGGCGCCTTTGCCTGAGTGTGGCCGCGGCCGCCGCGGCGCGACCGCTGTGCCGCCACCAAGCCAAGCGCGATCACCATCGGCGCAAGCATCATGACGCGGGAGAGCTTGGCGATCGTGCCGAACTCGCCTGCTTGGCGACCGTCCTGAAAGGCGGCAGCGACAACCTGTGCAATCTCGTGGATCGACGCGCCCGCCCAAAGCCCATAGGCATGCGGGTCGAGCTGGAGCAGGCCCGGTAGCAACGGATAGACGAACATCGCGATCGAGCCGAAGACGGTGACGCAAGCGACCGCGTAGGCTACGTCCTCGTCATGGGCTCCGGTTACCGTATTGGTGGCAATGACCGCTGACGCTCCGCAAATCGAAGTACCTGCCGCGATCAGCTCTCCGAGCTTGCGCTCGACGCCGAGCATCCGCCCGAGAAAGGTCGTGAATAGAAAGGTGCCAATCAGGGTCAGCGCGATCACACCGATTCCGGTCAAGCCCACTTCCATCACCTGCTCCGCCGTCAATTGCAGACCGAGCAGGATGATGGCGAAGCGAAGGACCTTGCGCAGCGAGAAGACCACGCCAGGCTTGGCTCGCGCCGGTGTCCCGACCGTGTTGTGAAATCCGATCCCGATCACGATGGCCAGGATCATCGGGCTGAAGGTCGCCAAGCCCGGCACTTGACGCAGCGCGAAAGCGGCGCCGGCGATCGCGGAGGTCAGAAACAGGCCCGGCCAAACACTGCGGTCATGTCGCGGTCCGCCGTAGGCCGCATGGCGCAGCGGTTCCACGCCGGCCAAGGGTCTCACCGCGGGATTGGCTGTTCGGGTAAGTGCATTCATGACCGAGCCCCTTTGTCCCGGCCTATAGATCGCAGCTCTCAATCAATCGATCCAACGCATTATATATGTCGAATCATTCGTTTAAAACGATTGAACGTTGTGCCGTAATTTCGGCGCCGGGGTGGCAAACGGCGCCCGCAACGATCGCCTCGGTCAGAATCAACGGTTCGGTCGCCGACTTCGCTGATTGGATCGGGACGGCGTTGTTGCGGCGCCTGCGCCAAGGGCCTCCGCAGGCTCTCCGCTACAATGTTGCAAATGCTCGGAATCCCGGCATCCTGGATTCGCCGGGACTTTCGCCCCTAGCTTCCGGCACGGCGCCAGGACGCGCATTGCCATGCCGGCCCACGACGACATGCCCATCCCCGACCCTGGGAGCCCTCACTATCACGGCCATCGGGAGCGGCTGCGCGCGCGCTTTCGCGCCGCGGGAGCGGACGCCCTCGCCGATTATGAGCTGCTCGAGCTAATCCTCTTTCGCGCCATCGCGCGGCGCGACGTGAAGCCACTTGCCAAGGCGCTCATCGCCAAGTTCGGCTCGTTCGCCGAGGTGATCGCAGCGCCAGAAGAGAGGCTGCGCGAGGTCAAGGGATTGGGCGAGGCAGCCATCACCGAGCTCAAGATCGTGCAGGCGGCGGCGAGCCAATTGGCCCGCGGCGAGGTGAAGCGCCGCACGGTTCTGTCGTCCTGGTCGCTGGTGCTCGACTATTGCCGCGCCGCCATGGCCTTCGCCGACAAGGAGAAGTTCCGCATCCTGTTTCTCGACAAGCGCAACCAGCTCATTGCCGACGAGGAGCAGCAATCAGGCACCGTCGATCATACGCCCGTGTACCCGCGTGAGGTCGTCAAACGCGCGCTCGAGCTTTCCGCGACCGCCATCATTTTGGTGCACAACCATCCCACTTGTATCGGAATGAGCATGTTCGATCACGTTTAGTCCTTTTCAATCACTGCGTTTTTCTTGCATTTTGGGTGGGGACGGTTTACGTCTCAATGACGGGGTACGGAACACATACCGTCCCCAGTTGCCGGCTCTCAAACCGTCCCCAGCGAAGCGGCGCGGAGGCAGTGATGCCCAGCTTGACCGATGGCGCGATCAAACATGCCCTCAAACGCGTGGAGAAGACACGCAAGCAGACGACGATGAGCGACGGCGAGGGCCGAGGCACAGGTCGCTTGGTGCTGGTCCTCAAACCCATGCCGACCCGCGTGACCGCTGAGTGGATGGCTCAGCAATGGCGCCATGGGAAGCGCACAAAATCCAAGATCGGCTCCTACCCCGCGCTGTCGCTCTCGGAAGCGAGACAGATTTTCGCGCGCGACTTTGCCGGAGTCATCCTGAAAGGTAGCAGCATAAAGATTGCCGGCGACACCAGTCCCGGTACGGTCGCCGATCTTTTCGAGGCTTACGTCAAGAACCTCAAGGACGCCGGCAAGCCATCGTGGCCTCAGGCAGAAAGGGGCTTGAACAAGATCCTCAGCGTTCTTGGACGCCATAGGCTCGCGCGCGACATAAGCCCCGACGACGTGCTCAGCGTTCTGCGCCCCATCTTCGAACGCGGAAAACGGTCGCTGGCTGATCACGTCCGAGGCTACCTTCGATCTGCCTATGCCTGGGGAATCAAGTCGGAGCACGACTATCGCAGTTCATCGCCGCGACGCTTCAAATTGACCAACAATCCCGCCGGCGGCATCCCCACCGAACCGAAAGTCGTCGGCACGCGTTGGCTTGACGAGGAAGAATTCGTCCAGCTCTACCGATGGCTTGAATGCCCGGACACCCCGGTGCACCCGCCCTACACGCGCGCCGTTCGCATTCTCATGCTGACCGGGCAGCGGGTGGAAGAAATTGCGGCGTTGCACGTCGACCAATGGGACGCCAAGGAGCGGGTCATTGATTGGTCGAAAACGAAGAACGGCAATCCCCACACAATCCCGGTCCCGCCGATCGCCGCAGAACTCATCGAGTCGATTGTGCCAAATGAATTCGGCTGGCTCTTCCCTTCCGCGAAAGACCCTTCGAGGCCTGTCAGCGCAGGCACGCTCTACAGCTTCATGTGGCGGCAGCGAGATCGCGGGGTCATCCCCGTCGTGACGAATCGTGATCTTCGACGAACCTGGAAGACCTTGGCCGGCAAAGCCGGAGTGTCGAAGGAGATCCGGGATCGCCTTCAGAACCATACGCTACAGGACGTTAGCTCGAAGAGTTACGACCGTTGGAACTACATGCCGGAAAAGCGTGCCGGCATGGAAAAGTGGAACAGCTTTGTGACGAATTTGCTACGTCCGGGCCACGTCAGGAAAGCGGTGGGGTTAGTTGCCGCGGAGTGACACTCCAGCGCGACGGCGCCCCGGGCCGAAGCGATCGAACGCACGCAAAGTATCCTCCACGTACATCGGCGCACCACCCCAAATGATGGTGCGAATGTTGTTCGGATCGCTGTCATCCCCGGCGTCAACGAGCCGCTTGATCATGGTCGGCGCCGCAAACATGGAAGTGCGCGGCCAGCGGCCGAATAGGCGGAAGATCTCGGCGGGTTCGAAGCCGCCGGATTCCGGGACCACGTTGATGCCGAGCCGCGCCACGTGCGCCATGATATAGAGGCCCGAGCCGTGGCTCATCGGCGCCGCATGCAGGATCGCGTCGCCCGGCGCGATCGGATCGACCTCCATCGCCATAGGCATGGCTCGCGGGCTGACAGTACGCGGTGCGTCAGCATCACTCCCTTGGGTTTACCGGTCGTCCCGGAGGTGTAGAAGAGCCAAGCGAGGTCTTCCGGCGCGCGCGGGACCGTCGAGATCGCATCAGCCGCAAAGAGCTGTTCATAATCTGCGCTGCCAATGACGATCAGCCGCTCCAGCGACTTCGGCGCAAACGGCGCGATCACCGCATCGAGCCCATCCGAGACCAGACACACACGCACGCCGGAATGCTCGAGGATATAGCCTAGCTCGGCGCCATGCAGTTTGGCGTTGGCAGGCACCGCAGCGAGGCCTGCGTGCCAGGTGCCGTAGAGTGCCTCAAGATAAGCGACGCAATTCTTTGCAACGATCGCAACGCGGTCCCCGGCGGCGAGCTTGCAGGTCGTGCGAAACGCACCGGCAAGGCGCGCCACGCGGGTGGCGAGCGTACCATAATCGAGGACGACACCTTCACCGAGCGCGACAGCCGGGCGGCTCGGGTGACTTTTCCCCGCGCGTTCAAGCCACAACGCAATATTCATGGCACGTCGTTTTTTAGAGTGCCCGCCTGCCGACGGGATTGCCGCAGCCTAAAATAAAGACTTCGCACGGCTAGAGGCAGCTCTCGAATAAAACTTACACCGGTTGGCGTCGTGCGCGGAACGGGATGCGATGTCGCCTCCTCCCGTGCTGGGCGGCTGGGCCGGCACAGCTCTGGCGCGGCAGCAATCGGATGAACAGCGGACCAGATTTGCTCGTTGCGAGCATTTCCGCCCTTGACCCAAAGTCGACATGAGCGTCATGCACCGTGCTGCAGTACGCACTGGTCATCCAACGGTATGGTTAGGTGAGCATTATGGGCGCAGGAGCGGGATGGGCTAGAGTTAACATTCTAGGGAAGTTTTTTGGCGAGTATTCAGACTCCGGAAAGCTTCTTCGGCTGATAGCGGCACAGACGCTGCCAGACAGGGCTCAAATAACGCGGTCCGACTGCGACCGCGGAGCCGGAGGCGCTGGCAACTTGTTACCGTTAGTCGACAGCGTTGCGCAAAATAGCTTCGAGAGCGGCGTCGAGATGCCACCCCACCTCCGTCACACGCTCATCGCCATACTGGCTAAAGAACGACGACGGCCTGTCATATTCGAAGATTCCCCTGCCTTGCTCGTCCTCGAACAGAACCACCCGCAGCGGCGCGTAGAGAGCAGCGGGGAGTTGATGACGGGTCATAGTCGAGGCGGTAAGGGGATTACCGATGTCATATTGCACCGCGTTGCGTCTGCCGCCCGCAATCTGCAACAAGGCGCCATGATCGCGCTGTCCAAAGATTGACAGTTTTGGCCCGTTCTCTTCGTAGTCCTTCACACGTTCCTGATCGCCGCCACGTAGCGCCTCGGCGATGCCAACATCGAGCTTCGGGACTGTGCGTTCGAGCTTTCTGCGGACTTCTGTGAAAGGCCGTTCTGACGAAATCCTGATGTGCTCAACCGCAATCGTCTGCGACCTAATGGAAGCTGGTGTCGTGGCCTGGGTCATGTCGCGCTCCCATTCCGATTCTCTGGGTCCGGTCATTTAGGCCACCGAAGGTCACATCAGTTGTTGATGCAGAAACTCGCTCGTCCGCTTGTTGGCGAGAGCTGCTGCCGCGGCATTGTAGTGGAGCCCATTGTGACGGGAGAAGGCGTGACGCTGACCCGGATAACTGTAAACCGTCGCGTTCGGCTTTTTTGCGAGCGCCGCTTTGATCTCAGCTTGCGCCGCTTTTGAGATGAATTCGTCTTCCTCGCCAAGGTGCATCAGTAAGGGGGCGTCCAACCCGCCAACCTCACCGAGGTATTTTTCCGTGTCGCCTCCATGATAGGCAACGACGGCGTCGACCTCATAGCGGGCGGCCGTGATAAAAGCCATCAACGCACCAAGGCAATACCCGTGCAGGGCAACTTTTCCAGTCGAGTCTGGCAACTCAACAGCGGTGCGGACCGTCTCCATGATATCTTTCACGCCCGCATCGCGATTATACGCAGCGTAAAGTCGCAGACCGTGTTGCCAATCGGCTTCGGAAGTCACGCCGAGATCGACTCCAGGCTCTTGCCGCCAGAACAGGTCCGGCGCGATCGCGATGAAGCCCTGGGCTCCCAAATCATCGCAGGTCGCCCGGATGTCGGCGTTAACGCCGAACAATTCCTGGAGAACGACCACTGTCGGCGCGGGTAGCTTGACCGGCCGCGAGATGTAAGCGCGGAACGTTGCATCAGGAGACCGGACCATAATTTTATTTTCCATGGTGCTCTCCTGATGAGTTATCTTCCTGATTTTGACGAGACTCAAGCCGCGACTTGGCATGTGAGCTGGCTCAGTCAGCGCGTGGGAGATCCGTCCACTCTTGAGACGCGCTTCACTGATTGGCCGATACGGAGGCGGCTGCTTCCTCGATGAGCTTGGCCACTTCTTTCGGATGGGACATGTAGGCCACATGACTGGCCTTCACTTCGACTGTCGTGGCGTGGGCGCGCTTCGCCATCATGCGCTCCTGCTCTGGATTGATCGATCGGTCTTCGGTGGCCACCATGTACCAGGTGGGTTTCGTCTTCCAGGCGGGGTTCGTGACCTTGTGGGTGAATGCGTCGGTGGAGATCGGCACTTGCGAAATAGCCATGAACTCCGCCTGATCCTTCGGAAGGTCCGCCGCGAAGTCGGCCGCGAAATGCTCCTGTTCTATCCACCAGTTGCCGTTGCTGTCCGACTTGAACGCCTTGGAGGCTTGCGGCAAGCCTTGCTCGATGCTGGCGCAGCTTTCCCCAGCGTCCAAAGCGAATGCAGCAATATAGACAAGCGCCTTAACGTTTGGATGATTGCCGGCCTCGGTGATGACGGACCCGCCATAACTGTGACCTACCAGAACCACTGGGCCGCCCATGGCGTCGATGGCCGCCTTTGTATACTTCTGGTCGTCGGCGTACGATGTCTCCGGGTGCTGCACCACCGACACCTTGTATCCATCATTCTTGAGGATCTTAGCGACCGGCTCCCAGCCGGAGCCATCGGCGAAAGCTCCATGCACCAGGACCACATTCTTAATTTGCTGTTTCATGACTGTTCTCCTTTGCGGTTAAGCTCCACTCGGAGCCATTGAAGTCGATGTCGAACGCCTTCGCGCCGCCACCGATACCGTGTAGCCATCCTTCTCGAGGATCCTTGGCGACGGCTTCTCAGCCGGAGCCGTCGGCGAATGCGCCGCTGACGGGGACCACATTCTTGATGCCGGTCCTCGATGCGGATTGCGCCGAGGCACATTTCGGAGTCCCACCCGCCAGCGCCGCGGCGAGCATGGCAACGACGTAAAGATTCTTCGGGGCATGCCTCCAATTGACAGCGCCAATGAACCATCCATCGCCGTAGCACCCGGGTTCGCGCGCATCGTATCGTTCGCAGCGCGCACAAAAATTGTACGAATTTGACCGCTTTGTATTTTTCGTCTGAAAAATTGCTGCGATGGAAAATCAATGGCATCTTGCCGCTGTTTTTCGAGCATGAGCCGTTGTACCCTCTTTCCCGTCCTGGACAGCTCGCATGGAAATGGCGATAGTGTTTGTCGTTCACGAGAATTAATTGCCGGAGGCGATGATGGGCGCGGCCGCGATCGAAGACGATCTTGCTAGACGGTTCCGGATCGATCGTCCGGCCACCCTCCTGGCGCGGAGATCGTCAAGGGCACTAATCGGTTTTTCGCGCATGCGGAGCAGTCGTCCGATGCGTGGCCGTTCGCAGGCCGTGCCACCGGAAGAGGCTTTTGCATTCCACGTTCCGTTGTCGCTGCCGTTTTTCTCGGACCTATGGACGGCAGGACGGCGCAGAGAAGTGCCCGATATGCGTCTCGGCTATGCCCAGCTCGTTCACCTCGGCGAAAATCCCGTCGTCAGTTTGGATATTCCTTTCGATTCGCTTCGCTTTTACATCACGCAGGTTGCGCTCGATGAGATGGCCAATGAAGCCGGCATTCGCCGGGTGAAAGGGCTTTACGCGCCGAATTTTGGTGCCCGCGATTTGGTCATGTTCGGTTTGGCGCAAGCGCTCGCCGGTGCGATGGAGCATCCTGCCGACGGCACCGCCATGTTTACCGACTGTATGGCGCTTGCTTTCTTCGCTCACATCGTGCGCGCTTACGGCGGGATGTTGGCCGAGGGAAGGGCCGCCCGCGGCGGCCTCGCACCGTGGCAGCTGCAGCGCGCCCGCGACTTCATCAACGCCAACTTGGCGGGCGATCCTTCAATCTCCCAAGTCGCGGATGAGTGCGGACTGTCATCGAGCTACTTTGTCCGCGCGTTCAAGCAAGCAACGGGCGTCCCGCCCCACCGATGGCTCACTAGACAACGCATCGAGCGTGCCAAAAAACTTTTACAGGACCCAGAGCGGGAGCTTGCCGAAATTGCCCTGCTCTGCGGCTTTGTTGACCAAAGCCACTTCACGCGTGTTTTTTCCAGGAGCGAGGGTTACAGTCCAGGACGGTGGCGCCGCCTCTAAGGGCCCGTTGATAATTAAGCGAATCGGATTTTGCCGTTCGGGGGATTCCCACGGTGACTCCGAGCTTATATAGAATCGCCGGATGATTGACGATGCGGCGATCAAGTTGCGCTATGCGGCGCTCGACCCGGTGCTGGATGAGCGTGGGCGACGTCGCTTTGCAGCCGCCGAGGCGCTGGCAGCTGGGCGTGGCGGGGTCACGGCGGTTGCACGGATCACGGGCATAGCGCGCAGCACGATCGACCGCGGACTGGCGGAGCTTCGCGGCGATGCGCCGCCCGAGGCAGCGGCCGATCGGGTCCGCCGGATGGGCGGTGGACGCAGGGCTCTGGTCGTCACAGATCCGACGCTGCTCACGGATCTCAAGGACTTGGTGGAGCCGACGACCCGCGGCGATCCGACGACGCCGCTGCTGTGGACCGCCAAGAGCCTGCGCAACCTGGCAGCCGGGCTTCGCGAGCTTGGCCATCGCATCGGTCACAATGTGGTGGCCGACCTTCTGCGCGTGAAAGTGGCCTCGCCCGAAGGCTGGGTCGCAGCGACCCAGCCGACTGCTTGCGGCCTCAGGCCGCGTGCAGGTACTGTTGGGGGATTACATTTGAGAGCTGCCGACGCGCCGCCTCGATGGCCTGGTCGCGCGCATCGGGACCGAAAGCGAGCTTCTCGGCCCGAACAAAGGTAACGTCCTTGATGCCCATGAAGCCCAGCAGGTTCCGAAGGTGCGGCTCCTGCGAGTCCAACGGTTGCGCGGGGCCTTCACTGTAAAGGCCACCCCGGCTTTCAATCACGATTGCGCGCTTGCCCTCGATCAGACCCACGGGCCCCGCCTCCGTGTACCGGAAGGTAATTCCGGCACGCAGCACGTAGTCGAACCAGGTCTTCAAGGTCGAGGCGATGCCGAAATTGTACATCGGCGCGCCGATGACGATCGCGTCGGCCGCCTTCAGCTCATCGATGAGTTCGTCGGAGAGCGCCCGGGCCGCGGCCTGGACGGGGTTGGCAGGCTCGGCTCCGCGCAAGGCGACGGCGGAATCGAGGACCAGGTGAGGGATGGGCGACTGGCCAAGATCGCGGGTGATGACCTTGAGGGCTGGATCCCGTGCGCGCAAGCGCGCCGCGGCGTCGCGGGCAAGCTGGTTCGAAACGGATGCTTCGCCCAATGCACTGCTGGAGAGAACGAGAACGGTCGACATGGCTGATCCTCCTGAAGTTCTGTCAATCGCGTTGGGCGTAGGGTAGTGTTTCCTAGGAAGGACCATAAGTCCTCATTTATGCACTATACTGTTGCCACAGCAGGAACACACCATGATCGATATTGAGGATTTGCGGAGCTACGTGAAGGTAGTGGAAAATGGAGGATTCAATCGCGCGGCCAGGCATCTCGGCATATCCAAATCGATTCTGAGCCGCCGGATCGCCGGCCTCGAAGCGGATCTCGGCGCCCGCCTGCTCACCCGCAGCACCCGCGGCGTCAGCCCGACGGAGGCGGGGCTAGAGTTCAAACTGAGAAGCGAGCGGATTCTGGCCGAGCTCGACGAGGCGCGCGAGGCAGTCGGCCAACTGGGCGGCGGCGTCGTTGGGCGCCTGCGTCTGTCGGCACCGCTGTCCTTCGGAGTGCGCCACGTGGCGCCGGTGTTGGCTGAACTGGCGCGGCAACATCAGCGGCTTGAACTCGACGTCTCCTACACCGATCGTATCGTCGACCTCATCGGCGAGCATTTTGACGCGGCGATTAGGATTGGCGAGCTGAAGGATTCAAGCCTCGTTGCTCGCCGCATCGCTCCGGTGCGGGTCGTGCTGGCCGCGAGCGCTGACTATCTGAAGCGACACGGGCGACCGAGCAAGCCGGACGACCTGCCCGCGCACGAATGCCTGATCTATACGGGCAGCACGGTCGCCGATTGGCCGTTCCAGTCAGGCAAACGCATGATCGGGATTCGGCCGAACGGCCGCTTGCGGTCTGACAGCGGCGAAGTTTTGCTGCAGTGGGCGATTGCCGGCCTCGGTATCGCGTATCTGCCATCGTTCGAGGTCGCCGACGCCATCGGGCGGGGGGCGCTTGAGCCGCTCCTGCTCGATTATGCGCCGCCTGAATTCGGCATCTACGTCGTCCGACCGCCGGGAACCTACGTCTCCGGCAAGGTTCGGCTTCTGATCGAGACGGTCGCTGAGCACTTCGGCGGCGAAGCCAAGGGTGCCGTAGCGGGAGTGGTTGGAAAGTGAAGGCGGCGTAATCTCCAGCTTGGTCCAACAAGCGATTCCGGCGTTGCAACGCCGGCGGAGATCACGCCATGAAGAGCCATAGCACGACGCCTTGCCT
>JBKQHQ010000228.1:0-7948 GCA_052148715.1 Xanthobacteraceae bacterium | reverse complement strand
TGCTTCACTATCCGCTGGTGCACTCGCCCGACCAGGAGATCGTGTATCGCGACCTGAGGCGGCACAGCTATCGGACGTTTCGGGAGCGCATTGGGCGGTTGGCGAGCGGCCTCTCGCAAATCGGCGTCGAGCAGGGCGACGTGGTGGCTGTGCTCGATTGGGACAGCCATCGCTACCTGGAGTGCTACTTCGCGATACCGATGATGGGAGCCGTGCTTCAAACGGTCAATCTCACCCTTGCGCCCGAGCAGCTGCTGTTCGCGCTGAACGACGCGGGCCCATCCACCGTGCTGGTCAACGCGGACTTCCTGCCGCTCGTCGAGAAGCTCGTGGACAAGCTGCCGATGGTGCGAAAATTCGTGTTGCTGCAAGACGGCAAGCAGCGGCCGGCCACGCGTCTGCCGATCGAGTGCGAGTACGAGGAATTGCTGGAAGCGAGCTCGCCCTTCTTCCAATTCGCGGATTTCGACGAAAATACCCGCGCGACGGCCTTTCATACGACCGGGACGACCGGCCGGCCGAAAGGAGTGTATTTCAGCCATCGTCAGTTGGTGCTGCACACGCTTGCCGCGTTGGTCGAGTATAGCGTGGCGCCCAGCCAGGGTCGGTTTCATCGCGAGGACGTCTACATGCCGATGACGCCGATGTTTCACGTCCACGCCTGGGGCTGCCCCTACGCGTCCACCCTGTCCGGCGTGAAGCAGGTCTATCCGGGGCGTTATGCGCCCGATGTCTTCTTGCGGTTGATTGCGCAGGAGGGCGTGACGTTCACGCATTGCGTACCGACCATACTGCAGATGCTGCTCACCGCGCCCGGCAGCAAGGACGTGGATCTCTCCAGGCTGAAGATGGCGGTCGGAGGCTCCGCAATGCCGCGATCGCTGGCAAGAGCCGCGCGGGCGCGAGGCATCGATGTCTGGAGCGGTTACGGGCAATCCGAGTCGTGCCCGATGCTGACCGTCATGCATCTGAGCACAAAGCAGCTATCGGAAGAGCCGGAGCAGCAAGTGGAGTACCGGACGATCTCCGGCCTGCCGGGACCGCTGGTCGATCTGCGCATCGTTGATGCGGACATGGCCGACGTGCCGCGTGACGGAAAAACTCCCGGCGAGATCATCGCGCGTGCCCCATGGCTCACCATGGGTTATCTCAACAATCCCGAGGCGTCGGAGCAGCTTTGGGCCGGCGGTTACCTGCACACGGGCGACGTAGCCACGTGGGATGCCGACGGACGCGTCCACATCACCGACCGGCTCAAGGACATCATCAAAAGCGGCGGAGAATGGATCTCGTCGATCCAGCTGGAGGACATCATCTCGGAGAAGAAAGGTGTCGTCAGGGTGGCCGTCATCGGCGTGAGAGACGCCAAATGGGGCGAACGTCCCATGGCGCTGGTCGTCGTGGATCCCGAGCTCGCCGGCGAGGTCGACGAGGAAGCAATTCGCGCCCATGTGCGGTCGTATGTGGACAAGGGCATCATCTCGAAACTCGCGGTCCCCGAGCGGATCATGGTGGTCAAGGAGCTGCCGCTGACCACGGTCGGCAAGATCGACAAGAAGGTGCTGCGCCAAAGATATCAGCACCAAGAAGCGGCATGACGGACGAAGCCCCTGCGCTCGTCGGGCAAAACGACTGAAGCCGTCCCCGGAGCAATCTACCGCGCAGAACCGCTCCGGGGTACCGCGAAGCGGCAAGCCCGCTTGTATGCTGTCATGCTATGGTACGCGTGCATCAAGCCCAGTTCTTTGAAGTGCCAGCGGGAAAGAGAGCAGTAAATTGATACTTGACGCCTGTAAGGTGAAGCGGCTGGCCCCCCGCATCGCTGGATGATGACCAAGACGAAGATCAGCCGTCCGCGCGGCGTCTTGCCGCGGTTGCCGCGTCTCGTGCGCGGCGACAGCCCGCAATAACCCTGCCTGGTGCCGGAATAGGGAAAAATTCGCGGCTACGGAGTGACCTGGCGGTTTCAGCGTTCGACCCAACAACGCCCTTGATTGTTTTTATGTTGCTTTATGCCTTGCACAGATGCAGCGTGATCGCGCAGACTTTGGACAGGAGCAGGTCCAATGACCAATGCGGTTTCCTCATCGGAGCTTCGCGGCTACAGCAGGCTGGCGTTCGACGCCGCCGGGGGGCTGGTCGGCTTGGTCGAAACCATGCACCACAACATTGCTCGTCGGCCAGGCTGGCGCGGGACCCCGTCGCGAGGACCGACGAGCGGGATTACGGGACTGGTCTATCGGAGCGTCCGCGGCGCGATCGGACTGGCGGGCGGGGGAATCGACGCCGTTCTCGCGCAGCTCGGTCCCTTGCTCGGCGAGGCAAACCCCTCGCACGGCCGCGAGGCGGTGGTTGCGGCGCTAAACGGCGTGCTGGGCGACCATTTGGTCGCGACGGGCAATCCGTTGGCGATTCCGATGCACCTGCGCCACGAGGGGCAGCCCTTGCGGCTGGACGCGGAGAATCTCGCGGCCAGCATCTCCCGGCCGAGCGGTCGGGTGGCCGTGCTGGTGCACGGCCTGGCCCTGAACCACCGGCACTGGAACCGCAAGGGGCATGATCATGGTGCCGCGCTGGCCCGCGACCTCGGCTACACGCCGGTTTATCTGAACTACAACACCGGCCTGCATATTTCGATCAATGGACGGGCCTTTGCCGAGTTGCTCGACGCTCTGCTCGCGCAGTGGCCGGTGCCGGTGGAGGAAGTGATCATCATTGGGCACAGCATGGGCGGGCTGGTGTCGCGCAGCGCATACCACTACGGCGCCGTCGCCGGGCATGAGTGGCCGCGGCGTCTCGAGAAGCTCGTGTTCCTTGGCACGCCGCACCACGGCGCACCGCTGGAGCGCGGCGGCCAGTGGGTCGATCTGGCTCTTGGAAGAATCCCGTACACTGCGGCCTTCACGCATTTGGGCAGGATTCGCAGCGCCGGCATCACCGACCTTCGCCACGGCAATCTACTCGACCAGGATTGGGAGGGCCGTGATCGCTTCGAGCATAGGGAGGACGCGCGGCAGGCCGTGCCTCTCCCGGAGCGCGTGCAATGCTTCGCCATCGCCGCAACGACCGGCGATCGGGTCGGCGACCTGCATGACCGGGTCCTCGGCGACGGCGTCGTGCCGGTGAGCAGCGCGCTGGGGCACCATAAGGAACCGCACTTGGCCTTGTCCTTTGCCGAGTCCCGGCAATGGATCGGCACTGCGATGAACCACTTGGAGCTGCTCGATCGGCCGGAAGTGTATGAGCAGATCAGGACTTGGCTCGGAGCAACTTCCGGCCCGCCCGTGCCTAATGTTTATCGTCGTCGTCGCCCGCGCAGGCGAAACCACTGATTTGGAGTAAGAGGCGCGGCCTTCACTCCATCTGCTCGCGCACGGCGTATTGGGTGCTCCGCATTCGCGGAGCTTGGCGAGTGAGAGGCCGAGACTCGTTGCGACGCGGCAATGATCTCAGGCGGTGACCGCTGCCTGCGGGTGATGACGTCCCAGCCGGTCATGGCTTGATACCCAATCCCCGCGCAGCACCGCGCCGGCCAGAGACGCCTCGCCGGCGAGTGCCACGGCCGCACAGATCTCCGCAAATTTGTCGGCTTTGCCTTGGCCACGGCAGCCAAGCATTTCCAGACACTCTCGCTGCGTCGCGAGGCCCGTCCCGCCGCCGATCGTGCCGACAATGAGCGAAGTCAAGGTCACCGACCAATAGTAGTCCCCATTGTCCAGCAGCTGAGAGTAGGTGACCGCGGCCTGCGACTCGGAAATATCGGCCACGTCCTGGCCGGTCGCGATAAACATCGCGGTGAGACCATTGGGAGCATGCGCGCTATTGTTCGCCGACCCGGCGAGAAAGGCGCCAGTCGTCGAGATCTGGCGGGCCTGGAACAGCTCCTTCGCATCGACGCCCATGAGCTCCTTCAGAATGTCATTCCGCACGACCGCCTCCGCGACCACGCGCCGGCCGCGAGTGAGAAGCATGTTGATCCGGGAATGCTTCTTGTCGGTGTCCATGTTCCCGGACAGAACGTATTTTGCGCCGCCGGGATAGCTCTGCTTGATCCATTCACAAGCCGCGAGGGTTGCCTTGCCGACCATGTTCTGCCCGGCCGCATCGCCGGTCGTATAGTTGAACCGCAGATGGCGCAGCGGTCCGATGGAGAATTGCTGTATCTTGACCAGCTTGCCGATTCGCGTCGTTGTTTCCGCCTGCTGCTTGATCCTTGAAAAATTCTCGTCGATCCAGTGGCCGAACTCGCGGGCGTGTGCGGCATCCTCCAATATGAAGACAGGTGAGCGTTGCATGTATTGCTCGATGACGGCGGTCTTCACCCCGCCGCATTCGGTCAACAGCCGCATCCCCCGGTTATAGCTCGCCACCAGCGTGCCCTCGGTGGTCGCGAGAGGGACAAAAAAATCTCCTTGCGCATGTTCCCCGTTGATTCGAAGCGGACCGGCGACGCCGATCGGCACTTGTGCCACCCCGATGAAGTTTTCGATGTTTCCTTGCAGGATCGAAGGATCAAACGAATATCTTGCCACGTGTGACAGGTCCGCGCCGGTCTGCTCGCGGATGAACTCGCGCCGCATCGCGGCGCTCTCATTCGTATAATCGTTACCCTTATCGCGCGGAATCGCCTCACGCGGAATTGCCGATCGTCGGATCGCCGGCCCGGTCTCGGACATTGCCTCTCTCCTTCTTCGGCTCTGTACCACTCCGCTCATTTTCGGAGCCTCGGCATTGAGAAAAGTCAAAGCCGGCCTTCGTGCCCGGCCCCACATTTGCAACGTCTAAAAACCAAAGGAAACGCCCCGTGGCACGCAGCGAACGCATGGACCCGGTCGACACCACGTGGCTGCGCCTCGATCGGCCGACCAACCGGATGGTCATCATCGGCGTATTGATGCTGGCCGGGCCCGTGGATATCGCGCGGCTCGAGCGGACCCTTGCCGAGCGAATTCTGGCTTTTCGCCGTTTCCGCCAACGCGTGGAATTCCGTGCGACCGGGCCGTGGTGGTGTGACGATGCCAATTTCGA
Organism: Xanthobacteraceae bacterium; assembly: GCA_052148715.1. Classification (GTDB taxonomy): domain Bacteria; phylum Pseudomonadota; class Alphaproteobacteria; order Rhizobiales; family Xanthobacteraceae; genus JBKQHQ01. Next base: position 2,920 of record JBKQHQ010000228.1, on the reverse strand, counting down.
TATCGCGCACCACATCAAACGGGTCCGTCTTCCTGGATCCGGCGGGCGCAGAGAGCTCGAAGCATTCGTCGCCGATCTAGCCGGCCGGGCGCTCGATAAGCTGCATCCGCTGTGGGACTATCACATCGTCGAGGGCTACGAAGGCGGCGTGGCTCTGGTCAATCGAATCCATCATGCCATCGCCGACGGGATCGCGCTCGTCGGCGTCATGCTGTCGCTCACCGACGAGCGCCCCGACGCTCCGGAAACAGGCGGCGGACCCCCCTCCGTGGCCCCGGCTGATAACGAAGGGCTCGGGTTCCCGGTCCGCGAGATCGTCGATCTCGCGGGCCAGGTGGTGGGCACCGGGCGACGCCTTTCCGACCAGGCGCTACAAACCATTCTCGGGCTCGCCGCGCACCCCACCAAAGCGCTGACCTATCTGCGCGACGGGGCGGGCGTTGCGACGGAGCTCGGATGGATCCTTTTCATGCCGATGGACAGCGCCACCCGGTTCAAGGGCACGCCGTCGGGAGACAAGCGGGTGGCTTGGACCGATCCAATTCCTCTTCCCGAGGTGAAGGCCGTGAGCCACGCGCTGGGCTGCTCGGTGAACGACGTGCTGCTTGCCTCTGTTGCCGGCGCGCTCAACGGATACCTGAAGGAAAAAGGGGACGACACGAAGGGCGTTGAGGTACGTGCCCTCGTGCCGATCAATTTGCGGGCTCCGGAAAGCAAGCAGGAGCTGGGAAACCGTTTCGGCGTGCTTGCGGTCGAACTGCCGGTGGGCGTGGAAAACGCGCTGGAGCGGCTTTATGAGGTACGCCGGCGCATGGAGGAGTTGAAGAAGTCCTATGAGCCGTCGGTGACGCTCGGGCTCCTCGTCGCCCTCGGCTATGCCCCAAAGCTTGTGCAGGACCGATTGTTCGATCTCCTGCTGAGCCGCGCGAGCGCGGTGATGACCAACGTGCCCGGCCCGCCGCGAGCGCTCTACCTCGCGGGCGCTGAGGTGAAGCAGATCATGTTCTGGGTTCCTCAGGGCCACGACGTCGGCATGGGGATTTCGATTCTGTCGTTCAACGGGCAGGTCCAGTTCGGACTCATTTCCGACGCGGCTATGGTGCCCGATCCCGAGTCGATCATTGCCCGCTTCAAGCCGGAGTTCGAAAAACTGCTCTATCATGTCCTCCTGAGCACCGAGGACGCGGAGCCTACGCAAGGCGTCGAAAGCGCGCCGCGCGCCTCCACCCGCGCCAAAAGGACGAAACCCCGGCCTCGCGCCAAGCGGCCCGCTAACCGGGCTCGCGCCGCAAGCTAGTATTCCGTCGTCATTGCCGTCGCCCCAAAAGTCCGAACGATGTCGTCCCGGAATATGGTCGCCCATCCACGGCCTGCCGCCTCGACAAAGACCGGTGCCAGGCTCACGCATCGAGACCTGATCTCTCACGGTCTCCACGGCACAGGGTCATTTACCGACTCGCTGCGCATTCGAGAAAGCGATACATCGCTGGACCTAGGGAAGGGCCAGCGATGGCTTGGCTCCCCAGGGCCTATGAGTTGACTGGTGGAGGAGGATAGCGATGGCGCATGGGCTGTTTGTCGACGGCGTGTGGCACAGTCAATGGTACGACACCGCCGCAGCCGGGGGTCGCTTTGTGCCGACCGACCCGGTTTTCCGCAATTGGGTTACGCCGGACGGAAGCCCCGGGCCGTCGGGCGAGGGCGGCTTTGCGGCCGAGCGAGGGCGCTATCACCTCTACGTCTCGCTCGCGTGCCCGTTTGCGCACCGCACGGTGATTTTCCGCAAGCTCAAGAAGCTCGAGAGCGTGATCTCGATGTCGATCCTCGAGCCGGTAATGGGCGAGCAAGGCTGGGAGTTCGGCTCCGGACCCGGCACGATTGCGGACACGATCAACGGCAAGAAACGCCTCGGGGAGATCTATCTGCTCGCCGATCCGCGCTACACTGGCCGCGTCTCGGTGCCGGTCCTGTGGGACATCAAGCGGCGCACCATCGTCAATAACGAGTCGCCGGAGATCATCCGCATGCTCAATTCGGCGTTCGCCTCCTGCACCGACGACCGGGCCGATTATTATCCGCCGGACCTGCGCGGGGAGATCGATCACACCAACGCGCGCGTGTTCAAGGACGTGAATATCGGCGTCTACCGGGCCGGGTTCGCCACGACGCAGGATGCCTACGAAGAGGGCTTCCGCGCCGTGTTCGCCGCGCTGGACTGGCTCGAGGAGCGGCTGTCGCGCCAGCGGTTTCTCGTCGGTGCACGCTTGACCGAGGCCGATTGGCGCCTGTTCACCACGCTCGTACGGTTCGACGCCGTCTATTACAGTCACTTCAAATGCAACCTGCGCCGGATCCTCGACTATCCCAACCTGTCGAATTACCTGCGTGACCTTTATCAGGTGCCCGGGATCTCCGACACCGTGAATATGGATCACATCAAACGGCACTATTATATGAGCATGACCGCCATCAACCCGACCCGCATCGTGCCGCTCGGGCCGGAGACGAACTTTGCGGCGCCGCACGATCGCGGGCGATTCGAGCGGTCGTGACCGACTGCCGGACGAATACCTCGTCCACCGTGATTCAACCGTGCGGTGGCGGCCCAGGTGAGCGCCAGAGGCCTACTGTTGGGAAAGCCCGTTGATGCCGGCGATCCAGGCGCGGACGGCCGGCAGGACCTCGGGCAACACAGCGCGCACTTCTTTGGCCGTCATGCCCGGCCGCACCCGCGGATCATAGAGAATGTTCAGCAGGTACTGATCGTAGACGTCGAAGAACCCCATGGAGACGTCGTCGTTGAACATGGTCCAGGGGACGCTGGCGTCGTCGTTGATCGGGCCCAGCGCCTGCAGCAGCTCCTCGTAGGCGCAGTCATGAAAGACGAAGTCGCCGGCATCGGCGACGATGATCACGTCGG